>CAZLQZ010000023.1:0-4235 GCA_964561995.1 uncultured Methanosarcinales archaeon | reverse complement strand
TTATAATGCAAAAAAGATTCTGCGGCGTTTTACCGCAGGTTTTACGCCAACGCCCGACGTTCGAATTCAAAGTAAAGTCCGTAACTTTTCACTACTTCTTATAACTTATTTAAATGCTAGTTGATATAAATACTCTCCCATTTTGTGATGAGAGTGTCTAATCATTGATTGAGATATGCAATTATACAAAAACAATATTTAAATATGATGTGTGATAAATTATAAAATGATTAAACTAACAAAATTGAGCGAAAAACTAGAAGAAGAAATGCCTGATGAAGTTCAAAAAGTAAGAAAGTTCTATTTTGAGAAGATTGAAAAGCAAAGTAAAAATGAAAGAAAAAAAATGTCCTAAATGTGAAATAACTTTAAAAGATCAAGATCCGAATATTTTAGCGATAAATTATCTTTTTTCCGAATCATCAGATATATGTATCGGGTCTGGAGAGGATTGTAATCTTTGTGGTTCAACTTATAAGGAACAGTTTATCGATAAAATTTAACTGGCTTAACTAACTTCACATACTGAGATTTCATTTTCAGTATCCCATGGAAGTTCACCTTCTTTTTGACACCTAACTTTAAAATCTTTATTTGCGTTTTTAATTGTTTCAAAGCCATTCTTCTTTAGCAGAAATACTTCAACAGAAACTCCTCTGTCTGATTTAACAACTTCATTTATTTCATATTCAAAAATGTATTCTTCACCATTTGAAACATCTTCGTCTATGAATTCTTTAGTTATTTCATTACCTTCATGGATAAAGATTGTTAAATCTTTTAAGTTTAAGTCTCCTTTATTTGTTATTGTGATTGGCACTTCCTTTATTTTAACCGAATCATCGCTTATTTTTATAAAATCTGCAGGACCAAAATCAATTTGAATATATGGCACATTAAGATTTTCATCTTCATATGGTCTTGTAGTAGTTAGATTATGTTCTGTTTTATGATTTCCTGAACCTATACCGTCCATAATAAATTCGTAAGTTTCTTGTTTAAGAAGCTGATCTGATTCGGTAATGTTAATTTCAAGGAGATATTTAGCTTTCATCTTAGACGCACTGCCAATATGTTCAAAAAAGAAGTCATCAGCGGAAAAATCTGTAACATAATCTGAAGTGATTTGTGGTAGGATTATTGTTTTTTTGGCTGTTTCTTTATATTTTGCAGTTTCATAATTTAATTTTGATAATGAAATGGTTGCTTTACTCGAAATTAATCCTTTTCCAGAATTTTTTATTTTTAAAAAAATTCTTTCTATATCCCATCTATTATCTTTAACTTGATTTAGTGGAGTATAAAAATCAAATTTAACACCATATAAAGATTGATCAAACTCTTCAGTTATGACTTGTCCTTGAATTTCTTCTGAAGAACTTTTGATAGTTGTAGCTTCTACTGCAGAGTCAGTTAGTTCTTCATCATTATCACAAACTTTATTATTATTCTCATCTAAACAACAATCTGCTCCAAATCGAATATAAGGTTCATTACAAACAATTTCATCTGTTTCAACTTGATTACTACACCCTACTAAAAATAAAAGAATTAAACAAATGAACATGCCTGCAATTTTTTTAAATCCATCCATGATATGTTTTTTGATTGAATCTATTTAAATCTTACGAAATAACTTCAGACAAAAAGTTTATAAGTTAATTTATCTTTAATTTTTAAAAAGGAGATAAAAATGGAATGTCCGCAATGTAATAAAATTGGTAAAAGAATAAAGATAGTAACAATAATTGGCGGCGAGGGTTCTGCTGAAATAAAGCACTGCCCTAATTGTGGTTGGCCTAATAATTACTCGGTCAAATAATTAATTTAGCCTTATCCAATACCTCTTCTTTCTAATTCTTTTTTTACACTCATCCTTATAAAAGAACTTACAGAAATATTATCTTGACATACTTGTTCTATTTTTTCCCAGAGATCTAAAGATATACCTATACTTCTTGATCTGTTTCGTTTTCTGACTTTTTCAAGCATTTGCACACCTTTTCATGAATTTCATTAATCTGTTTAATAAAAATAGGGTCCATAAGAGCTATGAATCGAATATAATCACTTTTTTTGACAAATCCAATTTCTTCGGCTCTTCTTTGAATTTCTTTTTCTTGTTCTTCTGAAAGTAGGAGTTCATATCTTTTTTTCATATGTTAATGTAAACAAGAGTTTTATTTAAAGATAAATCGAGTGTTTCTTTGCCCGTTTTTACCCACGTAATGCTTCTTTTACTAAGAATTCATTATTGTTCTTGGCAGGTTCTTTATCAAGAAATAACAATAGTGCCTTTCTTCCTTCGACTTCTAAAAGGTAATAATATAGTTCATCGCCTTTTTTAAGAATACTTCCTAGAATTATCTCTTTTGCCAATGTTATAAAATTATAACTTCTCTTCTCTTGAATTTTATGTTTCCATCCAATTCCTTGGAATTTTGCAGTGATCATTTTCCCAAATACAAGTAGGGTAGTTATCTTTATATAGCTATTGAACCTATTTTGTTATAAAAGTAGCTTAAAAGACCTAAAATGAAAAAAATATTACCACCAATTGATGAAATCAGTAAAAATATTATCTATATCCTCTCATTAGATTCTAAAACTCCTTCTGAGAAAATTGCAATTGATTTAGAAACCAGTAGAAGAATTGTAGATAACAGAATTAAAAAATTGTATTCTGATAAAATAATAAAACCTTTACTTATTTTTAATGATGATACATTTAAATTAACAATATTACTAAAACTGTCAAGTTTTGATAAAGACTTAATTAATTCTGTTAAAAAAATAAGTCCTCTGATTAAATTAAAAGAATGTTTAGGTGCATATGATCTTTCAATATTATTGGCTTGTGAAAAAGAAGAAGAATTACAAAACATACTTAATAAAATAAATAAATTATTTAATCAAAATATACAAAATATGGACATAATCACACACAATTTTGAAGATACGTTAGGTTATAAATCGTTTTGTACTGATTTTTCATTATTGAATTATGATATGTTAAAACCAAATAAAAATTGTTTAAATGAAGTTGACAAAAGATTATTATCTTATCTAAAAGACAATCCTTTAATTTCATACAAAGAATTAACAAAACAAACAAAAATGAGTTATAAAAAAATAAAAAACTCAATTTTAAAATTATTGGAAAATAAAATAATTCGTTTTTCAATAGACCCGGATTATAATAAGCTAAATTTAGAATTTCACAATGTTCTTGTAAAGGTAAATCCAGTAAAAACTGAAGAATTTGAAAAAAATATTATTTCTCACCCGCGAATTCATTGGTTCAAGAAAGGATCTGGAAAATGGAATTATATTTTATCTGTGTGTGCAACAGATATAAGTGAATTTATAGATGTAACTAGAGATATAAGATCACAAAATAAAGATATAATATTTGACCTTTCAGCAATAATTTCAAAAATTAATGTTATGAGAAAGTTTTAATTATATTTTTAACAATTTTAAAGGAATTCATAGCAACAATTGACTTAAAATTATTATAATCTTCTACTGCAGTACCATCTGCCTTATCAGATACGGTTCTAATTATTAAATGTGGGACTTCATTAATATGACATACTTGGGCTACTGCTGCTCCTTCCATTTCAATACAATCTCCTTTAAGTTCTTCAACCAAGTATTTATGTTCAGCTTTATCTTTTTGAGTGAAAAATTGATCTCCTGTAAGGATTCTTCCCTTTATAATCTTGTTTTTATCTAATTCTGTCTTAAAGGCTAAATCAATGAGTTTTTGTTCAGCATTAAAAAATCGGTAATCTGTATAAGATATCTGACCTCTTTTAAAACCTAAAGGAACTGCATTAAAATCATGATGTACAGAGTCAATACTAATAACTACATCACCAATTTCTAGTTCTTTGTTTAATGAGCCACCAACTCCTGTAAAAAGTATCATATCAGGATTAAATTCATCTATAAGGTGTTGACATACCATTGAAGAGAAAACCTTTCCAACGCCAGATTTAACTAATATAATATCATGGTTTTGAAACTTTCCTTCATAAAAAGTAAATATGTTCCATTTGGTTTCTTTTCTATCTTGAATGTGTTCTAAATACATTTCAATCTCATCATCCATTGCTCCAATTACGCCAAATTTAGTCATAATTAGATGATAGAATAAATTAGTTTATAAATTTAATTGAAGATTTATTTAAATACTATGCGGATTTTATTAATTAAATCATATAATTAAA
>CAZLQZ010000022.1:0-4980 GCA_964561995.1 uncultured Methanosarcinales archaeon | reverse complement strand
GATTAATATATAGATTCCAATTTGAATCGTATTTTTGTAAGTTTGAAATATATTGTTGATAAACTTCATCGGAAGATAAACTTCTATTCCATATTCTAACTTCATCAATTGTTCCATTAAAAAGACTATTTCCTTGAGGATCGGCACCAATTCCAAGATTATCAGAAGAAGACCTAAGGATGGTAGGAATACTTCCAGTTAAATCACCATTAGATAAAACACCATCTACATACATATTCAGATTAGTATTATTATATGTACCCACAATATAGTGCCACTTACCATCATTAATTATTTGTTTGTCCGAATTCCTCCAAGCATCCCAACCAGAAGGTGTATTAGTAACGTAAATCTGTGAAAGATTAACAGAAGAATCATAATAAAGAGAAAACACTAAACTTAATGGACTAGCCGTTGAACGCTGAATAAAAGCCATGTTAGAATCAGTACTATTTAATTTTGCCCAAACCCCAACACTCAAAGTATCAACATTAACTGAATTGGAACTACCGACATTAACATAATCATCTACACCATCAAATTCTAATCCGGAATTATATTTACCAGCCACTTGAACAGGACCAATTAAATTTCCATCATTATTTGATTTAGAAGCGTCTTCTAAAATTCCTTTATTGTATAATTCTGAAACTTCGATAGTAGACAATTGCCTATTCCAAATTCCAAATTCGTCCATTGAACCATTAAATGATTGAAATGCACTGCTATCAGAATTTCTTCTTGAACCTATCCAAGAAGATACAACCGAATTACCAGCATATGATTCTGAAAAAGTTGAAGAAGAACTTAAATTCCCATTAATATAAAAAGTAACATTACTTCCATCTCTAGTCATTGTAACAAGAGACCATTGATTTGCAGAAATACTATCAGAACTTTGTACACTTCCTCCACTTGGAGTATACATGTCATATTCTAACTTTCCATTGGATAAAAATCTAAAACCATTTTTAATGTCTCCTCTAGCTGTAGAAGGAAACTCACCATAAATAGTATTATAATCGTCAATTTTTTCTGGATAAATCCATGCAGAAATACTAAATGAAGTGTCACTATCAATAATTGCCAAACTCATAGTTAAATGGTCATCATCACCATCAAGATCATAACCAGAACCAAAAACACCTGAACTTAATCTTGTTGTTCCTGTAACAGTTCCATCATTACTTCCTTTTGCATCAGCAGCAGTTCCACTTTCTTCATTCAAATGCCATAATGAAACTAAACCATTCCACAAATTAGTTTCATCTGAACTTAACTCATCACCAACATCGTCAAGATTCATCATCAAAACTAAATCATCATTATATATAGTATAGTTTTCACCGTTCCAATTGTATACTACTTCATTTAGTCCTGCAACATCTGAAATTGAAACATTAACTTCTACATTAGTTTCAGATTGAGTAGATCCATCTTCTGGAGTTGGAGCAGTAAAATTGATTAATCCATTACTTCCAATAGTTCCACCAGCATAACCAGAAAATCCAGTTACAGAAAAAGAAACACTACTTCCATCATCTAAAAAAGAAATTTTAATAGGTTCCCAATTTCCTTCACAAAAGAAATCTTCAACATTAAAATCTTCACACTTATATATAGTATCAACATCTCCAAATTTTCTTAAAGATATATCAGATTGAGTAAAATAAAAAGAATTTGCTGCAACAACTTCTGTATTAATAAAAGAATCTTCAAGAGTACCTATTTTGACATTATTAATTACATCTTGCGAATCAGTAACACCATTAACAACAACACGAGAACTTCTTTTTTTTGTAGAAGAAACAATTTTTGAATTATAATCTTCAACAGAAGTGATTATAACACTTGAACTTCCATCATCTTCACTAGTTACTTCACTAGTAATTTCTAAAGCAACTCCTTTTACAACAGGTAAAGAATTATCGTCAGATACAAAAGAAGTTGAATTAAAATAAAACAATACAGAAACAATGATAAGCAATACTACAAATAGATAAACCTTGTCCCCCCGATTAATTACCATTAATTATTCCTTAAAAAAGTCATATATAAATATTTCGATAATGATAATGAACAAGTTTTATAAATTAAAGAGCATAACCATTAATTATGTGCGGAATAGCAGGATTTAACTTTAAGGATAAAGAACTGATTAAAAAAATGGTTCAAAAATTGAATCATAGAGGACCAGATTCTAAAGGATTTTACTTAGATAAAGTTTCACTCGGACATTCAAGATTAAGTATCATCGACATTAATAATGGAAAACAGCCAATGTATAATGAAGATGGTTCAATTGTTATTGTCTTTAATGGCGAAATATATAATTATAAAGAATTAAAAAAAGAATTAGAAAAAAAACATAGATTTAGCACTGAATCTGATACTGAAGTAATCATTCACGGATATGAAGAATGGGGTATCGATGTTTTAAAAAAATTAAATGGACAATTTGCATTCTGTTTATATGACGGTAAAAAAATGTTTCTTGCAAGAGATAGATTAGGAATCAAACCTTTATATTTTTATGCAAAAGATAATAAATTTATTTTTGCTTCTGAAATGAAAGCAATTTTAGAATATCCAATTAATAAAGAAGTTGATAAAAGTGTAATTTCAGATTATTTTTCATACAATTATGTTCCAGCTCCAAAAACAATTCTTAAAAATGTATACAAACTTCTTCCAGGACATTATTTATTATTTCAAGATTTAAAAATTAAAATAAGACCATATTGGGACGTTGAATTTGTAAAAAAAGATGTTTCATTAAATCAAATTTATCAAAAATTAAAAGAATCGGTAGAAAAAAGATTAATTGCAGATGTTCCCGTTGGAGCTTTTTTATCAGGAGGAATTGATTCATCATTAATAGTTGCATTAATTAGTCAATTAAAAAAAGAAGTTAAAACATTTTCAGTAGGATTTACAAATGGAAATAATGAATTAGACATTGCAAAAAAAACTTCAGAAAAATTTAATACTGACCATCACGAATACATGGTTGACACATCCGACTTTTCTTTATTTAAAAAACTAGTTTATTGTGCTGACGAACCTTTTGCAGACACATCATTAATTCCTTCCTATTTTGTTTGTAAAATGGCAAGACAAAAAGTTAAAGTTTGTCTTTCAGGAGATGGAGGAGATGAAAACTTTGCAGGCTATCAAAGGTATGTGAAAAATAAAACGGAAAAATATTATTCTAAAATTCCCATTTTTAATGAGCGTTTCAAGAGAATAAGAGAAATTTCAAAAATTAAGAATAACCTTACAAGATTCATTAAAGGAAATGAAACATTTATTGATTCTGAAAAAAAAGAACTTCTTTTTGTTCCAATTAATAAAAGTTACAAAATGAAATATAACAAATTCAAAGATCTTAATGGCTTACTTTACAACGATATAAAAACAACTCTTCCAAATTCATACTTGAAAAAAGTTGATACTGCATCAATGACAAATTCATTAGAAGTAAGAACTCCTTTTTTAGACCACGAATTTGTAGAAATGTGTGCAACAATTAGTCCAAATCAAAAACTTTTCAATTTACAAAAAAAGTTTTTACTTAAAAAAATTGCTAAACCAATACTTCCAAAAGAAGTACTTAAAGCAAAAAAAACTGGTTTTTCTTCACCCGTAGATTCATGGCTTAGAAATGAATTAAAAGATACACTTCACAAAACAATTATGAATTCTTCTAAACGTGGTATCCTTAATAAAAATTACATAAATAAGTTATGGAAACAACACCAAAAAAAAGAATTCAACCACCAACAAAAATTGTGGAATATAATTTGTTTAGAAATGTGGTACGAAAAATTTATCGACAATGATTAATAACTTTTTTTGCTTCTTTAAGATATTCAGAATGTTCTAATTTACCAATAAAATGAATCATTTTAGCAGGACCTAATTTTTGTGGATTTAACTTTGCAAAGTAAAATTCATCATTCAATCTTTTAGAATTTTCCATTATTAAAAAAGCGTAAGCGATTTGTTCAATACCCCAACTAGGAACTTTTTTGGGAATAAATGAAACTAAAACTTTTTGAACTTTTTCTATTTTTTCCAAAGATATTTTGTTATCAAAACCAATAAAACCAGAACAAAAATCTAAAGTTTTTATATTAGTATTAAGTTTTTTATTTATTTCATTAAGATTTTTTCTAAAATAATATTGAACATTCACATTATCTTTATCAGGGTATGAAATATCAATATCATTCCTTCTTGGTTTTAATTTTTGAGTATGATAAAAACCACAATCTGAATTTTTAATCCATAAAATAATTTCATCCGGCTTTCTTAAAAAAAGAACATCCGAATCAACAATTATTTTTTTATTTTGACAAACTAAATTAACATCAATTAATTTTAAATTAGAAACATCTTTTTTTCTTAATTCTTTTAAAAAATCAGATTTAACTTCCCGATTAACAATTGAATCTAATTCTTTTCTTGAAAAGATTTTACAACCTTTAAGATGTTTTTTTAAAACTAATAAATCCTGCCCAGTCAAAGAGCCATCACTTAATAAAACGACCCTTACATTGGTATAAAACCTTAAAAAAGACTTGATTTGAAGCAGACACATGTTAAGATGATTGTGACAAATTAAACAAACATAATCCGTTTTAGAATCAGGATTACATTTCAATGGTTTTGTTTTTAAAACCCCTTTGAAAAAAAAATTAAGATGTTCATTTTTAAATTTACCAATTGAAGTATATCTATAAGGAATTCTTCTCTCTAAAAAAACTGCTTTTAACAAAGATGTTGCCATGATTTAAAAAACAATAAAAGTTTTATAAAGCTTTACGTTTTTCAACAGTTATGAAAATTGAAAATAAGCTAAAGTATTTTTTTAAAATAGTACTCAGACATCCAAAAAAACTATTTAATGTTATTCTTATTCAAGGTTAATATGAAACCCTCCGAATAAATCGAAGGGTTTTTATAGTAGTTTACCGT
>CAZLQZ010000021.1:0-7916 GCA_964561995.1 uncultured Methanosarcinales archaeon | reverse complement strand
TCTTTTTTAACCTCAGTTTTAACTTGAACTTTAGGTTCAACTTTAACTTCAGGTTTTTTTACTTCAACTGATGGTTTTGGAACTTCTTTTTTAACTACAGGTTTAATATCAGCAATTTTATTTAATAATGCTTTACCTTTTTCAGAAACCATTCTTCCTTTATGTTTTCCTTTTTCAACTTGCTTAACTAATCCTGCTTTTTCAAGTTGTTGTAAAGACTTTCTTATAATAGAACCTGATCCTTTATATGTATGTTCGGGTTTAACTCCTCTGTTTTTCCTACCGCCATATTTTACTCTTAATTTTGATGTACCAATTGGACCTAATTTGAAAACACTTCTTAATACAGCAGCAACTCTTACATGCCACCAATCATCTCTTACTGGAGGACGTTCTTTATGCACACCAGTTTTAGCGAATTTTGCCCATTCAGGAGATTCAACTTCTTTAACATTTTTTAATTCAGTAGCTAAATTTTCAATGAACTCATTTGTTTCAACATTATATATTTTTGACATAGTCACGAGAATTTAAGAGGTGTTTATAAAGGTTTTTATTTTTGATAAATAATACACTAACAAAATAATTTTTTACAATTTAAAGTAAAACTTATAATATAAATGAAAATTCTCCCTGAAACACATCTTTATATATTTCTTTTCCATTAACAGCTTCATAAATTGAAAAAAGCGAATTCCCTAAAGCATGATTTGAAGGTTGAAAAAAAGCACTATCCAGTAAATCAAAATAAGATTTGCATTTAATCAAATTTTTATTTGAATTAATATCTAATGTTTTACACATCCAACGATAAACACGTTTAAAATCGTTAACATTTCGATAAGAAGTAAAATAAATAAAGGCTTCATTATCTTCAATTTCACTATATTTTTCAGCTAAATAATTTTGAGTTCTTATTGAAACTCCTTCTTCAAATATTCCGTGATTACAAGAACAAATATCATTCATATATTGAACATGATGAGCATATTCATGACCCGCAACAGGAATTAAATCCGTTCTTCGACTTTTTTTTAAAAAAATATCACCCATAAAATAAGAATTGTTTTTTAAAGTTGTATGTACTAATGACACCAGAAATAATTCCAAATAAGCAACACCACTATTCAACAAATATTCAGCATTAGGATTAATATAATAACAAGTTGAAAAAGTAGCAAATAAAGATGCAGTTACACCATAACCTAATAGGGTCATTTTTTCGATACCATCATTACTAAAAAGATTAAAATAATTACATCTTGGAACAGATCCGTATTGAATATCTAAAAAATCATCAACCTGAGAACAAATGTTTGGAAATATTTCATTTAATTCATTTGAAGAAAGTTTTTTTCCAAAATTTAATTTTTCATTTACTTTAAGTTTTTGTAATCTTTCAAATTTTCTAATTTCATTTTCTAATATATTTTCAAGAATTATAACATTATCTTTATTTAGTAATTTAGCTTTCAAACTCTTATTTCTTAATTGTAATTTGTAGCATTTATCCATTTAAATTAATAACAGAAAATAACTTATAAAGATTATTGAGTTTTTGACAGCAACATTGAAATAATTAATAATCACAAAATATATAAACCAGTAGTTAGATTAAAAAAAGCATGAAAGTTAAACAAATTATGCGTAAAACATTCCTTAGCATTGATGAATCAAATTCCATTTCTGAATTACTAGGATTATTAAAAAAAAAGAAGCTTGGTTATGCTTTTGTTTTTAGAAAAAATAAATTTCTAGGTGTTACTGATAAAAGATCAATAATTAAAAGTAAAGTAGATGTTAATAAAGAAAAAGTATCAAATTGTATTAAAAATGTTCCCAAATTAAGAGATGATTTTGATATTACTGATGCAGCAGCATTAATGTTTCATGCAAAAGTACCTATTTTACCTGTTGAAAAAGATCAAAAAATAATTGGATGTGTTAAGGCTTCCGACATAATTGCAAATGCTAATGAATATAAGGAATTAACTAGACTTAAAGGACAAGATATAAGATATTCCAAAGTTGTAAATGTAAAAGAAAAGAGCAGAGTTGGAAAAGTTATTGAAATAATGTTTGAGAATGGTTTTTCTCAACTTCCTATTGTTGATAAGTATGGAAATTTATCATCAATAATTACAACAGTAGATTTAATGGATATGTACTTATTATCTGCACATACAAGAGAAGTTTCATCTAAAATTAATACTGTGGGAATAGATCAACCAGACATTCTATCAATGCCAGCAATAAGTTTTGCAAAACCACATACAGAGATTATAACTGCAAAATTATCTGACAACATTAAAACTATTGCTAAAAAAATGACAGATAACAGAGTTTCAAATGTAATAATAAAAGATGTAAATTCACCAAGATACATTATTTCAAAACGTGATTTATTAGAAGCATTTATGAAAGTCGAATCAGAAGTTAATTTTAATATATTCTTTAAAGGGTTTAATAAATTAAAAGAAAATTATCTAAAATACTATGCACAAAAATTGTGTTCTTTTTATGCAAAAAAAATAGATTATTTATTAAATAATTCTAACAAGATAATTGTTAACTTAAAAGAATATGGAACTGCAGGAAAAGCTGACAAACAACATAAATTTTCAATTCATATATTAGTAGATTATCCTGGAAGAATAATTACTTCAACCAAGGCATCAGATTGGGATTTATCAAGAACAATCCATAAAGCTTTCAATGATATTGAAACACAAGTTAAAAAAATATCAAAGAAAGATGAAAATCATTTAAAAAAACGAAAACCTTCTTTAAATAAACAGATTCATCATTTAAGCCAAAAATTTATTAAAGACTAGAATAAATATATACAAAATGAGTAAAGGAATAAACGCTATATTTGGAATTGCAGTAGCAGTAGTTGTTTATTTAGTTCTAATATTAGGAATTCAAGCATTTTATCCAGAACCAGTTTATGAAGAATATTGTAATAACACTTCTTATGAATCTAAACCAGTCTGGACAGAAGGTTGTGATTATAACATTACTGTAAAAGAGTGTCTAGACTTAAATAATGAATCTTTTATTGATAGTAGAGCACAAGCAAGAACACAATGTTATGATACATTTAATGAAGCAAGAAAAGATTATGAAGGAACATTATTCTTAATAACAGCCACATTGGGAATTTTAGTAATTATTATTGCATTCTTCACACTTACTATGATTAACATTAGTTCAGGATTAATTATGTCAGGAGTTGTCTTAATCGTTTATGGATTCATTAGAGGATGGAGCTCAACAAATGACATTACTAAATTTATATTTGCTATAATAGATGCAACAATAATTATTTCTTTTGCAGTTTATTTAAATAAGAAGAAGAAGTAGTTTTATTGAACCTTGAATAAACACGAATTTTTTGATTTTCATAAGAAATTATATTAAAACTAAATCTCCAACTATCATAAACAAAAACTGAAATAATATATGTTTTAAGATTAAATTCATTTTTTATTTTATTCATAAATTTATAATTTGATAAACATTGTTCAAAATAATTTCTTTTTACATAATAAATTTTGCTCTTCACTTCATAAAAATTTAAATCTATAATTTTTCGATTTATTTTATTGTCAAAAATAAACTCAATTAAATCACAACGATTCCATTCTTTTTTCATAAATTCAATTACGGGTTTAAAATATTCAGGAACTTTTATTTTATATTTAATTATAATTTCATCAATATCATCAAATCTATTTAATTGAAAAATAAAATTATTATTATTTTGCCTTCTTAAAAGAATTCTACAAATATATTCCATTGCATATCCACGTAAATTTGAATCTTGGAATAAATTTATTATCATAATATTTACTAATTTTTATTATTAATTAAGTGTATCACGTGATTTCCGGAAAAGGAGTGCTCGTCGGGCTTAATATTTCCGATAAAATGGGAATATTTTCAAAAAACATTAAGTTTTATGAAATAATTACAATTTTTTAAGAATTTAAATATATAGCGGGAGGTGGATTTGAACCACCGACCTCCGGGTTATGAGCCCGACGAGCACTCCTGCCTGCTCTATCCCGCTGTATGGTTTAGAGAAAATATAGGCAGTTTATAAACTTTTCGAGTACAATAAAAAAAGTAAAAATACTATTTCCGTCTTTTAAATACCATTGCAGGTTCTTCTCGGGCTGAACTTTTCATCAATAAAATATTTAAAGGTATTACTGAAACTAGTTCCCACCCATCTTCACCCATCTTATTAATTACATCTTCAAATTTTTCAATTGTAACCATAGTTTTTTGCATAGAATCGGAAGATAACTTAATAACTCTAAATTCCCATTTACCAGAAGTTGTAGTAACATTAGAGTGTTGATTTTCAGAAGGAATTTTCACATAATAATCACTTTTTTCTTGTTCAGGAGGAGTTTGATTTTGTGTTTCTTTTAATTCAACAAACTTCCCATCACCTTTTTCTCTGTCTTTTCTTAATCTACTAACACAACTAGCACAATACATATCGCCACTTTCAGTATAAAATATTTTTTCTAAAAAGCCAAACTTCTTTTCACATTCGTTACATATTTTCATACTAAATTTGCATAATAAGCAATATATAAATATATGTATAGTCAAAAAAATACTTTAGAATAACAATGCTTCACATAATAGAAAAAAATAAAAAGGGCTAATTAAATTTAATCATAATGGTAATGTACAGAATTAAAAGAAACAACTCATTTCATGTAATTTTAATTATAATATTAATCATAGCATTAATAACAATTTTCAGTCCAATTAAATCAAAAACAATAACAGATCTTGAAGAATATACTGTTGAAGAAGAAAAAATTAATCAAAAATCAATTAAGACAATAGAAGAAAAAATAACCAACATTTCTATCAATAACCGAACAACTGTATCAACAAATATGAATTATACTTTGGAATTTGATGATGATATTTATAGAACCACTTTGGGAAGCAGTAAATTTGCAAATCAAGATTTCATATTAGTTTTAGAAAAAAAAGATACATTTTGTGTAGAATATGAATATGAATTTTTTGATGATGATGTTGAAGTTAATGATGAGGAAGGCGAAGTTTGTTTTAAAAATAGCAAAATAGAAGACTTCACTTTAAAAGAACTTTATGTTGGAGATGTTGATGACCACTATTACGTAATTACCATCACTAAACTCCCACAGATTACAAAAGAAATAGTTTCAACCTATAATGTACCTGTTCTTGAAAACTCATCAGTTATAACTTATATGAATATAACAGAATTAGTCAATATTACTAAGACAAGAGAAATTAATAAAACAATTAGAACTTGGATGTTTGGCTAAGCCATTTTTCTACTTTCCGAATTAATCTTCTTTGCAAATTTGATTTTTTATGTTTCACATCACCAATTTGCAATTTACTCATAAAACCCGTTGCATAATCAATTAAACTCATATTTCCCATAATTGTCTCCCTATAATGTGCATTACGAAACATATAACCTAATTTTTTACGATTTCGATAATTAATATCAAGAGCACCATCAAAATGATTACAATGCATTATTTCTTCTTCTGAAAATCCAGACCTTGATTTTTTAACACAATCCAAAAATTTCTTTGTAAACTTTAAGGGAGCATTATCATCTACAATAGTAGCAACTTGCCAAATTCTTATAAACGCTCGATAATACTTTTCAGAAACGGTTTTGGGCAATTGCGCAATATCTAATGGCTCATAATCCATCAATTTTTCAATAAGTCTAGGTTTAATAAGTTTAAGACTATTAATTCCTTCATGAAAAAAAATCCTATGTTCATCATTCTGAAATTCATAGCTTACAAACAATCCAGGCAACTCAAATGTTTTCCTTCTTAATAATCCATCCCCTGTAAGTTTAAGTGCTCGATTAATATAAAAATAAAAGGGATAAGAAAATGCCTTCTCATATCTTACACAAGCACTAAGCATTTGCCCAGTTGATAAAAAATCTTCAATTGTAGCAGTTTTAATCATTTTTGCAATGTCTAACTCATCTAAATAAAAAACTTTTTTAGAAGGATCTAATGAAAATTCTTGTACATTGTCTCGATGAATAGAATAATCTTTTGTTGACGAACGCACAATAGTCGTTAAGTGGGATTGTCCAGTATCTTGAAAATTTTCTATCCTTGCTAAACTACAATCCAAACCTAATTTTTTTGCCATTAAATAAGAAAAAATTCCAGCATCATTACAATTAATATACTTCTCAACTTGATGAGGCCATCTTGCAAATCTTTTTTGCATCAGATTTTCATCACAACCATAACCAAAACTAAAAAGAACACCTTGAATTGCTTTACAAGCCCGGTGAGGAGTTTTAGGAAAATCTTCACACAAATTATCTAAAAAATTCCTTGATTGGTAAGGAATCATAAACGATAAGTTATACTTTCTAAGGTAGGTCCTGAAACAGATTTTGATTTAACAGGTTTTGGTTGCTCTTTTGGTTCTTCCCGTCTTATTTTATAATTAATTTTAACCCCTATAGGACGTCCATCAACATTCCTTGGAACTACATCAAATTCTTCAAAAAAATTTGTTCTTTGGGGTCCATCAAACTTTCCATTATAACCAGTATCTGCCCTTACTTTTTTAAGAGCAATTTCATAATTACCTGTAAAATTAGGTTTACCCACACTATTTACTTCACAACTTTTAACATTTTTATCAATTGACATTTTTTATCCTCCATAATACAGGAAATCATTACTTTTTTTTAAATATTTGCATTATAATAAATTAACTTTATTAATTTTATAAAAATTCCATTAACATGCTATGTGAAAAAGAATTATCAGATATATGCAACGATGTGAAAATTAAAGAATTAATTTTACCAAAATTAGAATTATATATATGTCAAAAACTAGGAAACTGTCAATACAAAAAACAATTTGGTTTAAAAAGAATAGTTTGTTTAAAAGCTTATAAAAAAGAAAAAAAAATAAATGAATCTAAAGATCCATTTCTTTCATAATTTTGTCTAATTTTTCATTGATTTCTTTCAAAAGATTATTATCAGAACCATATGAACTATTTGAACTACCAGAATTACTAGATCTTCCTTCTTTCTTAAAACAATCACTACAATAAACGGGTTTGTCTCCTCTTGGTTTAAAAGGAACTTCTGACATAACGCCACAACTATCACATTTTACTGTATGAAATGTTAATTTTTCTCTTCCGCCACTATTACTGGATCTATCTCTTCCACTGGAACCAAATCTATCTCTTCCACCACGGGAACCTGATCTATCTCCATCTCTACTAGGGCCTCTACTGCCTCTATTTGAACTCCCTCTTCTTGGACCGCTTTGGTCTCTACCTGCATTTCCTTCTTTATATTCTCTCATTTTTTCCTCATTTTAGCATTACGCTATTTATATACTGAAAAGATTACGATTCAGTTTATAAATGTAACCCCTCAGTATAAAATCACTTAAAATCAACAATTATATTGTGAAAAAATACGCCGCGAAAAAGATTTATTCGCAAAAATAAACATTTTTGGAACCAAAGGAACTAAAGTTCAAATCCAAACAAAATCATAAGATTATTTAAGAAAAAAATACGCCGCGAACGGGATTTGAACCCGTAAGTCCAGAGGACACAGGATCTTTACATATTACGTGGTTTCTAAAGAACACATAGTTCTTAGCAATCCTGCGCAATACCAAATTATGCGATCGCGGCATATTATATCCTGTAAAACTGCTGAATCCGAATTCATTTATATGCTTTACGTTTTTATGGGCTATAAGAATTTTTGAGTATAGTCCTTTGGGTGTCAACCGACCGTAACCAGTTGTTTATGTGCTTTACGTTTTTATGGGCTATAAGAATTTTTGAGTATAGTTCCTCAGGTATCA
>CAZLQZ010000020.1:0-15098 GCA_964561995.1 uncultured Methanosarcinales archaeon | reverse complement strand
GCTCCTTGCCACGCCTTGCAGGCTCTCCTCCTTTCAGTCGTCGGGTCGGCTAACAAGGATTTAGAGGAAAAACCTTGCAGGTTTTTACCCAAATTTTTGCTTCGCAAAAACTTCTCTAAATCCCGATGTTAAATACAATAATTTTGAGAGGCTAAAAAAGAGAAAGGGGACAAAAGTAAATAAGGTATTTCTTATTAAGTTCTTACTTAATGGTAGTAATAGTACGGAAAATTTATAAACTAAGTCTTATTTGTTTTATTAATGACTGCAGGAATACCATTTGCAAATTGTTATAGAGATTCATGGGCTAGATTAACTAGACCAAAAGAAATGAAAGTCGATGAATCTGAAGGAGTAATAGATGGACTCCTCCTTCCTCCTACTGGATTAGAATTTTTGACTTATATGTGGAGTCAAGATCAGGAAATATTTCTTTCGATTCCTCCTCAATTAAAATTTCTTGGAAAACAATTATCTCACACAAGTAAATCTATTTCACCGCGGTATGAAAGTACTCCAACAGGTGATTATCCAATATTCATGGGTAATGAAGTTGCAATTTTTTTAGATTGGTATAATCATCTTCATGGCACTGATCAAAAGAGTGTAGATCATTTTTTATCTGCACTACATATGTGGGCAGGAGAAGAAAGAAGGTGGTCAGGAAAACAAAAACGACAACTTCCTTATTTTTTTGCTGCTGCATGTGGACCATCATTACAGCATGAGGATTATACTGAACTACCAATCTTAGTTGCCACCAATAGAATGAGAAATGGAGATATGGATCCCGTATTTAGTCCTAAATTTAAAGAAAGATTATCTCAACGTTTTGAATTATCATCTCCTGAGCTAAAATCTGCAGAAGATTATGTTGATCTTCTTCCAGGATTAGGCACTCATTTTTTACGTTCACTATATTCGATAAACTTGGCTGCTCCTAACGAAGGCACCCATCTTCATCTTATTGTAGCTGGATTGGAGTCTGCTGCTTTATTGGATAAACATGTTATTCCAAAGCAAGCAGTAATTTATAGGAATGGAAATAGATTTGGATATACTTCTTTATAGAATTTATCTCCCTAATAATAAAACTTTTGTCCCCTTGATTCTTGTCCTTGATGTATCACTTCGTTCTCTGGAAGGGACGCCTCTCAAAATTACTTTGCGGACGCAACTTTTGAGAACTTCGTAACTCAAAAGGTATTTAACAGGGTTTAAGCGGTTTCAGAGTACCGGCCTTCACGGCCTATTTCTTCCAGAAATTACTCTTCCACCCAAATTGAGTTTTAGCAAATAATAAAAAAATTATAGAAAAAACTCAACTTCGCCAAAACCCTATGTTAAATACAATAAAATTTTCATTTAAAAAAAGAAAGGGTTTTTTTTAATTAACTTAGCTTATCCTCTTATTCTAATTGTATCTGATTCTAACCATAAAAACGTCTCTTCATAATCTAATTGAGGAATATCCCTCTTGGATTGTAATAATTCTGTCATTAAGTTATTAATTTTTGTTTCGGTGATTAAAGAATAAAATTTATCCTTTTCCTGTTTATTCATTAAAAGCGTTAATTTATGATATAATTGGCTTCTCCTACTATCAATTTCTGAATAATTTCTTTTTATCAATTTAAATAATTTGTTTAGTGCTGATAACTCAAATAATACAACTTTCCCATTCCAATCTTCTATATTCTTTACTTTTTTAGCAAAATTATTGTACTGAGTTTGATTGACATTATTTGTAAAATTAATATAAACAGACAATTGTTGGCTATGGTCCTTTATAGCTTTTGATTGAGAAGTCCTAATAACATAATCTCTTGCCTGAATCTTTACATATCTGCTAAAATCAAATTGTTCTCCTTGGGTGAATTTACAATCCCAAATCATACTTCTAAGATATTTGTTCCATTGAGAACCCATCTGTTTCAAATAGCCATATCCGATTATCCCTTCGGGAACAGTTGTTCCACTTACTGCCTTTCCCCATTTCTCTCCTGTTTTGAAAATATATCTCATTAAATTATATGTATCGTCTTCTAACATTGTTGCATCATAACTTGTTTGAGTTCCAGTTAAATAACTATTTAATCGATCAGAAGAATTATCGGCTGATTGAATTAATACATTCTCAATTTTTTCCTTCACTCTCTCTAATAGTTCATCAAAAAATGTTTTAAATTCTTCATTTGACATAACTAATAATTTAGCTAAAGAAATTTGAGGAAATATGTCTTGATCAAAATCTTTTAGTTTTCTTTTTGAATTATTGATTATGATGATTGGAATATTGGAATGTTTAAAATATTCAATCATATGTTTAATATTTTCCCCGTCATTAAAGTATAAGTATATTACTTCTTTATCATAAGATAAATAAATAAAATTTTTCTTTTTACCTAAATAAGTTCTTTGGATTAATCTAATTTTAACATCATATCCTGAATTTATAAATTTATTTTTTATAAAATTAAGAATTTTAGTAGGATTACGTGAAATATTCACTTTTGATAAAATAAATTTTAATGGGTCTCCACAATCAGGGCAATTCTCAACTTCACTAAAAGTTCTTTTACAACTTACACACCAATATATCTTGTTACCATTATAATTTATCAGTTCCTTATCTTTTAACTTTTGTAGATTAAGTTTTATAACATTTGAAGTTTTATCAATAATATCTGAAGAAAAAATTAAATTATATGTATTTTCTAGTATTTTTCTCTCATCGGTTTCACTTATAGATTTATCTAGGGGGACACCAAATTTTTCTTCAAATAATAAATTGATTTTATCTATTTTTGATCTTGATAAGTTTCTTGTATCTAATTTCAAAGTTAAGGTTCCATCCTTATTGGCTTTAAACTTTATTTTCCTATCAGAATCATTATATAACACTTTCAAATAATCAATAGATTCTATATCTTTTAAGTCAATTATTTCTTCATTATCCAATTCATTTAATGTTTTTCTTATATCTCTACCGCTCCTTTTCGGGATAACGAGAGGAGCACTATTTGAAATCTTCATTCGGTTAAAACCAATTTCACAAATGCCAAATTCATTTTCTGAAACTTGTTCAGGAATTATAGAAAGAGCATTTTTAAAGTTGATAAGATTAAGTTGAGCACAATTCTCTTTATGATAATAAAAAAGGCTAAGAGAAAGTTTTCTCGCAATAATGCTTGATATAGTATCAATTAGTGAGTTATTGCCACATTTTAATTCTAATAAATTATTTTCATAATCAATATTAAATAAGATATCTGATGAAGGTTTAAATCTAATATTTTTTGAGAATGCCCTACGCATTTTATCAGAGCTTTGTTTTTCTAACCAAAAGATGTGGTCATTATTAAAGAAGCGCTTTCCTTTATATTCATATCTTCCTTTATTTTTTCTTTTAATTGCTGCAACAATATTAGGCATATCTTCAATTAATTGATTAATTTGTTCATCGGAAATTGTTTGAGTGAATAGAAAAGTTTCATCTATGCTTTTAGAATTCCAAATTTTCATTAAGAGTATGCTTGTAAGGATGCTTGGATCATCTCCAAACATTTTTATAAGAGCAAGTAAAGGCGTTTGAATTTCGATAGAAGTAAATAAAGAGCTATTATTTGCCACATATTCTTCAATTACTCCTGATTTTCCAATAAGAAATTCCCTCAATCCTTGTAAATATTTTGCATTAAGTTTTGCCAAGATTTCATCATAATGATTATCAACATCTTCTTTATTTATTTCATTATTTGGATAAATATAATCAACATATTTTTTTCTGTTATCAACATTATTCCCCATTAAGAACAGTTTTAACTTATTGGCATAATTCTTGCCATCACTCCACTCTTCTCTAATTTTATCAATATTAACCAAAAGCGTATTCCAATAAGTATTAGTTATATGCACCACTTATACCTCACTAAAAAATTTAACCGCAAAATCACAAAACTTAATGATTGTATCCTTATCTAAATCAAATTCTTTTTTATTGCCTAGATAATTCATAGATTTTGGTGTTACTTTTTTACCTTTTTTTAATTCTTTGTAAGTAATACATTTAATATGCTTTTTCGAAATAACAATAAAATAAGCGTTTTCATAGGGATAATTAATCAAAGATTTGTCTTGAATATCAAATTCTCCGCTTTTTCTAAATTTAACTTCAATAAAATATATATCCTTCCTTATTGGATGCTGAACTACAAAATCTGGCATTCGCCTGATTGTATCTGCAACTTCACTTTTAACACCGTGGAGAAGTTTTGTAATTGCAGGAACAGTATTCTCCATACCATATCTAAAAACATTATAACCCAAAGATAAAAATAACTCTTCAATTAATGCTTCTGCAATTCTGCCTTTAATCATGCCTTCTTTATATTTCCCTTCTTTTTTGGATATACTGTTATTTGTAGTTTTTTGATGTGACCTACATAAGGGTTTGCCATATTTTTTATTAGAAAAAGCTTTCTCAGCATCAGTTATTTCCTTTTTGCAGATAGTACAATATTTTTGCATTTATTCCTCTTGTGAGACTATAATGTTACTAAATTTATTAAATTAACGTATTTTTTGACCAATCTCCCTGTTTTTTTATAGAATTCTTCCAGATTTAGCCTCGCTAAAGCTCGAAATCGACAATGGCCTTTTTAAACTAACAAAGCAACATACTTCATTGCCTGTCCTAAATCTTGTTTTATTGAATTATTACTTGCTCCTTTTATTGCTAATTTGATTACCAAAAACAAAGTATAGTCTACCATTAAAAAGCAAGATATCATTACTAATATCTTGAAGTTTTCAAATAATGGGACATTAATTAGCATTGAGCAGGCTAAAATTATTAATAAATCAATAAAGGTCACAAAAATAAAGTTTCCTAACAGGCGTAAAAAAAACTTGCCATAACTGTTTAACGGCGGAAGATAATAAAAAAATATTGCAAATGGTAAAAAAATAACTCCAAAACTCACAATAATATAGCGAATAACTAATAATAAAACTGTCAAAAACAAAACAAACAAATAAGTTCCGGCAAGAATAAATTCCAAACCAATGTTTACAATATTATCTGCAGTCAGCATAAAAAAATGAGGATCTACCATTGAAATAATTGTTTCATTCATCACACTGCTTAAATAAAGAGTCAAATCATAAATGTAAAAAGAAGCTTGAACCAATATAATCATAATGAAAATATTCTTTAACATCTCCTTTGCCTGAGCTCTCTTTAATGGATCTGAATTTGAAGTTAAAAACGTATATCCAACATAAATAAAAACAAAAACATAAAAAAAACTAATGATATATCTCAAAATAGTCCAAAGATGATAAAAAATATCTATTGAAGGATCGGCAGTAAGTAAAGCAGAAGTTGTTTCCAATAAAGGTAATAAAGGCAAGTTAATAATGTAAAGGAGGTATTCATAAAATTTTTCAGGAATACAAGAAGCAAGATTTGTCAATCCACAATCCTCAGCTAAAACCATTGGAAGAGATATTAACGTTACCAAAAACACACTTGCTTTCTTAAATTTCGATTTAATTAAAGAATAAATGATGTAGCAAAAAATTACTAAAAAGATTATAGTTGATAATAAATGAATATTAAAACTTCTTTCTTTTACTTCTAATGGTGCTAAATCTTGTTTTTCAACTACCACATTAACTGATCCATTAATTATTTTGAAATGATCTCGAATAACATAATTACAATAACTAACATTTTTTACAAAAAAAGTATTATTAGAAAGGTAAAGATTATTATGAATGCTTTTATTATGTGTGTTAGCTCTTAAAAATATAAAATTGAACGGTTTTTGCTCAAAAACAATATCATAATAGTATAAACTATTCTCAATAAAAGATTCAGGAAATTTTATTACTAAATTACTAAAATTATTAGCAGTAAATGTTCCTTTTGTAGAATCATAATACTGGTCCAAGAAATCTATGTTCAGAAATGGAGTGTTTTCATACAATTTTATGTTTCTTGAATCTTCTAAATGTATTGTGTCGGTCTCATAATTTGTAGCACGAGGATCACAATCATAACAATATTTCTTACAACCGTCTTTTCCTCTCACACAGCAATACTTTTTCCAACGATACCTATCAGTTCTAACTTCTGCATTAATGGTTAAATAATTACTAATTTGACCGTCAGATTCAACATTAAATTCAGTTAGTAAACTACTTCCTTGAAAATTATTATTAAAAAAATGTTTGAACTCATAATTATTCTTTGTGAGCGTATACGTTCTTTTGCAATCACCATTACTGGTATGTGGATGACTCCCGTAATAATTCGCAGGTAAATTTATCTCGTAATCAAACTTACTTAACGATTTTGTTTTATCAGAAACATACAAATATTCATTTTCATAAACAGATGGAAAAACAGCAAGAATGGAAAGCCAAGCATTTTTAATATACTTAGAATTTTTGACTTCAACATCATTGGGTATGCCATCAACATCAATATTAAGGTTATACTGTTCTATAAATGAATGGTCCGCAAAAGAATTATTAGTATATAATAACGCAGAATTATATAAATCTTGTTCAGTTTCATTTAAAGCACTAACTAAGGGAATCAACAATAATAATAAAAAAATGATAATAATTTTCATCAGCTAAAAATATATTTAACCACTAATGGTGCAACCCAAATAATAATTAAACCTATTACAACTCCTGCTGCTATGCTTTTAGCTTTCTCTTTCTTGGCCATTTCACCATTTGCAGTAACAAAAGTAATTCCTGAAAAAACAAGCATTAAAACACCAATTACGCTAGCAGAATATTTAACAAAATTATAAACTTTCAAAACAGGATCAAGAATAGCATCCAGTTGAGCTACCTCATCATTACTTAATTCTTGATCAAAATCTATCTCTGCTAAAGCAACTGGCATTAATAACAAAAATAAAAATAAATATTTCATTTCTTACCTCCCTCATAAGTTATAATGAATCCTTTTCTAAAAGGCGTATTTATTGGTTCCATCTGAATGTCTCCCTGAACTTTGCCACCATACAACTCTCGCATTAAAAGGTCAGAAACTTCTACTCTCTTGTCCTCACTTAAATGATAATCACCATATAGCTTTAATGAAAGCTTCCAGGCGGCATTTCTCCAATGACCCCTTAATTTAAGCTTACCTTTATCATTAAGATATGCCTTTAATTTCTCTTTTGCTCTATAAACCTCAATATATTTCTCATGTGTTGTCCAATCAGATTTTAAATCAAAATTATAATTTACAGCTACCGTTTCATTATCATAACCTGATATGGTTTCTTCTAATGTTGCTTCAGAATGTTCTCTTTTCAGCTGATTATTTACCTGATTTCTTAAAATTTCATCAATAATTTTCAAATCATCTTCAGTTGGTTTGCCAAATAAGAAAGCAGCATAATCATTTACTTGTTTTTCCCATTTACCCTCAGTAACAAAGGGTCTTCTTTTAATCTGTTCACCACTAATCCGATAAACACAATCATAAAGTTTCTTAGAACCAAATGGGTCCAGTGTTAGATACTTAGTATTTGTTATTGTGGGCGAATAAGCTTGAGAACTTGAACCCAAATATTGATCCCTTTGTTGATACAAAATAACATTAGTTAAAAGAGAACTTCCCAAAACAAGAGTTGTTAAACCAGTCAAAAATTTATTGTTTGACTTAATTGCTTTTTTTCCAAAAAAAAGTTCTCCAAATCGTGGATCATTAACGATTTTATCATAATTTACATCACTCGACTTAAGTAAATCATCTAAATGTTCTGATTTAAACTCATGTATCCGATTGTTATCATAGCCCATTTCTTTTAGCATTGCAGTTATAGCAATACCAAACTTACCCACGTCATCCATGAATTCATCACAATCATCAACACCAATATTTTCTTTAGATGCATATCGTTTTAGTTTTTCAGAGAATTGCCTAAGCAATTCATCTGCTGGTTCGCCATTCATGATAAATATCCTCCTTCCTTCATACCCTCAATTTGTTTTTTAACATCTGTTGAGAAACGATATTCGCCAAGAGTACCATTTTCTAAACTAATGCTGTTTCTTGCATGATTAGTTCCAGTAACACTCTCATCGATCAATTCTGCAACACCCTTCAAATACTCTTGCGGAGTTTCCCCCTCTCTGGCTTTCAAAGCAAGACCACTCATAACTTCAGCAGATTGCTGCATCAACAACTTTTCTCTGTCAGAAATTTTAGCACTCACATTTTTTGCATACTCTGCCATATTTTGCAATAAGTTGTGCACATTATAAACTGCCAATTCATTACTTTCTTGCAAATTACCAGTTTCAAATAACTCCAATGTTTTAGCAACCATATTTTCCAGATCTTCCGGTTGAAATTCTCTACTAAAACTCAAACTTTCATCTTGTTTCATTTTTTTGCCCCCTCTGCGTTAAACAGATTACGAAATGCGAGATATTTATCCTCTTCAGGATCAACAACAGTCATAATTAATTCAGAACCACCTCTTTTTCTCTTCCTTCGACAAAAAGATTTTCTGCAAAAATAAAATGAAAGAATAATAGTAATCAATAGATGAATTATTAATAACTCAAAGAGTGACGTAACTCCGACTACTATACTAAATGGTAATATAATAACATAAAAAAGTAATACCAACCAAGTATCTTCAGCAATCATTTTCCAACACCTCTCTAATTTTTTTAGCAATAGCAAAAGCAAGTTTCGGAGGAACTGCATTCCCAATTTGTTTAACCATTGAAGTTTTAGTTCCTTCAAAAATGAAAGAATCTGGAAAACTCTGCAATCTTGCTAGTTCCCTTGGTGTCAAAAACCGGTCATAAGTCGGATGAATAAATATTGGTTTAGTAGGCACTGTTTTAGAAGGTTTATTTGCATTAAGTCTTTGTCTGCTGAAATTATATTTTTTAGAGATTTTTTCTCCTTGTTTTAATTTTTTTATTTTATCAAGAACCTTTTTTGTTGTATTGAATAATATATGCCCATTTAATTCAGATTCTTCCTCAGGAAGATCTTTTATTGCATCAATCACATTTACTTTACGTTTTGAAGATTCTGGAAAGAATTCATTTTTTTTAGCAATGATGATTAATCTCGCTCTATTCTGAGGCACTTCATAATCAGAAGCAACAAGTACCTTATGACTTACTGAGTAATTTAGGCTAATTAATTCATTAAGAATTTTGTCAAGAACACTTTTATTTTTAACATCACACATGCTTTTAATCCCAAGAACATTTTCAATAATAACTATCTTCGGACTTATTACAGAAACAACTCTTAGATATTCTTTATATAATTGATTTCTCTTATCTTTCGGATCTCTTTTACCGCAATAACTAAAACCCTGACAAGGAGGGCCGCCAGTAATAATGTCAATTTTATTTTTGTATTTTTCAAGGTCAGAGTTTTTTATTTTTGTTATATCAGTTCCTAAATGTTTAGCTTCTGGAAAATTTTTCTTATATGTTTCAATAGCAGGTTTCCATTTCTCAATGAATCCTACTACGCTAAAACCCGCTCTATGAAACCCATAACTTAATCCGCCACATCCACTAAATAAGTCCAGAACTTTGTGTTTATTCGCTATTTCATACTGCTTGTACAGCTTTTCTTTTTGTTTCTCATTGTACTTCTTATTATGGAATTCAAGGCACGTATAACAAAAACCAATCTCCTCACCTTCCAAAATTTCCCCGCAAGTTTTGCATTTTTTCATAAAACATAGAAATTCATACTTTTATTTATAGGGATTTAACAAAAATTACGTAAAAGATAAGTATAAAAATATTACACCTGTAAAATCCTAAAGCAATATAACAGCTTAAAAGTAAAATATGGGGAAAATAAACTTTTTAGTTTTTTTCTTTAATAAGTAAAAATGAAAGTTTTTTACTTAAATTACTTAAATCTTTATGTGTCAAAGATATAAGACTTAAATTATTTTTTTCACATAATTTTTCTTTAATAATTATTTTCTTATCATAATTCTCATTACCTTTTAACCCAAAAAATTCAATATAATTATCTTTCACTAACCAGTCACATCTAAGTAAACTATTTGGATTATATTGAACATCCCGCGGATAGTACCATTCTTTTTTATGTTCAATTTTATGTTTAAATAACCAATCATCAATTTTTTTTTCAGATAACGATAAGCACAAATCATCATCGTTTGCAAAACAAATTGTTCCATAATAAAGTTTCTTAGCATTCTTTAAAAGACCAGTTTTAATCAATACGCCAATCCAACTTTGACAAAAAGTTAGTAAATAATCCTCGGGACAATACATAGAGATCAATAATTTCATTAATTTATGAAATTTTTCTTTATCATTTTGCGCAAAAGTATGTAATTGAACCCACCCTAAATTATCTCGCGAAGGTAATTCATTAGTAAGTTCATAGAACTTCTTCATATCTTCAATTAATTGTTCTTTATTTTTATCTATTTTATTAGTTCCCCAGTACATAGATGCAAGACAATTATCGCAATATTGAATCTCTTGAATTGTTTCATCTTCTGATAACGGATAATCTTTTGCAAATATTGAAAATTTTGGAGAAAATTTATTTCCACAATTATAACATTTAATTAGATTATTATTTATTAAACTAGTTCGTTTTAAATAATTAAACGAATTAAGATTTTCATTCAGATCATTAATTATTTGAAAAGGATATTTTTCATTATCTATTTTATTTGGTGCACGAAGAAACTCCAACAGAGGTGCATTTTCAGAATTTATTTCTGTTAAAATATCAACCTTTTGTTTTTTATTTAATAAATACTTTTTTATTTTCAAAAATAAAAAAAAGTGATTATTCTCGTTTAGATTAAAAATTGAATAATACATCCAACTAGCAATATGAATTTGAAAATAATCAATGATTAGACCATTTATATTTTCTGGTTCAATTCTTTTTTTGTTTAAAATTTCTTTAATTTTTTTAGAAAACTTTTCCCAATTTTTTTTATATTCAATTATTTCTGCACATTTTTCTTTACTAATTATTTTTTTATCTTTTAGTTCTGTAAACAAAGAATTAACATCAAAATATCTAAAAAATCCCGTTTTTAATATTTTATTTTTGAGAAAGATTAAAATTTGATTAATGTCAGAATCACTTAATAAACTTTCAACGATTAATACAGATTTATTGATTTTATTGATTTTAATTAATTTTTTTAGTAATCTAAAGTTTGATCCTTGACATTTTAATGCCTCGCCGTAACCTGTGTTTATAAATAATTCTTTTTTAAATTTTTCATAAACTGATTTAAATTTGGCATTCTTCGTCTGTTCTTGTTTTAAAAAACACAAATTTTTAAAATAAATTAATGAAATATAGGAATATAATAAATCATATATTTGTGTATTATAATTAGATTTTTGTTCATTTAATCGGGAAGCTGATTTTTCTTTTGCAATAAATCTTATTTTAATTTTTTTATTGGTTATTTCATTTAATTTTAAATATTTAATTTTTTTAATATCATATTCAATATCTTTTGTTCGTTCTAACCAATGATCAACAGAAGTTTCAGGAAATCCATATCTTCCCTGAGGTAACTTAAGATTATTCTCGATGTATTCACTGATCTCCTTAAAAGATTTTCCTTCAAAATTAAGTCGTTTAATCGCTCTATTAATTATAATCATATCATAATAAGACCTTAAATTAGATGGATTTATGCCTGTTCTTTTAGCTATTTCTTTAAGAGTTAATTGATATTTTTCTTTATATAATATTAAGCTTTCAATTAATTCTTTTTCATCCATTATCTTCTTAATTAATGACTATTTTAAAAACTTTCGCAATTTAATTAAAAAACCGAAAAATTTATACGTTAACTTTTCAAATAATTATTTTATTGAAAATTAAAATGAACAAAGAATTATATAACTTATTTAATAAAACAAAAACTGCAGTTATCAGAGAATATTCAGAACTTCAAGAAAATATAATTGATATATCCAGAATTAATAAAGTTGAATTAAAAATAGATAATAATATGGTACACCTTGCAGCAAATAAGGGAACCTATATTTGTTTAAAAACTAACAATTTAGTTAGATTTCAAACGGAGCTTTTATTTTTACATGAGTGGATGCATCAAGCATTTTTAAATACTGAATTTATTCAAAAACAAATACAAACATTAGACGAAACTTATTCAAAAAAACCATCTTGCCTTTTTATAAACCAGCTTTTAGATTCTTTTATTGATTTACAAATTAAAAAAATCTGGAAATTCAAACAAGAAATATGGTTTGATTTAGATAAACCATATGACCCACCATATGGCTTAATAAAATTACATTTAGGATTTGAATTTAATCAATTTATTAAAAAATATGAAATTAATAAGAAAAAAGTGAATTTAATCGTATTAGTGGAACAATTCTTACAAAAAAATAAAATAAAGATTTTAAAATATGGATTTGATAATTTAAAATAATAAACATGTTTTGGGTAGCACGTATTATATAGATAAAGAATAATTTTTATTTTCAACAACTTTATTCCGTGATTTTTGTTAACCACTTTCTTAAATCATTTAACATTTACTTTTTTATGGCGTATGATATTCCTCCCCCCTTGAAGCATAAAGAAAAAATTCTTTTTGGTTTGACTTTTTCGCAATTGTTTTATGCAGTTCCTGCTTTTTTGTTATGTTTTCTTGTTTTATTTAAATTTAATTTAAGAATTGAAGTTTCGGGGATTATTAGTGTAATTATTATTTTTATTGCTGCATTTTTTATATTCTTTGATGGTCTGGGAAAAATCAAAAATTTCTATAATTATAAGAGAAATCCAAAAATGGGAGTTTCTAGTAAGGAATTAGAAAAAATCATCGATGTTGAAAATGTGAAAGATAATTTTTTAATCCAAAAGAATAGTAAATTGGCAGTTATAGAAGTCATTCCAATTAATTTTATGATCAAGACCGAGGATGAGAAAGAATCAATTTTGATTTCTTTTCAGAGATTTTTAAATAGTTTAGACTTCCCCATTCAAGTTTATATCACCACCAATCCTATTTCATTAAAATCTCATTTTGATCATCTAGAAAAATTAACTAAAGATAAATCAGTCTTGTTTGAATCATATAAGGAATTTGTTGAGGAATCTATTAATGAAAATGGCGTTCAGAACAGAAATTTTTATATCATAATCAAGGAAAAAGATAACTTAGAATTACAAGTTAATGTTTGTATTGACAAACTTAAAAGTATTGGTTTAGGTGTTAAAAGATTAAATAATAATCAACTTCTAAGTTTATTTGATGCAAAAATAAAAGATGTTGACAAAAATGTTGAAAACATTGCTCATTTTCTGCTTGCTCCAGAAAAAGTCCAGTTCTTTTCAGATTATTTTATTATAGAAAACTTATTTTGTAAATTAATTGCTGTTTCTGGATATCCCCACAGTGTTGAAAAAGGTTTTTTAGATAGAATCATCAGTTCGGGAGATAAGTTCGATATAAGTATCCATATTCAACCTTTCCCTATTGATATGATGATGATTCAGTTAAACAGAGATTTACAGAAACAACAAGCTGATCTTTATGTAGATTCAAAAAAAGGAATTCTTAATCCAAGCTTAGATATCAAATTTAAATCTACAAGAAAAATTTTAGATGACTTACAAAAAGGTCAACAAAAGTTGTTTGATGTTTCATTATACATCATGTGTAAAGGAAAAAACAAAGAGGAGATTGAACTGTTATCGAAAAAAGTCAAGTCAGAACTTGATTCTTTGATGATTCAAAATAAAATTCCTTTATTTCAGATGAAGGATAGTTATGCAAGCATGATTCCTTTAGCAAAAGACGGGTTAAAGATGACCAGAAATATCCATACAAAAGGGTTGGCTGCATTCTTTCCTTTCTCAAGCCCTTTTCTAAATATTGATAATGATGGTATATTACTAGGATTAAATAAGAATGGTATTCCTTTTATCAAAAATATATTTAATTTGGCAAATGCTAATGGCATCATTCTTTCTACTTCTGGGGGTGGGAAAAGTTATTTTGCTAAATTGTTAATTTCAAGACAATATATGAACGGAACAGATGTTATCATAATAGATCCACAAGGAGAATATTTAGCTATAACAAAACACTACGGCGGACAAAATATTACTATTTCTAAAAACTCAGAAACAGTAATCAATCCCTTAGATTTAATGGGACACGATTATTTAGAAAAAAGATTGAGTTTAATGGACTTATTCCAGATTATGTTTAGTGATTTAAATGAATTGCAAAAATCGATTCTGGACAGAGCAATAGATTTAACATACGAAAATAATGGCATCACAAAAGATGATTATAAAAGTCATAAACCCCCAATAATGACTGACTTATTTGATACTTTAACTAAATTAGAAAAATCCTCTGTTCAACAAGAGAGAGTAACTTACAGAGCATTACTTAATCGTTTACAAATGTATACTAAAAGAGGAGTATTTGGATTTTTAGATAGAGAAACAAAGATTGATTTTGATAATAATTTTTTGTGTTTTAATATTGGAAACATGCCCAAACAAATAAAACCTGTAATAATGTATTTAGTTCTTGATTATGTTTACATGAAAATGAAAGACACAAAAACAAAAAAGATTCTAGTTATAGATGAAGCCTGGTCTTTATTACAAACTGCAGAAGAATCAAGCTATATTTTCGAAATAGTCAAAACATGCCGAAAATATAATTTAGGATTATTAATGATTACTCAAGATGTTGCAGACTTAGTTGGTTCAAAAGCAGGACACGCAGTTTTAGCAAATACATCCTACACTTTCTTGTTAAGACAAAAACCTGCCGTAATAAGGGGAGTAAACAATACATTTAATTTAAGTCAGACAGAACAAAATTTTTTGCTTTCTGCAATGCCAGGTGATGGTATACTTATAATGGACAATGACCATCAAGAACTTAAAGTAGTAGCAAGCAAAGAAGAACACATACTAATAACAACTAATCCTGCTGAGATGATTAAAGAAAGTGAAAAAGAAAAAATTGAAGTAAAAGATAACAAAGAAGATGAAAAAG
>CAZLQZ010000019.1:0-18219 GCA_964561995.1 uncultured Methanosarcinales archaeon | reverse complement strand
CTCTTTTTTAATGTAATTTCTATATCTTGTACTATATAAATCTTACTATATCAACAAAGACATAAGCATCTTTATATAAATTAAGATCTTACTCACATATAATGAAACAAGGAATATTTCTTAGACAGATTCCGAGATTAGATTTGGAGATTGTTGTCTATCAAACTTTTGAACAACACATTAGAACTGCATCACCAATCAATCATTCAAAGAAAAAAATTAAAGAAGATATTGGAAGTTTTATTACAGTATCAAATTATAAATTACAACACTCTAATCAAAATGAATTTCAAGAACTTAATGACAGATATATTACTTCAATTTTAGTTTATGACGCATTACTTCCTTTTTTGGCTGTAAAAGAAAATAATTTTGTTCCAGATACAACAGTATCTTTTGGAAATTTAAAATCATTATTCAGGATGATAGTTGAAGAAAAACCTTACAACATTCAAAATCCTTTTCAAATATATTTAATTCATAAAAAAATTGGAGAAGTTAATATTAGTGATTGTGTGAGATCAGTATTTGATATAGCTAACGAGTGTAGCAATCTTCATTTAAAAGATTTAATTAAAAGAAAAAAGTATTTAGAATTATCCGGATTATTAAAACATCACGCACAAGAATGTTATAAAAAAATAATAAATCCTAAAAAATATAATGAACAAGCACACTTGGATTTTTTAGTTTATGGAAGAATATTACCTAAAATGTTAGGAGCAACAACTTTTGAAGAATTACTACCAAAATATCAAGAAGTAATAAAACTTCACGGAGATTACAAAGTTCAATTTCCTAAATTTTTGATTTAACTATTTATAATAATTAATTAATTAAAAAAATAAAAGAATAAATATTTTAAGAAAGATTTATATATAGGATTTAAATTAATTAATTATGAAAAAATACTTTATGTGGACTGGTGGAATTATAATTATTCTGGTAATTACTTTGTCTTCATTTCTAGGGTTATACGTTGATAGCATGGAATGTTCCAATAAAAACTTTACAAATGTACAATTTGAAAACTTAAATTCAGCAACAATTACAAATAATGAAACTTTTCAAAGAATTCAATGTAATAACATTCAAAGTAATTTATTTTTAAGTTATTTAGTTTTGATTATTGGCATTGCAATGTTAGTTGCAGGATTTATTACAAGATAATTTTATTATTTAATTATTATTTCTAATTTTTCAAATAAAATTCATTACGCAAAAGTAACGTATTACTAAAAAACGACGAGAAAAAGGTTGTTGATTCTTCAAAATATATGTTGCAGGATATGAATATTTAAAAATACTTCAATGAGATTAAAACACAAGATGTTGTGGTAGTAATCTAACAAAACCACAACATGTCGTTATGACTTGAACGTAGTGCAAGTTGACAAAAAAACAAAAAAGTTGTTTTTTGAAGATTACTTGAAAATAAAAATTAACTTGTAGCGTTAGCTATAAAGAGATAAAACATGAAACAACAAAAATCAAAAAGTTTTAAGCCCAATAAATTGGAAAGAAATTTATGAAATGCCCATACTGTCTCGCAGAAGAAACCAAAGTTGTAGATAAAAGAGATTCAGAAACTTCAACAAGAAGAAGAAGAGAATGTCTAAAATGCGCAAAAAGATTTACAACTCATGAAAGAGTAGATCATGTTGAATTGATTATTGTAAAAAAGAATGGAAATAGAGAAAGATTTGATAGAGATAAAGTAAGATTAGGAATGATTAAAGCATGTGAAAAAAGACCTGTTTCTACAAAGAGTATCGAAGAATCTCTTGATAAAATTGAAATTGAGTTAAGAGCAATGGATACAACAGAAGTTCCATCTTCGAAAATAGGTAATGCAATAATGAAATATTTAAAAAAATTAGACAAAGTAGCATATATAAGATTTGCTTCAGTCTATAAAGATTTCACTGATGTTGAAGAATTTCAAGAAGAACTAAAAAAACTATTAAAGAGGTAAATTAAAAATGACACCAATACCAACTACAGTCGTAAAAAGAGATGGGACAGAACAACCCTTCAACCCAAGAAAGATCGAAAAAGCAATGAAAAAAACTGCTGCAGCAATCGGACTAAAAATTAATCCCGATACACTAGATCAATTAGTTGACAAAGTAGAATTATCCATAAGTAAAAAAAATAGTAAGAAAATTGCAAGAGATGATATTGATAAAGCAGTCGTAAAAACATTTAGAACTGAAGCTTTTTTTCAACACGCTGACGAATATGAATCATTCAATAATAGAAGAAAAAAAGCAAAAGAAATAATGGTAGAAGCAGCAGGCGTTACCCAAAATTCTACAGACATTAATTTACTTATTGAAAACAAAGGCGAAACAAATGCAGAACCATTTAATCCAACGAGAATTGCAGATCATTTAAAAACCTTAGATTTAGGTTTAACAGATGATCAGGTCCACGTTATTGTTGATAAAACTGAAAATAGAGTTTGGCAATTATATAATCATAGAAAAGAAAATGGCGAAGCATTTTTATTAGACACTTCAACAATTAGGGCATTAGTTGCTACAAGTTTAGTTGATATGGGAGCTAATCCCGAACAAGTACTTAAAGCAGGAACATATGACTTACCAAAAGAAGATTTAGAACAATTAATACGTGCAAAAACATTAGAAAATGCTAATGTGGGTACAAATAATCCTGAAGCGGTAGGGCTTGCAATTTGGGAAACAATTCTTAAAAAATATGCATTATCAGAAGTATTTAGTAAAGAAGTTAAAAGTGCTCACTTAAAAGGTGAAATGCATTTACATGATTTAGGATATATTACAAGAGTATACTGCTCAGGTCATAGTCCAGCATACCTTAAATTATTTGGATTAAAATTAGATAATTTGGATACTTCTTCAAGTCCTGCAAACCATGCAATAACATTATCAGGACACATTTCAACATTTTTAGCTTCAATGCAAGCATATTATGCTGGAGCACTAGGTTTATCTTATATGAATTTAGAATTTTCACCATTCTTAAAAGGAATGTCAAAAAAAGATGTAAGTTCTGTAAGAGAAGCAGTCTTAGATAAAATTGGAGATAATGACCAATTGAAAACAGATTTTAAACAGATGATGCATAACTACACAGACATGAAACAAGTTGCACAAAATTTGATTTTCACACAATCTCAAAGTGCATTTTCTAGGGGTGGTCAAACATTGTTTATTGATTTCAACTTACACACAGGAGTTCCAGAAATTCTTTCAGACATACCATTAATTATGCCAGGCGGATTATATCACACAATCGATAAAAAAGGAAATGAAGAAAAACTTGAAAGAATTGTTGATGAAAAAAGTAAAAATGGTTTAATCTTTAAAGATTCCAAAGGAAATGTTTTAGTTGATAGAAAAGGAAATTTCAATAGAGAATTATTAAATGATCAAGGAAGAAGATTCATTACATACAAGGATTATGAAACAGAAGCACAAGATTTCTTTGATGCATTACTTGATGTTTATATTGAGGGTGATGAAAATGGAAAAATGTTTGCATTCCCAAAATGTGATGTTCATGTCGATGGAAATTCTTTCAAAAATAAAAGACAAAGCGAATTGTTGAAAAAGACTTGCGAATTAGGAGCTAAAAATTCTTCAGCATATTTTATATTTGATAGAGATGCAGTTACATTGGCTGCATGTTGCAGATTAAAAACAGCCGTAGATCCAAAAGTTCTAGAACATCCAGAATCATTAAGATTTTGTGGTTTTCAAAACGTAACAGTTAATCTCCCACAAGCAGCATATAGAGCGATTGAAAACGGAGAAAAGAATTTAGATGGATTAATTGGAGAAGTTACAAAAACTATGGATAAAGCTTACAAAGCTCATATGCAAAAAAGAGAATTTTCTCAATCATTAATGCAACCAGGAAGACCCTTATGGCAAATTGGTAAAAAAGCTTTAGATGGTGAACCATATGTTGATTTGGATAAAGCAACTTACATTATTGGTATGTTAGGATTAAATGAAGCAATTCAAATAATAACTGGACAAGAAATTCATGAAAGTGAATATGCAGTTCAAACAGGATTGAAATTAATGGCTTCAATGTATCAAAGAAAAAATCTTTATGTTGAACAAACAGGATTGAAGTTTTCATTAGAAGAAAGTCCTGCGGAAAGTGCTGCAAGAAATCTTGCAAAAAGAGATTTAATGCATGATAAATATGGACCTCTTGCTAAAGAAGTTATTCAAGGAACTGAACAAGACCCGTACTACAGTAACTCAATACATCCAAGAGCAGATGCTCCAATTTCAGGAGTTGATAGAATTAAGAAGCAATCTTATTTCCATCCGGTCATTGAATCAGGTGCGATTGTTCACTTATTTACTGGAAGTGCTGACATTAATCCAGATGCTTTATACGATTTAGTACAAAGTGTTTATGAAAACACACAATGTGCTCAATTAACAGTTTCAGGAGAACATACATTCTGTAACAGTTGTGGAACTCATACTCGTGGTTTACATGAAGTATGTCCGGATTGCTCAAGCGATAAGGTTAAACGTACAGAAAAAGTAGTAGGATATAATTCAACAGTTGATAACTGGAATCCTTCTAAAAGAGAAGAAGCACTAGCTAGAGGAAGAGGAAATTATTCTATTGATGCTACAGTTGCAAATACAGAAACAATTGAATTAGATCCAAATGAACCAACAGTAAGGGCAGTTGTTTATGGAAAACAGGGATGTGAATGGTGTGACAACTTAAAAAGAGATATTCACAGATCTTTAAAACAAACAGGATACGATGGAGAAATTGTTGTAGACTTTGTTGATCTTACTGCTGCAGGAAAACAAGGACAAGAAAACATCGCAAGAGCTGTAAGAAATGGAATGAATTTCGGAAGTATTCCAGGAATGGGAGTAGAATTCAATACACAAAATAAGGAAGTATTCCATACTATTGACGATGTTCCAACTTTACTTACCGAAGGATACGTTAGAAGAGATAGAAAAACATTCGAATTAGAGTCTAAACACAAGATTATTAGTGGTAAAAGAATAAAAGATACACTAGGTGCTGCATTAGAATCTGCTAAACCTTATGTAACTAGTGATACAACAACTGCAACAGGTGCTAATTAAAGTAAATGAAATATGGAAATATTAGCACATCGGTGGACACTGACTCATTAAACAATGCAGACCAATTATCTGCAACTTTTTTTTATTTTGGTTGTAATTTTAAGTGCGGATTTTGTCATAACTATACCACCTTAGGAACAGTTAAAGATATACTTTCAAAAAACCAAATAGAATTAGTTTTAAGAAATGCAAAACAAAATTGGATTAAAACAATAGTTATTTCTGGAGGAGAACCAACAATAGATCCAAATTTACCCGACTTTCTTAAAATGTTAAAAAAAAAAGGATTTAGAACAAAATTAGATTCAAATGGAAGTAATCCTCAAGTTTTAGAAAACTTACTTCAAAATGAATTAGTAGATTATATTGCTATGGACATTAAAGGAACCCAAGATCAATATAAAGAAATTACCAAATTTAGTGATGTAAAAAAGATTCAAAGCTCAATTGATTTAATTCAAACAATGAAAGAATATGAATTTAGAACAACTGTTATTCCATTATATCATAATCAAAAAAAATTATTAGAAATTGGCGAGTGGATTAAAGGGTCTAACCTTTATGCATTACAACAATTTAGACCAGACTTAGAACAAGGTTGCTTGGATAAAAAATTTGAACAAGAACCAACTTATTCTCAAAAAGAACTTAATGCATTTGGAGAAATTCTTAAACCATATTTTAAAGAAGTTAAAATTAGATGTAGACAAGGAGGATAAAAAATGAAAATTAAAATAAAAAAAGTACAACAAAATTCAATAATTCCAAAATATGCAAGAGAAGGTGATGCAGGAATGGATCTTTTTTCATGCGAAGATTCAGTAATTAATCCAGGAGAAAGAAAACTAATAAACACAGGATTATCTATTGAATTACCACAAGGATTTGTTTCTTTAATTTGGGATAAAAGTGGACTTGCTGCTAAAAAAGGAATAACTACATTGGGAGGTGTAATAGAACACACATACCGAGGAGAATACGGAGTTATATTGCTTAACACATCCAATGAAACTCACGAAGTTAAATCTGGCGAGAAAATTGCACAATTACTGATTCAACCAATCGTTACTGCAGAAATCGAAGAAGCAGAAGAATTAAGTGAAACAGTAAGAGGAAGTGGCGGTTTTGGTAGTACAGGATTAAAATAAGAATTTAAAAAATAAAAATTTTTTATTAATTTTTAATACATATCTAAATGTCCAGTAACATCATCAATTTTATCTTCTTTTTCTGGACCTAAACATAAACAAGTTTCAGTACCTGGTTGAAGTTCAGTATGACCTGCATCTGTAATTAAAGCAGTTTTTATTCCCATTTGCTTAGCAATTTGCTCATATTTATGCAATTCAGCATCATCCTTAACTTTAAGAACAACTTTCTTTGCTCCTCTTGAATGCCAATCTCTTATTAATCCATTATCCGACTTCATTACACACTGCACTGCAGCATGAGCTACTTGAGCAGCCATCTTTCCAGGACTTAATTTTAAATCCTGTCTTACCAATATAACTTGTTTAAGTTCCATTATAACATATAGATTTGAAAATGTATTTTTAAAGTTTTTGGAACCATATGCGAAATCTTTTTAAATGAACTATTTAATTAAAAAAGGACATGGAAGACGAATTTAACACAGAAGAAAGTGAAGAAAATGTTTACTCAGAAGGTGGAAGAGAAGAGTCTATAGACGGTGGAGAAATTTCCGCAGAAGAAGAAGCATTCATGAAAGGTTACGAAGATGCAGAAGAAAGTGACGAAGAAGTGGATGAAGAAGACCTTGTAGAAGAAAAATAATTTTTTTCTTATTTTTTTTAGAAATATTTATAAATCTAGTTCTTTAATTAATTAGTATGAATTATAAGGAAGAAATAGAAAAAGCTTTGAAAAAAGAATTAGGGTTTAATGCAAGATTAGAAGTGCCACCAAATCCAGAGATGGGAGATTTTGCTTTTCCATGTTTTTCTCTAGCACCTAAATATAAAAAAAATCCAATAGAAATTGCAAAATCCTTAGAAGGTAAAGTACAAATTAAATTTGTTGAAGATAGAGCAGTAGGTCCTTATCTTAATTTTTTTATTGACAAATCAACAAGAGCAAAAAATGTTCTCATAGAAGTTTTTAAAAATGAAGATTATGGAAAAGGAAAAAATAAAAATAAGAGTATAGTAATTGATTATTCAGCACCAAATGTTGCAAAACATATGGGAATTCACAATTTACGTTCTACAGTAATTGGACAAGCGATTTATAATTTAATGAATTATTCAGGTTATAAAACAATAGGAATTAACCATTTAGGAGATTGGGGAAAAAACTTTGGTCAATTAATTGTGGGAATTAAAGAATTTAGTTCATTAGATAAAATAAACGATGTCAAAGATTTAAATAAAATATATGTTAAATTTAATCAGAAAGTAGAAAAAAACCCAGAACTTGATGAAAAAGCACGAGAAGCTTTCAAAAAATTAGAAGAAGGAAATACCGAAGCAATTAGATACTGGAAAAAATTCGTTAAAATTTCATTAAAAGATTACAACAAAATATACAAAAGATTAAACATTAATTTTGATTCTGTTAAAGGAGAGTCTGAATATGCACCATTAATCAAATCGACAATTGATAAACTTAAAAAAGCTAAACTTACAAAAATGAGCGATGGAGCTATGGTTATCGATGTTGGAAAAGATATGCCGCCTTGTTTATTGAAAAAAAGTGACGGTTCTACATTATATGGTACAAGAGACATTGCAGCAGGACTATATCGTTTAAAAGAATACAAACCAAACAAAATTCTTTATGTGGTTGATATCGCTCAATCACTTCATTTTAAACAATGGTTTAAAGTAATGGAAAAATTAAATAAAAAAAATAAAGAAATTTTTATTCATGTTATTTTTGGTAGATTGAGTTTTAAAGATGGAGCAATGTCTACAAGAAAAGGTAAAGTTGTTGTTCTTGAAGAAGTTTTAGACAAAGCTGTAGAAAAAGTTGAAAAAATAATAAAAAAGAAAAATCCAAAATTAAAAAATAAGAAAAAAGCTGCAGAAAAAATAGGAGTAGGAGCAGTAATTTTCAACGATTTATTTAATGATAGAATACATAACATAACTTTTGATTGGGATAAGATTCTGGATTTTGAAGGAGATACAGGACCATATGTTCAATATTCATACGTAAGGGCAAGCTCCATATTAAGAAAATATAAAGAAAAAGTTTCTGACGATGTTGAATTTGGATTATTAAATGAAGATAGCGAAGTTGCTTTAATAAAAATGTTAAAAGATTTTCCAGACATGATTTCACAGTCAGCAGAAAGTTATAAACCTTCAATTTTAGTAAAATATTTAGTTAAATTAGCTCAAAATTTTAATGCATTCTACAGATTAAATCCTGTTGTGACAGAAGATCAAAAAATGACAAAGGCAAGAATATTACTTATATATTGTACTAGAAAAACTTTAAAAAAAGGATTAAGTTTACTAGGTATTGAAACTTTAGAGGAAATGTAAATGTTTATTAAAATACCATTTTATGCCGGCGGACTCGGAAAAACTAAAGGAACCGAAAAAGGTCCAGATAAGTTGTTAGAAAAATTAAAGGAATTAAATTGTTCTGAACAAGGTTGCAAAACCATAATTAATGAAAAAGAAATTAAAGTTAACAATTCAAACATTGAAGAAAGTCATGATTTAATTACAAAAGAAATGAAAGATATTTTTGATACATACGGTTGTCCAGTTATTTTAGGAGGTGACCACTCAATTACTTATGCTACATTTAAAGCATTTAATGGAGACGGATTGTTAATTTTTGATGCTCATCCGGATTTAATGCAACCATTTAAACCTTCAACTCATGAAAATTATTTAAGAAATTTAATTGAAGAAGGCTATGTTAAAGCAAAAAATGTTATTTTAATTGCAGCAAGAGATTGTGATAAAGAAGAATTAGATTTTATTAAGAAAAGTGGCATTAAATTCTTCGATATGAAAAAACTAAGCATGGAAGGTATTGATGAAATATGCAGTTTAATTATGGAACTGTGCAGAAATTTTGAAAAATTATACATTTCTATCGATATAGATTCAGTTGATCCAGCTTTTGCACCAGGAACAGGTCATGTCGAAGCAGGAGGATTAACTTCCAGAGAATTATTATATTTATTACAAAGATTGAAAAATTTAAAAAATATTAAAGCATATGATTTAGTTGAAATTAACCCAGACATTGAAGAAAGATTAACTGTTGCACTAGGTGCTAAAATACTTAATGAAATAATCTAAAAAATATTTTAACTAAGAAATAATTCTTTTTAGAGATATAATCTTAATATAAGATAGCAACATTTAAATAACAATATTCTAAAATACAATATATGATTAAGAAAGTATATATTTTAGTATTCATTTTATTAATTTCTTTTATATTACCAAGTCAATTCACAGCAGCACAACAAGAATCAGCAAATGTTCTTTTAACAATAAAAGATGTTACAACTAATTTAGATATTGACAAAGTTACAGTCCATAGTATAATTAATGAAATTACTAGAAATCAGTATGTTCCAAAAGATGAACTACTTAAATTAAGATTAGATAATGGAAGTTATTCTTTTGAATTAATTATTGATGATTTAGATACACAAGGAAATGATTACTACGGAAATTTTGAATATGAAGTTAAAAATACTTTAATTGCTCCAGCATACGTAATGCCAATAGGGTCCATCAGAGGAATTGTTAAAGACAAATTAGATAATGTAATTCCCAATGCTAATTTGAAAATAGAATGTAATAATGATGTTGGTATAATCTTTCCTAAAAAAACAGATAGTTTTGGAGGATTTAATTTTAATGCACCAATAGGACAATGTAAAGTTTATGCTGCCTTTGCCGGTAACGTACAGGTTAAAGAAGTTGAAGTAAAAAAAGGATCTTTGTCAAATATTGAAATTAATATTGACAGAAAAATAACTTCAACAATACAGTACATGTATCTTACAATGTTTATCATAATATTATTTATTCTAATTATACTTTATATATTAAAAAAGAGAAAAAAAGTAATTAGAAAAGAAACTAAAAAATTAGGAAATAGAGCAAAACAAATAATTCCAACCCTAAAAGACAGGGGAAAAATAGTAGTTAATCTTATTAAAAAAAGTGGAACGATAACCCAAGCAAAAATTCATCATGAAACGGGTCTTGCTAAATCTTCCCTCTTTAGAACAATTCAAAGTTTAGAAAATAAAAATATAATCACAACTAATCAAATTGGGAAAGTAAAAAGAATAAAATTATCAAATTGGTTTCTCGGGGAAGAAAAAGAAGTTCCAAATCGTTCCGCATCGTTCCAGTAAACCTATATATATTGTTCCGCTTTTACTACTATTATAAAAAATACGCGAGGTATTACTAAAAATGAAATTTATTGAAAAAATATTATGTTTATTATTGATTGGTACTTTATTATATTCAAGTACTGTTTTGGCACAAGATACACCAGACTTTACAATGGCACTATACGATTATGGACCATCTTCGGATACTCTTTTAGCAATTAATGTTCTTGAGGAATTAAAAGATGAAGGGTACGATTTTCAATCAAATTATGCAAAATTATTTAGTGAAGTTAATGGTTTAAGTTTAGATTACCAAGTTACTTTAGTAGTTTATAATGGTGAAACAATTGTTGTTGTTGGAACCAATTCTCCTACAACCCATAGCATAATGGCATCAGAAATCATTACATATTTAGATGACAAAGGAGTTGATTCAAAAGCTATGTTAAGTAGCGAAATTACAAGTTCAGATTTAAAATATTTATTTGAAGAAGAAAAATGTGTTGATTCTGATGGTGGTAAAGAATATTATGAATACGGGTTTGTAACAGAATATGGAATTGAAGTTCAGGATTATTGCACTAGCAATGACGATGTAAAAGAATTATATTGTTCTAATGGAAACTCCGCAAGCACGATACATAACTGTGAAAATTTATGTAGAAAAGGAACATGTTTACCAAAAATAGAAGGATTAGATTTTAATTGTGATGGAAAAGTATCTTTTGAAGATGCTGAAGATGTAATTGAAAATTTATATCTTGAAGAAACAACAATTGATATTAATTTAGTTACAGAAACTAATTGTGAAGATTTATCAAATTATTTAAGTGGATTGTGGAAAGTAGGAGTTGAAAAAATTGATAGAGAACTTGCAGTACACATCTTTGAACTTGTTCAAGAAAGTGTAGACAACACCATAATTGATCCAGTATAATCAGAAGAAATTACCTGCGTATTTGAAAATTCAAAATCATTACAACAATGTTATGCAGTTGATCCAGACGAGTATGATTGTCAAGATGAAGACCGTTGCACAATGAAAGTATTAGGACAAAAAGGTAAAAATATTACTTGGAAAAGTACTTGTAGTGGCTATAAAAATACAATTATTGATAATGAAGATGAAAAAATTTATTTTCAATGTACTGAAGGTGCTGCAGATTTAATTATTAAAGATTTAAAATTCAATAGAGAAAGTGATAGAATGGCAACTATTGAATTTGATGTTGTTAATATTGGCCAAGAAGATACTGAAAATGAATTTGCAATTGCAGTTTTTATTAATGGTGAATTAAAGACACATACATTAATAGCAGATGAGATTAGTCCCGGCCAAGATCATCATAAAAGCTTAAGCAATTATTATTGGTTAAATCCAGAAATTGAATATGAAATTAAAATCATTGCAGATTATTTTGATGAAAGCGATGACAATCCAGTTTATGAAAATATTAACAATGATGAAATCAATGAAGAAAATGAAGCTAATAATCATGCAATAATTAATATAAAACCAGGAATGGAATATGAAGCAGACTTGTCAAACTTTCCAGAATTGTTTTTTAATAATGGAATTTTTAATGGTTATATAGTTGTAGGAGATAATGCTCCTGCAAGCGATGTAATTGCAGCAGTTGATATTGCTAAAAGTTTGAATCATGATTCAACAGTTGGTTCAACTAAACTAGCTAGTGAAATATCAGACCCATCAAACATGAATTTAATTTCAATAGGTAATCCGTGCAATAATGCAATTACAGATTATTTAATGGGAAACCCCTCATATTGTACAAAACACTTTGATGACGGCGAAGGAAAAATAAAACTTTACAATTATAATAAACATTACCAATTAATTGTAGCAGGACATTCAGATTACGACACAAGACAAGCAGCTAAAGTACTCGCAAATTGGAATTATTATGATTTAACGGGAAGTGAATACAGTGTTTATTCAACAAGCAATGGAACATCAATTGTAGAAGAAGAAGAATACACAGCAGAACCGATTGTTTATAACCCTGAAAACCCATCAACAATTGAAGTAACACCTGATATTCCAGTTGATACTTCGGCATGTAATGGTTGTACTGTAAATGGAGCATGTATTTCTTTCGGTACAAGATTAGTTGAAAATGGACAAACAAAATATTGTGACATTACAAAAGCTTTAAACTTACAAAAAAATAAAGACGATTCGTGTCAAAACAATTATGAATGTACAACTAACCAATGTAATGATGGAAAATGCGGTAGTTTAATGGAAGAATTACAAAAAACAAGAGGATTATTACAAAAAGTTATAAATTGGTTTAACGGATTATTTAACTAAAGAAATTTTAGTTATAATAAAACAAAAATCCAAAATATTGTAATTAAAACTAAAAACAAGTTTCGAAGTATTACGGCATTTTTCAATACAAATTTTTGCTCATTGCAACTTGAAGTCATATGCTGATACAGACATCAAAGTATTAGACCCAAGTTGTAATAAATCAGTTAAATTTATAAATGAATCTTGAATACTAAAGACCATGGGAAGAATTAAAACACAATTGATTAAGAGAGTCGCAAATAAATTAGTAGTTTTATATCCTACTAAATTTAAGAAAGATTTCGAAGAAAACAAGCAACTAGTTATGGAAACAGCTGACGTTAAAAGTGTTAAGCTGAGAAATGTTATCGCAGGTTACATTACACGTTTAGTTAAGACTAGGAGGTAACTAAAATGGCAGACGACAACTCAATTTTTATTGGGAATAGACCGTTTATGAATTATGTGACAGGAGTAGTGATGCAGTTTACAACTAAGGGAGCAGAAGAAGTTATTGTTAAAGCAAGAGGAAAATTCATCGCCCGTGCTGTTGATGTATCAGAAGTGGCAGCTAAAAGATTTCTAGAAGGATCCGTTGGAGTTAAAAATATTGCAATTGACTCAGAAGAATTTGAAAACAAAGAAGGAAAACAAGTAAGAGTTTCCACAATAGAAATTACTCTTAGTAAAAATTAAATTCTTTTTATTTCTTATTAAATATTTTATTTATTGATAACACCAAAAACAATTCTTAATCCCTTTGAATTTTTTAAATTATAATCGTTAAGTTCGGAGACATCATCCAAAGAATTTATATCATTATTTCTAAGAACGTCGTCATGAATTCTATAAATTAATTTTCCACCAGGATTTAAAGCTTCCAAACAATCACTTGTAAACTTTTTCATATCTTTAGAATAAAAAGGATTAGAAATTATTAAATCAAATTTTTCTTTGAATTTATATCTATCAACAGTATTAACACTAAAATTATCTTTATATTCAGGCAATATTGCAAATTTTACTTGTCTTATTGGAGTAAATTCCTTATCAACACCATAAGGAATTAAATCATGTCCTGAAAATTTCATTAAAAACTTTAATAACATTCCATTACCACATCCTAAATCCATTACTTTCCCATCTAAATCTACTAAAGGTAAAGTAGACAAATAAGGACCTAACGGAACACAAGGATAGCCATTTAAAGACTCAGAAAAATATTTTTCATTAGAGTTTAGCCAATTTATTGTATCCATATGAATCTATAATAAAGAACTTAATATAAAGATTGTGCCCAAAAACCACTACACAGTAGTAAAGACGCAAAACATTTAAATATCAGTTATGATTTACAACTAATAATTAATAATGAAATCAGACTATAATAAAAAAGAAGGTGAAAATTCAGAACATAAAAGTATGAGTTTTACTAGTGTTAATGCTCCATTAGAACACATTGTTCAAACTGAAAATGAGCATTTAACAACATCAACTTCTGAAATTTATAAGGTTCTTAAAGATGCTTTCGAATTAAGAAAGCAAGGATATGACACAATTAGAACAGATTATGGAGTAGTTGCAATTAAAAACCAAAATACAACAGGAATAAATTTAACTATTGATGATATTATGGACCATAATGAATTAACTCAAATGAGAGCTAATTATGCAAATACAATTAGAGAAACTGCTCAAAATTATAAAACAACACAAGAAAATGTTTGTACAAGATATTTCTCAGGTGCAACATCAGACCAATCCAATGAATTTTCAAATACCACTTTAGAAAAATTAAACGAAGGATATGATTCTGCTAGAGATTATATTCTTAATAGTTCATTTACTTCTAACTTAAACACTAAAGACAAAAGTGAATTGGTTTGGCAAAGCCTTGACGTAATAAAAAATAACAAATGGGCATATGATATGATTGCTCAAAGTTTTGGTAAAGAAGCTGCCAAAAATCCAATGTTATTCTTTTCACAAGAAAAATTGGGACAATATAAAAACAAAATTTCACAATTCTTTGACAATTTAAAAAGTGGGGCAGGAGCTTTTACAGATTATGCTATCTCTTTAAATCTTAACATGGGAGCAGATGGAACAGCAGCTCTAAGTAGAAATCAATATGATAATGTTTTTGCCATGAAAAAAAATGAAATAAATAGTCAAGATACTCAAGGCTACAATGCTAATAAAGTTAAAAGTGATTTTACACTAATTGAATTATTAGTTGTTATTGCAATTATCGCAATACTTGCAGGTTTGTTACTTCCTGTTTTAAGCAAAACAAAAAAGAAAATTAAAGAAACTACATGTTTAGGTAACTTTAAACAATTGGGAGTGGTTACACAAATGTATGTTAATGACTATGACGGCTTTATTCCACACGGGTCAGGAAATCCATCACCAATCCTTCAAGTAGCAGCGAAATCAAGAGATTTTGGTTTAGCACTTAATCAAGAAACACTAAACTCAGTATGGTGTCCATTAGCTAATGTTTTTAATAGAGAAAATCCTAACACAGGTGAAAAAAAATGGGATATTGGTAATGTTATAATGTCATACAACTGGAGAAATAATAATAATGGAGCAAGCCCTGCATTACTTGATAGGTTAGGCAGTAATAAAATGCTTGCAGTAAGCAACAATATTCAATATCACGCAGTAACTCCTAAATTTAACAACCATAAAAATAGAGCAGGAATATTAGCTTCAGATATGCATGCATTATTTGTTAATGACCAAGATTTTGAAGGTTCTGGACGTGAAGGCGGAGATTACCAAGATGTTGTCCAATGGGCAGATAAACAAGTAGAATAAAAATATTCAAATTTTAATTATATTATAATAATTCGAAAAGTTTATATATGATTTTTTATAATAAAATTTTATGAGAAAAAAATTAATTTTTTTTATAACTATATTTGCTTTATTTATTGTGATTCTCAATATCAATTTTACTTCAGCAAGAACATTTATAGGTTCAGGAACAGTTATGGCAACTTCTGATACTTATGTTAAAGGCAATGAACAATTTGTTATTTCTTTGGCAGGTGGAGATGGAAGTTGGTTTCTTCAAAGTGTTAATCCAAGCGGTTGCGTTACTGAATCTTCACAATCTGCATCCACAATTACTTTAGATGCTTATTCAACAGAAGGCACTTGTTCTTTTGATCTTTTTGATGGTATGTTTATGGATTCTGTAAGTGTGACAATAAACATTAATATTCCTTCAAATCACGTCAGTACAATTGCAGATGTAAGTTTTGATCCGCAAGAATCATATAATGATACTGGTGAGTATTCATGAATAAAAAAGTTTTATTATTATTAATGTTAATAACTATTTCTATATTTTCTCTATCAGTTCAGGCTAAAAAAGAAACAAGAGGTCCTGCATATAGTACAACCCTTAATTCTGGAAGTGGAGATGTTACAATAATATATAATTACACTCAATTGTTAGGTTTAATTGATGATGAAAATGACTTAGACATTTGCAGATACAATTTAAGAAATAATAAATTTCATAGGTGGTATGGGAGTCTTAACGCTATTGAAAATCTTCTTACAGTACAAGTAAGAAATAATAAATTTCCATGGATATTTGTTTTATGTGAAGTAACAGATAAATGCGATGATGTGGACAACGATAATAATGGATTGACAGATGAAGGGTATTGTGACTGTCCTACTCAAGCTTCTAAATTTAGTTTTCCACCATCAACAAACCTTGATGAATTATCTACTACCGAGCTTAATGCAGTAGATCTTACTCTTGCAATTAGTACAAAAGGAAAAATTCATTGGTCCAATAATGTTTATTCACAATGTCAAGATTATGATAATTATATTAACATTGGTGAAGAATTTGTCAGTATGGATGTAGATATGTTAGATAAAACACACGATACTGCAGCAAGTGTTGAACTTGACGGAATTAATTGTGAAGATTTTACACTATATTATAATACAGGATTTTTTAACAATGTTGAAGATTTAATTACAGATGGATCTGCAATTGCAACTGAAGTTAGTTCTCAATGTGACGATGGAACAAGTGCCGGCGATGTATGTGATGCAGTAAGTTGTTCAAATGGAGTATTAACAGTGAGTGTTAAACATTTTGATAGCTTTGGAGCAGAAAGTGGTGAAGGCGGTGGAGAAGAATCACCAACGATTCCAGAATTTAATTTTATTGGAGTATTTCTTATTTTATTAGTATCCGTAATCGGTTTGTTTTTTATTAAAAGAAAAAAATAAACCAAATTATTTTTACTATATTAAATAAATTAAAAATGAAGGAGTTTGTGTTACCTGGAAGTAGTAAAAATACAAAACCTTTTTAAATTAAACTCAATTATTATTCTTTATGGACCAATTACAATATCAAACTGAAGTATTAAGACATGTTGAATATTCAACTAGAAGATTAACTAGAGAATTAAAAAAGCAAAACCAATTATTATTAGGAGTTGTGATTGTTATGACTTTTGCTATGTTGGTGTTAATCTTATTACAATTATAAAAATAAAACATACCAAACAGAATGATTTCTAAATAATAATAAAAATCGGTTTGAGTGAATAAACCTAGAAATTTTTAAATAATAAAATTATTTTGTTTATTCAAAATAAATTACAACACCGCACCAATTAAACAAAACATTTATACACTATATTCAACCATAATTTGAAATAGCAAGCACAATAATTCAAATTAATCAAAATCTATAAGATGAATAGAATGAAACTATTTTCTCGAGAAACTTATGAAGAAGTAATTTGGAATATTATTAAGGACACTAAAGAATTATCAGTTGAAACTAAAAAAGAAATCGCAACATCGAGAAAAGAGATTTCTGAAGGAAAATTTGTAAATCTTTCTGACCTTAAAAAAAAATATCACAGAGAATAGAATGTATGAAATTATTTTAGCTAAAAGTATTTAAAATATTTAGATAGTTAAACTCTAAAAATCAAGAAAGAATTATCAAAGCATTAGATAAACTAAGAATTAGACCAGAAGCATATTTAATAAGACTTGTTGGAGAAAAAAGTTTTAAATTTCATGTAGAAGATTATAGTCTAATTATTGATTTAAATAAAAAAAAATTACTTGTTCTTGTAATTAAAGCAGGACATAGAAAAAATATTTATAAATAATAAAAATTATATTCTATAAAAAAAATAAAAAAACTAATTCATTATAATCTGTTAAATTCATTTAACATTTTAATAAAGTATTTATTATTTCTTACTTATAAAATACAAACCAATTCCAGCAATTACTAAAATTAACAAGTAACCTACAAAGTTAAATTCAGGAATTGTAGCTCCACCGCCATCAACTTCTGATGTTCCAGATGAACTACCACCACAACCAGGATCGTCTAAATCAATTAAAGTATCTGCATCATTATCAACACAATC
>CAZLQZ010000018.1:0-24209 GCA_964561995.1 uncultured Methanosarcinales archaeon | reverse complement strand
CATAAAATTAATAGAAATTTATAAACTATCAAAAAATAAAACACATTTTTTGGAGTTCATAAAATTAATAGAAATTTATAAACTATCAAAAAATAAAACACATTTTTTGGAGCATTGTGTAAACGATGTGTTCATAATAAAGTACAACGAAATTATTACATTCATGAAAATATTCAAAACTTATAAACCATTTAAAGTAATTCTAGTATACAAATGTATTTAAAATAAACTCAATTTATCGTCTATATGGTTAAAATTGGAATAATTGGTGGAAGTGGATTAGACAACCCAAATATTTTAACAGAACCAACCGACTTAGATATAACAACCAAATTTGGAAAGCCCACATCTCATTTAAAAATTGGAAAAATTAAAGGTATTAAAGTAGTTCTAATTGCAAGACACGGCAGAGAACATACTGTTCCTCCAACTCAGGTTAATTTTCGTGCTAACATTCAAGCATTAAAAGATCAAAACTGCACCCATATTTTAGCAACAACTGCTTGCGGTAGTTTAAGACAACAAATTGATAGAGGAGATTTAGTTATTTTAGATCAATTTATTGATTTTACAAGACATAGAAAAATAACATTTCATGAATACTTTAAACCAAATGATGCAAAACATACTCCAATGGCAGAACCTTTTGATAAAGAATTAAGAAAAAAATTAATTCAAACATGTGAAGAAATAAATTTAAAATTTCATAAAAAAGGAACAGTTATCACAATTGAAGGTCCAAGATTTTCTACAAAAGCAGAATCAAATATGTTTAGAATTTGGGGAGCAGACGTAATTAATATGTCTATTGCTCCCGAATGCGCTCTTTCAAATGAAGCAGGCATTCCTTATGCTGCAATTGCTATGAGCACTGATTATGATTGTTGGAAAGAAAATGAAGAATCTGTAAGTTGGGAAGGAATTTTAGAAATATTCAAAGCTAACGTGGAAAAAGTGACCCAACTTCTTATTAATACAATACCTAAAGTGGAGAACAAAAAATGAAAATAACTCTATGTGGAACTATTAGTTTTTTAGACAATATGAAAAAAGTTAAACAAGAACTAGAAGGCAAAGGATTCCAAGTGAAAATGCCCGAGTTTAATGAAGAAGATATTGTTAAAGAAAGATACATGCAAACCGAACCAAAAGGAAAAAATAATAACAATGCTAATATCGAATGGGCAGATTCAATTCTTGTTTTAAATTATGACAAAAATGGAATTACTAATTATATAAGTCCAAATATTTTGGTTGAAATGGGAATTGCAAATTACTTAAATAAAAAAATATTCATTTTAAATGACATAGCAAGTTTATCTTATAAAGAAGAAATAGAAGTAATGAATCCAACAATTATTAATGATGACTTAAACATATTCATTAACGAATTTATTAAATCAAAAATTAGAACAATTCCTAACTTTCCAAAAGAAGGAATAATGTTTAGAGACATTACGACTTTAATGAAAGATAAAGAAGGATTTAAGCATTTGATTAACATTCTTGTTAAAAGATATGAAGATGAAAAAATAGATGTTGTTGCAGGAATTGAATCAAGAGGATTTATTACAGGAGCAATACTTGCAAACAAATTAGGAATTGGTTTTGTTCCCATAAGAAAACCAGGCAAATTACCGGCAGAAACAGTTTGTGAAGAATATTCTTTAGAGTATGGAACGGATAAAATTGAAATTCATACAGATGCAATTAAACAAGGAGATAATGTTTTAATTGTTGATGATTTGGTTGCAACGGGAGGAACTAGTATTGCAGCATGCAATTTAGTTAAAAAATTAGGCGGAAACATTATTGAATTTTCCTACATTATAGACCTTCCAGATTTAAAAGGTAAAGAGAAATTAAAAAAAGCAGGAATAAAAACTTTTAATTTGGTAGAATTTAAAGGAGATTAAGTAATCTTTATTAAGTTTTAATCATTCTTTTACCCACATGACATACTTAAATGGAATGTTTACAAATAGATCATTTTTAGAAGTAGATAGAAGATTTATTCGTAAACTTGGCGATGAAATTTTGCAAAGAAGTCAAAATAAAAATTGCACAATTCTTGATGCAGGCTGTGGAACAAAAGCAGAAGCTCTAATGGACATAACTAGTTCAAATCCATACCTAAAAGGTATTGGAATAGATTATTATTTTGAAAAAAGCATAGAAATATCAAAAAGAGTCAAATTAATTAAAGCAGATTTATTTTACATTCCATTACAACCAGTTATAGATGTAGCATATACAACTCATGTTATTGCCAACATTTCATCTTATAACACAAAAATCGAAAACAAACTTATTGCCAAAGCTATAATTAGTATTTCTAAAACATTAAAACAAAAAGGCATCGCTTTTATTGATGAAGCAATATTTACATCAACAGATTACAATCTTGAATATTTAAAAGAAATTCTTGAAGAGCAACATTCAGGATTTAATAATGATTTTAAAACTGCAAGAAATCCATCATTAGGTCTTCATGGCAATTATTTAACAGTCCAAAGAATATAATTATTTTCCACTAATTATTTCCATAACATCTCCATCTTGCAACAAATGTTCTTTACCAACTGTTCTTTTTGTTTTAACATCTATTGCTCGAATGAAATTATTTCCAAAATCCGTATGCAATCTAAAAGCAAAATCTAATGCAGTTGACCCAGGAGGCATTAAAAAACAATCAGGAAGAACATTACCATTCTTATCTTCCAATTTATTTACTCCACCAGGATACATTGCAAGGTATTTTAATAAACTAAAAACTGCAGAATTCAATACAGGTTGAACACCAGTACCAAATTCATAGACATCTAAAACAGTCTTTTTAATATATTGTAGAGCTTTTTCTTGTTTTTCGGATAAGTCACCCTTTATTGTAAAATCCTTTTCTCCAGGAACATATTGAATTAATTCATGCTTAGCAGCTTCCCTTAATGCTAGTTCGGATTCTGCAGAACAAGGAATCAACATTAAATTTGGAAAGTCTTCTTTTAATTTGTTGTAATTATCTTTACCGGTTGAAACATCAATTTTATTACAAGCAATAATCATAGGTTTAGTTAATTTTCTTAATTCTTTTGTTAAATCTAAAAGATTACTTTCGCTCCAAGATAACGGTTGTTCAACATTAAGGCCCAATTTCTTAACAGTATCTTCTACCATTGGTAAATTAACTTTTAATCCAGATAATTGTTTAGCTAAAGCTTTCTTAATATCTAAGTGTTCTTGTTGAATTTGCCTTGCAAATCTTTCCCAACCTTTTTTTAAAATTCCTAAGTACCAAAAGTCTAATTCTTCTTCTAAAAACTTAATGTCGTTTGCGGGATCATAACTACCTGCTTTGACTTGCTCACCTTTTTCATTTGTTGAACCTGAAACATCAATTACATGAATTAAAACATCAGCTTGTCTTAAGTCATCTAAAAATTGATTACCCATACCTTCACCTTTATGAGCACCAGGCACAAGTCCTGCAACATCTATCATTTCAACAGGAACAAAACGATTTTTTCCTAAAACATAACCTTCCCTAGGATTTGAAACTTTACCAAAATGTGAGGCTGCATCTTCCACTTTTACAAAACCCACTCCAGAATTTGGTTTAATAGTCGTAAACGGATATGAAGCTATATCCACTTCAGCTAAAGTTGCTGCTTTAAAGAATGTACTTTTTCCAACAGATGGTTTTCCCACCACACCGATAATCATATTAATAATAAAAATTGAGTATTTTATATAGTTTGTTGTTTTTATACAGCATCTTTTTAAGTATTAATTAATTAACAGATTATATGAATCGAGAAGATTTACTAGCTTTTATTGCTAAAGCTCACAGAAATACATTTGCCGCTCCTGATGAAATTAGAGAACTATATAAATGTAAAAAACCCAGGATCCCAGGACACAAAGAATTTTGTTTCGATGAAGAAGATTGGGAATATTGGGATTCTTACGGAGATAGTCTTTGGGCACCAGGACAGGAAATAATTTCATTTAAAGACATTCCAGTGTGGAGAATGAATTATCAAGGCAGGACTTTAGGAAAAGGAAAAGAGATTTTTCCATTTTTAAGAAGAGCTTTAATGAATTTTTCAGATGATATGCCTTTTAGAGGACCTAAAAAATACCAAGAAGACAATAAAACTTACTCTTTTAATTTAATTGGAGATGTTGAAACATTTACAGGATTAGAATCAGTTACAATCGATAATAAAACCGTTTTCTATCAAAATGTAATGGGCGGAACATATAATCCATTAGATTTTTAAATAATCCTTGAGTTTTATATATAAAATGCTTAAAGCAGATTTGCATTTGCATGCAAAAGAAGACAGAGGAGACAGGATAGAATATACAGCTAAAGAATTAATAGATAAAGCTGCAGAAAAAGGTTTTGATGTTTTAAGTTTAACATTTCACATTCGCCATCTCGATGGTGAAAGATTTTTTGATGAAATTAATAATTATGCAAAAGAAAAAGGAATTTTATTAATACCCGGAACAGAAGCTGCAATCGAAGGAAAACATGTCTTAATGTACAACTTTTTAGAAGAAGAATTAAATAATTTAAAACATTTTGAAGACATATACAAATTAAACAGAAATAATAAATTAATTATTGCAGCACATCCATATTTTAAAAAGAAATCTTGTCTTGGAAAGAACTTAATAAAATATATTGACCTATTTGATGGAATTGAATTTTCTTTTTTTTACAATCGTTTAATTAATTTTAATAAAAAAGCAATAAAAGTTGCAAAAAAACATAACAAAACCTTAATTGCTAATTCAGATTGTCACTTTTTAGAACTCTTTGGAAGAAATTACACTTTAATTGATTCTAAAAAAGATGTTAATTCAGTAATTGAAGCAATTAAAAAAGGAAAAGTTGAAATAAAATCAAAACCAATTAGCATATTACAACTATTCAAAATATTATTTAAATTTAAAAAAATGAATTGGAAAAGAACATGATAGTATTAGGAATTGAATCAACTGCTCACACATTTGGAATAGGAATAATTAAAGATAAAGAAGTACTATCCAATGTTAAAGATTCATACACTACAGATGAAGGAGGAATGATACCATTTCAAGTTCAAGAACATCATGTTAAAGTATGTGCAGAATTAATAAAAAAAGCTTTAAACGAATCCAAAATTACAATAAAAGATGTAGATTTAATTTCATTTTCTCAAGGTCCTGGAATGGGCCATTCATTAAGAATTGGAGCCACAGTTGCAAGAACTCTAAGCCTTGTAAATAAAATTCCTTTAATTGGAATTAATCATTGCATTGCACACTTAACAATAGGCGAAGAATTATCAGATGCAACAGATTCAGTATTACTATATGTTTCTGGAGCCAATACCCAAGTAATTGCTTACGAAGGCGGAAAGTATAGAATATTTGGAGAGACATTAGACAATGGAATTGGAAATTTCTTAGATACTTTTGCAAGAGAAATAGGTTTAGGATTTCCAGGAGGACCAAAAGTCTATGAACTTTCATTAAAAAGTGAAAATTATATTGAACTTCCCTATACTGTTAAAGGAATGGACGTTAGTTTTGGAGGTTTATTAACTAATTTAAAAGATAAAATTAATAAGGGTTTTAAAAAAGAAGATTTATGTTACTCAGTTCAAGAAACTGTTTTTGCAATGATGGTAGAAGTTGCAGAAAGAGCTTTAGCTCATACTGGTAAAAAAGAACTAATTCTCGGAGGAGGAGTTGCATGTAATAAAAGACTTCAAGAAATGTGCAAAATAATGTGTGAAGCCAGAGATTGTAAATTTTTTGTTGTCGAAAATCAATTTTTAGTAGATAATGGTGCAATGATTGCATTTCAAGGAATGGTCGAATATAAATCAGGCAATGTTACAGATGTTAAAAATTCTAAAATAAGACCTTACGAAAGAACTGATGATATAGAAGTTACTTGGAAATGAAATAAACAAGTAATTTCTGCTTAAAAACTAAAAAAATTAAAAAGAAAATTCTGCTTTAAAAAAATATAATTTCCACCCTAAAAATCAATCAGAATTAATATGATGACTTTTTTCGTATACTTCTTCTTCTTTAGGTGTCAATGGTTCAAAAATATTCCCACATTTTTTACAAACTACTTGATCATCTTGATCTTTATAGATCAAATCATCTTGTTCTGCATAGCACTCAGGGCATTTTTTTACTTCATGAATGTCTTTTATCATACTATACTTAATGACTTAAATGATTTAAAAAGGTTATGCATTTAGAATTTAAAATTAAAAAAGCGTCCCCGCCCCCGGATTTGAACCAGGAATCCATCGGTAACAGCTGGTTGCATATCATCTCAGTCTTTAAAAGACAACTCCATACAACTTCTACAGCCGATTGCTCTAACCGTTAAGCCAGGCGGGGATATTTATAATTAAAAAGAAAAAGAATTGTTTTATAAATATTATTGTTTATTCTTAAAAATCAAATTAAAAACATTCGATTTTGAAAAACGCTGTTTACCTTTACCAAACTTAAATTTTCCTGAAGCAGTAGGAAGTTTTAAACCACCCAAGATATTTAATTGAGTTTTAATTTTGTAAGTAATTATTCTTTCTTCAAATCCTTCTAAGATTGGTATTTCCCATTTTAACAATGTACCCTTATTTTCATGCCTTAATACTTTTACAGGTGATAAACTACCCATATGTTCTTCTTTAACATAATCGGCTAAGTTAGGTATTGAATCATAAATCTTAGCATCATTTACTTCTTTTTCAGATATGTTTTTTAACTTTATCATAACTTTAAGCATAGATATTCCACCTTCTTCTACCTTAATTACTTCAGCAGATTTGGAAATAGTTAATGGACTTCTAACTAAAAAGTAAATAAATACTCCAATTATAATAATTAATAAAAATAATAAGAAAGATCGATAATTTCTAATAACTGTTACTTGAATTTCTTCACCAGGTTGTAAGTCTAAATCCCATACAAAGTATCTATTTCCCTCTTCTTTTAAAATTCCGGAATTTGGAGTTTCAGAAGAAAACAATTCTCGAAATAAAGGAATTTTAATTTTAAAAGGTTGTTGCTTTTGGATATTACCAACATTCTTAACTTTGTAAACTTCAGTAGTTTTAAAAAAAGCGACATTAATATTTTTTTCAACTACAAAATCAGCAGTATATGTTTTTACTTGAAAACTTTTTTGATTAAGATATATTGTTTTATTATTTTGAATTAATTTAAAAGTAACTGCGACATCTTGTGGAGCAATACTACTATCTAAATCAAAGTTTAATTCAATATTTTCTTCACTAACATTTCCAGACCTTGTAGGATTTAAAGAAAATTCTCTAGATTCAGAAAAATAATCACTGTCAACATGTAAAGTAACATCTTCTAAATTTAATGGATTTTTATTTCGAACATTTAAACTAATTGGAAGAACTTCATTAGGTACAAATTCTTTAGGCATACTTATACTTACACCAACACTTGGAACATACGAAGAAATTTCTTTATCTTGAATATTAACTATAAGCGATGCTCTTTTTAATTGATTTCCATCATCAGATTTAACATTAAGAGTAATTGCGTGTTGACCTGCAGTAACATACAAAGGTCGTAAATTAACAATTAAAACTTCAGTATCACCTGTTTCCAAATCAAATGAAACGGGTTTAACATCCCACTCCACACCACTGTAATACAATCTAAATTCATCAGATGAACCATCATTAACTACTTTTATCTCAAAAGAAGCTTCTTCATTAACATCTATTACACTTTTAATAGGTGTAACTTGAACATCAAATGATGCAGAAACAGCCATAGACATCAATATTGTAAGCAATGTAAATATTATAATCTTTTTCATAACTAACACCCCGTGATTGTGATGATAAATAAATAATTAATTGGTTTATAAATCTTTTGCTAGAGATTAAGGTATTATTTGTCTTGCAAATTTAAACTAATCATTGCCCTATGCATATAACCAATTAACGTATCTTGATCATGTTTTGTAATTATTTGAGCAGTTCTTACAAAACCTTTAGCATAACCCAGTAAATAATTTACCTTTACAGTACCAAGACTAGATTTTAGTTTAGAATATTTTGTAAGACCAAATTCTAAATCTTGTAAACGTAAACCAGTAATGGCAACGTCCATTGCTGGAGAAAATTCATCAACTAAATCACCCAAACCTTTTGCATCAATAACTCCAGAATTAAACCCCAATTTTACTGTCTTTTCTGTTTTTTCATAACATTCATCTGATTGTTTTTGTAAACAACCCAAAAGATATGCATCAACAACTTCAATATCAAGTTTATTATTCATAAAGTTCATTTTATTTAGTATCCTTTTAAACATTTATTTACTTTCTAACATAGTTTGTATTAACAAAGTTTAAAAACAACTAATTTATTAAAAAAAAATTAAAAATTATATTTTAGTAATGTGTTTATTGGAAATGTTTCTTTTTCTAAATCACTCCATACCTTATTAACACTTTCTTCGGCCTTTAAAGTATATTTCCCATTTACAAGAAATCTCATACCATTTGTATTAAGGCGAGGCATATAAATGAAAAAGTTAAGTTCTTTATGAAATTTCCAATCATCATTTGTTTTTATCAGTTCTTTTTTAGCTAAATCGAAAAAACCAGGATTTGATTCTTTAAAGAATTCAGATAAATCAGAATAAATAACCTGATTAGGATATATTTCTGAATAATTACTTATAGATTGTTTTAGTTGATCCCATGTCGAAGCAAATTCATTATTACCATTAATTGATGGATGAATTAGTATTCTATTTAGATTTTTAAAGTGATTATCAAAACCGCTTACTGGCTTTTCATTTCCATCAATAGCTATTGCTATCCCACTCACAAATTCTGGTTGAACATCAAGCAACATATAATTCTTTTGTCCGCCTAATTGGTGCATATTATCATATGACAATCCCATTGATAAATTCCGATTTTTAAACAATTCAACTAAACCAGGTTCTAGTTTAAAACTGCCATTGGTTTGTATATGTGCTTTTTTAATATCATCACGTTGAGATAGAAATTTTACAATGCCATCTTGCGCTAAAGGATGAGTAGGTTCTCCTAGTCCTATGAAAATTGGAACAGAATCACCCGGAAAATAGTTAATTAATAATTCAACCAAATCATCAGCACAAGAATATCTTTTATCACTTTCTTTTGATAAACGACGATTTGAAGTAATACATTTAGGACACTTTAAATTACAATCTGATCCTATTTCAATTGAAATAATATTTTCTCTGTCTCTTTGTTGTGGGTCTTCATAAGTCCCTTTTACACCTAATCCCATTTTAAATACCTCCGTAGATTTTATATTGGAACAATTTTGAAATCTTTTTTTCTCTAAGTTTATTTAGAGCTCTACCTATTTTTCTTTCATTGAATTGTTTTTTGTTTGTCATTTTATTTTTATACTCCTAATATAATAGTAGATTATCCATTATTTAAACGTTACGGTGCTTTTGCCTATCAAAAGGATAAACTTATATAGTAAAAGTAATTCTATATAACTATGAAATTTACAGAAAAAGATAAAATAATCTTTGAAAATCTATTTTATGATGCAAGAATTTCAACCCACAAATTAGCCAAAATCGTCAAAATGAAACAGCCTTCAGTTCATGCACGAATTAAAAAACTAGAAAAAGAAGGATTTATTTCTAGATATGATTGTTTAATTAATCCAGACACCTTACCATTAATTTACAAAATGTACTACACATCTTTATCAAAAGAACACATCCAAAAAATAATAAAAATGCCCATTTGCTTCGGACTTCAAGAAATATTCGGAGAATACACCCATCAAATATTTTGCTTTTTTAAAAATAAAAAACAAATTAAAACTTTTGAAAAACAATTACCAAAAAAAATAATAATTCAACTATTAACCCACTCACACAAATTAGGAGGGACAATATTTGACACTGAAATTCAACCTGAAAAACAACCCATCAAAAAAAATAAAAAAATAATACTGGATAAAACAGACATAAAACTATTACATAAAATGATTTTAGGAGGAGCAAGAAAAACAATTGTTGAACTAGCAGCCGAACTAAACAAAACATGTGCAGTAATAAAATACCGAAAAAAAAGATTAATAAATAATAATTATTTTTTATATTTTGTTGCTCAACCAGGTGAAGCATTTAAATCTATAAAGATTTCATATCACGTTTTTTCACTAGATGAGAATATCAACATAAAAAAAATCACACTCCTGCCAAGATGCATAATTGCATATTCAGGAGAAAAAACATTAACAGTAATACAATTATCTTTTTCATTTAATGATTATTTAAAACACAGCAACATCCTATTTAGAAAACTAGAACCAAATACCAAAAATTTACAAACTTTTTTTATTAATAAACCAATTATATTAAATAGATTATCTGAAAAATTACTTATAAATTAGTATTACAAATTTTAAAAAATATTCTCAAATACATCAAACAATTCTACTGACACCATCATTTTTAACAATACGAACAACATTATCCACAAAACTTTCAACTTTAGATTCATGACTAACAATTACAACTTGTTTCATTCTAAGTTGGTCTAAAACATCTTTTAATTTGTCTAATTGCCCAGAAGAAAAACCATCCGTTGGTTCATCTAATACAATAATGTCTTTAGTATTAACAGTAGAAATTAAATCATTAATTACTTTGTTTAAAGATAACCTATAAGCTAAAGCTACAGAAGTTTTCTCTCCGCCACTTAAATCGTTAAAATCAATTTCATAACCATTTTGTTCAACAATGGGGGAGAATTTTTCATCCAATCTTGCACTCATATTTTCATCTTCAAGCATAAAATTGAACCATTCTTGAAATTGAGAATTAAATTGTTGTTGAATTTTAAGCATAACGTGCCTTTCCATTAAATCTACTAATTGTAAAAAATGATCTTTAATCCAATTTCTTAAAGACTTCTTACTTTTTAATTCACAATTTAAAGTTTCTAAATATTTGATTTCCTCATTTAACTTTAACATATTTGCAGAAAAACTTTCTTTTTTAGTTTTTAACTCAGTGACCTTACCATGAACAATACGTTCCTGGTCAATAATAACTTCATATTCTTTTTTAACCAATTGATATTTCTGTTCAACATCAACAAATAATTTAATTTTTTCTTGAATAGATTTATTTTTTTCATCCAACAAAAGATTTTGTTTTTTTAGTTCTTCAATTTCTTTTTCAAATTCCTGAATTGCCAAATTCGTTTCAGATAAAGTTTTATGTTTATACTTAATTAATTCAATTTTACTAAGAGTTTGTTTAAATTGATCCAGCATCTCTTTTTTTTCTAAAGTATTAGGTTTTTCTTTTATAAGTTCTAATAATTGTTCATTAAATTCTTTAATTTTCTTTTCTTCTTCTTTTGAAACATTTTCTTTATGTAAATCATTTACTTCCTGTAAACAAGTTGGACAAAATTTTATATCTGCAACTTTACCTATTAATTTTTCAGAATCTCTTATTTTATCTTTTAGTGATAAAGTTCTAGCAATCACATTTCTTTCTTTTTGCTCCAAATTAGCAATTGATTTTGTTAATGCTTCAATTTTAGCTCTTAATTCATGTTCATCTTCAACTTTCATTCCAGTAAGTTCAACTTGTAATTTTTCTTTTTTAATTTTGAAATCTTTTATTTTAAACAAATTAGAATTGATTTTTGAAAGAGAATTTCTCAGATTATTTTCATTTAAACTAAATTCTTGTTTTAATTTATTTAATTCTTTTATTTTTTCTTCAACAGAATTAATTTCAATTATTTTATCTTTCTTTTTCAATCTTATCTGTTCTTGCTTAGGTAATATTTCATTTAGTTCTAAAGAAACCTTATCATTACCTACTTTTAACTCACCCCTATTTTTAACTTTTAAAGGTAAAACTTCCACTTTTGTTTGATCAATTAGTATTTCATCTTTTAATGACATCAAATAAATATTAGCATTTTCCTTGATTTTTTTGTACTTATCCATGTTAAATACTTTTCTTAAAATATCCAATCTTACTTCTTCATTTTCCTGAATAATTCGTTTCATTTCTTCTTGAGGAGTATAAACAGTATATCTATAAATTAAAGATTTGGATGTTGTTAACAAAGAAGCAGGATAACCAAGATATTTCAAAATTTTAGTTTTAAGTTCAACAGCAGTTCCTTCAGTTTTAATACCATCCTCAACAACATAACCTGACGTTTGTTGAATTCCTCTTACTGATTTTTTCAAACATCTTTTAATTATAATTTCCTTGCCATCAATAGAAAAACTCAACTCAACACTACCTTCATTAGTGCCTTTTCTTAATAATGAATCTCCAGACAATTCTCCTCTTAAAATTCCAAATAAAGCAAATTCTATTGCCAATAAGATTGAAGATTTTCCACTTCCTATATCTCCACTGAGCATAATCGAAGAATCAGGGAAAACAATTTCTTCATTAGTATAAGTTCGAATGTTATTTAATTTTAAATTTTTTAAGAGCATTAAATAACATTAGAAAAATCCATTTATATATATTATGGTGATTAAATAATCTTATAAATAATGCTCAATTACTAATTATATGTTGTGGCAACCAGAATTTAATTTTAATAGAAGAGATAAAAGTCCTGCAGAACTTAAAGAATTAAACCCGCCTTTTTCTATAACAAGAAAGATTGTTGAAACTTTTAATATAGCTAGAAATAATTATTTAAGAGAAAAAAAAGTTATTGAACCAGATATGGAAGAAAGTGAATACAAATGGCCCAGATGGAAAATTGGTTTTTTAGCTGAAAAATTAGGAGAAATAGACTTTGCACTAGGTGTTTATGAAACAATGCGAAAACAAGCTTGTTCAATACATTTAAGATGGAAAATAAATAATAAAGGAATTGATGAATTACTTACAAAAGTACAAGATGAAGATGCTGCAACTATTGCTAATATATTTGTTCATGAAGGTAATAGAGAAATTGCAAAACAATTTAGATTTAAAGCCAGAGAAGGATTTAGAACTAATCACGATTGGTTAAATGCTGCAGAACAAGCTGAGAAAAATGGAAGGTACGATTTAGCTTTAGAAGACTTAAAAGGTTATGAAAAATCAGCACAATTTTATCATATAGATACTTTAAAATCATTTAGAAGCATTACAAGAAGGGCAAAAAAAAATAAAGCCGCAGAATTTAAAGAAATGTTTTACTATTTGGCACGAATGTATAAAGAAGAAACGTCTCAAGAAGATACAACATATAGTGTTGCAAGAATGTATTGGGAAGGTGGAGATAAAAAACAAGCGTTAGCATGGTTTAAAAAAGCAAAATGCTTCAAAAGAGCAAGAGATATTGAAGTTAATATTTATAAAAAAAGCTCAGAAGAAACTTCTAAATTACACATTAAAAAACTCCTTGAAGAAAGATTAATGGATTTTTTAGGTGAAAAAGAAGATTACATTTGGGAAAAGGTAAGAACACATTGTTCTAAAGCATTTCAATGGGCAAAAACTGATTTCCAACAAAGATATTTATTTAGTTTACTTAAAAAAAGATTTTTACTTCAACCAGCATTAGATTATGCTAAAGAACAAGGTTTTAGAACTGATTCATTACAACAAACCATTACCCAAAAAAAAAGATTCAAAAAAATAATGAATTTTAATTTTTGGAAACATTATTGTGGAATTGATTATGATAAAAAAGATTTATTTAATTCTTTAAAAGATATTAAAGAACAAGACTCGAATTTTTTAAATAATTTGTTAACACGCTTTTCCGATTTAGAAGCAGGAAAATTTGAAATATTTGGAGAAGGTTTAATTGAAGTATCACCATTAATTCAACATTATTTCATTGTAAATTACTTAAGTCATGAAATGAAAAATGAATTAGATGACAAATACGGAGAAATTACCATTCCAATCAATAATGGACTTGAAAATAATTGCTGTCCTACAAATGTTTTTTACATAGAAAAAAAAGGACTTGCATCAATAGAGTATTTGTGTAAACGTGGCCACTCAGTTTATGTTTCAGAACAAATTCCTGCATTTCAATGTTTTGATAAAAATTCCAAATGGGTTAAAAGATTAAATGAAATTTTAACAAAAGCAGAAAATAATGCTGTAAGAATGAAAGAAAAATTAGGAATTAATACTGATAAGTTTATAACTGGTACAGCATATTAAAATACTTTATTTAAAAGGCTTTACTAGTAATTTATTTATTCCCATAATAAAACATCTTTTCTACTGAAACAGTCTCTGGATCAATTTCATCAGGATCTGAACCATTTTTAACATCATCTCTAGTTATTTGTCTAGAATTTTTTGCAGGTTGTGAAGGTGCTTCTACCTTTTCTTCAACTTTTAATTCAGATTGAGGTTCGCTAGAAACTTCTTTAATAACAACTCGTTGGGTAATCTTTTGATTTTTAATAATTTCAATTTGTTCTGTCAAAGAACCAACTTTATTTCTTAGATCTTCAATTTCATGCATTAATTTTCTAGCTGTTCGTTCCATCATTAATTCAATGTAATCTTTAGTTATTTCACTACTACAATTATCAGTTGGCATTTTTGTTTCTGTAATTCCGCCTGCAATTTGACTGCCTTCCTCAGAAGTATTTGCTAAACCGTGTTGTTGTAAAGTTTTTGTCATCTCATTTAATTTTTTTATTTGTTCTATATCCATTTTATTTTAACCTTTTTTTGAAGTCTTCTATAAGATTAATATCTTGTACTTCATATTTTTTTGCTAATATTTTGGAAGTCATATCTCCCAAATATACTTCTGTTAAAATTCTATTAAATAAATTTTTCCCTGTAATTGATATTTCTGTTACTGAAACACCTTTTTCTTTAATTATTTCTTTAGTTAATTCCATTCTTTGCTTAATTCTTAATGAATCTTGATCGTCTCGAATAATAATTAAATAAAAATCTGCTTTTAAATTAATGAAAGCTTCTAGCTCATTATGATTTAATTCAGGAAATGCAGCTGCAAAAGCGTGAACTTGAGCATTTTCATTAAACATCATTTTCCATCTATTAGCGACAGAAAAGATTCTTTGTGAAGAATAAATTAAAGGAATTTTATTTTCAAACATTTCAGCTAAATGTTCTGCTTTTTCTTTTAATCTTGGATTTTTTAAAGCATCCAACAAAGGATTAAAATCAAAATCATTATACTTTAATAAATTTAAAGCAGGCATTAACAAGTATGGTAAAGCTCCCCTTGGAGTGTAACCAGAAGGTACTTTAACATAAGGAATTTTATCAATTAAACATTTATCTTTTAATTTTCCACCAGAAGTTATTGCCACAATTTGACAGCTTTTTCTTTTAGCTTCCTTGTATAACGAGATCATTTCTTCAGTATTACCTGAATATGATATTAAAATTACTAGAGTCTTAACATTTGCATAAGAAGGCAAGTTATAATCGTGTACTACAGTAATTGGAACATTTTTAACAAAAATGGTTGATAAGTCTGCTGCAGAACCACTTCCGCCCATTCCAGCAATAATTACTCGTGCATAAGGCTCTAATTCAATATTTTTGCCTAAGTCTTTACCTAATTTTAAAAAGCTAATAAAATCGTCCATTATTAAGTTACAGAAATATTGTTTTAAATACTTTTTGAAATTGTATAACAATAATGAAAAAAATTAATAAGAAATTGAAGGGACTTATTTAGAAACATAATTTAAGTTACCCGACATACTTAAACTACAATCTTCTTTTACTTTAATTGCTACACCTCTACCATATAAAGGATTTGTTATAACATCAAAAATTATTTCATCCCAAGACATCTTTTCCGGAAGCCAATAGAATACTTTTTGAATTTCGCAACTGCCACGCATACTCTGAAACTTTTTATTATGCATTTCATGTTGAAAACCAATTAAGTTCCAACCTTCAGATAATGACAAACTTTCTGACTCTAAACCCACATTTAGAGAATATTTCAAAATCCCCGTTTTATCAAAATATGCCCCTGATGCTTGATAAGGCATAGAAGGTCTTGATGAATGTTTTAACATCTCATAATCATCAGTTAAACTATCTACACGATTAAAAACATTAACATATTTTTTATCTAAAGTAGAATAATAATGGACTTCAACTATATCTTCTTCTCTAATGTCGCTATCTTCATACCATAATATATTATCAAGATTTGCAAATCCGATTAATAAGTTCCACCCTTCATAAACAGGCAATTCAAATTTTTGTGTTTTAATTTTACGAACATCTGAATTAAGTAATGGCTCAGGAGGAAAGTTTTGAACATATTCTTCAACAACTAATAAGATATCATCATTTAAATCAGGTAAAAAATTTTGATCATCAAAATATTGTCCTAAAAAAACAGTGTTACCATCATGAGTCCAAAAAAAATAATTAGCTTCAATTACTGACAACACTTCGTAATTCAAAATTTGTTTTTTAGTTAGTTCAAATGTATTGGAATTAAAATCATTGAGATTAATAATTCCTTCATCATCATAAACTGCAAAATAAGTATTTTCATCAGCAATATAAAAAGCAATGTTACTAAATTCAGACGGATCAATCCCAACATCTGACTTATAAGATAAATGAGCAATGTCATTTTCGATCATTAATGAACTTGCATAAACAACATTAGAAAATATAAACAACATTAGAAAATATAAACAACATTATTATATATAAAATTCTTTTCATTGTTGATCCTCCGGAAATTTAGGTGGGTGAGAAATTTCATTAATACTTACTTTTTCATTGGTTTGTTTAGGTTCTAAAGTCGCTACACGATGTTGATCAGAAGATAATTGTTTAACCTGCTCAAGTTCAGGGTTTAATATTTGTATTTGGTCTTGTGAAATTTCATCAGGTTTAGAAACACATCCACTAAATAAAAATAAAATTAATATAATTAAAGCAATTATTTTCATTGTAATATAGTAAAGAAATTAACCTTATTAAGTTTTAGTATATATTATCATGATATTAATTAAATGAAATCTCAAAATTTAATAACAATAATGAAAAAAATTAAGATTTAAAATGACGTTCAGCATAACATTGACGAAGCTTCCCATCTATTGCCATTAAATTTTTATAATGACTAAGAGACTCTAAAGTTTTTGTAAATAATTGTCGCATTGGCTCAGCAATATAAGATTTTTTTGAAGCTCTTTTTAATTTATCAACATAACTTTTTACCAAATCTTTTGAACCTAATTCTTCAGGATTTAAAGGAAGATGTTTAACAACTCTCATTGCCATTCCAACACTTATTAAAAGAGAACCTCCAGGTCCAATTCGTTCAGCATTTTTACGACCCACCAAATCATAATTAGATAAATTATAATTAAATCTTTCTCCAATTTTAATTAAAGTTTTACCATTTCCTTCTAAAAAATCATGTGTATCACATCTTAAAGCGTAGTCTTCTAAAGTTTCACCATTAAATTTTATTGCTTCAAAAGCAGTTAATTCTTGAGCTAAAACATTTTGTAATACATGATTATTTTTTATTTCATAACGATGTTCTTTACTATCACATTTACTATAATCAGGTTTAGGAACCCATAAAGCCATTTGAGAAAGATCAATAACAGTATTAAATACAAATTTAGTTTTAGCATACCGATACAACTTTTCTAAATTTATTAAAACATTTTGTCCCCGATAGGAAAAAAGATCTATTGCATTTCCTTTTGGCATAGCAAAATAAAAATCAATGAGATTTCCTTGTCCATCATAACCCCTTTTTTTCATTTTAATTAATTCTTTTTCTAATTCACTATCATCAGGAAATAAAACAACATTTTGTCCAATAATCTCTTGAATTGACTCCATTTTAATTAAAGTAAGTTAGTATAATTTATAACTATTTTTATAATTTTTACAACATTTAAACAAAACCTTCATATAAGTTAATGAATATATATTCATTATTCGAAAGAATGGAGGAAAATAAGATGGCAAATAAAGACGGAACAGGACCAGAAGGAAAAGGACCTAAAACAGGAAGACAAATGGGAAATTGCAAAGATGCAAGTCCAGTAAATGTTAAAGGTCAAGGGCCTTGTGGAAGAGGATTAGGCAGAGGAAAAAGTTTTAGAAGAAATCAAACAAAACAATAAAATGCCAAGACCATGTAAAAGAAGAAGAGTTAGAGGCATGCCTAACTCTTTGTATTTTAAACCTGCAGGAATAAGAAAGATAGAATTAGAAGAATCTGTGTTAACTATTGAAGAATTTGAAGCTATAAGATTAAAAGATAACATGAAACTAGAACAAAAAGAATGTGCACAAAAAATGGAAATATCTCAACCAACATTTCATAGATTATTACTTTCTGCAAGAAATAAAGTGGCTGATGCAATTGTTAATGGTAAAGCTTTAAAAATAGAAAAAAAAGATTGATTATGTCTTAGCTTAAATAAACTTTTTCCATAATTACAGCACCTTGACTTCCATAATCTTTTGAACCCTCAATAACTTTGTAACCTAATCTTTCATACAAATTTAAAGCAGGATTATCAATAAAAACTTTTAATTTGGACTTATTAACTTTATTTTCTTTAAAATTTCCTTCAATAATTTGCATTAATTTTGTACCTATTCCTTTACCTTTAAAACCATCCTGAATTTGAATACTATGAACTAAACCTAAACCTTTTTTACACTCAATTTCATAAAATCCTACTCGTTTTCCTTCAATTTCAACAATAGTACTTCTTTGAACCTTAAAATTTTTAGTAAAAAAATTAGGATTCCATTCATTCCAATGCTTTTGAGTATAAAGCTCCATGTTTTGCTTAGAAATTTGATAACACCAGTCATAATCATCTTGTACACACGGTCTTAATTTGAAATCCATAACAACAATAAATGTCTTAAATTTATATTCTTTTTGTAAATATTCCAAATAAACCGGAATTCTTCACCCATACGCATATAAAGAATTAAAACAATAAACAATTATGACTTTCATCAATGTTTATGTCAAAAAAAGCAAGGTATTGCATAGCTATATGCATTGGAAAACTGTAATGAAAATAATGAATAAAAACATTTATTTCTTTAAAGGAAAAAGTAAAGAGTTTATTTTCATAGACCTAGATGATAAAACAATTATCTCTTCACAAAATTGTTTTAGTTTAATGGACTTAGAGGATAAAGCAGTAAGTAATATTGTAAAGAATTTTGATTATAAAGAAGTTTAAACTGCAAAAAGTAAATTTTAAAACACATCTGATTTAATTATTTAATTGAAATAAAATACTTAAACATACAATTTATATTAAAAATTCCACATATAATAAAAGAATTAAAACCGTTTTAGAATATCTTGAAATTATTTTTGCAATTTTAATATATAAAGATATTCCGAAATCTTTTTAAAAAAAAGGCATAAAAACGAAACCTTTTTAAACGAATCAGACTTTTTACTCTTATTAGGGGGTGAAATCGGGGAACAATTATATTATCCGGAGGAATCTAAAAATGAAAAAATGCCCTGAATGTGGAAACGAAAGATTAATTCACCATAAAGACAAAGGTGAAATTGTATGCAATAGTTGCGGACTTGTTATTGAAGATAAGTTAGTAGATTTTTCTCCTGAATGGACCGAACATGACACTAATGATCAAACTAAAAGAAGAGCTGGTGCTCCTTTAACATATACTCAGCACGATCAAGGATTAGGAACCGAAATTGGTTCAACATCAGACTTATATAAATTAAATAATAAAGACAAATTCTTTAGATTAAGAAAATGGCAAAGAAGAGTTTCAACTGCTATTGAAAGAAATCTACAACTTGCCTTATCTGAATTAAAAAGAATAAGTTCAGTTTTAAGCTTAAGTCATGCAGTTGAAGAAGAATCTGCAAGAATTTACACTATGGCTGTTCAAAAAGGTTTAGTTAAAGGTAGAGGATTAGAACAAATTGTTGCAGGAGCTGTATATATCGCTTCAAGAATTAATGATTCATCATTAACAATGGACGATGTTTGTAGAGCCGCAGGAATTGATAAAAAGAATTTAGGTAAAAATTATAGATTTGTTATGAGAAAATTAGACATTAAACTAATGCCAGCAGACCCGGTGAATTATGTTCACAGATTTGCTTCAAGATTAGAATTAAGCCCAGTAACTCAAACAAAAGCTCTAAAATTAATTGACTCAATTAAGAAAAACGGATTAAATTCTGGAAAAAGCCCAAAAGCAATAGCTGCAGGAGCAATTTATCTCGCAGCAATAATGAACGGCGAAAAAAGAACTCAAGAAAAAGTTGCTATGGTTTCAAATGTAACTGAAGTAACTATCCGGAATAGATACAAAGAATTTAGCGAAAAGTTAGGTCTTAAAAATAAGTTCTTAAACAAAGCAATGAAGAAGGGGATTGCTTAATTATTTTATTTTTTTCTTAAAATTATTCTTCAGGAAAACTACCAAACAAAACACATTCTAAAATAGTTTTACCCATTACTTCTTTTTTAGTTTTTACAGAATCAACTTTACAATGAGGTAAATTCATTTTAATCTGATCAAAAATTATTGAAAAGTTATCTTCAGGTAAATTACCCATTGCATGAATCAAAGCAAAATTTACTTTACTAGAATCAATATCATCTAACAACTTACTAATTCCCTCTTTAATTTCAGTTAAATTAATTCTAGATAATGTTCCTTTATCAGTTATTTCATTAATATTATTTATTGAAGCTTTTTTAACAACTACACCTTCCTCTACTTGAGACATCTGAATTAAATTATCAATAACATGATCTTTTTTTTGTAATTCCCTTGACAATTTCCATGTTGGTAACGATAAAGAAGGTACAAGTTCATCTAATGCTTCTTGTTCTAATTCAGTAATAGACATTTTACCCAGTTCGCAAACTAATTTTCTAACTTCAATAAGTTGCTTTTCGTCTCCTTCCAAATCTAATTTGATAAAGGGTAGATTGATATTAAGTTTTACTTTTGCCATTAATTTTACAAAGAGAAAGAAGTATATAAAGATTGTTATGTTTATAATTTTTACCTGAAATTACAATATAATTCCTGATTTTCATGATAATTCAAACAATAAGTATTATAATTTGTATTTTCTAAAAAAAAATCCAAATCCCTTAAATAAATTCTTAGTACAACTAAATTTTAAATTGAAAATATTAGCATCACTTGTCCCTACATAACTCCGTTTCCCAGAATTTTTTGCAGCTTCAAGTTCATTACCGAATAGCTTTTTCAAATTCAATATGTTCATCACTATCAGAATTTATTATTGATATTAAAAAAAAAGAATGTAAAAAAAATATAAAAAAGTTATCTGAAAATTAATAACTTCTTGCTCTCATCCTATTTCGCTGAGTAAAATTACCTCTACGAGATTCAGATTTAGCAACAATAACTTTTTGAACTTTTGGAGCTTCAGTTCTTGCTATAACAAAATCACTATAGTCATGCTGAATTCTTCCAAAGTTGTCATAGTCATATTCGCAAAGCAAGTTAATTACTTTTCCTTTTTCACCAGCTCTTGCAGTTCTTCCGATTCTATGGACATAGTCTTTAGAATCTCGAGGTATGTCATAATTATAAATATGACTTACATTATCAATATGTAAACCTCTAGCTGCAACATCAGTACATACTAAAACACCAACTTTTGCACCATTAAATAACTCAATAGTTTTTGTTCTTTTGTTCTGTGTTAATCCACCGTGAATTGAAATTGAATTAATATTGTTTTTCTTAAGACTTTTAGTAACAAAGTCAACAGTTTTTCTACTGTTACAAAAAACCATAATTAATCCAGAATCTTCATTCTTAACTAAGTGAACTAATAAAGAAAGTTTAGTTTGTTTATCAATATTATAGTAGATCTGTTTTAATTTACTAGGATCTACTTGATTATTAACTTTAACTTTAACAGAATCGTTAGTAAACTTAATACCTAATTCTTTTACTCCTGCAGTCATTGTAGCAGAAAAGAATAAATTCTGTCTTTCTTTTGGACAGTTTTTAAGAATATCTTCAACATCGTCAATAAATCCCATGTCAAGCATTCTGTCAGCTTCATCTAAAACAACAATTTTAACTTTTGATAAGTCAATTGTTCTTCTTTCAATATGATCTAACAATCTACCAGGTGTTCCAACAACAATATCTGTTCTTGGAAGTTCGTCAATCTGTGGATTAATAGAAACTCCTCCATAAATTGAAAGAATATTATATTTTCCATTTGAAAGCTTTGCAATAGATTGTTTAACTTGTTCAGCCAACTCTCTAGTTGGTGTCATAATTAAAGCTTGTAAGCCTTCTCCTTTTACAACTTTGTTCATAACTCCACATCCAAATGCTAGTGTTTTACCAGATCCAGTTGCAGACTCTCCAATAACGTCTTTTCCTTCCATTACGGCAGGAATTGATTGTTCTTGAATTTCAGTTGGGGTTGTAATACCCATTTTTTTTATAGCTATTTTTAAATCACTATCTAATTTATCAAATATATTCATTTTATATTTACCTCATAATAGCACTAGTTTAGAAAAAGCAAAAAGTCAGTAATGAGCAAGTGCTTTCTCGCCGTGTCTATCTTATTTTATAATGAAACAACAATTTATTTATAAAGGTTTCGGTTTTGTAACTACTGGAGTATGACAAAGAATTAGCTATAAATCCAGAGGATTAACTATCTTTTCTAAATCTCTTTTAGATACATGAGTATAAATTTGAGTAGTTGAGACATCAGAGTGCCCAAGTAATTTTTGAATATGCCTTATATCTACACCAGAATCAAGTAAATGTGTCGCAAATGAATGTCTTAACATATGAGGGTGCAGTTTAATGTTTAGCTTTTTACCCATTTTTTCTAATACACATTGAACTGATTTTTTTGAATACTTTCCAGTTCTACCTTCAAATAGATATTCAGTATTAAAATTCCCAATATTATAATACTTTAACAAATCTAATTGTATGCTTTTTGAAATAATAGTAATTCTATCTTTACTTCCTTTCCCTTTTCTAATGTAAACCAAATTCCTTTCAAAATCAAAATCTTTTCTTTTTAAATCCACTAACTCTTGTAAACGAATTCCAGTAGAATAAAATAATTTAATGATAAGTTTATGTTTAAGATTATTTGTTGAATTAATTAATTTCTTTATTGTTTCTTTTGCTAAAACTTTTGGCAATGATTTTTCTTTCTTTTTTATTGGAACTTGATAAACACTAAAAGGTTTTTTCAAAATGTTCTTAAATAAAAAAGATAATGCAGCATAATTTAATCTACTTGAATTAACACTCAAACCTAAACATAACAAATAGTACCTAACACCTTCAACGTCAAGATTAAGACCTTCTCGTTCAATAAACTTCAAAAACTTTCCAACACAATAAGAATAACTCTCAATAGTTCTTGGACTATAACCCTTCAAAATACACTCTTCTTTCAATTTAATTAAACAATCCACACCACAAGTCATAATAAAAATATTGATTTAATTCTTAATAAATTCTATCACATAAAAAACGGAATAATTCCGAGACACATAACATCTTTGTATTAAGTCTTATATAAACAAGACCTAATACATGTTCATTTCAATTTCCAATCTCCTCCTAGCGTCGGTAAACCAAAAATTCTGATTTTGATATCTTCGTTTAACGCTCCAATGCGAAATTAAAATTGTCGCATAACATCGCTGATTAAACGAAATTGCTGAAAATAAAAACTAAAATTGTCTACCTAACCCCCACGGAAAGAGCGCGCGAGTTTTCTACGAAAACAGATAGTCGGCTTCGCCGAAATTATTTATTAGGCACTTTCCAAAATAAGAAGCAAAACTTTAAATATGCGTTCTTGTTTATAGAATCATTATGGCAAAAAAGAAAGACCCTTTGAAAATCATAGGAATTATTATGATTGTTGTAGGAGCAATAATTTTATTTAGTGCATTTCCTTTGATACAACAATCAGTTGTAAGTTTTGGACCCGTTGAAGTTACTGACGTTCCTCCAATAAGTGCAACAAGAATACTTATTGGTACTATCGGAATAATTCTGGGGTTAGTGGTTTATCACGGAAAAAATGGACTTAAAATATTTATGAAAAAATAAAATGGCAAAGAAAAATA
>CAZLQZ010000017.1:0-24630 GCA_964561995.1 uncultured Methanosarcinales archaeon | reverse complement strand
ACGGTAAACTACTATAAAAACCCTTCGATTTATTCGGAGGGTTTCATATTAACCCGTAATTATTACAACAAAAGTATGAAAAAGCTTATAAAAAACTAAGACTTATAAAAAACATGACAGATTTAATTGCTTGCTTATCAACAGGAAAAGGAACATGGGCAGAAGTTCTTAAAGTTATTAATGCAGAAGAATGGAATAAAGTATATTTACTTACAAATGAATTTGGAAAAGAAAAATTTAATCATGAAAAAGCAGAATTAATAGTAATCAATGAAAAAGAAATTAAACCAATGAGTAATGAAATTTATGAAAAATTAAAAGGAAAAGTTAAATTTAATGATGTTGCAGTGAATATTGTTTCAGGTTCTGGAAAAGAACACATGGCTCTATTACCAGCACTATTAAAATTAGGAGTAGGCATAAGATTTGTAACAGTAGAAAATGAAAAAATAATGGAAATTTAATCCATAATTCTATACCAATTTAATAAGAACTTATCAACTGCTTTAGTAATGCCCCATTCATTGCCTTTTAATGTTACACAATTACCATCTAACATTACTGCAGTCCTATTATCTTTCTTAATGTAAATAACTGGTTTGTCAGTATTATCACAAGTAAGAATTGGCCTATCGATACAAGCAGATTCATTTGAAGTACAAGCTGCAACTGGAATTGCATTAAGACCTTTTGCTAAATTTAAACTTAATTCAGCAGCTGAAACAGCAATATAACTCATTTGAGTTGAATTTGGATCAAATGTAAGATATATCGTTTTTTGATTGAATCTTTCATCTAAACTTCCATAAATAGTTACATTTTCTAAATCTCTAGGACCGAAATGTAATGAAATTTCAATAAGCTCATCATCAATTTGAATTCTTGTAAACCAAGATTTTAAAATGTCATCAAAAACAAAAGCATATCCATTATACATATAACCATTAGCTTCATCCACATCACCTTTAATTACTCGGTTGAACATTTCATCTTTAGTTACAAATTCAGATTCTTTACTAATATTTTGAGTTATTAAAAAAGCTGCAATTATTAAAATTATAAAACCAATTATATATAATAAGAATTTTTGACTTTTCTGTTCTTTTTCTTTTACTGTCTCTTTAATTTCATCCATTGTTTCTTGAGTTTGTTTATAAACTTCTTCCATTTTTAAATTACCCCATAAAAAGAATAAAGTATTCTATCTCGATATTGTGCCACATCAAATGAAGATTGTAAATTGATAATTAAACAACCATTTTCAAAACTAGAACTAGTTTCATTTGAAGATTTAACATAAATTACGGGAACTGTTTGAGTCGCATCTTGACAAGTTATTTGAGGCAAATCAGTCTCATTTGTGGTCAAAGAAGGTTGAACATAAACATAATTTGTATCAAACATATTAGTTGTTAAGTCATAACCCAAAATTGCAATTTCTTCAACTAATGAATCATTGAAATCTGAAGTGAAATACATCATTTTAGTATTTTTTAAAACATTAACAAAATTTTCATCCAACTCAATGTTTTCAATCACTTCAGGATTGTTGTAAAAATCAATTTCTTTTCCATTTAATTCAGTGTAATACTTTCCGTCTTGTGCTACAAATACATGATTATTATATTTTATTTTAGTATTTGAAAAACTAGAATTTAACACTACACCAAATACACTCGAGACCATTATCAATGCAATAAAGATTGACATGATTGTTTTCTTTTCCATTTATATCTAAAAATGAATTTTATTTAAATTGTTTTCCATTTTTAGGGGTTTGTATCACACAATGATAAATTTTATAAACAGATTCCAAATTCTAGTAAGTATGCCTCCGTAGCATAGTGGCTAATGTACCTGACTTGTATAAAACCACGTTTTCAAGCGATCAGGAGATCGTGGGTTCAAATCCCACCGGAGGCTTTTAAACCTTTTATTAAAATAATTAAAATTTAAGTGGACAGCACTCACATTAACCACTTCTTTATTTTTCTAGAAAACAATTCAATAAAAAAAACCATTTTATTAAACTATAATAAATTAATTTTATCCAATTTAAATATATTCTACATGAACTTATTTCACTAATCAATATAATATACTCTAGAAAAAAATATTAGAAATGAGTAATGGTTTACTCAAATCCTTTCTTTTTAAAGAATAAATCTGGAGTTGTAGTGTATTGATACAATTCTAAGTATTCTTTAATTGTTGATTGAAGTTTATAAGTTTCTTCATATAAAGTATTTTCATGTTGTTCAATTTTTGTTCGGTACCATTTTTCTTTATACCAATTTCTAAACATACTTAATAGCCAATGAGACTCCCATTTTCCTTCTTTATCATTAGCTTCAACTTCTAAATCGGATTTTATGTTAATTGTGATTTCACCAATCTGCATTTTGTACTTTTTATCGTCTTTAATCACTTCAGTATTTTTAACAGCTAAACCCAAATAATCAATACTTAAATAATATCGAAAGTATTCATTAGGGGGTTGTTTTTGACATCTCCACCAAATATGATATTCTTTCATATCACCTTGACGAACTTGTTCAGAATATAAAATTTCTAAATCTGCCTCATTGGTATCTACAAGATAACCATGGTCTAATAACCACCTATAAACAATCTTATATAAATTCTTTAAATTAAAAGGATCTTGGAATACTACTTTAATCTTAACTTGGGTTTCTTTTTGATCCATAATACAATTGTACTTTATTTGCTTATATATTTTTCTATTGACAACTTTTAAATATAAGGTAATTACTCCTTATCATATGAAATGCTCAAAATGTGGAAATAAAATTAAAACAACTTTCTTAAAAAAAGTTATTGGAACAATTATTGTTAAAGGAAAAAATAAAGAATACATTTGTAATGAATGTCAAAAGACCTTATAATGTCTAATCATTTCTGCCCGCCATCTATTTCCAGACTCACAAAAAGCAACATGTGAATTTGGCACATTAAACAACTTATTACTTTCAAAACCAGTAACATAAACTCCGGGCTTATTAAGATGCATCCCCCTAACAAATTCAAAATAACCTTTTTCAAATGAAAAAGTCTTTAGTAAATAATTTATTTCAGATTCATTCAATCCTTGCCCACTCAACGAAGCAAGCTCAAAATCTTGAGAAAAGAATCTACAAAAATAAGACAATTTAGATTCATCCGTTTTACTTTGACTTAAAACTCTATGATTTGAAACACCAGGTTCATGATAAGTTTCACAAAATAGTTTTCCTTTTCCATCCGACATAATAGTTCCAACATAACCACCACTACAACTAGAAATTAAAGTTGTAATTAAATAAGAATAATCAAAAGGTTTGTTACTTGAAACCCAATCACAGACTTTGTTAACTTCTAAAACATTAAACAAATAATCTTTTTTTCCCTGAAATTTAGGATCCCAAATAAATAAACAAGGTGAAAAATCCATAATAAAACCATCCATTCTAGTTAACATATCATCAAGGTCTACATTTTCTCTTGGACTAAAACTATTCCAATTAACTGTTTTTAAACCGATTCTTTTAATTTGAGAATAAACATCAGGAGTAGTTAAATTTGCTACATTATCAAATTTTGCTTGTTTTACCCATTCACCGATTGAAGCCATATTTTATTATTAAAAAATCTTTTTATAAACTTTTATAAGATTAAGTTTATAAACAAAACAATATTAGAACTAGTGTGCCTTCGTGGCTTAGTCCGGTATAGCGGCTGCCTCGTAACTAGTTATTTTGTAACTAGAGTGATAGCAGCAGGCCCTGGGTTCAAATCCCAGCGAAGGCTTCATTTTTATGGGGCTTGATTGAACAAAGTGATAGAAACCCCTTTCGGAAGCTACATACGAAAATGTAGGTTTGAATCCCAACAAAGGCTTATCTTTTTTTCTTTTCTAATTTCTCAATTCGATAATTCAACTTTAACAAATCAGTATAAATAATTCCAATTACAAATATCAAAAAACTTTCCAATAAAGTAGTCACACTAAAATAATAAGTCAACACTGCAACAATTAAATAACCAGCACCAATAAAAGCTAGAAATCTTTTTTTATCTTTTGAAAGTTTTTTAAAATGTGGGTCTAACAATTTCATAGTTCAATCTTTAGATTACAATTATAAAAATGTTGTGAAGAAAATTGAAGTTTTTTAGCTTATTTCTAAATTAATTTATTTTTTTATTCAATTTTTATCCCAAATAAGATTATATTTTAAAAAAGGGTGGCCGCCGGGATTTGAACCCGGGCCAACAGATCCACAGTCTATTATGCTGCCAGACTACACCACGGCCACCAGAGAATTAATAGTGAACTAAATTGTTTTATAAAATTTACCTTTTCTTAGCCAATTCGTACATAGCTTTTAGAGCAACAATAGTAGCTGCAGGTGCAACAAATATACCCATTGCAAAAAAAACTTGTTCAATTAATCCACCAAAAACAGGAAGAGTTAATTTAATTACATATACATTTAATCCTGCTGCAACTAAAAAAGTAATTGAAGCAATTAAGAATTCATTGATTTCTTTAACTGTAATATTTAACAAACCTACAATTAAACCTAAAATAAATATGATTGAATAAGCAATACCAACACCTAAACTTAATTTAAAATTACCAGTACCTAAAATAATGCCTACTAATAAAGACAAGAATATACCAAAAATAAAACTTAATTTTCCTACATCAAATTCTAATTTATCGACAGATTTAGTTATAATTTTTTTATCAGATTTCTTCTTAACACTAACTTTTTTACTAGTCTTTTTACTAGCTTTCTTAGAAGATTTCACACTCGTTTTTTTCTTTGCCATCTTAGTTATAATATATTATCAAGTATATCGTGAGCGTTAATAGTATTTAAATATTGCGTTATTTTCTCTTTATCTTTAATATTACTTAAAAATTTAATCTTAAAATATTCTTTTTCATTATTAGATACACGAGCAAATTTATCTGCTTTAATTAACCCATAAGGATAACCTAAAAAAACAGGGTCCTTAGAATTGAATGCAATCACATCAACTATTTTCAAATCATCATCTTTAGGAGTTTCTAACTTAAAAACATATTTTGATTTTGAATGAAATTTCGCAATAACAACGTCTGCATCATGAAAAGAAGATTTTATTTTAACCAAAGGATAATAATACCACGATTTTATTGGACTCATCACATTTAATTCAACGCATAAAGAATTTCCAGAATCAGTAAATAATTCATTTGTTTTTGACAAAGCATATAATTTTTTACCAAACATTGCTTCTTTAATAAAATCATTATCAGCTTTCAAATTACCATCCAAAACAATATAATCGGAGTTAATCTTTTCACTAATTTTAATTTCTGCCAATCTTCTAATTATATCGGCAACTTTAGATACTTTACCTCGAACATTACCATTTGACATGAAATCTTCTTTACTATTTATCAAAGGAATTTTTAAACTAGATCCAAACAGTTTAGTTTCATAAAAAATATCTTTATCTTTTCCAATAGAACTAACTAACCCGAAAAATTCTTCCTTACCAGAATCAACCATTTTTCCATCAAAAACACAGTAATATATTCTGAAAAATTGTAATGAAAAATTAACCGAAGATAATATTTCACAATTACCGCCATCAATAAAAGCAATCTTACCTTTTTGAGGATTAATTGGTTGAAAATTATCTATTGAAAAATTAATAGGAATATAATCCTTACTAGAATATTGAACATGTTTACTTTCTTTGTTAATTGAAATATCCAAACTTTCAATAACATTACGAATTATTTCATCCATAAAAATAAAAAAGAAAAAACCATTTTTAAACTTTTATCTTCTCTTCTTTGATTTAACTGTTTTTTTGGCCTTTTTAGCAACTTTTTTTACTTTATTTTTTGTTTTTTTAACAGTCTTTTTAACAGTTTTCTTAACTCCATCTTTAGTTTTTTTAACTGTTTTTTTAGTTTCTTTTTCGGCTAAAGAAATTATTTCCTTAACTAATTTGTCGACGTCATCTTTCTTAATTACTCCTTCTTTATACAAATCATTAAGAAAATTTTCTAATTTTTTCTTAGTTAATGAAGCTGCACCAATTCCAAGAAGCATTGCTTTTTTAATTATATCTTTCATAATAGAACCTTCATTTTAAAGTATATAAATGTTGTGTTGAAAAAAACAAAAGTTTAATATATCTAATAGCTAATAAAAAAATATGAAGTTAGGTGAAATTGATGAAAAATTAAAATTAGCACAAGTATACAAATATGTTTCACAATTAGAAATTGAAAAAAATAAAAGAAGAAATGGAGTATATCACGATTTTAAAGATGATGATGATTTCTATTCAAAAAAAGTAATTCAATATAATGATACTATTGAAAGATTAAACAGTTTAAAAACAACCAAAATTAATAACATGTTCAAAGCTACAGCAATAGGAGTTCACGTAGTATTAATTATTGCTTTTGTAATGATTATAAAAGGTTAAAAAAATTTTGTTAATACTTTTTATAAATTTAAAAAAGCTTTAGAAAGATTTCTATAAAGAAGATCATAAGATAATTTTTTAACTTCATTACTTAATAGTCCTTTTTGAATAATTTAATATACTCCATACACTTAAAATTTTATCTTACCAAATAGATAGTTTTTTATATATCACTTAATCATTCTTAAAATTAATATGCCAAAGCCAGAGTTAATTATTTCAGAAAAACCTAATGCTGCAAAACGAATTGCAGATGCATTAGCTGACGGTAATCCAGTAAAAGAATCAGATAATGGCGTACCATTCTACAAACTAAAACATAAAGGAAAAGAAATAATTATTGGATGTGCAGTAGGACATTTATACGGATTAAAAGCAAAAGATAACAAAAAATTTCCTAACTTTGACATTGTATGGGTTCCTTCTTCAGAAATTAACAAATCATCAGACTTTTCAAAAAAGTATGTTAAAACATTAAAAAAATTAGCAAAACAATGTGGCGAATTCACTATTGCAACTGATTTTGATATTGAAGGAGAAGTTATTGGATTAAATATCATTAGAGAAATTGCAAAAAAGAAAGATGCAAATCGTATGAAATTCTCAACTTTAACAAAGGATGAGTTAATTAAAAGTTACGAAAAAAAGCAAAAACATCTTGATTGGGGCCAAGCAAACGCTGGTGAAACAAGACATAAATTAGATTGGTTTTACGGAATTAATATTTCAAGAGCATTAACAAAAGCTATCCAAGCCGGAGGAATGTTTAAGATTTTATCAACTGGAAGAGTACAAGGTCCAGCTTTAAAGATTTTATCAGTAAGAGAAAAAGAAATTCAAAAATTTAAACCGGAACCATATTGGGAATTAGAATTAAAAGGTAATTTAGAAAATGGAGAAATAATATCTCAACATGAAAAAGGAAAATTCCAAGATGAAAAAGATGTTCTTAAAATTTTAGAAAATGTAAAAGGTAAAAAAGCAAACATCAAAGACATTAAAAGTCGAGAATTTAAACAACAACCTCCAAATCCATTTGATTTAACATCATTACAAATTGAAGCATATGGGAAAATAAGGTCCACACCAAAACAAACTTTGGCAATGGCTCAAGAATTATATACTTCGGGATTTATTTCATATCCAAGAACATCATCCCAAGAATTACCAGAATCAATAGGATTTAAAAAAATCCTTACTGAATTATCAAAACAAAAAGAATTTGAAAAACCTTGTACAGAATTATTATCAAAAAAAACACTAAAGCCAAACAATGGAAAGAAAAAAGATCCTGCCCATCCAGCAATATATCCTACAGGAGTTACTCCAAAAGGAATTAAAGATAAAGAAAAAAAGTTGTATGAATTACTTGTAAGAAGATTTCTGGCAACATTTGGTGAACCTGCAATTAAAGAAACCGTCACTTATACCGTTGATTGTAACCAAGAGAAATTTTTAACTAAAGGAACAGTTACAAAAAAACTAGGATGGTTAGAATATTATGGAGCTTTTGGAAAACAAAAAGATGAAGAATTACCAAAAACTGAAATTGGCGAAGAAATTAAAAACAAAAAAATTAAAAAATTAGATAAAGAAACTTTACCACCAAAAAGATATACTGAAGCCTCCATTATTAAACAATTAGAAAAAGATAATTTAGGTACTAAAGCTACTCGTGCTTCTATTGTTGATACATTATTTAATAGAAATTATGTTGAAGGAAAACAAATTCAAGTAACGGAATTAGGATTAAAAGTAAGTAACATTCTTGAAAAATATGTTCCAAAAATAACAGATGCAGAAATGACAAGACGTTTCGAAGAAGACATGGAAAAAATAAGAGAAGATAAGAAAAAACCTGACACAGTTTTAAATGAAGCAAAAAAAGTAATTAAAGAAGTAATTGAAGATTTTGCTAAAAAAGAAAAATCTGTTGGAAAAGAATTAGAAAAAACTTTCAAAGAAACTCGAGATAAAACTGAGACAATGGGTCCATGTCCTAAATGTAAAGAAGGCGTGCTAAAAATAAGAAAAGGTAAATTTGGCAGATTTATTGCATGCGATAAATATCCTGATTGTAAGACTACTTATTCAGTTCCAAATACAGGCATGGTAAAAAAAACGGACAAATTATGCGAAAGTTGTAATGGCTTAATGATTACAATGATAAGAAGAGGTAAAAAACCTCAAGACGTATGTATTAATCCAGATTGTCCTTCTAAAAAAATAACTGTTAAAATTGAAGAAAAAACATGTCCTAAATGTAAAAAAGGAAAAATGATATTGCGAAAATCTGTTTACGGACAATTCTTAGCTTGTGATAAATACCCTAAATGTAAAAATATTGAAAAATTGACTACTGATAAAAAAGAAGTCATTAAAAAAAAATAGACATTTCCATAATAAAAAGATTTAAATAATAATTCTTCAAATATTATAAAAAAACACTTCGAGGTGAAGATAAATGTCTAAATGGAAAAAATTAATGATAGCCACAGGTGGAGCAACTTTAGTAGCTGTTCTAGGTCTTGGTGGAATTGGAGTAATTGAAAAAATAAGTAGAAAAAAAGATGCAGCAGCAATTGAAATGCTTGCAGGAGTTAATGATCCACAAGCAAATGAAATCTTAACTATTATAGATAGACAAGATTCTAGATTAAAAAGACTTAAAATATTAAGATCTAATATCGGAAACGTCCTTAAAAATATTAAACAAATAAAAAAAGAAGATGTTGAACAAATAATTGGTTCTCTTGAAAAAATGTCTATTGAAAGTAAAAAAATAGTAATTTCTGCAGCAAATACAGTAGGAAAAACATTAGATAGAAATTTAGGAAAAACGGATGAAACTTCAATTAAAGAAGCTAAATGTGCTACAGCAGTATTTGAAGTTGCACTTAACGAAAAAAGAGAAATTAATAACTTAGTTGACTTAACTCAAAAAGCACTTGAAGAAAAAATGAATGAAACTCCTCAAGTTATTAAAGAAAAAGAAAAAATTAGTTTTTTAAAAAGAATTGGAGCATTAGGTTCTAGAGGATTTAGAGGAACTAAAAAAATCACAGTAAAAGTATCTAAAAAAAGTGTAGAAGTCGTAGGTGGTGGCATTAGAAGAATCGTACTTGCACCAAAACAAGTATATACTTGGACTATGGGAAAAATGCATCCTAAAGAATAATTTTAAATTCTTTATATTTTTTTTTTATTTCTGATTCTTTAACTTGAATATCTAAAACATTAGAAGCAATTGGCCCTTGTTTACACATTATAATCAGTTTATTTAATAAATCTTGACTTCCTTGAGCAAAAACTTCTACACAATTATTAGTATTTATCACCCAACCATTTATACTTAATTTAATTGCATGTTCTTTAACAAAAGCTCTAAAAAAAACACCTTGAACTTTACCGGAAATTAATATGTTGAATTCTTTCATAATTTAAACCCTAAATTATATTTATATAAAATGTTTACTTTTTTTACATCATGTTTAGAAATACTTTTAAACTAGTATAAATTAATTTTCATTATGAATCTAACTGATAAATACATCCCTAAAAATAGTACTGAAATAGTAGGACAAGATTTAGCAGTTAAAAATCTTAAAAATTTTATTACTAATTTTAAAAAAGGTAAAGCGGCTTTTTTATATGGACCTGTTGGATGTGGGAAAACTAGTTCAGTTTATGCTATTGCAAACGAATTAAACAAAGAAGTGTTTGAAGTTAATGCATCTGACACAAGAAACAAAGATCAAATTGAAAGTATTGTTGGAAGTGCAACTAAACAGGAATCACTATTATCTTTTGGTAAAGGTAAAATTATTTTAATTGATGAAATTGATGGAATTTCAGGACATAAAGATAGAGGAGGAGTTGCAGCATTAATTAAACTAATTGCAGATTCTACCTTTCCTATGGTTTTAACTGCTAACGATCCTTTTGATAAAAAATTTTCAGCCTTAAGAAAGAAATCAAACTTAATTGAACTAAATGAATTGAATTATGAAGATATTTTTAAAAAATTAAAAGAAATTTGTGATAAAGAAAATATCCAATATCAAGAAGAATTATTACGAGACCTAGCAAGAAGGAGTGGAGGAGATTTAAGAGCATCAATTACTGATTTACAATTGTTAACTTCAGAAGGAAAATTGACTAATTTAGACCTTATTGGTGAAAGAAATAGAACTGAAAATATTCTTCACGCATTAATGAAAATTTTCAAAACAACAGATGCCTCAATTGCAAAAGATGCATTTCTAAATGTTAACGAAGACATGGATAAACAAATTTTATGGTTAGAAGAAAACCTTCCTAAAGAATATGAAGGAAAAGATTTAACTAACGCCTTTGATTGTTTAGGAAAGGCAGTAGTTTATTTAGGCAGAATAAGAAGATGGCAACATTGGCGTTTTTTAGTTTATGCAAATAATATGATCTCTTCAGGAGTTGCTTTATCAAAAAAAGAAAAGTACAAAAAGTTTGTACAATATAAACCAACAACTAAAATATTAAAATTGTGGATGGCAAACATGAAGTATCAAAAAAGAAAAGAAATTGCAAATAAAATTGCATTACGTTGTCATACATCTTCAAAAAGAGCAATTCAAGATATCTTACCATATGTTCAAAACATGATTAAAAAAGGTAAAGAATTTCCCGAATTTGATTTATCTAATGATGAAATTACTTGGTTAAAAAAGTAATAATTAAACAATTCCTGCAAGAATTAATATTCCCAAAGTTACTAAACCAAAACTTGCAATTTCTTCTTTATAAGGTACATGAGCAATCTTCTCTGAAAAATAAATGACGGCAATGATTTCAATTACTGTAGCAATCAAAATACCAATTACAGCATAAATTGCATTAGACCCGATTAATAGAGGAGCAAAAACAATTATATCATCCAAAACAGTTGCAAAAGAAGCAATAAAACCCACACCAAATATTTTTGTACAATGTTTTACAGAACTACATCCTTTAACTTTTTTTTCAGCAATTGTTCTAGGTTTGTGAACAAAAAAATCCAAATAAACAGCAATTGCTAAAGCAAAAATTAATCCTACTGCAACGTACCTATAATAAGGAACTAATTGTAAAACAGTTGAAAAAAATATTGCTAAAATTATAGCAAGAATTATTGCCAATAAATTACCAAGAGAGAAAAAGATTTTGGCTTTTCTAGTCTTAGCAACACTTGCAATTATTGGAATATTAGTAATAGTATCATCAAAACTAGCAACAGATTTTACAAATATTCCTAAGAAAAGGTATTTTAGTAACATACCCTAATATTTTATAACAAAGTTTATAAATTCTTTTTTATTTTCTATATTTATGACGTTATCAATTGAAGACATGGCAACATTTTGTAAGAAAAAAGGTCTAGTTTATCCAAGTAGTGAAATCTATGGAGGGATGGCTGGATTTTTTGATTATGGTCCATATGGTTCCGAACTTAAAAAAAATATTAAAGATTCATGGTGGAAACATTTTGTTCAATCAAGAGAAGATATTGTTGGAATTGATGGAAGTATAATTACTAATCCAAAAGTATGGGAAGCTTCAGGTCATGTTGCTAATTTTAAAGATATAATGTTAGATTGTAGTAAATGTGGTGAAAAAGTTAGAGCAGATGTTTTTTTAGAAGAAAAATTAAATATTGCTGCTGACGGATGGAAAGCTGACAAAATTAATGAAGAAATTGAAAAAAATAATTTTGTTTGTCCTAAATGTAAAGGACTTTTTAAAAAAGCCGAAGATTTTAACTTAATGTTTTCAACTAATGTTGGCCCTAAAAAAGATGATTCTTCTACTGCTTATTTAAGACCTGAAACTGCACAAGTAATGTTTGCAGATTTTAAAGATATTGTAACTAATGCAAGATTAAAACTTCCTTTTGGAATTGCCCAAATGGGAAAAGCTTTTAGAAATGAAATTAGTCCAAGAAACTTTTTGTTTAGATGTAGAGAATTTGAACAATTGGAAATTGAATTTTTTATCCATCCTAAAAAAGCAGACGAATGTCCTTTTGATATTTCTGAAACTGAAGTGAATATTTATTCTGCAAAAATGCAAGATGAAAATCAAGAAATGAAAGTGATGAAAATTAAAGATGCATTAAAAAAAGGAATTATAATAAAATCCTGGCATGCATATTGGTTAGATCAATCATTACAATTTTTTATAAAAAATAGTTGTAACATAAATAATTTTAGATTAAGACAACACATAAGTACTGAACGTGCTCATTACTCAACAGATTGTTGGGACCTAGAATACAAATTTCCTTTTGGTTGGAAAGAATTACAAGGTATTGCTGACCGTGGCCAGTATGATTTAAAACAACACATGGAGCATTCTAAAAAAGATTTAAGTCTATATGATGAAGAAAGTAAAGAAAAAGTAGTTCCAATGGTTATTTGTGAACCATCACTAGGTTTAGACAGAACTTTTTTAGTATTTATGTATGAAGCATATAATGAAGATGAAAAACGAGGAAATACAGTTTTAAAATTTGATTCTAAACTTGCTCCAATAAAAGTAGGAGTGTTCCCATTAGTCAACAAACTTAAAGATAAAGCAAGAAAAATCTATGATTCTTTAAAAGAAGACTTTGTATGTCAATATGACACATCTGGAAGTGTTGGAAGAAGATACGCTAGAGCAGATGAAATTGGAATTCCGTACTGTATTACTGTTGATTTTGAAGATGATAACAAAGTAACTGTTAGAGACAGGGATAGCACTAAGCAAGAACGTGTTTCAATTGATGAGTTAAAAGGTTATTTATTACAAAAATTATAAATTCTGAAATAGAGAGAAAAATGACTCAGACAGAAACTTTTATAAATACCTCTTAAATTTCTAAACATACAATGCAAATAAAAGAATTACAACCAAAAACAGGTAATGTTGATATTGTAGTAGAAGTGGTGGAAAAATCAGAACCAAGAGAATTCGAAAAGTTCGGAAAAGCTGGTAAAGTTTGTAACGCAAAAGTTAAAGACGAAACTGGATCAACAACTCTAACTTTATGGAATGAAGATGTTGATAAAGTGAAAGTTGGCGATAAACTTCATATTGAAAACGGATGGGTTGGTGAGTGGCAAGGAGAACTTCAATTGTCTACTGGCAGATTCGGTAAATTAGAAGTTGTTAGCGGCGATGCATCAAGTGAAGCTGCACCTTCTGAATCAACACCAGATGTTGAAGAAGAAGAAATTCAATAAATTATTTTAAAAAGCCCAGGTCTTTTTATGGGGCAATAGCTCAGCCTGGGAGAGCGCTACGCTGAAGACGTAGGTGTCCCGAGTTCAAATCTCGGTTGCCCCACATTTTCTTTCATATTTATTAAATTAATTTCATAAAGTATTTAAACATAATTCAATTCTTAGCAACATGAATCAATGGAATGAATTAGCATTAAAATATGGGTTAAATGCTTCAGGTCAAAAACATATACTTTGGCCAAATTTAACAAGAATTCTAAGACCTATTTTTGCTCATACAAATGTTTTAGATGTAGGATGTGGAAATGGTAATTATTCTAGATACTTTCATGAAAAAAAAGCTAATGTGATTGGAATCGATTCATCAATTCAACAAATTAATTTAGCAAAAAAAATAAATCCAGGACCAGATTATTATCATTCATCTGCCCAAGAATTCAATTCATCAACATTAGTAGATAATATTTTTTCTAATATGGTAATATGTAACATTCCATCCAATCAAGATTTAATATCTTTCTTTGAAAATATGTACCGAAATTCAACTAAAAAAAGTAAATTATTTATTACAAATGTTGCACCCGAATTTCAAAAAGAATCTTTTACTCATGCACAAATTCATAATTACCCTGAAGGGATTAGCGAAGGAATAAAATTCGAAGTTTCATTAGGAACAGAAAATGGAGATACAATTGGACCATTTACTAATTATCATTGGAGTAAGCAAAAAATATTAAATGTTGCTAAAGACGAAGGTTGGAATATTGAAAACTTAACCACGTTAAAAACCACAAAAAATGATGAAGAGATGTGGCCTACTATGCTATTGTATGAATTCAATAAATAAATAGAAATATTTATAAATTAATTTATTATTTAAAAAACATGTTTGAATTTTTAAAAAGAAAAAAATTAAAAAATATTATTGCTACATTTATACTTGTTTTTTCTAATGCAATTACATTTAAGATAACTACCCACATTAATCAAAGAAAAATACAAAGATTAGAAAAACAATTAATAAAATATAAAGAAAATGATATTTTTGATGAAGCAACAGAACAATTCAAAAAAGCAAATGATTTATGTACTGAAGCTTCAATGTTTTCAAATAAATTCGATTTTGAAAAAGCTCTTTTAAAATTAAGAGAAGCATCAACTTTTTTTAAAAAATCAATTTCAGCTTTAGATGAGATGATTATTTTAATGAGAGAGAATTTACTTGTTACAAGTAAAGAAAATAAAATTGAAAAATGGATAATTGAGTGTGATATTCTTAAACAAGATGTTAAAAAAGAATTAAACAATACAGAAAACAACATAGAACTTTTAAGTAAAAATAAAAAAGCATTAAATGAACTTGTTTCTTTTTTTAAAAGAATCATGTATCTTGCCATAAGTATTACTAAAAGAGACAGTAATACTAATCAATTGAGCATACAATCTAAAAAAGAGTTAAGTCAAATAAAAAAAATATTTAAACAATCGGAAGAATCAGTAAGAAAAATCAAAGATAGAAAACTTAGAGAAAAACTTCTAAAAGCTATTGAAGAAACTCAATTAAAAATTAAAAAAGAATTAAATAAAAATAAAGTATAACAAACCACAATAATCTTTATAGTAACATTAAAAGTTCTTTAAACTATGATTACAACTAAAAAAAATGATAAATTGTGTTATGAATTTAATATAAGATTTGAAAATAAAACATACAAATTAAAAAATCTAAGAGATGCTTTAATTGATCAATTTAATAATTAAGCAATTGAAGTAGATAATAACCTTACTCAAAAAACTCACGACACATGGGATTATAACTCAAACGGAATTTCAGTTCATTTACAAACTACAACGATTGGTAAAGAACGTGAAATGTTTTATGTAGATTTAAGATTAATTTCTCAAGGGACTAAAATTTATAATTTAGAAAATTCATTAAAAACATTAGCAGAAAAATACAGAATTAAAAAATTATAATAAGTCACTACTACTCAAGATTTGACCTGCCATTAACTGAAATGCTAACATAACCAACATTGCAATTGCAGTATACAATAAAGTTGACTTAGTCATATTCTTACCTAATTGATATCTTTCTCCAAGTTTATCTTCACCATTTTCTATAGAATTTGCCATTATTGTTAAAATATAAACAATCTCAACAACATATATTCCTACAACTACCTGAAAATAAAAAGTGGGAATACCTTCACCCAACATATCAACTAATCCACCTGTATCACTTGCAGAAAATTCACCCATTTGAGTTTTCAACCGTCCTAAAATAAAAGTAATTAACGAAGTAATACCAACAACTACACCAGAAATCATTGGTGCTAAAAAATTAATTTGTTGTTTCATTGAACTAATAATATCTGCCAATAAATCTTTTAATCTTTCATTAACTCTATGAATCTCTTTAGTATAACGTGCAATATTATTAACTGCTTGAGCAGCAACTAAGGGTCCTTTTTTCATTGACTCAACTAAAACTTTCATTGATGATTCAATTAATTTTGAAGGGAAATAATTTATCGCACCATTCTTTTTATCAAATATAGCAGGAACTAAACCCATTCCTAACCTTTGCATATTAGCTGTAACTTGTGCAAAGAAATTTCCAGAGATTGTTCCATTCATTATTTCTGCAACTTTTGGAATCGCGACTTCGGCAGGCAATCCATCTCCAAGCCTATTACCTAATTGAAATAAAGCAGTAGAAAACTCTTTTTCCAATTTTTTAGTTTCTTCTCTTACTTTGACTATTTTTTTACTTTGTAAACTATAATATTTACCAATAGCAAGACCAAAGGATAATGGAATAAATACACTTAATAGAGAAGCAATGAAACCAAAAGGACCAGTTATTGTTGCACCTTTTCGAATTTTGTCACGAACTTCATAAGAATTTGGGTTTATAATTGTTTGAGAAAATTTACCTTCATTTAATTTATAACGCCAAGCACAATATGTTGCAGAACTAATATCTTCACTATCTTCAGGATAAACTCCCGATTCAAAATCCCAACAGACATCCTTTGCTCCTGACCAACCTGCAAGAATTGGAATCATTCCTATAAAAAATAAAAAAACAAACAAAGTAATACTTATTGACAAAGCAGAAAGATGAATTTTTAATCCTAACAAATTAATTGTTTTTCCTTTATGTTTTTTTAGTCCTTTAGTGTGCTGACTAATATCAGTATCACCATATCCAGATGGTCGTGTTGCAAGTATACTTTTTGACAAAAAGAATACTATTAAAGGTAATAAAAAATTATAAAAAATTGCAAGATGAATCCAACTAATACCTTCAATAAAACTCACTGCTAAAGGTAAAATGACCAATCCCAATACAGGAAGAATTACACCAAGCATGTGTAAAGTAGTAATAGGATTTTTAAGATTTTGAGCATAATGTAACATTTTTTCATAAGTTCCATCTAAAATAACATCTAAAGATTTGTCTAACAAACCTACTCTTCTTCCATCATCGCCTTCTAATAATGAACTTTGAATTAAATGAATTGCATCAATGAATTCATCACTAAACTTTTTCCAAGTTTTTAGATATTCATCCAAAGCATCATTCATAGAATCAAATTTACCATTTTCAACATTCCAAATTATTTTTTTAAGATCTAAAGACAAAGGAGGATCTAAATGATCTGATGCAAATTCTATTGCTCTTTCTAAATTAGAATTTTGACGCATATAAGTAACTAGATAAAAAATACACAAAACCATTTGATTGGACGCTTTCAATCTCCAGGAAGTTGCTAGATAATGAGAATATTTTTGCAAAGGTAAAATTAATATTAAAGGAACAATCATACCTAGGCCTAAAAAAAACATTGACATTTCCCCACCTAATATGGTAGGAATTAAAACAAAAAAGAATATTGTAAAAAGTAATAAAGCAAAAGGAAGTAAATAAGACAAGGAGTAAACTCCCTCTGGAGTTATATTCAAATGTGCAATAGTGATATCTTCTAATAATTTTTCTCTAGCTTTTGGAGAGGGTGAAAACTTAACCAAACTTTCAAAAAAGTTACACATTTTTTCATAAAAATCAACCTTTTTAGGTTTTAATTCATCCTTAAATTGAGTATAGTTCCTAGTTCTTATTGGTTTAAGATCAGAAGTAGAAACATCCAATTTGAATTCAAGTTCCCTTTTATATTTATTTTTAAGATCCTTAACATTCATCTTAAACAAACTTCCTCTTTGTCAAAGCAGTTTTTAACCAAGATTCCCATTCAAAATAAATTCGTTCAGAATCTAGAGCACCAACCTCTTCTCTGACTCTTTCAGAAATTTTATGAAATTGATCATTACATGAAATAACAAAATCAGCTTCTAAAATATTATCATCTTTTATTTCTTCAGATAATTTTACTAATTTATCTTTCATTTTTGTTCTTAACAAAACATTATCCCAAACTGCATCCCAATTTCCAGCCCATTCTTTAACATTACCCGCAATAGCTTTCATAATTTCAGAATCTCCATTAATTAAAGCGTCAGACTCCTGTAATGAATCAGTTGTTGAATCATACTTCATTAAATCGGAAAAACCACCTTCTTTTAATGGATCGTCTTCCCAGAATTTTCTAATTTCAGTAATTTGTGTTACTCTTCTCCATTTGTGAATTCCATCCGGACTTCTTATTGGATTTGCAACAATTGCAATGTCAGTTGCTTTAAATGAAGTTTTTGGTACACCCAAATCATTTACAACCCTATCATAAATTCCATAAGGAGAATCAGCATGTATAGTACCTGCCACAACATTTGCTAGTGCTCCTACCCTCATTGCTTCATACAATGCTTTTGCTTCAGTACTTCTAACTTCACCAATAAATAAAGCACTATCTCCCAACCTTAATGTTGATCTTATACCTTCATCGGCTGGAACTTCAGTTGATCCTTTAGATAAAGCTGCTGCAACTTTTAATTGTTGAATATTGTAACCTAATTTTCTTAATGCATTTCCAGGCAATTCTAAAGTATCTTCAATTGTGATAATTCTAGACCGTCTCATAATTTCTATCATTAAACTACCCAACAAAGAAGTTTTACCGGCTGATCTTGTTCCTGCAACAAGCATTGTTCTTGAACCATCAACTAAAAAAGACATAAGTCCTGCCGATAAAGAATTAATCATTTTATATTTAATAAATAAAGGTAAAGTCCACGGTTTAATTCTGTGCCTTCTCCAAGAATATGCTAATCCGGCAGAAGCCAGGGGAGGTGCAACAACAGCAATTCTTGCTCTTACATTAGGCAATTCGATTTCAGTATCTAAAATAGGATTTGCTTCATCTAATGGTCTACCAGACATCAATCTTAATTTAGTTGCCCAACTTTCTCCATCAGAAGTAGTTGGAATTATGTTAGTTGTACAATCTCCAAATTCACCATGAACAATAAACATAGGAGTATTACCCATTGGAGAATTTATTGAAATATCTTGTATATTTTTATCTTTTAACAAAACTTCAATTAAACCAAATCCAACAGTATACCTTAAAAGAATTTCTGCCAACTCATCAATTTCTTTAAGTCTTAATTTTGCACCATTTTTATTTGCTAATTCTTCAATTAAATCATGACCAACATTATAAAAAACTTCCCTCATCAATTCAGGATTGACAAATTCTGAACGAGTAGGTTTGTGTTCTGCCAAAATAGATTTAGCAGTGTCCAAAAGATCATACTTTTCTTCAGTTAATTTAAATTCAGGAGGAACAACGTGATACAAATAATTAACACTATCAGGCAATTCAAAAATAGTAATGTCGGTATTTCCAACAGAATAATTACTTAAAACTTCTCCTTGTTTAGGATAAGAAGACATTATTTTTGTAAACATAAAATCTGGTTTAATTGTGGGTCTGAAAATTTTTTTATAAACTGATCTATCCCCTACTTTATATCCTGTTAAATAAGGTTGTGCTAATTTTATCAAAGAAATTGTATCAAATTCACCAATTAAATAATCCAAGATTTTTAAATATTGCTCAATGAAATCTTTTGCACCTGGATCAAACTCTTTTTTGTTATATATCCTATCTTGTTCCCTTCTTTCTCTTCTAAGTTCAACATAACTTCCTAAAGGATCTTTTCTTAACAATCTATATATAACTTGTTGAATTTTTGTTTGTCTAGGTAATGCTTCTTTTTTGTGAACTTGTGCAGGAGTTAATAAAAAAGAAATTAAATCTCTATTTTTAACAAATCTATTATATAATGATGCAACTTCTTGAACAATCTTAACTTGTTCATAGTCATATTCAAAGTCTCTTTTTTGTTCAAAAATAATCTTAGTAACTCTACCAACCTCTAAGAGCATATTAATTACCCTTTGCATTGCTACAGGATCGTCTTCTATTGAAGGAGGTTCTAATACTCTTTCATAATTTATTTTTAGAATTATATCAGAGCCTTCTCTAACAACTTCATAACTATAATTTGATTCTTCTGGCATTAAAAACCTCTTTTTACATTTTCATATTGTAGCTTATGACAGTCTATACTAACAAGTTTGTATAGCCCAAATCTTAAGTCTTAACAAAACATTAATATATTACTAAATCAATTGATATTTAAAAGTTTTGATAAAGATGACTGAAAATAAAAAAACTATAACATTATTTGGAAGTAAACCAAAACAACCTCCTGCTCCAACAACCCCTCCACCAAATAGTGGAAAAGCCTTGCGAGCAATAAAGATTTTAGAGGAGAGAATCTCTAATCTTGACAAAAAAGCAGAATTAATTGAAAATAACATTCTTAGTGTAAATAAAAGACAAAATGTTGAAATAAAAACAGTTCATTTAAAGATGTTAGAAATGGAAAGAGACATAACCAACATAAAAAGAAAAATTGTTGAAATTGCAGCTGATTTGAAAAACTTTGCAAGAACTGAAGACATAGAGACAGTTAAAAAATATCTTGATTTATGGCAACCATTAAATTTTGTTACAAGACAAGAAATTGAAGAAATCATTGATGAAAAATTAAGACAGTAAAACAAAAATTAAATCTCTTTTTGATTAAACAAAAATTATAAATTTTCAAGCAAACTTACCTATTTATATTTACCAGTACAAAAAAGAAAAGTTTAAATAGTAGAAACAAGGAAAAATAAAGAATGAATAAAAATCAGATGAAGATTCTAAGATTATTATTACTATTTTCTATTTTAATTGTTTCAACAACATCGGTTCTTGCAAGAGGACCCTTTGACATGTTTAATGATATTTTTGATATAGAAGTAAAAATACCTCACCCAGGCTATTCATCAGAAAGCGTAAATCTCTGGTTAGCAGTTGGTGTTGGTTTAATTCTATATTGGATATTTATTAGTTTATTAGGAAGCACAGAAACTTTAGATAGAATTTTTAGTGACCCAAAAGCAAAAAAAGGAATTTCATTTGGTTTAACACTTACAGCAATTTTTGCAGCACCATTTATTGAATGGATTGCATTCTTATTTACTCTTGCTTATGCAGGATTTGGAATTGTTTCAGTCATAGTTATTATAGGATTAGTAATTTTATCCCTTACAACTTTTATGAAATTTTATAGTAATACTGGCGTTGGTAAAGCAGCAGTTAAAGCTGCAAAAAAAGCAACCAAATCACTCGCTAAAAAACAAAAGAAAGCTCAAAAAGAAGAACAAGATGCTCAACAAAAAGAACAAGAAGCAGTAGAAGCTAAACAAGAAGCAGTTGAAGCAGAACAAAAAGCTACACAAACTAACGATCCAAAAGATAAAAAAGAAGCAGAGAAAGCAGAAGAAAAAGTTGAAAAAACTGAAAAAGAAGCAAAAAAAGCAGAAGAGAAATCAGAAAAAGCCAAAGAACAAGTAGATAAAATTGCAGTAAAAATTGAAAAAAAAGAAATTAAACTTCTAAAACAAAGTAATAAAAATGAAGAAAAAGAAGATAGATTATTAGATGATGCAATTAATGTTACATATAAAGTTCTTGATAATATTGATCAAAACAGACTAAATCCTGATGAATATCAAATAATGGTTAAAAGTCTAGAAAAACAACAAACTACAATAAATAAACATCTAGAAAAATATTTAAAAAAACTTTTAGAAAAAGAAGTAATTATTCAAAGTGGTTTAACAACAATTAGGGAAATTTCTAAAACTCATCCTGAAGATCAAAATGCTTTAAGAATACAATATAATAATTTGTATAAAGAATTACAATATTTTAGAAACTATGAAAAAAGCACCAATATAATTACAAGACAATTATCTTTAATTGCAAATGATTTAAAACAATTAGATCCAGAAAACTCAGTAAGTGCTACAATTTCCGCTGCAGATTATGCTAAAAGAAAAAAAGACATAATTCAAGGTGTTGTAGAACACTTTAGAAAAATAAGAGAATATATTAAAATTATTGAAAACAAAATTAGAAAAACAAACATTGAATTTTCAAAAATTCTTAAAGAAAACGTAAAAGAAGATAAAAAATAAAATTAGTTATAACCTCGACCTCTCTTGATTAAACCTCTTGATTTTTTTCCTCTGTATCCTCTGCCACTTTTAAGTCTTAAATTACTTGCATTGATAGCATCAAGTCTTGCCATTAATCCAGCATCGTCTGCTTTTCCATCACTTATATCTCTTGCATAAGCATTTTCTATAGCAACTTTATCTCCTTGAACTTCGCAAATTCTTTGATTCAAATATTTCATAGCTCTATCGGAATCATTAAAAACACTACCATCAATTACTAAATCTCCAAGATGTCCACCAATTCTTTCAATTGATCTATGATCGTGTCTTTTACTTGATCTTGCATTTCTATCATGATATTTTATTCCATCGGCAATTCCGCCAAAAATAGATTTAACACCATGACCAGCAGATTCAAATTTTAATTCTCTTACATCTCTCATTTGATTTGAATAAGTACTTTCTTGAGCATTAAGAACTGCCATTGCATGAACATAATCATTTCTTAATTCATCCAATCCTTTTTGTCTATTTAAATTATGTTTGTGAATATTCTTTTTATGTTTATGAACACTTGCAGTTTGCACAGTTGTAGGTTTTCTTAAAGCATCTGAAACTTCATTACATACTTTATTACATCCAGCAACGCCCATTAAACCTAATAGGCCAATAGCAACTACTTTAGCTGCCTTGGTGCTTGCAACGTATTTTAAAGCATCTAAACCTTCATCTAAAGTAACTTCTTCATCCATATCCATTGTATTATCAGTAGCCATTTGTGACATATTATTCACCTCTAATAAGTAGAATGTATAACTAGTATATAAATGTTTTGTTTATTAACCACTTACCAGTAACAAACTTAAAACAAATTCTACAAAATAGAAAACTATATAAATAATCCTTTCAGAATTTTAGATATAATTAAGTGAGGAAAATAATGAAATTCATACAAAAATTCATACAAAAATTTCTTAAAAATATCTTTAATAAAAAAAAAGATATTAAATTAGGTCTTTATGGACCTCCAAATGGAGGAAAAACAACATTAGCAAATAAAATTTCTTTAGATTGGTTAGGAGAAGAAATGGGAAGTACTTCGGCCATGGCTCACGAAACAAGAGAAATTCACATTAAAGAAGAAATTAAAATAGAAAGAAATGGTAAATCATTAACATTTAATTTAGTTGATACACCAGGAATTGCTACAAAAATTGATTACGAAGATTTTGTTAAAAGAGGAATGAAAAAAGAAGAAGCTAAAAAAAGAGCAAAAGAAGCAACAAAAGGAGTAATTGATAGTATTAAATGGTTAGATAACATGGACGCAGTAATTGTTGTTTTAGACTCTACTGAAGACCCATATTCTCAAGTAAACATTACAATTATTGGTAATTTACAAGCAAGAGAAATTCCAGTACTACTGGTGGCTAATAAGATAGATTTAAAAAGGTCAAATATAAAAAGAATAGAATCAGCGTTTCCACAGTACGATATTGTTGGAATTAGCGCTAAATATGGCAAAAAAACAGATGACTTTTATGATGCTCTGTTTAAATTAGTCAAGTAAAATAAAAAAATGGCACTAACACTACAATTTATACCACACAACCAAATTTCTGATTTAGGTTCAGCTAGAAGAGTTAAAAAACTAATCGATATTGTAAAACAAGATAAAATAGTTTTGCTTGAAGGCAGATTAAAAAAAGAAGAAGAAAAAGATTTAATCGAAATAACAATGGAAGAAATTAATGATAAATTCAAAGGAATTGAATTAGCAGTCATTAATCCAGAAGCAAAAGATGCAGCATTATTAACTAAAATAAGACTAGGTCTTATGAACACTTTACTTGGAGAACGAATGGGTTTTACAATAATTGGACCAGCTTCAATAGTTAAAGAAATTAAACAAAATCCTAATAAAATAGAACTATTAACACAAGAAAATAATAATAACAAAAAGAGAAGAAAAAAGAGGTAAAAAATATGCCACACCAATGCGTAAGATGTAATAAATTTCTTGAAGATGGTGACCAGTCTATTTTAACCGGTTGTTCTTGTGGTGGTAAATTATTTTTCTACATTAAAAAAGAAAAACTAGAAAAGATTAGAAAAGAAGAATTAGATCTTAAATTATCTGAAAAACAAAAAGATGAATTAGAAAAAGACATTTTTGATTTAGTAGGACAAGATTGGAATGGAGATGACCCAGTAATTTTAGATTTTGAAAGTATTAGAATTCTTCAACCAGGAAAATATGAACTTGATTTAGTTAATTTATTCAAAAAAAAACCCTTGATTTTCAAACTTTCTGAAGGTAAATATATGATTGATTTACCAACAACATTTAAAGAATTTATCAAAAAATAAAACACATTTTTTGGAGTTCATAAAATTAATAGAAATTTATAA
>CAZLQZ010000016.1:0-27598 GCA_964561995.1 uncultured Methanosarcinales archaeon | reverse complement strand
TCTTCAGTTTTTAATTCTTCACTAAAGAATTCTTTAACTTTTTCTAAATCATTTTCACAAATTTGAACAATACTAGTTAAATGTCTTAAACTTGGTTGAAAAGGCATTTGTTTTAAAGGTTCATTTACACAACTTAATTCATAAATTCTTTTTTGTTTAGCTCTTACTTTGTCATTTGATTCTAATTCATTATCATAAAAAATTCTTTCAGTTTTATCAAAGTCTTCATAGATTTTTAAAACATCTAAATCAAAACTAATAGCAAATTCAGTATTAGGTCTAGTTCCAGCAAACAAATATCTTGTAATAGCAGGTTCATAAACATCTAAAACTTCGTTTAAAGTTATTACATTTCCTAATGAACTTGAAATTTTTCCACCAGCACCTTTAACTCTTACAAAATCATACATTGAATACGTAGGGGCTGAAAAACTATAAACTTCTTTAACGATTTCTTTACCAGTTGAAAAACTTCCACCAACTGTAGAGTGATCTTTTCCACCAGGTTCAAAATCAACTTGTTCATGTTGCCATCTCATTGGCCAATCGACTCTCCAGGGTAATTTGATAAATGGTGCCTCTTTAATATTAACATCAACTTCTTTATTACATTCAGTACATTTCATATGTATATTATATTCACCATCATAATTAGAAAACTCAACTCTATCATCTCCACATTCCGGACAATATCCTGAAATTGGTAACCAATTTTCATCCAATGGTTCTTTTCTAAATTCATCTAAGATTACTTTTATTTTAGAAGTATTTTGTAAAGCTAATTTTATACCTTTTGCATATTCGCAATTTTTATATTTTTGAGCTTGATATAAAAATTCAGGAAATACTCCTACTTGTTTAATAGCTTTTTCAACTTCAACTTCAAAATGCCTAGCATAACTTTCTTCAGTATCAAATGGGTCTGGAACATTAACAATTGCTTTTCTTAAATAAGATTGTAAAACTTCTGGTTTTGGCATACCTTTTGGAACTTTTCTAAATACATCATAATCATCCCAGGAATAAATAAATCGCACTTCTTTTCCTAATTTTTTTAATGCCCTTACAACTAATTCAACAGTTATAATTTCTCTAAAATTACCAATATGAACAACTCCAGAGGGAGTTATGCCAGAAGCACATACATACTTCTCTTTATCACCTTTTTCAGAAATTATCTTTCTTGCTACTTGATCCGCCCAATGTACAGGAATATCCATATACTAATTAGAAAAACAAGTTGTATAAATAGGTTTCTAATCTTTAACCCAGATGAAGTTAACTTTATAACCTAAATCTGCAAACTCAAATTCTTTAGCAAAATTTCTCACAAATCTCTTTCTATCATTAATAGACGTACTATAATTCAAATGGATCTTATTATCAACAGAAGTATGCACTACGATATCATAATAAGGCACTTTTGCAGTAGGTTCCCAAATGTAAACATTGTACCAATCAGGTTCTATTCCTTGTTTTATTAAATTAGTAGCAAATCCCATCAACATACTGTCGAAATATTCAACTTTGTTTACTGTCCGTTCAACACCCATAAAATTGGGATTATATCATTTATTTAAAAAGATTTATAAAAAATTATAATTTATAGAGACTATGATTAATGAAATTCTTTTTTTATCAATTATGTTAATATCATTTATTGTAGTTCTATTTTCATTTAAATTAGGAAAAACATGGGTTATGTTAATTCCACCTTTATTATTAGTATTGGCAAATATCTTTGCATCACAAGTAATTTATATATTTGGAATACCATCCACCTTAGCATTACCACTATATGCTGCAATATTTTTATCTACAGATATAATTTCAGAACACTGGGGTAAAAAAAAAGCATTAAAAGTCATATGGATGGGTTTTGCAGCACAAATTTTATTATTAATTATTTCACAATTAATATTATTAGCAAATGTATCAAATATGAGCATACAATTAAATGAAGCATTAAAAATAGTATTTGGATTTACTCCCAGAATTGTTTTTGGTTCATTAATTGCCTATGTAATTAGTCAAAATTGGGACGTATGGTTATTTTATAAATTAAAAAAGAAAACTCACAATAAACAAATATGGTTAAGAAATAATGCAAGCACTATTTCATCACAATTAATTGATTCATCAATATTTATCACGATTGCTTTTTATGGAATTGTTCCAAACATATTAATATTTATAATTTCTGCATGGTTATTAAAAATATTAGTTGCATTATTAGACACGCCATTTATTTATTTATCATATAAAATGTTAGGGAAAAAGAAACTATAATCCATAGACTGTAAAACCAAAACATTTATATACCTGCATAAAAACTAAAATTACAAGAGTTAAGAGGTATTAGGAGGAAGAAAAATGACATTTTTTTCACAATTAAAAGACAAATTTAAAAGAGGAGAAGTTCTTGAAGAAGACTTCATAGATAGTCCACAGTCAGAATATGTTGAATTAAAAACTGACGAAGAAATAGAATCTAAATCAAAAGTTCTTGTAAAACCATTTACTTTAGACGATTTTGAAGACATTAAAAACGTAGTAGACGCTTTAAGAGACGGTAATACAATTGCTCTAATTAATATTAGACCTTTGAAAGAAAAAGAAATTACTGAATTAAAAAGAGCTATTGCTAAACTTAGAAAAACATGTGACGCATTAGACGGTGAAATTGCAGGATTTACTGAAGATATTGTTATTGCAACTTCAGGTATAGCAAAAATTCATAAAGCAAAACAGGTTGAAGAGATAAAATCAGAATAATTCTGAATCAAAATGTTTGAAGATAGAACAGTAGTGGGATTAATTGAAGACATAACTATTCTTAATGATGTAGATAGTATTAATGTTAAAGCTAGAATTGATACTGGCGCCACTAGAAGTTCGGTTAATGAAAGTATAGCAGAAAAATTAAATGCTGAAGAAACTGGAACAACAACTGTTAAATCATCGCATGGTATAACTAAAAGAAAAATAGTTAAACTAACAATAAAAATTAGTGGTAAAGAAATTACTGGAACATTTTCAGTATTTAATAGAAGTCATATGACTTATCCAGTATTAATTGGTCAAAATATTTTAAAACAAAATTTTATTATTGATCCTAAAAAAGAGGTATAGAAAAAATGAATGCAGCATTGTTTAGCATGGGTAGTGTTTCTTCTATGAGAATATTAGAAGCTATGAAAAAACATTTTGATGAGGTAGACCAGTACGACATTAGAAAAGTAGAGATGAGAATAGGAAAAGGAAAACCACTCTTAATGTTTGAAGGAAAAGAAATTAAAAAAAGTTACGATTGTGTTTATTTAAAAAGTTCTTTTAGATATGCTTTAATTATGAAATCTATTGCATCGTTTTTTGAAAAAAATTCCTATATGCCAATAGATACAGAATCATTTACAATAGTTAATGATAAAACTTTTACTCATATAGCTTTAGAACAAAAAGGCGTTCCAACACCAGAGACATATATTACTCCAACTGTTGAAGCTGCAAAAGAAGTTCTAAAAGACATTAACTTTCCAGTTATTTTAAAAATTCCGGGCGGAACACATGGAAAAGGCGTTATGTTTGCTGAATCAATAGCCGCTGCTTCAGGAATTTTAGATACATTATCTGAATTAAAACAAACAGTTTTATTACAAGAGTATATTGAGACGGGTGGAGAAGATATTAGAGCAATAGTTATTGGAGATGAAGTAGTTGGTGCAATGACACGAAAAGCAGTTAGAGAAGAAAAAAGAGCTAACATCCATGCTGGCGGATCAGCCGAACCAATTACATTAGATTCAAAAACAAATAAAATTGCAATAAAAGCTGCTAAAGCATTAAAATCAGAAATTTGTGCTGTTGATATTTTAGAAAGTGTAAAAGGTCCTTTAGTATTAGAAGCAAATTTAAGTCCTGGATTACAAGGAATTATGAAAGCGACAAATTTAGACATTCCCGATATGATTGGAAAATTCTTGGCAAAAAAAACTAGAGAATTTAAAAAAGAAAAAAATGCAGAAGATCATGCTGAAAAAATCATTGAAGAAACTGAAGGTAAAAAAGAACAACAAATAATTACTAAACTTGATTTTAGAGGCGAGAGAATATTAATTCCCGAAGTTGTAGCTAAGATGGCAGGATTTAAAGAAGATTCCGAAGTTATCATGAAAGTTAAAAAAGGCATGATAGGTATTGAAAAAGTCTAAAAAAAGAAAATTTAATTTTTTTGATTTTTATAATGTTTATGAGTTTCTTCAACTAATAAATTTCTTAATTGTTGAACATCAGTAGTTTCTGCCATTTGTTTCATTAATTTTCTTCTAAGTTGATACTCGGCAACTGGCAACGGAAAACCTTTATGTGAACAATAAGCTAATGCTAAACCAATTTGATGATCAGATTTTCTCTCAATTAATAATTCAAAGGGTAATTTGTTTGAAAGATCTTCTTGACTTTTTGGAGAATATCCTTGAAAAATTAATCTTCTATGATATCTTCTTCTTGATTTCCAAGCACTACTTTCTACAACACAACGTTTCATATCATCAGATCTTTTCATAATAAGTCCATATAATTCTTGTCTACTTCCTAAATCAGGTATTAAAAAAATAAAACCATGATAATCTTCTAAAACAGCAGTCCAAAAACCTAAATCAAATTGATCTTCATCAAGTCTTCCTTCACACAATCCATCAGATAATTCTTTTGCCTTATAAACGTACTCAGGAGTAAATTTAGAAGATTTTTTCATATAACCTTCATCACCCAATAAATGTAATTTTTCAAATAAAGAAATAGTAGATTTTTTACGATATTCACCCTGCGATTTAATTTCACCCCTTAAGAAATCTGATTCTAAATTTGGCATAAATCTACTTTCATCATCTGTAATTCTTAATCCATATTTTGCTTGTACTCTTGCTAGAGCCAAATCAAATCTTTCAAGTCTACCCGGATATCCCTCTTCAAAAAGTCGAGATTTCAAAGCTACAGCCTCATCTAAAAATAAAAATTGATAAGCAAGTGCAATTTGATTTCCAGTGTCAGCAGGATTTTTCATTCTAGCCTCTTTAATTGCAACTAATAATTCACCTACATTAGAACATGATTTAAGTACATTTTCTCTTTCAACTGAATGCGGACCTAAAGGTTCTCCAGCCAGCCTACTCTGTAACATTGAATGGTATAGCCTTGCAGCAGGTTCAGTTTGATAGATATTTCTACTCATAAGTAATGAATAATAAAGTTCTATTTAAAAAACTTACTAGTATTAATCGTAATTTGCATGATTTAATTCATGTATTTCTAAATAAATCATACTTATTAAATAAACTACAAGAACTAATTTTCCATTGGATTTATCAATAATAGAATCTAGTTTTGATCTTACTTGGCCTTTTTTATTACTTAATAAATATGATTTTTCATTATCTTGATTGTGAACAGCTTTCATTACACTAATATAATGATCATACAATTCACCCACTAAATCACTTACAATTTTTATCTCCTTTTTTTTAAGTTTATTCATGCTAAGAGCAATATGTTTCAAATACTTTCCAACTCTATATAAACAGTAATTATATTGATTATATTTTATCATTTCACTAGAAGTAATGCCAGATTTTTTAATTGTAGTGGGAGTTTCATGCATTGATTTTATTGCCTTAAAAACAAGCAAATAAATTCTATCCACACTTTTTTGCCTTAAAGCAGTAGCATCATAAAAAGCATAATTAGGATCTTTTAAATCCATTAAAATGGATCTAATCGTAATATCAGATTTTCTTACATAATCTTTAATTGTCACATCACCAACTTTCAAGAAATCTTTAGCAATAATTTTTGTAGAAGACTGTTCCATAATTTCTAAAGCAACTAAATGGTGAATAAATTCTGAAATTTCTTTTGACATAGTAGGCAAATTGTCACCTTCTATGACAATATAATCGTGAAAATTTATGAAAGCTGATGCAATTTCTCTTTTAACTCTAGAAATATCTTTATTTCTAGTTTTAATTAAGATCCTTTTTTCTTCCTTAACTAATTCTTTTTCTTTAGGAACTATTATTAATTTATCAGAATCTTGCTCTAAAAAAACTACATCTCCTTTTACAAGTTTATTGTTTTGTAGCCAATCCTTAGGTAAAGACACTACAAATGATGATTTTCCAAATGCAATTATTTTTCTAAAATCCATTTTTCCCCATATACCCCATTATACTTAATATAACTATATGCTTAATATATACCATATGAAATAGGTATATATTAATAAAGATTACTATTATGTATAGTGGGGGGAAATACATGAATAAAAAAAATATTGAATTAGATGAATTCGAAGAAATAACAAAAGACATCTATGACGATGATTACAGAGAAGCACTAGTTGAAAACGACGAAATTAGCCTAGAAGAAGAAGCTTTTTTGAAGGGCTACGACGAAGCTTACTAAATATTTTTTTATTTTATTTTATTAAATTATTTCATACAACTAATTCTAAAAATAATAATTTTAGACCTAATATTTTATTTTTAACTCATAATTCATATTAATCGTAAGCATAAAATTTTTAAATAAACTCATTATGATATTCAACTATGGGAATCAATGATCAAATAAAAGTTAAAGTATTGAGCACGATACTTCCAATGTTATCTAATACCTCTGATGAAAATATAATTAGAGTGATGAACATTGCGGCTAAGTTTTCTGGCAAAGTTGAAAAGAGAGTTATTGAAATTTTAATAGATTTAATAAAGAAAAAACATCCAACATATTATTTAATTAAAAGAATTCTTGAAGGTACTGATCAAAAATGCCTAAAAAAATTAGTTGAAAATTTAATTTTAAGAGGTTTTATAGAAAATGATAAATTTAAAGAAGATAACATGGATAAAATTGACAATTGGGCTCCAAAAACATTATTAATTTCTCCATCCATGAGATGTAATTTAAGATGCGTCGGATGTTATGCAGATAGATATTCTAAAGAAGACGACCTTTCATACGAAGATTTAGACAGAGTTATTGGTCAAGCAAGAGACATGAAGGTTGGTTTTATAACAATCTTAGGAGGAGAACCTTTCATAAGAAAAGACTTATTTGATATATTCAAAAAATATAATGATTGTTATTTTCAAGTTTATTCAAATGGTACATTAATCACAGAAGAATTATGTGAAAAACTTAAAGAAGTTGGAAATGTTATACTTCAAATTAGTATTGAAGGTTATGAAAAAGAAACTGATGAAAGAAGAGGAAAAGGCACATGGAATGCAATAATGAAAGCAATGGCGTTATTGAAAAAACATAAAATTCCTTTTGGAACATCAATTTGTGTTACAAATAAAAATCAAGAACTAGTTTTTAGTGATGAATTTATAGACATGTTAATTGATAAAGGTGCATTTATGTCTTGGTATTTCTTATTTATGCCAGTATGTGGAGATCCCGATATGAGTTTAATGCCTACACCAGATCAAAGACTCAATATGCTTAATAGAGGTAAAATAATTAGAGATACAAAACCTCTTTTTATCATAGATTTCTGGAATGATGCACCATATGTAGGTGGATGTATTGCTGGAAAAGAATATGCTCATGTAACATCTACAGGTGACGTTGAACCATGCATTTTCACACATTTTTCAGTGAGTAACATCAAAGAAGTAAGCCTTAAAGAAGCATTTAACTCAGAGTATTTTAAAGATTTAAGAAAAAAACAACCCTATAATGAAAATTTATACATGCCTTGCCAATGGATAGATAATCCGGAAGTTAGTAGGGAACTTTATGCAAAACATGATTTAAAACCTACTCATAAAGGTGCTGATGACATTTTAACAAATGATAAAAACAAAAAAATAATCGATAAATATGCAGCTGAAATTAAAGAAAAATTTAAAGAACCATGGGAAAAAATAAAAAAAGAAGCTGAAAAAAAAGATTAGACCATTTTTAATTCTTAATTTTTTTTATTCAAATTTTTATAACTTAGAAAACTTTATAAATGACCAAAATTTTGATAATATTATGATTAATAGAGGATAAATTGACAGAAGAAATTAACAAAAACGACAATTATAATGCAGGTGAAATTCAAGTTCTTTCAGGTTTATCTGCTGTAAGAAAAAGACCAGGCATGTATATTGGTTCAACTGGACCAAGAGGTCTACATCATTTAATTAGTGAAGTTGTAGATAATAGTATTGATGAAGCATTAGCAGGCTTTTGTTCTAAAATCACAGTTAAATTAAATAAAGACGGAAGTGTTTCAATTGAAGATGATGGAAGAGGTATTCCAGTAGATATACATCCTAAATTCAAAGTTTCTGCATTAGAAGTTGTAATGACAAAACTTCATGCAGGCGGTAAATTCGACAGTAAAACATACAAAGTTTCAGGAGGATTACACGGAGTTGGAATTAGTGTTGTTAATGCTTTATCTAAAAATTTAAACATTAAAGTTAAAAGGGACGGTTTTATTTGGAGTCAAAATTTTGCAAAAGGAGACAAAGTTAGTGAAGTGGAAAAAGGAGACCCAACTGATGAAACTGGAACTACTGTAACTTTTTATCCAGATGATGAAATTTTTGATAGTGTAGAATTTGATTTCGAAACAATTTCATTAAGACTTAGAGAATTAGCTTTTTTAAATAAAGGAGTTAAAATTATTCTCCAAGAAGAAAAAGAGGATAAAGAAGAAATATTTCATTATGAAGGAGGAATTATTTCTTTTGTTGAATATTTAAATGAAAATAAACCATCATTACATTCACCAATATATTTGTTTAAAGAACAAGACGATATTCAACTTGAAATTGCATTACAATATACAGGAGCTTATCAAGAAAATATTTTTACTTTTGTTAATAACATTAACACCCACGAAGGAGGAACTCATTTATCAGGTTTTAAAACAGCATTAACTAGAGTATTTAATAAATTTGCAGAAAAAAATAAAATAAAAGATAATATTCAAGGTGAAGATTCTAGAGAAGGTTTAACTGCAGTAATTTCAGTAAAAATTCCAGAACCACAATTTGAAGGCCAAACTAAAACTAAATTAGGAAATTCAGAAGTTAAAGGAATAGTTGATTCAATTGTTAGTGAAAAATTAGCAGAGTATTTGGCCGAAAATCCAAAAGTAGCAAGAAATGTCATTGATAAAATTGTTAACGCTGCTAAAGCAAGAGAAGCAGCAAGAAAAGCTCGTGAATTAACTAGAAGAAAAGGTTTACTTGAAGGAAGTTCATTACCGGGAAAATTAGCAGACTGTGCATCAAAAGATGCAACTAAATCAGAAGTATTCATTGTAGAGGGAGATTCAGCAGGAGGAAGTGCAAAACAAGGAAGAAATAGAGAATTTCAAGCAATACTTCCATTAAAAGGTAAAATCTTAAATGTTGAAAAATCAAGATTAAATATATTACTTAAAAATGATGAAATTTTAACATTAATAACTGCATTAGGAACAAGCATAGGTGATGAATTTAATATTGAAAAAGCACGTTATCACAAAGTAATAATTATGACTGACGCAGATGTTGACGGTAATCACATTACTACACTTATTTTAACATTCTTTTTTAGATATATGAAACCATTAATTGATAATGGATATATCTACATAGCTCAACCACCATTATATAAGATTAAAAAAGGTAAAAAAGAATATTGGATTGCAAATGATGCTGAAAAAGATAAATTATTAGCTGAAATTGGTAATGAAGGAATAAATATTCAAAGATATAAAGGTCTTGGCGAAATGAACCCAACTCAACTATGGGAAACAACTTTAGATCCAGATAATAGAAATTTAATTCAAGTTACAATTGAAGATGCAGTTGAAGCTGACAGAATTTTTAGTGTCTTAATGGGTGATGAAGTTCAACCAAGAAGAGAATTCATTCAAAAACACGCTAAAGATGTTAAAGAATTAGATATTTAATCCTAAATCTTTTTAAAAATTATTAGAATTCTTTTTATTATGGAATTAATAGTTGAACAAATTATTCATAAAAAATATGTTGGAAGAAAATTTTTATTAGATTTGGCAAAACATGAAAGACTCCAAGAAAATACACAAATTATTTATTTTTATTCTGCAATAATGGAGGAAATTAATTATCCAATTAAACCAGGAAAAACTTTGTACATCGGTGAAGCATGTAGAAAAAAATCACCTACAGGAGAAAGATTTAAACATATAGGACCAAATTTAACTACAGCAAATGATTATACTTCTAATTATACATTAACAACATTTTACGAGTTATGCAAGCCAATAAATTTACAAATTTATGAAGTTCCAAAAAACAATTCTAGAAAAGAATTAGAAGAAGCATTTATTCGTTTACACATGAAAATGTTTGGAGCAGTACCAATTGCACAAGGAGCAACGGGACAAAATACAACTCCAAAAACAATTAATTCTTTATTACAGTCATATAACGGTTTAGAAGAATATCTTTAATAATCACACCAATTAAAAAATTATTATCCACATAAAATGAAAAGCTTTTTAAACCACTTAGATTTTTCGAGTAATACATGGCTAAAAAGACTAGAAAAAAAGCAGCAGTAGTAAAAAAGAAAAAATGGGTTAGTATTCTAAGTCCAGACAATAGAGAACTTGGTGAATGTCACATAGAAGAACCAGGTAAAATAATGGGAAGAAGAGTTAAGGCTAACTTGATGAACTTAATGAATGATCCAAGAAAAAGAATATATAATGTTACTTTTACTGTTACGGAATTTGATGGAATTAAAGCTAAAACAAGAATAACAGGCTATTCAACTCAACCAACATCAATTAAAATGATGATTAGAAAAGGTCATGACAGAGTCGATTCAAGATATAAACTTACTACAAGTACAAAAGAACAAATCATTATTAAACCAATCATGATTACATTAAATAATGTTTCTAATTCAGTTAAAACAGCATTAAGAAAAAGTTGTAAAGCTAAACTTACTGATGTTATTAGTAAAACTAATCCAGATGCTTTATTTGGAATGATTATTAATCATAGATTACAAAAAGATCTAAAAAGAGCATTAGCTAAAGTTTATCCTTTAAAAACAGTTGAAATTAAAATTGTTGAATTGGTTCAAAATAAAAAACAAGATAGCGTTAAAATTGTAAAAAATGTTAAAGAAGAAAAAACTGCTGAACCAGTTGAAAAAAAGGAAGTTAAACCTGAAGTTAAAAAGGAAGCTATACCCGAAGTTAAATCTGAAACTGAAACAAAAGTAATTAAAGAAGAATAATTCTTTTTATTTATTATATTATTAAACTCATTATTAATCCACTTATTATTGGAATTGTTAAATTATCGTCCCATTTATAAGAAAATAGTTCTGCTAATGTCGCTGCAATTGCACCTGCAAACACAACAACAAAAGGAATTTGAAATATTTTTGCAAATATAACTGCAACAATTAAAGCACACAAAAAAAATCCTAATGCTCCTTCCATTGTTTTTCCTTTTAAAATATGTAATTTACCAAAACCTTTTCCAAAAATTTCTGCCCAAGGGTCAGCTATTGCAAGAAATAAAACACTTAATATTGCAATATGTTTCTCAAATAAAATTATAGAAATTAATATACCTGAAAGATACCAAGTAACCCCCCACATTCTTTGAATTTCATTTTTTCTAATTAACTCAGGGTGAGATATAAATTTGTTAAACCATTTTGAATTCATTCTCAAATATTCTAAAATAAAATTAAATATAAGAATAACTACCATTATTGTGATTGCTTCTCGTCTATTAAAAAGTAAATATAATAAAATTAACACACCCATCATATGAAATACTTTTCTCCATACTTTCATAAACTATTATGTTAAACAGTAATATAAAAACTTTTCGACACATAGTAAACACATTTTATGTTTAATATATCCAAGATTACAATAGTTCTTCCGTTATATTTATATAATCACCCCAATATTTATGAACTCAATGAAAGAAAATTTGCTACCAGCAGAAAAATTTGATAGAAAAATTCTAATTAAAGTAGAAGAAGAAGGAAAATTTGGAATTAAACCAGAAAATAGACCAGTTGAACAAATAATGAATTATGGAATTATTAATATAGATAAACCAAAAGGTCCAACTTCTCATCAAGTTTCAGATTACTTACAAAAAATACTTCACATATCAAAATCAGGCCACTCGGGAACATTAGACCCAGCAGTAACAGGTTGTTTAACAATTGCAACTGGCAAAGCTACAAGAATCGTACAAGCATTATTATCTGCAGGAAAGGAATATGTAGCTTTAATGCATTTACACCATGAAATTGATACAAAAACCATCAAAAAAGCTTTCAAAAAAATGACTGGAACAATAAGACAACTTCCACCAATTAAATCCGCAGTTAAAAGACAATATCGTTATAGAAAAATATATTACATTGAAATTTTAGAAATTGAAGGTCAAGATGTTCTTTTTAAGATTGGTTGCGAAGCTGGAACTTACATTAGAAAATACATTCATGATTTTGGAGAATTAGTAGGTACAGGCGCACACATGCAAGAATTAAGAAGATCAAAAGTAGGTCCATTTAATGAAGAAACTTTAGTTACTTTACAAGATTTAACAGATGCATACTTTTATTGGAAAGAAGAAAAAAAGGAAGATTTACTAAGAAAATATATTCAACCAATTGAAAGTGCCACGGTACATTTACCCAAAGTTTGGGTTTCAGATTCTGCAATTAAATCACTTGTTAATGGCGCTAGTTTAAACATTCCAGGAGTAGTTAAATTACACGATCAAATTGAACCCGATCAAATGGTGGCAGTAATGACACTAAAAAACGAATTAATTGCACTAGGAAAAAGTAAATTAACTTCTAAGAAGATATTAGAACAAGAAAAAGGTATTGCAGTAAATATAAGTAAAGTGTTTTATAATTAATAAGTTCATTAACAATAATAAATTAATAATTCTGTAATTAAATTTTAACTTTTAACAATAAACCTAATCCCAGTATGAAAAATACTAATACAGAAATTAATGCAGCAGTATAACCATAACTTATTACTAACAATCCAAATAATACAGGACCAAAAAATCCACCCAGTTTTTCTGTTAAACCTTGAAAACCGAACATTTCAGTAATTTTTCTTTTTGGAGATAGTTGAATCAGCATTGGACGAGTAATTGTCCAGATTGCACCAAGTAAAGCTCCTCCAACCATTCCAGCAGTTACATAAGTATAATAATTCGTTTTAATAATAAGCATAAGAATTACAAAAATCCACAAAATAAGTGCTGTAACTAAACTTTTCTTTGGACCAATTTCATCACTCAAATAACCAAAAAGAACACTTCCAAATATTGCAGCTACTGCCATCAATGCAAATAAAGGGAAAAATTCCTTTACAGAAATTCCAATTCTATTTTCTCCAAAAAGATATAAAAAAATAATTAAAGTATTAACAGCGTCAACATAAATTAATGAAGCTAACATAAAAGTCCATAAATTCTTATACATCTCGTGATTTTTTTCAACAATTAATTTTAATTTAGATTTTGTAAATGGCTTAATAATTAAATTAATAAAAGAAATTAATAAATTATGAACAACAATTTTAAGATGATATAATGTTTCTTTAATCTCTTTTGTTGCAATTTTCATTGCTTTGCTAAAATCAATAATTTTATTTCTTTTATCCTTTACCCAGATAAACAAGGGCATTGAAAATATTATAAAAAAAGTTCCTGTTGCAGGAAATATCATCCTTGTTCCGATTTCAGTATCCCAACCAAACTGATTCAATATAATTGCTGCCATTCCTAAACTAAGAATTGTTCCCACATATCCAAAAGCAGTTCCCAATCCTGAAACTTTACCCATTTTTTTATTATCAGCAATATCATAAAGCAGACTGTCATAAATATCAAGACATCCATGATAAAAAAGATTAGCCAATAATCCAAAAATTAAAGCAATATATAAATTAGTATAAGCAATTAAAATTGTAAATATTACTGTAAGAAGTGTAAATAAAATTATAAAAGGTTTTTTGACTTTTAATGCATCACTAATACTTCCCATAAAAGGAACAAAAATAGCTGAAAGTAATAATGAACCACCCATTACAAGTCCAATTTGAAATTCATTTCCACCCATATAAACTTTAATTAAAACTGGAAAAAATAATGTTACAATTAAAGCAGAAAAAGCAGTATTAGCCAAGTCATAAAAACTCCATGAAATGATTTTTTTATTAAACATACATTAATTATTAATAATCTAATATATAAATTTAACTACCTACAGTTTCGTTTGTAGCTTCCGAAGTATGTTGCCTTCACAAAAAAATTCAGTCAAGCACACAAAATTTATTGAAAAAATAAAAATCAGTAAAACATTAATCAAACATGTCTTTGTCAACCTACAGTTTCGTTTGTAGCTTCCGAAGTATGTTGCCTTCACAAAAAAATTCAGTCAAGCACACAAAATTTATTGAAAAAATAAAAATCAGTAAAACATTAATCAAACATGTCTTTGTCAACAGTAAACAAAACATTATCTCCATCGACATCAAAAAGACCTAGTCTTGCACCGGCATCTAACCAACCATGAGCATAATTCAAACATGCAAATGCATTTACATAATCATTTTTTTTTTCAAAGTATTTAGCATCAGAATAATATCGTTGAGCCATATCTAAAAAATCATCAGCAGATTCTTTCCATTTTATTTTACGTTCTTTACCAGTTTTAACTTTCTTTAAAGCTTTTCCAGTTACAGTAAAATATTTTTTTAATTTTTCATCATTAATTATCTTCATAGAAACATTTATATACATGTAATATAAAAAACTTATTATAAATATCGAGGTGATGATTAATGAGTTTTGAAGGTTCGAGAGATTGGATTTGTGGGATATCGGCATTATTGTTGGTTGTATTTGCAGTTGTTAGTTATATTGGTTTAGACATTCCTGCTTATGTATTATTAGTAATTTCAGCAGTTTTTATTATTGGTGGATTATTTGGTTTATTTGATGCATTTAGTGTTGATAATGTACCAATGAAGATAGGTTATATGTTATTATTTATTATTGTTGTAATAATGGGTATAAATGGCTTTTTTACAATTCCAGTTATATCAGAAGTTTTAACATTTTTACCTATTGATATTACACATTTCATAATAAATGCAGTTGTAGCAATATTATTAATAATTGTAGCTTTTCAAAGTGGCTATTAATAAAATAATTTTTTCTTTATTTTAAATTTATTTCTAATTAGTTCATATATTAAATATAGAATTACAACAGTAAATACTCCTGCAAAAAACCATAAAAAAACATTAGGTTGTGTATTTTCAATAGCACCGCTAGCCATTGCAAATGATGCATCTTCTTTAATCATAACACTTGAAGCACTTAAGGCTGTGTTTTTTACTGAAAATAATTTAGTAACCCATCCAACAGCTACAGCCACTAAAACAACAGGTAACAAGGATTTTAATCTTTTCTTTAATTCAGATCTTATTTTTTCAGTTGGTTTGGGAGAAATAATTATAAATTTATTAGCCAATTTGTAATGATTAATTTCTTTACCTTTTTTTGAATAATGAAATTCATCTACTTCAATTAAACCACCTTGTTGAAGATGTACTAAATTATAATGAACTGTAGAAATAGGCAATTCTAATTCTTTTGAAAGTTGTGACTCAGATGCAAAATCAGCATTTGCCAAATAATTTAATATTTTTCTACTAGAATCATTATGAATTATCTTTGCAAGATCCTTAGCTTTTTCTTCTTGTAATGAAACTAGCAAAAAAGTCTCTTTTTTAGCCATAAAAAACAATCATTTAATTCTATTTATATAATTTTTCATAACTTTTAATTAGATTAAAATTATCTTAACATTATAATTTTATTAAAAATTGGAGTTACTATTGTACCAAGTGAAACTAAAACAATTAAAACACCAAGAATTCTAAAGTGCATTTGGTCACTTAAATCCATATTTAACATAATAACACTTAATAACATTAAAGAAATAATTATATTAGAAGTAATCGTAGAATATAATGAGATTTTAACCATCCTTGAACGAGGCCGTATTAACAAAATTAATGAAATATGTGCAAAAGCTACAGTTAAAATTATTAAACTAATAAATGTTTTAAATATATTTTCTAGAGGTATAAAATTCCAAATTGCAATAATAGAATAAACAAATCCTAAAACATCAATAACAAAACCCACAATACTTAAACTAATAAAATTCTTTTTTTCAAAAATAATTGCATTACATAATCCTGCCAAACTAAAACCAGAAATTGCTACAGTTGTTAATATTACATTAATTTCTACAATACCAAAATTCCTAAATAAAAAAACAAAAATACCAATTAATGCACTAACAATCAAAGATAAAGCAAAAGCAATTAATAATGGTCTTTTCAAATTCACATGCATTTATTAAAAAACTCCATCAATTACTTTTTTACAGAATTCACATTTATTTTTATTAACTAAATGATTTTTATTTTTTTCCCTGTCAACAACAACTTTCCCACATTTAGGACATAAAAGGTCTTTATTATTGACATAAACGTACTTAAGATCTAAATCTTTTGCAATGCCAAGTATTAACTTTTCTTTTTGTTCATCTGCATTATTTATAAGCCAAGGAATTTGTCCTAAGGATTTAATATATTCGGCAATTTTTCTTATCTCCCCTTCATTATCATTCATATCCAAAATAAGATCAGTTGTTATTTCAATCCATGTACCCTTTTCTATAGCTAAAGAAATATTTCTTAAAACATAATTAAGTTTAGCATTATGCAATCTTTTAAATATATCTTTATCAACACTATCTAACTGAAAATTAATAGCATGAATTACTTTTAATAAATCCTTAAATGCAGTTTCATAAGCATAACCATTTGTTTTTATAAGATTCTTAATTTTTTTAGATTTTGCAAGTTTTGCAATTTCTAAAACGTTTTCAATAAATATTATTGGTTCATCATGATTATAAGATATTGACTTACATTCGTTTTTTACTGCTCTTTTAACTGCTTGATCTGCAGTTACTTTCTTTAAATCTTTTAATTCTTTTTCAAGTTCATCATCAGTTTTAACAGATTTAAAATTTTCACCAATACTACCTAAAAAATAAGATTTGCTTCCAGGAAGATAATGTAAAAATGGTACTTCTTCTATTTTTTCAGGACGTTCTTCATTATATTTTTGATAAACTAAAGAATATACTTTACCTTTTTTATTATTTCTAACTCTACAAATACCTCTACTATCGGGAGGAATCAGGCATTGGTGGTGACAAAGTGTACAAATTACTCTGTCAGCCTTTAACTTTTTTGTATAAAGGCCTTCGTTCATAATATAGTTTATTTAATCATCTCATATTTAAATTTTTCTAGGTTTTAGTGGAAAAAAGGAATCTAGTATACAAATCTATATAAATTAACCTTATTAATCATAATCATGTCCGACAGATACAGATTACTAAGTTCATTACCAGGTTATTTTTTAAAAGGACCCATAGCATTCTGTTTAAATAAAACTGATTCTAATCAATTTTCAGCAGATTTAATGCTTCCTTCAGATAAAGGTGGTTTTAAACTACAAATTGACGGAAATTCTGAAGAAGAAACTACCCAAAAGATAGGAAAATTATTAGTTAAACATTATAAAAGTTTAATTGATGACCCCGAAAAAGCCAAATCATTTAATCCTCAACAATCATATTTAGAAACTTTACTTATAGAAAAAATCGATGGATTATGCAATTTTGAAAATTGCAATAATAAAGGAAAATATAAATTTGTATGGGATAATATTAATAATACACGTTATAATGAACAAATTTCCAGTAAAAATTCGCACGAAGCTTATTCATGTGGCAACCCTTTACACTTGGTAAACTTATATCATGGACATCCTTTTAATCACAATAGAAATGCAGATGATTTAATTGATTTAGCTACAAAAAAACAAGACCTTAGAGTATATAAAGAAATTGATAGATTATCATCAAGACTATCATCAAGAGTATAAATGATAATAATTAACACATAATTAAATTAAAATGGAAAAAACACAATATTCGGCACTAATAGAATGTATGAGAAATCATCATTTATTAAAAGAATATAATCCCGATAAATATCTTGAATTATTAACAAAATATGATTTAAATGATACAGATTATTTTTCTATTCCATTACCTTTTGAAGATCAATCTTATATTGAAAATTCTGTTGAAAAAAGTTTTACATTAAGTAGACTATTAGTTAACAAAAGAATAAATGAACAATATCCATTTTTCGAAGAATTTTGCTTAGGAATAAAAGATTTTTTTGGATTTCATTCTGACGATCATTTGGTTCAAGACTTAAGAGATAATAAAGAATTAGGCGTGATAATTTTTAATTCAGGAACTGATTATTCATTACTTGGCAAATTAAATACTTCTGAAAAAATAGGGAAAAGTAATTATACAATTACAAGACCAGTATTAATTGTACCAGGAAATCCAAATTCAGTTCATATATCATTATGGGAAAAAGTTAATGCAAAAGTTCCAAAAGAATATTCAGAACAATTCGGCCTACCTTATCACCCATAACATTTATTAAACCTATATTTTTCTTTACATACATGATTGTAATTAGATATGCAGAAATAGGATTGAAAGGAAAAAACAGATCATTTTTTGAAAAATGTTTAGTTCAAAATATCAAAAATAAAATTAAGGGAGAAGTTACTCGACCTAGAGGAAGAATTCTATTAGAAACTGACGACAAACAAGCAATGGATAAATTACAATTCATTTTTGGAATTGCATCATATTCAATGGCTACTAAAATTAATTCAGACATTGAAGAAATTAAAAATAAAGCTTTAGAATTAATAAAAAAAGAAGAATTTGAATCATTTAAAGTAAATTGTCAAAGAATGGATAAAGAATTCCCATTAAAAAGTCCAGAAGTTAATAAAATTGTAGGAGAATTCTTATTTGAAAATATGGATAAAAAAGTTTCAATGAAAAATCCGGACATTACTTTAAATATAGAAATTATGCCAAAACAAGTTTTCATTTTTACAAAAAAAATTCAAGGACAAGGTGGAATGCCAGTCGGTTCTGCTGGAAAAGTTCTTTCTTTGCTATCAGGAGGAATTGATAGCCCAGTATCTTCATTATTAATGATGAAAAGAGGATGTAAAGTAGATTTTATTCACTTTCATAATTATCCCTATGTTAAGAAAAAAAGCATTGATAAAGTTAAAGAATTATTTCAATTGGTTAATCAATATCAAAATAAAAGTGAATTGATTTTAGTGCCTTTTACAGAAATTCAAAAAGAAATAGTAATAAAATGTCCAGCAAAATATAGAATTCTTTTATACAGAAGAATGATGCTTAGAATTAGTGAAAGACTTTCAAAAGATAGAAGAGCAATTGTTTCAGGAGAATCCCTTGGTCAAGTATCTTCACAAACTCTTGAAAATATGAGTGCAGTGGGTAAAGTTACAGAGATGTTATTTCTTAGGCCACTTGTAGGAATGGATAAAAAAGAGATAATTGATTTAGCAAAACATTATGGCACTTATGAAAAAAGTATTGAACCTCATGAAGATTGTTGCACTTATTTTGTTCCAAAACAACCAGAAACAAAAGCAAAACTGGAACATTTAGAAGAAGCAGAAAAATTAATCGAATGGGAAAAGTTGTTAGAAGAGTGTATTGGAAAGATTGAGTATGTTTCTAAAAACCCACAAACTTTATAAAATATGTCACTCAAAATCAATTAACAGAATACGGGGTGTTATACTATGAAAGGATTTATTAAATTAATATTAGTAATTATTCAAATAGTTTTAGTTCTTGCAATTGCAAAAGAAATTGTTGCAAGAAATGGAAATTCAAATTACAATGGCCAAGCAGTTTCTTTAGACTTTTACGTGATGAGCATTTGTCCATACGGATTACAAGTAGAAGATGCAATTGCTCCAGTTTTAAATAAATTTGGCAATGCTATAGATTTTAATATAGATTTTATTGCAAGAGAAACAAATGATGGGTTTAGTTCATTACATGGACAACCTGAAGTGGATGGTAATATAGTACAACTTTGTGCAATGAAATATAATCCAAATAAATATATGGATATGATTGTTTGTATGAATAAAGATGCACAAAACATTCCAGACAATTGGGAAAATTGTGTTAATGGATTAGATAAAGAAAGTATTAAAACTTGTTATGAAGGTGAAGAAGGAAAAGAATTATTAAAAGAATCCATTAAAGCTTCTAATGAAGTTGGTGCAACTGGAAGTCCAACAATTTATCTTAATGACCAACCATATAATGGTGGAAGAGATGAAATTTCATTTACTAAAGCGATTTGTCAATTATTAGACAAGCATCCAAAATGTAAAAATATGCCAGAATGTTCAGTTGATGCAGATTGTACTGCAGAAGTTAACAAAAATGGAATTTGTAATAAAGGAAATTGCGAATATGAAGATGCAGTAGAAGTAAAAGTAACAGTATTAACAGATAAAAATTGTAAAACTTGTGACACTACTCAAATTGTTGGTGTAACTGAAAAATTATTTAAAGGTGCTAAATATACTTACATAGATGTTTCGGATGATGAAGCAAAAGAATTAATTGAAAAAAATAACATTAAAGTTGCACCCGCATACATATTTGATTCAGAGATTACTAATACTCAATCATGGACAACAAATGCTCAATTACAAGGTGCTTTTGCAGAAATAGAAGATGGTTATAAAATTATTCCTGAAGCTGCAGGATCATCATGGATTATTAATGAAAAACAAAGAGCAACATTCTATAAAGAAATTGGAGTTGATTTAAATGATAATAAAGTTCAACTTGATTTCTTTGTAATGAGTTATTGCCCATATGGAAATACTGCAGATGAAATTGCTTCTGAAGTATACGATGTTTTAGGAAATAATGCAATCTTCAATCCTAGATACATTATATATTCCAACTACAATGGTGGAGGACCATCATATTGTTTAGATGAAGATAATGTACTTTGTTCAATGCATGGAATTCAAGAATTAAATCAAAACATTAGAGAAGTATGTGTTGATGATTTATTTGGAATTGAAGATTGGTTTAGTTTTGCTTTAGAAATGAATACAAAATGTAATGCTGGAAATGCAGATACATGTTGGACTAATGTTGCTAAAAGTCTTAAATTAGATGCTGATAAAATTTCTTCTTGTGAAGAAACTAAAGGTAATAAATTAATGACTGATAATAAAGAAATTGGCGATAAACTTGGCGTTTCAGGAAGTCCTACATTATTTATTGAAGGAGATAAATATAATGGACAAAGAGATGCTAATTCATTATTAAAAGCAATGTGTGGCTATTATGATGAAAAACCTGAAGGATGTAATCAGTTTATTGATACAGAAGTAACAGTAACTACAGGTAATTGCTAATAATAAAAAATAATTTTTATTTTTTTTAATCTTTTAAACTTCTTATTTTATTAAATAATTAATATTCAAATATAGAATTAAGATAATTTAATTAGTATAGCACAAAAAAAAGAATTTAAAGTTTATTTCTACAGTTTCGTATGTAGCTCCCGAAGTACTATACTCAATTAATTCGTATAGCACAAAAAAAAGAATTTAAAGTTTATTTTTAATGCTTGTTTCTACCACGTAATTCAACTTTATCTAAACGTGCAAAAACATCCGCAGCAGTTTTATTTTCAGCATGATAACCTTCTAAAACGCATTTAAAACAATCTTCCCAACAATCGTGATGTTTGCTTTCTAATGCTTGTCTAAGTAAATGCAAATCAACCGCTTTATCTTCAACTTTTTTAGAAAAAATACTTAATCCGAAATCTATAAAATTAATTTTATCATTTAAAATCATGTTACTTGTAGTTAAGTCTCCATGAACAATATCATTATTATGCATAAATGCAATTTTTTGACCCATCTCTCTTCCTAAACCTAATGGATCTTTGTACAAAACATCTCTTAATTTACTACCTTTAATGTGCTTCATATTAATAGTCATATCTTTATCAGAAAAATCAATTAGTTTAGGACTTGAAAAATTCAATCCGTATAATTTATCCAAAACTTTAGCTTCTCTTCTAGTTCTTTGTCTTCGAAGAGTATCATCAATTTGTTTTATTCTGTAATCTTTACTAATTCTTTCCTTAATTACAGTTTCTCCATCAGATTTAATGATTGCTTCTGCGCCTGAATCAATTTGTTTCATAACAAGAAAAACTAATGTTATGTTTATAAATCTTATCTAAAATTCAAGTTTTAAAGCTCGAATTTAAAATTATGAAAATAATAGGATTGATTTTAAAACTATTTAAAAAAAGGTAAAAAATAAATTTTATTAAGTTATAATATCAAATCAAATGCACATACTGACAAAGAAAATCTTTTTTGTAAAAATTGTAAAGATAATAAAAAAAGATTAACAAAACAAATAATAAGAAAGTTCAAAAAAGCCAAACTATAACTACTGGTAAGTGATATCTTTTGAATATCTTTATAAATTAAACATTGTTTCTACCATAGATGGAATCAGAAAATCAAAATAATAGAGAAAAAATTGTTAGTTGTTTTTATTCTCACTTTAGAGATCAAACAAATAAAGCTCCAAATAAGAACTTAGACAATAGATTAAAAGCTACAGGATTTTATGAATTAGTTGACGATTTTGTTGATAATAATTCAGTAGAATTAAATATAACATTAAATTTCATTTTAGAAGCTTCATACAACATTACTAAACAGTTTTGTATTCCAACTGTTAGTGGTGCATTAATTGGAGCCGCAAGTGCTGCATTTACTGGAGGAGATATTGCAGAAGGTACTACATATGGTACAAAATACGGAGCATTATTTGGTACAATTATGTCTTCATTACAATTGATGACATATGCAATAGGTTATAAAACACTTTCTAATAAACCTGATAAACCAGTTGAAATTAATGAAAATAGAGATTATGAAAAAAAATGTCTTGAAAGCAAAATCATATCTGAACACATTTTAAAAAGTCCTACAGATTATGCAAGACTTAATGTTTTATACACCTTAGTTAAAGAAGGTGAAAATCAAGACGAAAAACAATTATTTAAAAAATTATTAAGTCCAATCTATGGTGCTTTAAAATTTGGGGCAGCCACCCTAGGTTTTAATATGGTTTCTCCAGTCAATGCCGATTTAAATATAGCTGCATCAGTTGGAGCAGTTAGTGAAGTAGGTAAAACTGCCGTAACTCAAGTAGAAAATTTAATTAAAAATAGAAAATTTTCAAAACTAATTGAGAAATTAAAACCATATAATAAAGATGAAATAGACACAATTTGTGGAATGGTAATAGACAAATGGTATTTTTCAGAATTAACTAAAGAACAAAAAAATGACTTTATTATAAGAAGAGCTTCAAAAAATATAACAGATTGTTTTATAGATGCCTTAAAAGTTAAATAATAAAAACAATTAATCCTAAAATTAAACAATACCATCCAAACATATACAAATTTCCTTTTTTAACAAACTCTAAAAGAAATTTAAGCGAAACATATCCAACAATTATCGAAGTAATCATCCCTACAATATTTACTCTACTAAATACAAAATTATCAAATTCTAAGAATATTGCACCACAAATTGCAGGAATAAACATTAAAAAAGAAAATTTTGCAGCTTCGTTTCTGTCAATACCATTAATCATTCCCGTAGCAATTGTTGATCCAGACCTAGATATACCAGGAAAGATGGCTAATGCTTGGGCTAAGCCCATAAAAAAAGTATTATGTGATGTTAATTTAGACTTTTTTTTATGATTTTTTGTAGCAAATAACAATGCAGAAGTAATTAACAAAAATATACCCACCAATTTAATATCTTGAAAAGTAGTTTTAACAAAACCATTTAAAAAATAACCAACTAATGCAATAGGAATAGATGCAACAATTAAATTAATCAAATAAGTTATTTGTTTTCTATCTCTATTAAATACACCTTTAATTAAATTAAATATATCTTTTCTAAAAACAATAAGAACAACTATTAAACTTCCAAAATGAACCATCAAATCAAAACCAATCCTTTCAGTAACTCCTAAAAAATGTTGAAAAATAACTAAATGTCCGGATGAACTTACAGGTAACCATTCAGTTATTCCTTGAACTATTCCTAAAATAATTGCTTGCAAAATTTCATTCATTAAATTTTAAACTAAATTAATTAAATATAAATGTTTTGAAAATAGAAACAATTTTAAAAAAAGAAAAATTATGAAGTATAATGAAAAATAAATTTCACTCATTTAATCAAAATCCGTTATGTAAAGGATGCAGATTATGTGTCCAAGGTAAAAAGACAGTTGTTCTTATTACTGGACTATGTCCAAGAAGTTGTTTTTTTTGTCCATTATCAGATCAAAAATATAAAAAAGACGTTATGTATGCTAATGAAAGACCTTGTAAAGACTTAAAAGAAATTACCGATGAAATTAAAATTTCTAAATCAAACGGTGCAGGAATAACTGGAGGAGACCCATTATTAGTTTTAGACAGAACAATTAAATTAATTAAAGAACTTAAAAAAGATAAAAACTTTCACATTCATCTGTATACTTCTTTAAATTTAGTAACTAAAGAAAATATGAAAAGATTATATGATTCAGGATTAGACGAAATCAGATTCCATCCCGACTTTAATGATTCAAAGTTATGGGATAGAATTAAATATGCAAATTTACCTTGGAAAAAAGGTGTTGAAATTCCCATAATTCCTAGCTACGAAAATAAAACTAAAAAATTAATCAAATTTATTTCACCACACATTGATTTTCTTAACCTTAATGAACTTGAAATGTCTGACACTAATTCAAATAAATTATTAGAAAAAAATTATAAATGTAAAACTAATTTATCTTATGCAATTAAAGGGAGCGAAGAACTTGCATTAAAATTATTAAAATGGATGAAACTTTCCTTTCCTAAATTAAAAGTTCATTACTGCACAGCCAAATTAAAAGACGCAGTCCAATTAGCAAATAGACTCAAAATTAGAGCAAAATCAGTTAAAAAAAGATTAGACATTATTGATGAAGAGGGACTATTAGTTAGAGGAGTAATTTTTACCAATAAAGAACAAATGAATAAAATAATAAAAGAATTTGGTATACCAAAACAATTAATTGAATGGGACAAAGATAGAAAACAAGTTCTTATTGCGTCTTGGGTTTTATTAGACATCTATAAAGAATTAAAAGAAAAATCAGCAATAGTTACCGAGTATCCAACTTATGATAGATTAATTATTGAAGTTAATAACCTGTAATTCTGAATACAAATATTTAAAAATTAAAATATTTAAATTATAATATGACAATTCCTAAACCTACAGAAAAAACAATTGAAAATGCAATAACAATTTTAAAAAATACTAGAGTTTCAGATGGCTATAATTGTGGAACTGAATTTTCATCCCATTTTACAAATTTTACAATATTGGGAGGTCACGGTTTCATTCCAATATATCCAGTATGTGATCTAATTAGAGAAGTTTTAAAGTCAGAAGATCCAACTAAAACGTACAATCATTTAGTAAAAAATGAAGCACAAGATTGCGAATTAGGTTGGTTTGCAAAATCATTAGCACACGAATTTGATATTAATCCACTTTCACAAGGTTACTTACTAGGAATAGAACAAGGAGTTACTGCGGTTTATGATGGAAATTTAATTACATGGCCAAATAATAATAAAGCAAGAAGAGAATATAGTCAAGATAATGTTGACATTGCAATTATGGATGGTGCCGTTTTTGGCAATAAATCACATTCAATTGATGAATCAGTAAAAATTCTTAATGAAATTATGCTTACTGGTGTTGGAAAAACTATTACATTTCGTGAAGCTGCAATTAATATGTTTCAAGATGCATATAAAAATCAAACCGCACCAAAAGATGTTTTAAAAATTCCAAGATATCAAATGTTTGAAAAAAGATTATTTAAATTAGCTAAAGAATACAACTATTAATATTTTTTTAATGTATTAGATAAAATTTATATACAGTTAAATTCTTAAAAAAATATGCAAATTTTTCCAGCAATAATAACAACAAAAATAAAAAGAAAGAAGGGACACTGGAAAAAACAACTTAAAGAAGTAAATAAATTTAAAATAAAAAAAATAGGATTATTCTTAACAGGAATTGGTTTTAATGAAAGAAATGAATTGTATAAAGAATTAGAAAAATCTTGTGTTAATGAAATTGTTTTAATTCATTTAAGACACGATTTTAGAGAAGAAGAGATAAATTATTTTTTTAATAAATTTAAAACAAGATTATTTAATTGTCATGAACAACACATTAATTCTTTTTATAAAAAATTTGCAAAATACAAAAAACTGATTTTTATGGAACTTAATGCAGATAATGTAATTAAAACAAACATAGAACCTACTGCATTATGTGTTGACTTAACTCATTTATATTTAGCCAAAATACGAAATGCAAAAGAATATGAATATTCTATTAAAAGAAAGGTAAAAGTTAATCATTTAAATGGATTTAATACAAAAACTCAAGAAGATTCACACTTTATAAAAAATAAGTCCCAATTTAATTTTCTAAAAGAAATTCCCAAAAAAATGATTAGCAATACAATAGTTTTAGAAATGGAAAATACAATAAAAAAACAATTAGAATATAAAGAATATTTACTTAAGCTTCTTTCTTAACTTCTGGTTTAACTTCCTTTTTTTCAACAGGTTTAACTTCTTCTTTTTTATCAGCAGACTTAGCTTCTTTTTTAACTTCAGGCTTTTCATCTACTGTTTTTTTCTCTTCTTTAGCTTCTACGTTAGGAGCATCCTTTTTTACTTCAGCTTCTTTAGGTTTTGCATTAGTTTCTTCTGTTTTTATTTCAGCTTTTTTTACTACTTTAGCTTCATCTTTCTTTTCAGATTTTGCTTTAGCTTTCTTAGCTGCTTTTTTATCTGCCTTTACAGCTGGTTTTTGACCTTCGAGATAAACATTAACTAATCCTTCTTTGTCTTTTACAACATCAACACTTATATGATGTGGAGGGTTTTTAATACCATGTTTCCACACTAAATCATTAACATCTTTAGAAATTTTAACATTTTCAGATTTCATATGTTTAATAATAAATTCTCTTAAAGCCTTAACAGCTTTTTTAGATCTTTTATATAAAGGAGTTTTAAGATATTCTCTTCTTAATGGTACATTGTATGTTCTTTCTATTATATCTGCCATTTTTATGCCTTAGTTTTAGTTCTTCTCCAACTTCTTTTACCTGCAGTATATCTGCCTGGATGAACTCTTCTTCCTAATCCATTAATCTTTGGTACAACCCAAAATGGAGCCCATCTTGTCTGTCTACCCAATTTGATTAATCTTTTTTTTCTTGATAAATGTAAAAATCGTGCCATTTTATTCCTCTTTTTTAACCTCAGTTTTAACTTGAACTTTAGGTTCAACTTTAACTTCAGGTT
>CAZLQZ010000015.1:0-27851 GCA_964561995.1 uncultured Methanosarcinales archaeon | reverse complement strand
GGCAAATAATCAAAATTTAAATACTCCTGATTTTGTTTAAAATTTGGTATTGTTTGAATCCATTCAAAATGAAATTCTGAATCATTAAAACACAAATCAGCTCTTAAAACATTATTTGAATCAACATCATAAAAGAAAGTTAAATAATCAGTTTTATAATTTTTAATTTCTTCATCATTCATTTCAAGTATTCCAAAAAAAGGAACTCTTTTACATTCTCTTAAACAAACTGGTTGAGGAGTATAATGAATTCTTTTTAAAATTTCATTAATTCCTTGCACATAGCTCGTATCATGTTTAATATTCCACTCTACACCAACAGAAATTAAAGGCATATGATTTTGAGCACCTTGAACTGACGCTTCTAATCCGTTTGTTTGATCTTCTTGTTGAATAGGACTAATTCTTTTTTTATCTAATGTATAAAGCAAAAAAGCTAAATTAAATATTGCAGGTGCATCACTTGTTAATCCTAATTGTTTTCTTAATTCTTCTTTTCCTTGGCCATAAATTTTAGCTGCTTGTGAAATGTAATCATTAATTTCTTTCATTTTAATTAATGGAAATATTCATCATTTATAAAGATTATTTACCAATAAATCTATATGCAGAAAATGATGCAATTCCACCATCTGATGCTGCAGTAACTAATTGTCTTAATTGTTTATCAATAACATCACCTGCAGCATAAACACCTTCAACAGAAGTTTCCATCAACTCATTTACTTTAATAAAACCTTGTTTATTATGTTTTATTTTTAATCCATTTAACATTTCAGTTGTTGGAACTGAACCAATATTAACAAAAAGTCCTTGAGCTTTTATTTCTTTATCATTAATCACTATTTTTTCTAAAAATTTATCGCCTTTTAATTCAGTTATTTTAGATTTCGTTTTAATTTTTATATTTTTATCTTTAAGTTTTTTCTTAACAGTGTTATCCATCTTTAATTTTTCACCATGATAAACGACAGTAACTGTTTTTGCATATATTGCAAGCAATATAGCAGAATGTGCTGCTGCATTACCACCACCATAAACAATAACATCTTTACCTGTAAACATAGGAGCGTCACAAGTTGCACAATAAGAAACTCCCCTTCCAAGAAACTTATGTTCATTCAATTTAAGATGTTTTTTATGAGTTCCAGTTGCGAGAATTACTGTTTTTGTTTTAAGTTTCATACCATTTTCTAAATAAACCTTAAAACCTTCATCAATTTTAATAACATGATCTTTTATAATATCAGCACTTTCAATTTGTTTTTTTAATAACTCTGCAAATTCTGGTCCAGTCATTCCTTCACTACCCGGATAATTCCAAACATGGGTTATTTCTTGTAATAACCCACCAATATTTTCAGAAACTATTACATAATTCATTCCATAACGTTGCGCATATATTGCTGCAGTTATTCCAGCAATGCCACCACCAATGATTACAACGTCATACATTTTAATATTAAAAGGTTAAAAAGAAGTTTATAAATGCTATGTTTAAATGATTTACAAAGAATCCTATTAAATCAAAACAAAATGAGGTTGTTTAAATAGTAGATAAAAAATAAAAATTAAGTTTCAATAAATTAAAACTAACTCATGTATTCTTCTTCTAAAAATCTCACTAGTTTATTTTTATCAACACATGCAGCCATTATATCTTTACCCATTGATTTATAGATAAATCCATTTTCTCTAAGATCATTTAATGCTGGTTCAACCACGCAGTTCTTTCCATCAAAAATAACTTTATTTCTCATTACTGTTAATTTAGAAATATCTGGGTCTCTAAAAGACATTGCCTCATTTCCAATTACAATCCCATCTATTTTTTCCAGAGCCGTGTCATACTGTTCATTGCAAGTAACACAATTTGCCAATCCAAGTTGATTAAAATTTGTTAATGCCATAGGAACTGGGTCATAAACAACTAAGTTTGCTCCATCTCTTTCTAGTCTTTTTACCAATTCGACAGATCTTGAATCTCTTAAATCATCAGTTCCTGCTTTAAATCCAACACCCCAAATTGCTAAATTTCTTCCCGATAAATTCCCGGCATAATGTTGTCTTATTTTTTGAAAAAAATGGTCTACAACGTCACCATTAGCTTTTATGGCTGCATTTATTACACCCAAATCTACTCCTGATAAACGTCCAAATTGAGATATTGCCATGGTGTCTTTACCAAAACAACTTCCTCCATATCCAAATCCAGCTTTTAAGAATTTTTTTCCTATCCTAAAATCTAAACCAATTCCCCTTTCTATTTCTTTTACATCTGCTCCAATTTCATCACATAAAATTGACAATTCATTCATAAAAGATAATCTTGATGCAAGCATACTATTTGCTGCATACTTTGTTAATTCTGATGAAACTGTCCTCATAGGTACTAACCTGCTTCTATCATGTTGATAAAGAAAAAAATTAGTCAAAGCATCAAGAGCTTTAGGATTATCGCAACCAAAAACAATTCTATCAGGCGTTCTTAAATTTTCCATTGCCGTTCCTTCAGCCATAAATTCAGGACACGATCCCACTGAAATATTATATTGTTCTCCTCTTTTTTTTAATTCATCATTAATTTTTTCTTCAACAAGATATGCAGTTCCAGGAGGAACAGTACTTTTATTTACTACAATGCAATCTTTATTAATTACTTTTCCAATGTCAGACGCTGCTTGTGCAACATAACTTAAATCAGCCCTTCCTTTATTATTTGGAGGAGTTCCAACTGCTATAAATACAAAATCTGGATTTTCTAAAGCATTTTCAAGAGAACTTGTAAAAATTAATCTTGATTTATTATTTCGTAATTTTTCATCTAATCCTTTCTCATGAATATAATTATCATTTTTTCCTTCTATTGTTCCTTTAACACACTTGATTTTATCATTAAAAGGATCATACACAGTTACATTGTGTTGACTTGCCCAATGTGCAGCTGTTGGTAGACCCACGTAGCCTGCGCCCATTATAGTTACGTTTTTCATACTATTTTTACAAAATAAATATTTTATAAATACTTAGATAGTTTATACTTTACATCCACAAGCTTTTTATAACCATAAACCTAATTGTATGTATGAAAATAGGCTTTTTTCCTTTAGATATAACATACAAAATAATAGATGATAAACCAATCATTCAAATGTATGGTAAAACAGAAAAAGGTAATAAAATTTGTTTATTAGATACTATTAAACCATACTTTCTAGCAGAAGTTGAAAACCAAACAGTTATTGATCAAATAAAAAAAATTGAATTAGAAGATGGAGAAAAAGTAATTGAAATAATTCCAATTGAAAAAAATATATTAGGCAAGAAAAAAAAATTAATTAAAATTATTTGTTCATTACCAAAACACGTTCCAAAAATAAGAAATGCAATTAAAGAAGCAGTTGTTAATACTTATGAATATGACATAAAATATACAAGAAGATACTTAATGGATAATGAAATTACACCTTTAACTAAAATTGAAGTTGAAGCTAATGAAGTTATTTCAAATTTACAAGTTCCTTGTTTTCAAATTAAAAATATAGAACCGACAACTACTCCAATTAAAGATCTTAATGTTTTAGCAATAGATATTGAAACTTACAATCCACTGGGTAAAAAATTCATTCCTGAAGAACATCCAATATTAATGATTGCAATATATGGAAAGAAATTTAAAAAAGTTTTAACATGGAAAAAATTTAAAGATGGAAAAAATGTTGAGTTTTTAGACGGCGAAGCATCATTATTAAAAAGATTTAGTGAAATAATAAAAGAAATAAAACCTGATATGATAACAGGATATTATTCTGACGGTTTTGATTTTCCTTACATTAACACAAGAGCAAAACATCATAAACTTAAATTAAAATTAGGTCTTGATGGCTCAGAGTTATACGTAAGAGATGAAACTGCCAAAATTTTAGGAATTCCCCACATAGACATTTTTAAATTCATTAAAAGAACAATGTCACAATCATTGGAAACTACAAGTTATAGTTTAAATGATGTTTCTTCAGAATTACTAAATGAAAAAAAGCACGATGTTGAATTAGATGGACTAGCTAAAACATGGGACGATGGTTCTGAAGAATTAGCCGTATTTGCAAAATATAATATGCAAGATGCAAAACTAACTTATGACTTATTTGAGAAAGTATTTGTAAATTTAGAAGAGATGGTAAAATTTGTTGGTTTAATGCCTTATGATGTTAACAGAATGGGTTTTTCTCAATTAGTTGAATGGTACATTATCAAACAAACAATTAATTTCAATGAAATAATTTTGAATAAACCGAATTATAATCAAATATCTGATAGAAGATTTAAAAAATTTCAGGGTGCTTTTGTATTTGAACCCAAACCAGGATTGTATGAAGATATTGTAATATTTGATTTTAGAAGTCTATATCCAACAATTATCACATCGCACAACATTTCAATGAGTTCATTAAAATGCGATTGTTGTAAAGAAAAGAAAAACCAAAATCCAGATAAAAAAGACATATGGTTTTGTGAAAATAATAAAGGATTTCTATCAAAAATATTAGAAGATGTTGTTAGAAGAAGAATGAGAATTAAAAATATGTTAAAAGAAAATCCTGATGATATGTTATTAAAAGCTCGTGTGGGAGCATTAAAATTATTAGCCAATTCATTTTATGGGTATATGGGATTTTATGCTGCTAGATGGTATTGTTTTGAATGTGGTGAATCTGTAACTGCTTTTGCAAGAAATTATATTAAAAAAGTTATTGATGAAGCTACAAATAATGGTTTTAAAATTATTTATTCAGATACAGATTCTATTTTTATTACATTAGAAGGAAAATCTAAAGAATCTGCTTTCAAATTAGTAGATAACATTAACCGTGAATTGCCTGAATTAATGGAATTAGAATATGAAGGTCATTATCCAGCAGGAATATTTGTTTCTGCAAAACAAGGATTATTAGGTGCTAAAAAAAGATACGTTTTAATTAATGATAAAGGTAATTTAAAAATTACTGGTTTTGAAGCTGTTAGAAGAAATGTTTCTATTATTGCTAAAGAAACCCAAGAACAAGTGTTTAACATTATTTTAAAAGAAAAAAAGAAAAAAAAAGCATTAGAATATGTAAGAGATGTAATTGATGACTTAAAAAATAAAAAAATAAGTAATGAAAAAGTCATAATTTATACCAGATTATCAAAGGATTTAGATAAATATGATGCAATTGGTCCACACGTTGCAGTAGCAAGAAAAATGAAACAAAAAGGAATTGATGTCGGTGCAGGTTCTACTATTAAATATATTATTTGTGAAGGAGAAGGAATAATTAGAGATAAAGCAAAAGCATCTGATGAAACAGAACAAGGAAGTTATGATGCAGACTATTATATATCTCACCAAGTAATTCCTGCAGTAGAAAAAGTATTTGAAGTTTTAGGATACAATAAAGACGATTTAATTTCAGATTCTAAACAAAAAGATCTTAGTAGTTTTTTCTGATTACAAATATTTATATACCTTAAACATTAATTAAAATAATGAAAAATATTTCATTAAGAGATCTTAAAATCGATACTCATGAAATTAATGATATTGAAAAAATAGTTTATAATTTTGAAAATAATTCAGCTTTACTAGATATAAATTTAATAAGTCAATTAAAAGATAAACAAATTAGTGATTTATTTCTTAAAATTAAATTTTTACATGGAAATTTATCTGAAAAACAATTAGTAAGTGACAGAATTAAAAGTTTAGTTTATAATATTGGAAGATTAAGAGCAGCAGTTGTTACAAGTAATAAAAAAGAAGGTTTTATGATTGTTGACAAATTTTTAAAAGAAGGCAATATGGAAATTAGAAAGATGATTTCTCAAAATAAGAGTTTTTATGATGAAATCAATGAACTTTCCAAATTGTACAGAAGTTTATCCTCTAAAATTATAAAAATTAAAAGAAACGCATCCTTTATTGCTCAACTTGACGAATTTAGTCATAAATCATTTTTAAAAGATTTAAGAAAAACATACAATCATCAAAGAGTCTTATTATACAATGCAGGAAACTATTTTGTTGAATTCTCAAGAAAAGCATTATAATAACTAAATTATATACTGCCAACAGAAAACATTTAAATAAGACTTAATTTTTCAAAGACATATGGCTAAAAGGTATGATTTTAAGGAAGTTGAAGAGAAACAAATTAAAATTTGGAAAGAAAATGATACTCACAAGAAGGTTAATGATAAAAATAAAGGAAAAGAAAAGTTTTATTTTTTACAAGGCCCGCCATATACTTCAGGCAGATTACACATAGGTCATGCTTGGAACAATTCTATGAAAGACATTATCCTTAGATACAAAAGAATGAAAGGATTAGATGTTTGGGACCGAGCAGGTTATGATATGCACGGACTTCCAACTGAAAATAAAGTTCAAAAAAAATTCGAATTAAAAACTAAAGAAGACATCATTAAATTTGGAATGGACAAATTTGTTCAAGAATGTAAGAAATTCTCAGAAGATAACGCTAAACTAATGAATGAAGATATGTTTAGATTAGGTATTTGGATGGATTATGATAATGCATACTGGCCTATTAAAAATTCTTTTATTGAAGGTGAATGGTTTTTAATAAAAAAAGCATTTGAAAGTGACAGATTATACAAAGGTAAAAAAGTAATGACTTGGTGTAAAGATTGTGAAACTGCACTTGCCAAACATGAATTAGAATATGAAAATGTTACTGACAATTCTATTTTCTTAAAATTTAAAATTAAAAATACAGAAAATGAATATTTAATTATTTGGACAACAACACCGTGGACAATTCCTTTTAATATGGGTGTAATGGTTAATCCAGATGTTGATTATGTTAAAGTTAAAGTTGATAACGAAGTTTGGTTTGTTGCAAAAGCTTTAGCTGCTGGATTTATTAATAGCGTAATGGATAAGAAATTTGAAATTCTGGATGAATTTAAGGGAACTCAGTTAGAAGGAGTTAAGTACACTCATCCATTAGAAGATATTATTCCTTTTGATGAATTTATAACAGAAAAAACTCACACAGTAGTTTTGAGTAAAGAATATGTTGATACTATGTCTGGAACTGGATTGGTTCATATGGCGCCAGGATGCGGTCCAGAAGATTATAATGTAGGAATGCAAAATAATATCAAAGCATTTAACAAATTAAACGAAAGAGGCGAATATGAAGGAATGGGGCCATTAACAGGAATGGTTGCTAAAAAAGATGATAAAAAATTCATTGAATTATTTAAAGAAAAAGGATTTTTGTTGGCAGTAACACCAGTTGAACATGAATATCCACACTGTTGGAGATGCCATAATAAAGTTATTTTTAGAGCAACAGAACAATGGTTTATGAAAACTGAAGATTTAGTTCAAGATATATTAAAATATAATAAAGATGTTAAATGGGTTCCAGAACAAAGTAATAAAAGCTTTTCATTATGGGTTGAAAATCTTAAAGATAATGCAATAACTAGACAAAGATTCTGGGGTTGCCCAGTTCCAATTTGGGAATGTGAATGTGGTAAAAAAGAAGTAATTGGTTCTGAAAAAGAATTAAGAGAAAAGGCTGCAAATGAAATTCCAGAAGATTTTCACAGACCTTACATCGATAGCGTTAAATTAAAATGTTCATGCGGAAAAGAAATGGTAAGAGTTCCAGACGTATTAGATGTTTGGATAGATTCTGGTACTGCCTCATGGAACTGTTTAGAATATCCACATAGAACTGATTATTTTGAAAAGTTATTTCCAGCGGATTTAATATTAGAAGCAACAGAGCAAACAAGATTATGGTTCACTATGCTTCAAATTTGTTCAGGAATTGCTTTTGGTAAAAGTTCATACAAAAATGTTTACACTCACGGAATGATTATGGATTATCAAGGAATGAAAATGTCCAAATCATTAGGAAATATTATTTCACCATACGAAATTGTTGATAAATATGGTGCTGATGTTTTAAGATATTATATGTGTCAAACTACTGCTGGAAAAAATATTAGTTTTAGTTGGGATACTGTTAAATTAAAACAAAGAAATCTTAATGTTTTATGGAATGTTCACAATTATTTAATTGATTTACATTCACAATTAGAAGCTGTTGATATTGCTGATAAAAGTATTGAAGAAGATTATATTATTTCAAAATTAAACTCTACTGTTAAAAATGTGAGCTCATTATTTGAAAAATATAAACTTGACGATACAATTGGATTAATTGAAGAATTATTCTTAGAATTATCAAGAACTTACATACAGATGGTAAGAGATAAATCATCAATTGGTAGTGATGAAGAAAAAAAACTAATCTATGAAACAATTAAAGAATGTATGTTTAAAATATTAAAAATGTTTTCAACTATTGCTCCATTTATTTGTGAAGAAATGTATTTAAATCTTAAAGAAATATTTGGAACTCAAGAAGAGAGTATTCATATGTTTGATTGGCCGTCATATGATGAAAAATTAATTAATGAAAATTTAGAAAATAATGTTGAAGCATTACAAAGCATAACACAATCTGGTCTTGCAGCTCGTGAAAAAGCAAGCATATCTTTAAGATGGCCTGTTAAAGAAATAATAATTTCATCAGATGATGAATTTGTTAAAAATGTTGTAGAAGAAATGGAAGAAATTTTGAAAAAACAACTCAATGTTAAATCCATTGAACTAAATAAAAAAATTGATGTAAATTATGATATTAAAATAAATTATAAAACAGCTGGAAAGAAATTTGGACAAGATTTGCCTAAAATAATTGCAGAAATAGCAAATTGGGACGGAAGCGATGTTTATAATCATATTAAACAAGCTGGAAAATTTGTTTGGGAAAACTTTGAACTTACAATGGATGAATTAATATTCGAAAAGAAAGTTCCTGATAATTTCAAAGTTGCAGAATTTAGCAAAGGAACAATTTTCTTAAACTCCGAAAAAACTAAAGAATTAGAAGTTGAAGGCTTTGCAAGAGAAGTAATGAGAAAAGTTCAATCACTAAGAAAAGATCAAGGTCTTGAGAAAAGAGATGTAATTAAACTTCATATTAAAACAGAATTTGATGAAATTGATTTGTATTCTGAACATATTGCTGATAAATGCGGTGCAAAATCAATAACAATTTCTACAGAGAATTCTGAAATGGAAGAAGTTGGAATTTTAGAAGTTAAAGATAAGAAATTTATTATTTTCTTTAATATAATTTAATTATCAACATAAGGACTTCTATATTCATTAGTTTCACTCCACATTTGTAGTGCATGTCTTCTTGTTGTTTCAGGATTAGGCTTTCCTTTTAAGAACTTATGTGTAGGAACTAATCGTGTGATTTTATTTCCTGTAGTGTCATAATATGATCCACCATAACCACCATCTTCCTTAACAAGAGCATATTCATCAACTTTTACTTCTTTTAATTCAGGATAATAAAATTCAAATCCCTTTAAATTAGGCATTCTTGGAGCTCTATGATCTACAACAATTACTGCAGCAGGACTATTAACAAACCCTTTAAAATCAAGTTCTTTACTTCCCATTAATAATGGTTCAGCTAAATATCTTGCTAATTCAGGTTTTGTTGTGTCTAAAAATTCATCAATTAATGCTATGTCATCACATTTTAATTTTCTTTCAATTTCAACAATTTCAGTTATTTCCGATTCCAAACTTCCCTTATTAAGGACATTTGGTTTTTTAAAAGAGGTAACAACCCCACAATTTACAGGGGCATAACCAGTTGATGATGGAAACCACATTCCAGCACGTGCTAATAAATGGTATAATGCAATATTTTTTAACAATTCAGACTTTCCACCAGAGTGTGCACCACTCAAAATAAAATGTCTTTTTTCTCTTGTGTAATCAAAATCAATGTTACAAGGAGTTTCTGTTTTTGTTGCAACTGGATATGCATTAGTCATTTCAAATTTTCCTTTGGTATTTAAAATAGGAAAACAAGCCATGTTTTTTTCTTTACATAAAACAAAAGTTTCAGCATGATGATAAAACGCTGCTAGTGTTGATACTAGTTTAGATGACAAATTAATAAATTCTTGAGCTTTCAAAACATCTTCTTGTCCATTATAAAAAGGCGGAGTATCCTCAGGTTTATCAAAAGAATTATTAAAAATGATTGCATTCTTTGGATCCACCATATTTGCCAAATAAAAACCATCTTTGCTTTCTAAAAAATTAACACCTCTTCCAAAAACCTTTGAATGATCATAATAATCACCTAATATTTTTCTAATTTCAGTTGCCCAGTTCCACATCTCAACCTCATGCGATAGTTCAGTTTCTAGTCTATCTAAATTATAAACTAATGCAGTATAAAATCTAGATACTTCTTCAATTTTCGGCAATGTATTTTTTTTTGAAAATAAAGTTAATAATTGAGAATGTTTTGTCTCTGCTTTTTTGATACTTTTAATAATTGTTTTTGAATTTGAGTACTTACCATCACAATGATCAATAAAATATTTCATTAATCTTTGTCTTGCAACAATTACTTCAGAAGGTTGAGGAAAAAGCATTAATGAATTAACATCTTTAGTATTTTTTTGACCTCCTATAAAATCAACATATCTATCAACAGCAAAATCCGAACTTCTTAAATTTGCATCTTGCACAATTTTTGTCAATCCTAGCCCCCCATACATTTTAATATCGACCTTCCAAAATTCTTTTTTCTACTTCGTTAATCCATCCAAAATCAATTCCTAGACTAATCTTAATAGAAGGATCTTTTTGTTCTTTAACATCATTTTTTAAAACAGATTGTAATAATTGAGCAGCATGTTTTTTCATTATTTCTTCAGGAGGTCTTCCTCTTTGAAAAGAATAAGTTGGCTTAACTTCCCCATTAATTTCTTCAAATCCAGGACTGTAAAAATGCCACTTGTCACCATCTTTAATAGCATCTCCCCTATGAGTTACAACAATTACTGTTGCCCCAGTTTTATAAAATTCTTCTAAAATAACAGGTTCTAATTCTTCAGCTGCATCTGGTGAAGCATGTTGCAAAAATTCATCAATTAATACCAAATCATTTAAACCAATTTTATTAATAAGATCTTTTCTGTTAGTCAATTCAGATTGTAAACTACCACCATGGGAATGTTTTTTAGATTCTAAACATAAATGAAAATCATTAATCTTGGGAACATTTGAATACTTTGCAGGCAAAGGAAATCCTCTAAGTGCAGCAACATAATATTGAGGAATATTTCTAAGCAGAAATGTTTTTCCACCACTATGAAGTCCATTAAGAACGACCCTGGAATTTATTTTATCATAAAATAAACTTGTAGTTCTTGGATTTGGTACTTTAATTATCGGCTCTGCATCCAGAATTTCAAACACTCCATTTTCATTAATTTCAGGCATACAAACATTTTTTCCTTGATTTTGTCTTTGATACATATAAAAGGCTTCACAATATAAAGCGCCATAAGCAGAATAATGTTCAATCATGGAATTCACAAAATTATTTAATGCCATTCGCGGAAATTCCGATTGGTCCCATTTAGTTTTACCATATAAAGAAGCATCGGAAATAAGCCTTTTTTCTAAAACAAACTCGTCACTACCCATTACCCCTTTAGCATTAAATCCATTTCTTAAAGGTTCAACAATTAAATAATCAAATCTGCCTTGTTTACAAGCAACTGTAATATCTTTATGTTTTTTGTACGGCCACTCTTCTTTTATTTTTGAGGCAGCTTTAGAATATCCCATTTTATCCATTTTTAATGCTAACTGTTGAGTTTCATGTTGAAATCTATCCAAAACCCCCATTATTTTTTCATTAAAAATTTCAAAAGAATTATTATTTCGTGCGCTACGATTTATAAGATCATTCCACCTTGTAATCAAATGCATCATGTTAAAAATAGGATAAAGTTCATTATCTCCATTAAAATCTTCTAAATATGTTTGTACTAATTGTTGTCTATTTCTAACAACCTTTAAGTCGGTAGTAAGTTTACAAGCATTATACCCATTTCTTAAAAACGGACTTCGAAACATAGCATTACCAGGTTGATGTTCAAAAAAATAAGTTGAAGGATTATCTCGGTCTATAGTTCGCAAATTTGTATCATATAGAACGCATTCATTTGGATGATCAATTACTGTTTTTTTATCGGCAATTACAAACATATAATATGAATAAGATATTCATTTAAATAGATTATTGTATCACAAAGTTTAAACAATATCACTACGTTCTGAGTATAAATAATTAACCTTAGTAAAGTTTATATAGTAATAATTAAATAATTTAATCAAAGTAAATGAATTTTAATAAATAATGAGGAACAATCATGGCAAAAACAATTAGCAAAGATACAGCATTAGCAGAAATCACATTAAGAAAGTATGAAAAACCTAACGGAATAAAAGGTAGAGAATTAGTAAGAAAATTATGTTTATCAACTGGATTATTACAACCTGGTGATAGTAGAGATGTTATTGTGGACATTCTTCATGTTTTACTTGATTCACAAAAGAAAAAAAAATTATTAAATTCTGAAGAAATCAGATATGAAGTTACAAAAAATAGGAAAAAAAGAAAACTTGCTATGCTAGGAATTGCTAGTTCTAACATACGACGACAATTATTAAGATTAAGAGACTTATTTATTGTAGAAAAAGTTGCTAATAATTACAGAATTAATGAAAATGCATCTTTAGAAGAAATATTCACAGATAAAATTGAAAAATATTATCTTGCAAGTATTAAAGAAAGAGTTAAAGAGTATTATACTGAACTAACTAATTATTATAAATGATAATTCCAGATTTCATTTATGAACCAAGAGAAGATTCAAAATTAATGAAAAAGCATATTAAAGATTATGCTAAAGGTTTTGTTCTTGATATGGGTACTGGTTCAGCTGTACAAGCAATTGAATCATCTAAATATGCTAAAAAAGTTCTTGCAGTTGATGTTGATGAAAATATTATCGAATGGTGTAATGATAATATCGATAAAAGAAAAATAGAATTTCAACAATCTGATTTATTTAATAGAGTAGAGGGAAGATTTGATTTAATTACTTTTAATCCACCCTATTTGCCTGATGATGAAGGAATTAAGGATAAAGCATTATATGGTGGGAAGTATGGTTGTGAAACAATTATTAAATTTTTACGAGAAGCTGCAGATTACTTAGTTGATAATGGGAAAATATTGTTAATATTTACATCATTTTCTAAACCTGAAAAAATAATTGAAACAATGAAAAAATTAGATTATAAGTATAAAATAATTGATAAAGTGCACATAAGTTTTGAAGACATATTTTTATATGAAATTAAAAAATAAATTATTTAAAGAATTTCTAAAGAAGTATCAACAAATTCAGGAACAGATTCTTTTACAATTTTCAAATCCTTTTCTGTTATTGCTACAACCTTTGGTTTTCCACAATTAGTATACGTTTTTAATATTTCTATAATTGAATCATCTCCAAACTGAGAATATTCACAAACAAATGTAAATCCATTATCTGGATTAATTGTAAATTTAAGATAAGTTTTTGAATAATCTGTAGGTTTAACAATTACTGCCATTTCACCCTGTAATACTTGTTGAGTCTCTTCAACTTTTAATAAACTAATTTCTTTACCACAATAAATTGGAGAAACATAACCTATTAACATTTCTGGTTTAACATCAAAAATACTAATTTCATCTCTTGATAAAAAATCTTGTAATAATAATTCTAATTTTAGATATCCTGTTGGCTTCAAAGGAACATCTATACCCTCACCATTCAATAAAGCTACTCCCCTTTCATATAAATCAGGTCCAAAAGTACCAATATTTTTAACCTCATCATCTAAAAATATATCTAAAGAAGAAAAGGATGTAGTTTTTTCTTGATTTTTTTCATATGCTACAAAATTTCTAGAATTAAAGTAAAAAGTATGTATTGTTGGAATTCCATCAAGTGTAACAGTCTCCATAAATCTAAATTGTCCATCATCATAAACTTCCGCCATTAAATTATTTTGAGTATAAGTTCGTTTTGCCATTTTAAAATAAGAAAACAATAAACAATTATAAAACTTATTGTAAATTAACTGAATAATAATTAGAATTAAAAAAATAAAAAATAAAAAAAAGCTTATTCAGCTTTTTCTTCGTCAGAATCTTCTTCTGCAGGTGCTTCTTCTTCAGCATCTTCTGATGCTTCGTCTTCAGCAAAGTCTTCACTTTCTTCTGCAGCAGGTGCTTCTTCTGATTGTTCGTCTGCAGGTGCAGCTGAACCTTTAGCAACATTAACAGCTTTAGGACCTCTATCTCCTTGTTCAACGTCAAATGTTACTGCGTCGTTTTCGTTTAAAGATGTTCCATCAGCCAAATTAGATTGGTGAACAAAATACTCTTTTCCGTCTTCTCCAGCGATAAAGCCGAATCCTTTCATTGTGTTAAAAAATTTTACTGTTCCATTCATTTTATTTATTCCTCAAATACTTTTTTTAATAGCAAATTGCTACTAATATTGGACTAAAACAATAATTCGTTTTTAAAGTTATCTGTTTTAAACGCATAATTTATAAACTTTTAACATTTTTAAAGATTATGAGAATTAAAGGTATAAGTAACATTAAGTACTTTGCGCAAGGTGCCAGAGGAATAATTTATACTGGAACTTATTTAAATAAGAAAGTTGCAATTAAAACTAAAAATCCCGAATCAAAAGCAATTGAACGTATTAAAAACGAAATTAAATTTCTTGAAATATTAAACAAAAAAAACATTGGACCTAAATTACTTTTAAAAAACGACAATTACTTTGTATACGAATTTCAAGAAGGCACATACTTTGACCATTGGATCAAAAATAAAGATAAAAAACAATTCAAAAAAACAGTTATCAAATTATTAAAACAATGTTTTATTATGGATAAATTAATGATAGACAAAAAAGAAATGCTACGTCCATATAGAAATGTTATAATTAAAAAATATAATGTACCTATTTTAATAGACTTTGAACGTTGCAATTATACTAAAAAACCAAAAAACGTAACTCAACTTGTTCAGTTTATGATGAATAAAAAATTAGTTGATAAAAAAGTAATTAAATTATTAAAAGATTATAAAATAAATGTTAGTGATGAAAAATTTAATTTAATTTTAAAATATTTAGTTGATTAATTGTAAAATACTTTTTCCAAACTTCATTATTTTTAATGGTCCAATACCATTAATCAGTTCCAGTTCTTTTAATGTTGAAGGTTTTTTAGAAGCAATTTCTTCAACAGTTGAATCATGCAATATAAAATAGGGAGCAATTTTTTCTTTTTCGGCAATACTAGTTCTCCAAGTTTTAATTTTAGTAATAACATCTCCCGAATTTTCAGATTTTGCTACTTGTTTCATCATTTCTTGAGTAATAAAGTAACTTACAGTTCCAGAATAACTCATTGTTAATGATTTTTTTGCACGGCTTATAGCAACGTAAAATAATCTTAATTCTTCTTCATGCTTATCATAATCTTCTAATTTAATTAAATCTAAAATGGGATGGTCAGAACTTCTACATGGAAAATTACGCGAATTACAACCTACAACGTAAACTTTTTCTGCCTCAAGTCCTTTAATTGCATGAACTGTAGCAAGAGTTATTGCATTACTTTTATCTAAAATTGCTTTTTTTAAATCATCAGTTCTTAACAAATGTGGAATATCATACATTCTTAACCTATCAGACAATTTTAATAAAGTCTTATTAGTTCTTGCAAGAATAAATATTTCATTTCTTGGAATTTTAGATTTTGATACCTGATTAACAATAAAACTATGTTCATCTTTTTCATTTGAAAAGTCATACAGTGAAATATCTTTATCAGCATCTAAATTGCTCTTTAAATCAGGCAGTTCCATATTTTTTATAGTTTTATTCATTAATTCAACAATACTTTCTGAAGAACGATAATTATTAATCAATGTAATAATTTCACAATCAGGATACTTTTCTTTATAATTTACAATATATTGGATTCTTGAACCCCTCCAACCAAAAATGGATTGACGTGGATCTCCTACACAAAAAAGATTTTTTGGATTAATAACATCAATAAGTTCAATTTGAATTTTGTTAACGTCTTGATATTCATCCACTAATACGTGATCAAAAAGAGGTATAAATTTAGGATTTTTAAACAATTTTAAACAGTCAACAATTTGATCTGAAAAATCTCTTTTACCAAATTTCGCCAAATTATCATTAATATAAGAGCAGACATCATATACAACTTTAGCAGTAAATTTTTCTTGAGTGGATAATTCATTTCTTTCATAAAATTTCTCAATATTTTCATTAGATATTTTATAATGATCCAGAATTGTAAAACAATCATTAACAAAAACTGCAGTTAATTGCTCAGGAGTTTTAAACCTTTTTTGAGCAGTTGAAAAGTAAAAATGTGTTACTTGACTAATTGTTTTACCTTGTTGTTTTAATGCAGCCATAACTAATCTTATCTTTTCACCATAATTAATTACTGAAACTGGCCTATCATAAATAATATCATTATATCTTTTTAAGAATTTTTCACAAAAAGAATTAAAAGTTTCTACAGTTATTGAAATTCCTGCTTCTTGTAATCTTTTTTCCATTTCCTGTTTAGCTTTTCTAGTAAAAGTAATTGCAAGTATTTTTTCTTGAGAAACAGACCTAAATTTTATCAAAAATTCTATTCTTTTAGTCAATACTGTTGTCTTTCCAGAACCAGCTCCTGCAACGCATAATATTTTGTCATTGTTAGAAATTATTGCTTTTTTTTGTTCATCATCATATTTTCCAAGTAAAAAATCAAATTGATTAAAAATAATTTTATCTTCTTCAGTAATAATTGTTTTTTCAAAACTCACAGTTTTCTTTTTTTCTGAAGGATTATCAATTTCTTTATTTCCTTTTTTTGTTAAATGTAATACTTTGAAAAACTTTTTTCCTGGAATTGGTTTTTGTTCTATAAATCCCATTGAAATTAAACCTTCTATCATTGATTTAAGTTCAGATTCTTGATAAGCTAATGTGCCAAAGCATTCCAAGTAATTAATTCTGTTTTTTTTTATGGAATCTGTTTCTTTACCCATTATAACTTCGCATAAGAACTTTTTACCTACTTGAAAAGGTAATTGTCTTACTGCTTGCAACACTAATCTTTCATCATCCATAGTATAAAAAATTAAGAATTTGTTTTATAAGTTTTATGGTTTAAAAATACCACTTATCAAAGCAACTGAAATTAATTGTTGAATATCTAAAGTAAATTTAATTACAAGTTTATTTCTTTTAAGCTGAATAGACCTTTTTTTCATTTTTGAAAATAAACCTTTAACATTATTTTCTTTTATTAATAACTCTTTATAATGAGCTACAAACCGTGCATATAATCTCGAAGGAAATTTCAGATTCATACTTTTAAAATAAACTTCTAAAGAATTATTTTTTTCAGGAACTAATCCTGAATTTAAATAGCCTACAATGTCATTTACATTTTTTTCAATTATTTTGTAAATTTCATTAAGCCTTTTTTCAGTTAAGCTCATTTCTTTTTACTTTTCTTAACTTCCTTATCAAGGTTTAACTCTTCTAAAAGTTCCTTATATCTGTTTCTAATAGTAACTTCTGTTACACCAGCAACATCTGCAACTTCTCTTTGAGTTCTTTTTTCACCATGAATTAATGCAGAAACATATAATGCAGCAGCAGCAATTCCAGTAGGTCCTCTTCCAGAAGTTAATTCTTGCTTTTGAGCTCTTTCTAAAATTTTAATTGCCCTAGATTGTGTCTCAGGACTTAATTTTAAAGAAGATGAAAATCTTGCAATATAATCAATTGGATTTGAAGGTAAAATTGTAATTCCTAATTCTCTTGTTACAAATCTGTAAGTTCTTCCAATTTCTTTTTTATCAATTCCAGAAGCTTCTGAGAGTTCATCTAAAGTTCTTGGAACTTCATGTCTTCTACAAGCAGCATATAATGAACCTGAAACAACAGATTCCATTGAACGTCCTCTAACTAATCCTCTTTGAACAGCCATGGTATAAATTCTTGCAGATTCTTCTTCAACTGAAGCTGGTAATTTTAAATATGATGCAACTCTTTTTAATTCTGCTAATGCTAATTTTAAATTTCTTTCAATAGCAGTAGAAATTTTATATTGCCATTTTCTTAAACGCATAAATTTAGAACGATTTTTATCTCTTAATTGATATATGTCACCTTTTTGACCAATCTCAGTTCCCAATCCTCTATCGAATTGAGTATAAGTCATTGGAGCTCCAGTTCTTCTTTTCTTTTCAGCATCTGCAGGTTCTGATTCGTGCCACTCTTGACCAAAATCAACCATTTTTTCTTCGATAACTAAACCGCAATCTCTACAAATAATTTCGCCTTTTTCACGATTAAAGAATAAATTTAAACTACCACACTCTGGACATTTTTTAACATAATCTGACATATCTATCCCCCCGGATTCGTAATATTTATATATCATAGATTGATTTGGTTTATAAAGCTTTTGTATTTACTTTAGAAGTCCTTTAGAGAATATAGTCACAAAAAATTTATAAAGTGATTGAAACTTCTAAACAACAGTTAGTATTATAGATAGTTATTTTTGCCATCGTCGCATAACCTGGTATTGCGCCGGCCTTGAGAGCCGGTTTCCGCAAGGATATCCCAGTTCAAATCTGGGCGGTGGCGTCTTATCATCATGGCGTAAAGCCATATGTCTTACATTATAAAAATAGTGTAAGATGTTGTTTAAATACTGCTAATTCTTACGAATAATATAATGGAAATATACCCAAATAAAAAAAATTGTTATGAAAGCGAACTTAAATCATTAAACAAAGCCAAAATAAGCCAGGAAGATAAAGATTTGATTATTAAATTTCATGATTACTTATTTTCTACTGGTTCAGGAAACTTAAGAGTTAGTAAGCTATCTTCTCAATTAAGACTAGTTTGTGAGAAAATAACATTAACTTTTGATTCTATGACAAAAGAAGAAATGATAAAATTAATTGCACTATATAATAGAGACCCAAATTATTCCGATGCAACAAAAGCAGATTATCGAAGAGGAATAAAACAATTCTACAAATGGTTTAAAGATGAAGATAAAAGACTGGAATCTGAAGATAAAACTGAAAGAATAAAAATAAATAAATTCTATAAATTTGTTGAAAAGGAAATAAAAATAGGCTATAAACATAAACAAACTGACCCTTTAACGGTTATTACTGATGAAGATTGTAAAGCAATAGTGCAAAAGGGTTGTAAAACTCCAAGGGATAAAGCATTTATTTCTATGTTACACGAATCAGGATGTAGAGCAGGAGAGTTTTTGAATATTAAAGTAGGAGATGTTGTTGTTCAAGAAAATTATATGGAATTAGATGTTGATGGAAAAACAGGTAAAAGAAAAATATTTCTCGTTAAATCATTACCTTACTTCATTAAATATCTAGATGTACATCAAACAAAGCAAAAAACAGATTATTTATGGTTAAGTGAAGCACAACATAATTCTGGCAATCCGATGTTTCATAAAGGTGCTCAAAAATTAATCGATAGGTCAGTAGAACGGTCTAACGTCATTAAAAAGCACAATTTTCATTGGTTTAGACACTCAAGAGCAACAATTTTAAGCCCAAAAATGTCCGAAACAATACTATGTAAGTACATGGGTTGGACAATTGGAAGTAGACAAATAAGAACTTATTGTCACCTATCTGTTAAACAAGTAGAAGATATCGTCCTCTCAATCAATGGTATTAAAAAAAAGGAAGATGACGAAGAAAAGCCAGTAGAGTGTGTTTGTGGAACATTAAATAACCCTGAAGATAGATATTGTTTCAGATGTTTTAAACCACTAAGCCAGGAAGTAATAATACAAGACAAAGAGCTAGTTAATAATGAGATTAACAAGACAGTGAAGTTTATGATGGAAATGACAAAGAACCCTGAAATGATGAAAAGGTTTGAAGAGTTTAAAACAAAACAAAAAAAAACAGAAATAAACTAGGCGGAAATAAAGAAAGAAAAAGGAAATCAAATTATTGATACTTATACCTCAATGGAAAAAAATTCATTCACAATCTTGGCAAAAATCGCTGAAATGGAACGATAAATAATCAGAAAAAGGATTAATTTAGGATTGTAAAGGGCCAAAGCATAAAGAAAGAAGTTAGGAAGGCCTAAAGGAAGTAAAGATAAGGGAAGGAGAAAGAAATCAGGGTATTATTTGAGGTGGGATAAAAAAAAGAATGGATAAAGATATGAAGAAAATTTAATCCTACTTTTTACAATTAAGTGCTACAACTTCAAAAAAGATTGCATAGGCAATATATTTAATCAACATCAAAAGTTTTTATTTCTTCTATCACGGGATAAACATTTTCTTCTATAATAGTTTCATTCTGAATTAGTATTTCTTCGTTAGAAATATTAAGTATTGGTTCAGTTGAATTTGTAAGTAGTGTTTCATTATAATTGTCCGCTGTTTTAATTTCTTCTGTGTTTTCAATAATTTCTTCGCAACCAACTAAAAAAGTAAGAACAAGTAATATTAAAGTTATTTTTTTCATCATTTTTATCTTACCTTCATATGTATCTTTTTATGGCAAACACCACAGAGTAGAATTAAGTTCTGGGGGTCATTATTTTCTGCATTTTTATCTTTATGATGGATATGTAATCCTTCCTTTTCATTACAAATAGCACATTCATTATTATAATTACCAAAGACTATGTCTTTTTCATCTTTAGAAAGAGTAGTTCTTGAACTTTTATCTTTACCATAAAATTCTTTTTGAGCTTTTTTCTTAACTTCTAAAGTTCTTTGTTTTCTCTTTAGTTTTTTAGTTTCATATTCTTTAATTCGGTTCTCAATTTCTTTTCTTGCTATTTTATCTACATCAAATTTATTGTTTACAACTTCTTTTAAAAATTCAATTCTAGGAATTTCCCAAAGAATATTATCTTTCATTCTTGAAGAAATATCATACTCTTCAAATAGCTTGTAAAATTCACTTAAGTCTATATTCTCCTGAGAATATAAAAAACCTTCATATTGTTCAATTTCTAATTCTAAAACTAACAAATATCTTTTAATATCTTCATGAGTGGGAGGACCATATCTTTCATTAAATGTATATTCCCCTTTTTGTTTATCTTTTAGTTCTTTTTCAGAACAAACATAACTTACTTCTATTGCATCTTTTAACAATAATTTAATAGCTTTAATTAATTCTTCATCTTCTTTTTTTTGTTTAGTAGTACGAGGATTTTCACCACAATCTCCTTCTATATCTTTCATCTTTCTATTTTTAGTATAGCAAGAATCACAGTTACCACGTGTAAGATATTTAGCCAGACTGATTTTTTTGCCACATGTTAGACAATCTATTTCCATCATATTTATTAGTGGACCATCTAAATATATAAACTTTTTCTTTGAATAATTTAAATTAGATTTCTTTTTTTAATTATAAAAGGTTAAAAAGATTCGAATAATTTAAATAGAAGAATTGTATTTAGATGATAATATGAGATATAAAGTTAAAACAAAAATAATTCTTTTACTCTTAGCTTCATTTTTATTACTCTTAGTTGGATGTCAGAGTTGTCCAGAAACATGTGATGATGGAAATGAATGTACTGAAGATTATTGTTCTGAAGCCACAAGATTTCAATGTATTCATGATATTGTGGGGGATTGTAAAAATGAATCTCCTGCCGAATTCGAATCTGAAAATGTGGTAAGTTGTAAAAATGAATGTTTTAATGATAAATGTGAAAAACATACTTTTTACGAATGCGTAGAACAACTGAATAACTGCAAAAAGTATGTTGTTCAAGGAATTATTCTTGAAAAGTGTGAAGTGGAATGTCTAAATTCCTCAGATTGTGCATCTACAGAAGAATGTGTGGGTTATAAATGTAATAAGAAAGCTACTTGTTTTGATGGAATTAAAAATCAAGGAGAATATGGTGTGGACTGCGGACGCCCTTGTCAACTTGGTTGTTCGGATAAATGTATTAATGAGGCAATTGAAAAAAGAAAAAAATGGTGGGAATATATAAATGAAAACAGTGAAGAAATTGTAGATGGATATATTCACATAACAGAACTGAAAAATTCAGAAAGAAAAAAAGCAACAATTACGTTTAAAGAAGAGTCATTATTGGGAAGGTATTATGATTCTAACTCCATTTATTATAAGCAGTGGATTAAAGAAGAACTTTTAGTAATGGCATCGGACTTTTTATTAGATTTAGAAGAGGGAGGTTGTGAATTCATTATCGAAGAATATGAAATGAAGTATATTCCTGCAGGTATTGAGGTTACATATGCTAAAGAGGAAGTTGCTGAATCCACCGGTTTTGATGATATATTTTATAAGGGGGAGGTTGAGGTTAAATGAGACACACTACTCTGATTAAAAGAACAATATTTTTTTTAGGATTAATGGTTCTTATTTTTTTATCTGGATGTTCTGAGGAAAGTTTGAAAGTAAAGGTAATAACTGAAATGAATGGTCCATTTAAAGGAACTACTTTTATTTATACCAATATTAGAATTGAAGATTTAGACAAAGTTGATTTTTTAAAAGATTTAGAGCAAGAATATGGTCAACTTAAAACCGATTCTGTGTACTATGAAAATTATCTTTCCATAATTCAGTTTTCATATACTGGTTCCCCTCCGTTTTCAACAGGTGGTAACGTAATTCATACTGGGAAGGAATATGTCTTTAAGGAGAAGATTTCCATCCCCGATAAAGTTTGGGAGTATGTAGATGAAATAAAATATTGTGTAAAAATCCCTCAGCCCATTAGGACTACAAACGGTCAAATATCGCAACAAAAAATTCATTATGGTGAAGGTAAATCTAAACTTGTAAACATTCCTTGTTGGTCTCCAGATAAACTAAAAAAAAACATTATTGAAATAGTTTTAGATTGGAATTGTACAAAAAATTTAGAATGTGAAAATAATAAATTTTGTAATTATGAAAAAAAAAGTTGTGAAAAGCTTTCTTGTTCAAGACTATTTCTTAAACCTGTAAACCATAAATGTGAATTTGATGTTAAAAAAATGGGAATTAACTCATTTCTTATTCTGTCCCTCTTTATTTTGTTAATTGTGTTTTTTATGAGGGGGAAGAAGAAATGAAAAAAATCTTAATAATATTATTTTTGGGATTTATTTTTCTTCTTAGTGCATGTAACTCGTGCCCTATAAATTGTAATGATTGGAATGTATGCACTCAAGATTATTGTTCAAAAGAAACCGAATTTCAATGCATTAATGAAATTAAAGAAGTTTGTATTGGTAATGGAATTTGTGAATATGGAGAATTCGGTTCTTTTGATTGTCCAGATTGTGAGGATAACAATAGAAAAACAATTGATTTATATAATTACACTACCAAGGATTGTATTCATGAAACTATTGATTGTACAGATGAATGTTTTTCTGATACCTGTAAAAATAGCAAATTTCATACATGTATACTTGTAAGTCAAGGATGTAATTATTTGGGTGAGGGTGAAATTATTGAAGGACAGTGTGGGGTTGAATGTTTTTCTAATTCAGATTGTTATGAAGGTCAAAAATGCATAAGTTATGAATGTGTTAAAACCAGTGCTACAGAATCTGAAGCTTTTATTATGAGTAAGGAAATTGTTAAATTATACTTAATATCTCCTTCAAGTGCTAAATTTCCTTGGTTTGATTATAGAGTTATCTCATTGGGTCAAAATAACTTTAAAGTATCTTCACATGTTGATTCAAAAAATGCTTTTGGAACTGAAATTAGAAGTTACTGGACAATTAGTTTAACTTATCGTTCAGGCGAATGGACTTCACTTAGAAATTGGGATGTTACTTATCTTGATATTGGTGGATTACAGATTATTTAAAAAACTAAAATGAGGTTAATATATGATATATAAAAAAGATTTGACAAGATGGATTAAAAAAAACAAAAATATAGTAATTGGCGTTGGGGCAGCAATTACTTTAATAATTATTACTATTTTATTTTCTAATCCTTCAATAGGTGAAGCCATTTCTGAAACTATTTCAGGTTTTTTTGGATTGCTGGGTTTATTACTTATTTGTTCTTTTTGTTGTCTTCCATTTTGGTTAATGGGCGGGGGATGGCATAGGGCAAAAGGTTCACAACAAGTTGTTATAAACAATACAGAACCAAAGAGAGTTTGTAAAAAATGTGGTTGTCAAAATGCAATTAATACAAAGTTTTGTACAGACTGCGGTCAAAAAATACTTTAAGATGCGATTGTATGAAATTATAAGAAATAGCATAATATGTCATTCCATCCCTGAAAGATGTTTTTGTATTAACAACCATCGTCTGCCAATTTGTGCCAGATGTACAGGAATTTTAATTGGAGGCATAATCACGATTGCAATAAATTTTATATTGAATCCAACCCTAAATTTGATTTTTTCAGTAGCTTTCATAATTCCAATGGTCATTGATGGAACAACACAATTATTTGGATGGAGAAAAAGCAATAACTCATTGAGATTTTTAACAGGTTTTTTGGCTGGAATTGGAATTGTTTTTTTATCAAATAGGGTTGGTGATTTGATACTTAATTTTATTATTCACTAATTGTTCAAAAAAACAAATGACTATCCTTCATACAATACACATAACTTAATTACGCTAACCTTAGGTTTAGAGAATAAATGAGCAAAGATATTGTAAATACAAAAATCATATCGACTATTAAAAAATAATTGTTTTTTTAGACAAATTGATGCTCATATATGTTTTAGATAAAGAATCAGTCCAGTAATTAAAGAGAGATTACACTGGGACGGGTAATGTTTTCAAAAGGTTTATATTCTAGTTAATCCAAATTTAATAAAATGAAATTAAAAATATTAGTTATACTGTCTTTATTATTGTTAGTTGCATGTAATTCTACTGAACAATCTTCTGTTGTATGTAATAAACCATATATTCAGGTGGGAACTGATTGTTGTTTAGATGTAGATGATAATAGCATTTGTGATGAAGATGAAAAAAGTAAAGAATCCATAATAGAAATAAATGAAGAAAAAACAAAAGAAGATGTCGATTCACAGGAAATAGTTAATTCAGATGATTTAAAAGAGGTATCAGGGATTTACAGCATAGAAGACCAGATTAATATCCTTCTTGATAAAGTTAAAGATAATAAATGGACTCTTAGATACTTATTTTTATATATAAAAAATACCGGTAGAACATTAGTTGAACCTAAAGTTAGATTAAATCTATATAAACTAAATTATGATACGGCAAAATACAAACTGGTCTCTAGTCAGGAAGATACATTAGATTTAATCTCTATAACTTATGCCAAAATAATTAAGTTGGATGACTTTTATTTTGAAAATACTAATTCTCTTATTCAACCATTTTCTAAGTATAAACTAGAATATACAATCTTAGATTCAGAGACAATACTTAAAGAAATGAACTATACTTTTCTTATTGAAAGAACGAATGTAAACCAGTATAAAATAGAACATAATCTTACAGAAGGATTACCTTTTGAAAATGATTTAAATGTAAACTACATAAAAATAGATTATGGTTCTCCAGAATATTCAAAAAAGGGAGAGGACTCGGTTTTTATAACAGAAATTCCCCTAACAATAAGTAATGAAGGAGATTATAATTTAAAAGGTAACCTTATATTTTTTAAGTATGGTGATTTTGGCGAATTAGTTGAAATCGAAGATGAATTAGATTCAGGAGATGAATTTTTTTATACTCTTAAAACAAAATCTTTAGATGAAAGCCTTAATGGGGCCAAAGTGTATGTATTAAAAAAGAATAGTTTTGATATTCTTAAATATGAAAAACTTTCATATAGCGTAAGATGTAAACAAGATGGAGTTATATCTGAATGTGAAGTTAAATAATTTTTTATTTATTCTTTTTCCATTCCAGATATTGAGAAACTTGCTTATCAATATAATCAGCAGCAATTAGTAATTGAACATTATTTTTTATTTTAACAATCTTACAAAAGCTATTCTTTTTCCAAATATTTTTATAAATATCATATTTATTAGAAATGTAATCCCCAAAATCATTCTGCAACAATTGAACAGTATAATCATCAATCTTATCGGCCATAAAGATGATGTGAACATGATTAGGCATTATCCCTGACTTCTTAACCCCATACTTATAACACATAGCTATACTTCTGATGGCTTTTTTAATCTTTTTAGAATCATTAAATGGATATAAATAATAACCAGATAAATTAAAAACTACATGTGAGTATTTTTTTGATTTGTCAAAGACTATTTCTTTCATTTTGTATAGGATTATCTTATTGATAACCAAAAACTGAGTTTGTACAAACATGAGTTTCTTTTATTTGGCTCGTAGCATATCTGGCCTTTTAACAAACTTTTTCCTAAGTGTAAGGCCTTTCTTGGGTAGTTCTGCAGTTACAGATAGTATCTGCCCTTTCACGTTTTTGTAACCAGAAATGACCTTACATAAAGGATTTTGCTTTAACATTCCCAAATATTTCCCATAAGAACATTCAATTACTAAACGGGATGAATCTGCTTTGGAATGTATTAAATGAAACTCCTGCTCATCAGTAGATATGTATTTCTCAATACTCTTCTTCCATTTAACATTCGAATCATTCCATTTATCTTTTTTCTTCATTTTTCTTAACCTCATTAAAATAAAATTTTCTTATTAACATTACTTCTTCCGGCATTTGATTTTCAAGTTCTTCATTAAGATATGTTAGTTCATTCATTTTTACATATCACCAACTGGTCTGTTTCTGTTAATTTAAACTCTAAAAAATCCTTTTTTTTCAAGTTATGATGTTCTATCCAACAAGGAGGGAGACTTACAAAGTAACTATTCCCAATCTTTTGTAATTTTCTTTGTTTAATTTTTGTTTCTATCATAAATCTAGCGAAGCCCCTTCTATTTAAAAATAAAATATTACGTTATTTCACAGACGTAATAAATATGGAAGGCATTCCATAAATATTACTCTCGTAATTAGAATGGAAAAGTTTATATACTTGTTTAAACTTTTATTAAAGTATGATGGGCAATCTAGGAATAATAGAATTAGGAATTATTTTATTTATTATCAAAAAAGGAGGTAAAATAGATTATGCTCAATTGAAAAATGAAATACAGAACACCATATTAATAAATATAAACAAAAAGACAGATAAATATAAGGGTACTTTTATTCCAAAAAATACTGATGATTGTTTGAATGGGCTTAATAAATCAAATATACAAAAATATCTCGATAAACTAACTAAAAAAAAATATATTCTTAAAAAAAAAGAAAAGCATTTAGACAATAGAAAAAGAGAATATGAAAAATATACATACTACTTTAAAGATAGATTGTTTCTAACTAACTTTTTTATATTAACAAGAGGATGTGAAAACAATAAAGTAAATTTAATAGATTTTAATGATAGAAACTGTGAAAGATTAATAAATTATGCCATAAAATATCAAGAATTATTTTTATTATTTTTGCAAGACAAATACGCATTTAATAAAGCGTGCGAATTATTCAATGAGGTAAAATTTAAATTAACTCCCCACATACAAGATATTGAACCAGAAAGTAAACTGGAAAAAATGTACCATAATAAAATGTTATTCATGGAAACTTTTGAAAATTTAAAAATAAAAAGCGAGGTTTGAGTAAGAACTGAGCAGTATGGATATTCGCCATCAACACCCTTCGCTGGGCGGTGGCGT
>CAZLQZ010000014.1:0-28701 GCA_964561995.1 uncultured Methanosarcinales archaeon | reverse complement strand
AGGAAGTTATTTCAAAATCACTGGACTAACTGGTTCTGGAGTAGGAACTACTTGTAATGATTGCGCTGATTGTGATACTGGATTATATTGTGACTTAAGAGACGGAACTCCAACTTGTAAGAATTCAACTTTAGTTGCTGCAGTTGACTGCGTTGATTGTGTTGATAATGATGCAGATACTTTAATTGATTTAGATGACCCTGGTTGTGCTGGAAGTTCATCCGGAACATCAGAAGTTGACGGTGGCGGAGCAACAATTCCAGAATTTAACTTTGTAGGTTACTTGTTAATTTTAGTAATTGCTGGAATTGGTTTGTATTTCATTAGTCGGAAATAGAAAGGTTTTTATTTTATTTTTTTATAAAATTTTAAAAATGTTCTGAGAATTTAATTGTTTTTTAAAATTTAATTTATTCTAATTGAAAATATAATCTTCTATTATTTTTGCCTTTATTTTGAACTTTAAGAACATTAATTGTTCCAATTTCAGATGTATTTTTAACATGTGTTCCGCCGCAAGCTTGTTTATCGACTTTTTCAACTTCAACAATTCTAAATTTCACTAGATTTTTTGGCAAAACATCTTTTAATCTAAAAATCGAATCAATTTTCATAGCTTCTTCTCGGTCTAGTGAATAAATTTTAACATCATGATTTTCTTTTACAATTTCATTAGCTTTTTTTGCCCATTCATTTATTTTTTCTCTATCGAATTCTTCTAAATTAAAATCAATTCTTCCTTTGTTTTCATCAATATTATTTCCTGTAATTAATGCTTTGGTTTCTTTATAAACTACTGCTGATAAAATGTGAGCCGCAGTGTGGTATCTCATAAATTTATGTTTTCTTTGCCAATCAATAAATAAATGAACTTTATTTCCTTTGATAATTTCATGTTCTCCAATAATTAAATGAACCTCTTTTCCTATTTTTTCTACATCTTTAATTTCGATTTTTTGTCCATTCCATTCAATGTAACCTTTATCTTGGTCTTGTCCACCCGATCGTGGATAAAAAATAGTTTCTTTGGTAATTATTCCTATTGATGTTACATTTTCTATAGAAGTTTCTAATTCTTTAAGGTAAGAATCATTTAAAAAAGTTAGTTCAGTCATTTTTCCTTCATTAATAAAAAAATTTAAACATAACCAATCATAGTTTTATTGTTCATATAAGCCTGTAAAACTTTTGGAATGGTAATTGTTCCATCTTTATTTTGATAATTTTCTAATATTGCAACCAATGCTCTTGAAGTTGCAACGCATGTACTGTTTAAAGTGTGTAATGTTTTATTTCCTTCGTTAGTTCTATATCTCATACCTAATCTTGTTGCTTGGTATGTTGTACAATTACTACATGATACAACTTCTTTATAACTTCCAATTGAAGGAATCCATACTTCTAAGTCATATTTTTTGGCAGCAACAGTTCCCATGTCTGCGGTACAAATGTTAACAACTCTAAAATGTAATCCTAAACTTGTAAAAAATTCTTTAGCGTTAATTAATAATTCTTCATGTATTTTCCATGAGTCTTCTGGTTTACATAAAACTACTTGTTCTATTTTGTTAAATTGATGTACACGCCAAATTCCTTTATCTGATTTTCCGTGTGTTCCTACTTCTCTTCTAAAGCATGGACTAATTCCTACCATTTTAATAGGTAATTTTTCAGGTTCTAAAACTTCATTCATGTACATTGCAGTCAGTGGATGTTCTGAAGTTGCAATTAAATAAAAATCGTCTGGTTTAACATTATACATTACGTCTTCAAAGTCTGCTAAATCAGTTACTCCTTCGTATGATTTTTTATTCATCATTAAAGGTGGACAAACTAATGTAAATCCTTTTTTAATCATAAAATCTGTGGCATATTTTTGTAATGCAAGTTCCATTTCTGCTAATTCATTTTTTAAAAAGTAAAATCTTGAACCTGAAATTTTTGCAGCTCTATCCAAATCTGCCAAATCCCATTTCTCCATTAGTTGCGAATGATCTTTAATTTTAAAATTAAATTCTGGTTTGTCATTAATTGTTTCTATCTGAACGTTTTCTTCTTCAGTTTCACCAATAGGGACAGATTCGTGTAATATGTTTGGTAAACGCATTAATTTATTTTTAATTTCATTTAAAATTGATTCAATTTCATTTTCTTTGTCTTCTAATTGTTTAGGAATTAATTTTGCTTCTTCAATTGATTTTGAAACATCTTCTCCAGATTTTTTCCCTTTGTTTATTTGTTCAGAAACTTCATTTCTTCTTTTTCTGAGTTCTTGGGATTCTTTTAGTAATTTTCTATATGATTCATCTTTTTCAAGAATTTCATCTACCCATTCTTTCTTATCAAAGTCTCTTCTTTTTTCTAAATCTTCTTTAACAACTTCTGGATTTTCCCTTATGAATTTTAAATCTATCATATTATATAAAAGTAAGAAGGTATTTATATATTTTACTCCACTTCATCAACAAATATCATGTCATCTGGCCAATCTTTTTTAATGTGACCTTTTTCCATGTTAAATGCTGGCATATAATTGTGGTGGACTCTTATTAATTTTGATAAATTAAATGTTCTTACTCTTTTGATACAGTCATCTCCTAGTTTGTTTTTTAAGTAAGGCACTATTTTGCCGTTAAACTCTTCAACTAATTCATTTTGTTCAACTGCATCAAGACTAATAATTAAAGCTAAATGTCCTTCGTCTTCTCCAAGATATGCAAAACTAATGTAATGAGAATTTAACATTCTCCAACTACTATCTTTTTCAACTTTGTTTAGATATTCTGCTTTACTAATTCCTACTTTAAATTGAATTATAAATAATTCTTTGGCTCCAAAAGTTTTAAGTCCAAATTCTCCTTTGTCAATTGATGTATAGTATCTAATTAATTTTTCTTCTTCTAATTTTTTTCTTTTTCTGTTGACGGTCATTACTGGAATTCCAGTTTGTTTAGAAATTTGACTATCGCTTGCACGTGCATTTTTAATTAGTTCTCTAACAATTTTTCTTTCAGTTTCGTTAAGTTCTACCATTTTAGTTCTATTTTTGGTAAGTTTTATCATTAATTGGTGGGAAAGTATATAAATGTTTTTATTAAATTGTTTAGTAAAGGTGATAGTAAAAACATGTCGACATTAACAACTACAGAAAGAGACGAAGTAGATCTTGAAAAAAAATTGATAGAAGGAAGTTCTTTTTATGCTAAAAAAATTAGCAAACTTCCACCAGAAAAAAGACCCTTAGAATTAATAAAATTAATAGAAGAAGAAGAGCAAAGATTTGATTCTGATCAAGATGCATTTGATGAAAACATTGGTGATACTCATTCTTGTGATTATGGTCCGGGAATTAAATATTATATAAGACATTTTAATCCATTTAATGTTAGTTTAAATGTAAGTCACATTACTGATAAAGAACATAATGGAACTGATAGGACTGTTCCTACTTTATTTTTTTCTAAAAATTATAGAATTCATGAGATGTTGGTTGCTAGAATTGTTATTGGAATGACAAAGTATGATGCAACAAAAACTTCGGATTTATTTTATGAACAAGCACTTGTATTGAGTCATTGTGGCGATAAAAAAGCAAGGGCGAATTTAACTTTTCAAGGTCAAGCTGAAGAAGTTGATGACTTTGCAAGTTTGTGTAATACTGATCTGTGTTTTGTTCGAAATCTTTTTTTTGAAATGGAAAATGTTTACGGAAAAAATGGACTTGAATTTGTTTGTCGAGAAATTATGAGAAATAGGCATTATCTTAGTGAAAAAAGAGGTTTTGATGCAGGTTTAGATGATGCGTTTGATAATTACGTTAAAAATTATGGTGGTTCAATACCTCAATTATTAAAAGATTGTAGAAATGAAATCTTGCCTGAAGTTAAAAAATTATCTTTTTAAAATAACTATTTCTGATTCTGTCCTTAAAGCATTCATCATTTTTTCTCCAATAGGACTTTTTTTATTTAATTTAACAGTCGCATTTTTTCCAGTAGTAGCAGTTGTTAAAATATCTGAATTAACATAAATAATTATATCTTTATTTTTAATTTCCATATCTAATTCAATAACTAGGGAATGTTTATCCTCTAAAATTTCGTATTTTAATCCGTCTGTTATTTTTTCTTCAACGCTTCCTTCTAATTCTCTAATGTCTAAACCGATTCCTAATTCTTTTTCAATTTCAGCAATATGAGACCCTTGTTTTCCAATTATTCTTGCAATTTTATCTTCTGGTACGTATACAATTGCTTTTTGAGCTGATGCAACTTCTACTTTAATTTGGGAAGAATATTTTTCCATTCTTCTTTCAATTGCTTCTTTTGCAAGTTTATTTACTCCCCTTTCTTCATTTTTTGCAGCTTTTACTGGAATTAAAACTGTTTCTTCACCATATGTATAAATTTCATATTCTGGATTTTTAGTTTCAAAATCTCTAATTACAACTATTGGTCTAGCTAAATCTGCTTCAGTCATTCCTGCAGGAACTTTAACTTCCATTTCTAATGATAAAACTTTGAAAACAGTTCCATTTTTAATAAAAATAACTGTGTCAATTACTTGAGGAATAACTCCTAATTCAATTTTTCCAACAAATCTTTGTATGGCATCAACTGGACTTGTTCCATGAACAACACCTGCAAGGCCAATACCTGCTAATCTTAAATCTGCATATAATGCAAAATCATCTCTATTTCTCATTTCATCAAATAAAGTATAATCTGGTCTGGATAATAATAATATGTCTCTAACTTCTTCTGGACTTCCATGAGAAATTGCTAGTTGTGTAACTTCATCAGGTAATACTAAATCTCTTGGTGCTTCAACAGTTTTTACAATTTTTCCTTGTTTAGCATAGTGTATTGTTAAAGCTGCAGCAAAAGTGGATTTTCCCATTCCTGGTGCTCCTGCAATTAAAATTCCTTCTGCTTGTTCACAAATTCTTTTGTATAATTTTTCTGAAAGATTATATTCTTCTAATTCTAATTGTTTAACAGGTCTAACTGCAGTAATTTCCCATCCGTCTGAGAAAGGTGGCCTAGTTATAACAATTCTATATCTTCCTAATTGAACAATTGTTGAACCTTCCCTTTCAATTTCAATAAATCCATCACTTCTTATTCTTGTATCTTCAATGATTTCTGTTGAAATTTCTTTAATATCTTCTTGGGTTAATTCTTTTTTTGTTAAATCTACAAATTCCCAATTTCCTGGTATTCCTTTTTTAGCTTTTGCAATAACTCCTTCTCGCAAATGAACAGACATTGTTGTTTTGTCAAAGTATGAATCTAATTTTAATTTTCTTTTCTTTTTTTCATGAGGTACATAAATACATTTCATGCCTTTTGTTTTAGCAATTTTATATTGAATTTTATCAGCAGTAATTAAAGTTGCATCTTCATCATATGCTAATTGTCTAATCATTGCATCAATTTCTCCAAGTGATGCATATTTAATTTCAGAATATCTTGGTCTTGTTCCAGCAAATAATATTTTATCTTTTTTTATTTCTCGAATTTTTTCAATTTCGTCCATTCCTAAATGACCAATTGATTTTCCTGAATTTGCTTGATGTTCTAATTCTGCAAGAACTGCTTCATGAATGATGATTTCATCTACTTCTAATTCTTTCTTTTTAAGTTTAGAAGAAATTATACCTTCAATAATTACTGATGTATCTGGAACTAGTTTTTCAATCATAATTTTTTATTTATTCTTGAGAGTATTTAAAGGTTGTTCTAATATTTGGAGTATTTCTAAATATTTTAACAATCTTTGAGAAGGAATTCTATTATTTATAACTGATTTTAATATTTCATTATATGTTTTTGGGTGAGCACCTAATACTGATGCAGCATGATAGTACTTTTCAGCATTTGGATTAAAACTAATTGAAATCTCTGATTTAATTATTCCTCCTCTTTCATTTTTTGTTGCAGAATGATGACATGCACTTTCTAGTTCTGATTGAAATCTTATTAATAACGGATTATTAAACTCTGATTTTTTTATAGTATCAATTAATGTTTGATATGGGAAACAATTATTATTTTCAGGTATTTTTATCATTAATTTATATAAGGAGATGTATTTTATAAATATTGGTGATATGCTATATTTAAATCTTTAGAATAATAAATTTAAAATGCTCAGAAGAAAATCTTCTGGCACAATTCTAAGTCGAATCAAAATTTTATTTTTTCTTTTTTATGACGTAATAACCTCCTCCGATTATAACTAAAATTGCAACAATAATTATACCAATTGTTGTTTTAATTGTTTCACCATTATTTCTTTTTATTGTTATTGGTATAACTTCATTTTCTATTATTACATCATCGTTGTAAAGTCCTCTAACTTCAATGTCTAACAAATATGTTTTAAGATTTGCTTTTGAATCAATATTCAGTTTTAAAACAGCTTCTCCAGATTCGCCAGGTTTTAGTTTTCCAATAAAATCTGATTTTTCATCAAATTCAAATGGTTGGGAAGATTCTTTAAAAGCTCTTATTGAAACTGATTCTGCCTCTTTACTTCCATAGTTTTTGATAGTAAGTAATAATTCAACTTCATTTCCAACTTTGATTATATCAGGATTTGTTTTTATTTCTTCAATTGAAAACATAGGTTTGCCATTTACTGGGATTTTTATAGGTAGTTCAATTGTTTTGTATTTATTATCTTCATCATTAGATTCTTTATAATATATTTTTATTAATCCATCCTGTTCTCCTTCAATAACTGTTTCATCTAAATCAATGTAAAATGTTCCTACAGAACTACTTCCGGCATCTATTGTTCCAAGATTGGCTCTTGATGAATAACCGTAAGTTTCACTAAATCCTTGTGGAAGTTCTAATTCCATTCTAACAGTTTCTGCATTGTCATCTCCAATATTTTCAAGAGTTACTTTTAGTTCATTTTCTTCAGTATCTGCTAAAAGTTTAATTGGTGAAGTAACCAAAGTTCCTAAAACAAAGTCTGGTTCAATTTTATCTCCAACATTAATTTCAAAGTCTCTTGAATAATATTCTTTTCCACCATCATAGTTAACTTTAAGTTTAATATCATAAGTGTCTTCTAATGCCGATTCATCAACTTTTATTTTATAATGTAAAATATAATATTCATCATCAAACGAATTTCCTCTCCAACTTCCTATTTTTTTTATTGGTGTGTCTGTACCATCAAAAGAAAATGGATATTCTGTTTCTAATGTAAAAGAAATATCATCTATTTCTGCATTACCGCTTTTAATTACTTTCCACCTTAAATCTAAATATTCGCCTTGTTCTGCGGGGTCTGGGTCTTGATTTAATAATGTAATTTCAAGATGGGCCAAATCTGAGTCTGCTAAAGCAATATTAGTAAAGCTTAAGGACATCATAAGTAATGCTGATATTAAGATTACGTTTTTTAATTTTAAATTTATATTTTTATTAAATTTCATTTTTATTCCTCCTTCGGTTTTCTTTTATTTTTTGAGTTAACTTTTCAGTAAGTATAATTATTGAGGGTACTGCAGTTATTGCGGCAAAAAAGCACATTAAAACTCCATAGGACATAATTTGTCCCATTTCTCCTAATATTTTAATTGTTCCTAAACTCATTGCCCAAAAACCAATTAGTGCAGCAAGTGTTGTTATTATCATTGGATATAAAACTGATTCCATTGTTACTCTCATTGAATTTTCTATGTCTCTTTTTTCTTTTTCTTCTCTAAATCTGGTTGTAATTTGAATTCCAAAATCAATTCCAATTCCCATAATCATACTAATTACTGCTGAAGTTGCAGAATTTAAATTCATTCCTAAAAGTCCAACAAAACCCATTGCCCAAACAACTCCAATAATAATTGTTGTTAAAGGAATAAGTCCATAAATTATTGACCCGGAAATAATAAGTAAAACAACAAGTATGCCAATCATTGAGTACATAGAAGTTTTATTCATGTCAGGTGTAATTATTTCATTAACCACACCGCTTTCTAAACTTGATCCTCCTATGCTAACTTTAACTCCTTCTTGTTTTGGTAATTGATTCACAATTAATTGTAATTCTTTTGCAATATTTTCTTCATCAAAGTCATCAATTAAAGTAACTCTAATTAAACTTATAGTTTTGTCATTACTTATGTATGAATCAAAAGAAGGATTATCTTTAGTTAGTTTTTTAATTTCAGTATTTGATTTGGGAATTATATTATTATTTAAAATTTTCAAAATGTCTGTTGAGCTTGCACTCTCAACAACATCTTCGAGGCTTTTAATGGATTTTTGAATTATTTCTTGATATTTTAAAATCTTATAAACTCTTATATCTCGCGGTTCTTCACTATTTTTGTAGCTTGGATCTATTTCTAAAATAATTAGTCCTGAAGCAGTACCTCCAAAAGTGTCTTGTAATATGTCCATAGATTTAATTACATCTAATTCGGCAGGTAATATATCTTTAATATCTAAACTTTTAACATCCACTCTTTGCATGTATGCAAATGCTGTGATAAATAAAATTATAACAATAGACAATACTAAAACAGGATGTACAGATATGAAATGCGCGTATTTATCTATTGCTTTTTTAATTGCCATTTTATTTATTTGTAAATTTATTTTTTCGTTTTTTTGATAATGATTTGATGTGCCATTTTTCTATTACTGTAAATATTGTTGGTGAAATAACTAGTGATGCAATTAACACTGATGCAATTCCTATTGCTAATGTTAATCCTAATTTTTGTAACATTGGAATTACAGATAATGTAAGTGCTAAAAAACCGACTAAGGTTGTTAATCCAGAACCCGTTGTTGCTTGTCCTACTGCAGGAATTGAAATTCGGAGTGCATCTTCTTGACTAAGTCCTTTGTCTCGTTCTTCTAAATATCTTGTTAGAACAAATATGCTGTATTCAACTCCTAAACCCAATATCATTGCTCCTAGGCCAGCAGTGGCAATAGTAATTGGAATGTTTGCATATCCTAAAATGCCCATTGTCCATATTAAACCTATTGCTAATGGAATTAAAATTATTACTGATTTTATAAGCGATCTTTTTAGAATAATTAATAATAAAAATATAACTAGCAATGCAACTGAAATTGAAAGTAATGCATCTCCAACCATAAGTCCGCCAATTGTTGCATTTATTATTGGACCTCCTGTAATATAATTTTTTGTTCCTGGTACTTTTGTTGTAAGATCAATATTTTTTTCAATAGTTTCAACTAAATCATTGATTTTATCATTACTAGAGCCAACATCGGCTGTAACATACATGATATTTGAAGTAAAATCTTTACTAAAGAATGCAGAAGCATCTGGAACTATTTTTAGAAAATTTTTAATGTCTTCTTTATTTGATAATTCAGATCCTTGTAGGTATGTATTTATACTAATAACAGAATTAATATTACTTTCACGCATTAGTTTTGTTTCTAATTCTTGAATAAAAGTAATTGTTTTTGGATCTCTTATGTCTTTAATTCCATTTTGATCATCTTTAAGGTTATTAATCTGAGTAATAATTACAATGACATCGTTGCCTCCATAAGTATCTGTAATTTTGTCATTTAAAATAAAAATGGATAAGTCTTGTGGCATTTCTTCCATCATATCTGTTTGCATTTTAATGTTTGGAATGCCTGCAAGTAAAATTAAGGTAATAATTAGTGTGCTAATTAAAATTATATTTCTATATTTAATCTGAACTTTTGCTAAATGTTTTAAAAATATATTAATAATTTTCATTCATACGTTTTATTATTACAAACCTTTATATACTTTCTGTTTTTAAAACAACTTGCGAGTGGTTTATTATGGGAAACGAAGAAGATTTAAGGAACATTGGATTAACAAAATATGAAGCAAAAGCTTTTATTTGTATAATTAAACATGAAATTGTTGATGCTAAAACAATATGTAAAGAGGAGAATATTCCATCCGGTAAGATTTATGAAACACTTAGTTCTCTTGTTAGAAGAAATTTTATTGAAGTTCAAAATACAAGACCAAAAAAGTATCATGCTGTAAAGTTATCAAATGCTTTTGAATTATTCTATAATGAAAAGAAAAAAAATATGGATAATGAACTAAATAAAACAAAAAAGTTACTTGACGTTATTGGAGAAAATTTAAGTCATAAAAATAAAGTTGCAAATGAAGAAACTAATTTTTGGAAAGCTGCTTTTAAAGAGGATATACCTAAATTAATGATGGAGTGTTTTGAAAATGCTGATGAAGAGGTTAACATGCTTTTTATTGAACCTGTAAATTATGAGGAGTTTGATAAAATTTCGGGAGATTTAGTTATGTTAATTAAAAAAATGACTTCATTATCTAAAAGAGGAGTTAAGTTAAGAATTTTAAGAAATAAAAAAACTTCTGATCGTTTGATGGATTATTTTGGTGAATCAAAAAAAGAAATAAATAAGTTTACAAAAGAAATTGAACAAGATATTTCTGATTTATTTTTAGTTTTTGATAATGAAGTAATTTTAATGCAAATTACTAATCCTTTAAATAAAAATGAACTTTTAGCAATGATAAAAGTTTGGAATCCTAAACTAGCAAAAGAATTAAATCAAAAGTTTATGGTTCAATGGAAAAAAGGTACTTATGTTAAAGAATAATTTTCTTTAAATTTTTTAGAGTTAATAATTTTCTTTTTTTAAATTAAGAGTTTATAGGATAATAAAATTTAAATACTTTTAATAGATATAATTATTATGTCAAAATTAATCAGCAGAAATATTTCAAAATATTTAGATGGTTTAGTTCAAAATTCTGAAATTGTTTCTTTAGAACAATGTAATCCAGATGATTTAATGGGTGAATTAAAAAAACATTTCGAAAAATTTAATGGTGAACCCCTTGTAGAATATGAAAGAGATAATAATTTTTTTAATAGCTTTTTAAAAAGATGGTCTGTTTCTAATAGGACTCCTATGGACTTTAGGGAAGTAGGTCAAATTCCTAGCGATGGTAGTCTTTATTTATCTTTTTCAACAGATTACTCTGCTGGTGGATATAAATATTTTCATAGTCCTATGGAATTGGCTTTTATTGATGATGTTTTTTATCTAGGTTTAGGGGTAGATAAAAAAGAAAAAGGGATTAGTATTTGCCATCAAAATTTATATGTTCCTGTACGAAAAATTGAAAGTTTAGACTTTAATTAGAATTAATTTTTTGGAATAGTTAATTGTAGAATTTTATATAATTCTTCTGTTTTAAAGGGTTTACCTAAAAATCCATTTGCTCCTTCTTTAAGCATTTCTTTTACTTTTTCATCTTTTTGATAACCACTCATAGCATAAATGGGAACTTTCAAATCAATTTCTCTTATTTTTTTGCATAACTCGACACCATCCATTCCGCCAGGCATTATTAAATCAGTTAATACTAAATCAAAATCACCACTTCTAAAAGTATCAAACCCTTCGTCACCATTAGTTGCTGTAACTACTTTATATCCTTTCATCTCTAAAGAATCAACAAGATAATCTCTTATCATTTGTTCATCATCAATGGCAAGAATTATGCCTGAACCTAAATGATTTGATTTTTCTGCATCAATGCTTATTTCATGTTTTTTTACTGCAGGAAAATAAACCATAAATGAAGTGCCATGTTTATCATTTGATGTATCCGTTTTAACATTAATATAACCGCCATGCCTATTTGTAATTCCATAAACCATTGCAAGGCCCATTCCTGTTCCTTTGCCTTTTGGTTTTGTTGTAAAAAATGGTTCAAATATTTTGGAAAGTATTTTCTCATCTATACCGCAGCCATCATCTTCTACTATAATTTGAACATATTTTCCATCGGGAATTTCAAACTCATAAGTGTACTGTTTATTATCAATAATCACATCTTCAGTATAAATGTCTAATTTTGAATTAGTAACATGTATTGCGTTTATTATTAAATTTTGAATTACTTGATAAATTTGTGTTTCATCCGCATGTATGAAATTATCTGCAGATAAATTTAGTGAGGAATTTATGCCTTGAACATGACTTTGCTTAATGCCTAAATTATATGCATTTAAAACAATTTCATTAGGGTTTGTGTCTATTGGATTATATTGACCTTGTCTTGAAAAACCAAGTAATTGTGAAGTTAAATCGCTACCACGATTACTTGCCGAAATAATATTATCTAAATGAGTTATTTCTTTTTCGGGAGAAAATCTACCTCCTTCGATTTTATATTTAATTAATTCAGCATAACCCAATATTCCTGCAAGAATGTTGTTAAAATCGTGAGCTATGCCACCTGCTAAGAATCCAATTGATTCCATTTTTGCATGTTGATGAATTGTTTCTTCTGCTTCTTTTTCTCTAGTTATATCGATAGCACTTGAAGTAAAACAGAGTGGTTTTTTAGAACTGTCAGTAATTACTTTGCCAGTCATTAACATAGGGAATTTAGTGCCATCTTTTTTTTCGTGATATACTTCTTCTTGAATTACTCCTCCTGATTTTGATAAAATGGTTTTTAATCTATTAACAAAAAAAGTTTGATTAAGATCATATAATATTGATATATCTTGTCCCATTAATTCTTCTATTGTTTTTTGATGAGTTTTTGCTAAATAATTATTTGCATAAAGAATTTTCCCATCTAAATCTGTTATTGTAACTCCATAATTAGCATTATCAACAATTGTCTTGAATTTAATCAGTTCTTTTTGGGCTTGTGTTTTTTCAAGATACGATTCTATATTTCGAGTATTAGTAACAAGAAATTTAATTGTATCTTCGTCCCATTCTCGATATTCTTTACATTCATCAAAACCAATAAAACCATTTAATTGACCGTTACCATACAATGGAGTAACTAATACGGATTTTATTCCTTGATGTTTAAGTAGTTCGTATGTGTTGGGAATAAAACCATATTTGTGAATATTTGGTGCATTAATTATTTCGTTACTATTAAGTTTATTAAACTAGTCAGGAAGAAAATCAATTCCTATATCTTGTAGATTATCTTTTTCAGAAAGAATACCTTTTTCTAAATCGTTAGTTTTAAGTTCAGTATGATTTACCCATTCGTGAGTATTAGACATAACTCTTTTTATATGGTCAAATTCAAAAATATATGCTCTTGAAACATTCACTTCAGTACCCATTCTTTCAAGCACTTTATCAAGAGTATCTTTCATTTTTAACTCCCTCTAAAAGCATTCTTGAAATATCAGATGTTGCATTTTGAAATCTTCGTTCTTTTTCTATTTTTGTTATATCAACTGCAATTTCAAATCTTACTTTTCTTCCATCTGGCCAGTCAATTAATTGATCGGTTATTTGATAAAATTTTTTTAATTTATGGTTATAATGTTGCCAAGTATATGGTTCACCATTATTGCATTTAATTATATCATTAGTACAATAACTACAAATATTGTCAATTCCTTGAAAAGCTTCATAACATTTTTCTCCTATAGGATTATCGTTTAATATTTCTGCGAAATATTTATTTACCCATAGTACTTCATAAGTATCAATATCTGTGATGTATACTGGTTCACGAATACAATCAAATATTGATGTTAAACGTTGTTCACTGAGTATTAAAGATTCTTGAATTTTTTTCTCTCTACTGATATCTACACTTACACCAACCATACCTGTAATTTTTCCATTTTCAATAAGGGGATGGCTATAGATTAATACTGGAAATTCATTTCCATCTTTTGTTATACAATTATATTCGTTGCTTTTACTAAACATACTTTCGAATCGTTTTTTAAAATTTGATTTTGCTCTTTCTTTTTCTGATGGAATAATCATATCTGTTACATACAAACCATTACTAATGTCTTGCTGGGTATAACCAAAAATTTTTAGTGTTTCATTATTCATAAATATGAATCTTCCTTTTGTGTCAGTTTTCCATATGCCCTGGGGTAAAAGTTCAACAAAGTTTTGTATAGATTTTTTTTCTTGTTTTAATTGAGTATTATCTTCTTTTAATATTTCTAATTCTAATTCGAGAGCCTGTATTCTTTCTTCAAGTTTTTTTTTATTTCTATACCACATTTTTATATAATTGTTTAAATTAGCTTAATATCTGCATGGTAAGTTGATATTATATAAAACAATTATTGTTTTTAAGATATTATTTACTAATTTGAGATATAATTTTCAAATATCAAATTTTTCAAGTCTTTAAGAATTACATTTTCATATTATCGCCTTGCATTTTCTTCTTCACTACAGTTTCGTCTGTAGTCATGACGTACTATACTCCTCATATTCGTATTGCGCCATTTTTCAAATATCAAATTATTTAATTTTATAAGAACTACATTTTCATATTGCCGCCCTGCATCTTCTTCATCATTTGTTGCATTTTCTTTTCAGAGCCGCCAAGGTTTTTAATCATTTTTTTACTTTGTTTGTATTGTTTTAATAAGTCCCTTACTTCACCAGTTGAACAACCACATCCTTTTGCTATTCTTTCAATTCTTTCAGAGTTCATAATCTCTGGATCTTCAAGTTCTTCTTTAGTACATGAATCCATTATAAAACGCCATTTTTTTAATTTGCCTTCTTGAACTTGTAATGCTTCTTTAGGCATTTTTATTTGTGAAAATCCTGGAACCATCTCAACTACTTTTGATAGTGGACCCATTTTAGACATTGCCTGCATTTGTTCATACAAGTCAATCAAGTTAAATTCTCCTTTTAATAATTTTTTACCTAGATCTTTAGCATCTTCTTCATTTATTGCTTCTTTAGCTTTTTCCATTAAAGCTTCTATATCTCCCATTCCTAAAATTCTTGAAACAAATCCAGGTGGATTGAATACTTCTAAATCATCTACTTTTTCTCCAGTTCCAATAAATTTAATTGGTGCATCTGTTACTGAACATGCTGTTAGAGCTCCACCACCTTTAGCAGTTCCTTCCATTTTAGTAACAATTACTCCAGTAATTTTACAACTTTCATGGAATTGTGATGCTTGTTTTTCAGCAGTTTGTCCTATGTCTCCAGAAATAATTAATAATTTTTCTATAGGATTTACAGCCTTAGTAACGTCTTCAATTTCTTTAATTAAATCTTTTGATAATGCATCTCTACCCGCAGTATCAACAATAATAATGTCGTAATCTTTTAATTTAGGTTCTACGTTATTCCAAATTTTTAAAGGATCTTTTTCTTTTTCATCAACAAAGTAATCAACTTGTGCAGTTTCTGCTACTTGTTTAAGTTGTTTCATTGCAGCTGGTCTCCAAACATCTAGTCCAACTACTGCAACTTTTTTCCCTCTTTTTTTGTAATATTTTGCTAATTTTCCTGATGTGGTAGTTTTACCAGAACCAAACAATCCTACCATCATAATTTTAGAATTTTTTTCATTAACATTTAATTCTTTTTTTTCTTCTCCTAAAAATTTAACAAGTTCTTCATAAACTATTTTTATAAGAGCTTCTTTTTTGTTTAATCCTGGTATGTCATTTTTTAATGCTCTTTGTTTAATAGTTTTAGTTAATTGAAAAACTAATTTAACATTAACGTCCGATTGTAATAAAGCTCTTTGAATTTCTCTAATTATTTCATTAATTAGTTTTTCATCTACAAAAATTGCTTTAGTTATCTTGTTTAATGTGTCCTTTAAACTACTTCCAAGTTTGTCTAACATATGGTATTTTAAGAATAAAAGATTTATAAAGGTTATTGGTAATTGGCTTCTAATATGCTTTTTGCAACCGAACGCATTCTTTTTGAATATCTGCTAATAATTGGCCAACTATTTGCAACTTGTTCAATTACTGTTTTTACTTCATCTGTTCTATATTGACCAAGACATTTTAAGTGTCCTAATCTAGTTTCTTCAGGTAAAGAGTGATTATTAACCATGACTATACTAGATTGTTCATCACAGTCACTTTGAGCAATTATTTCTTCCATTCCTAACATTTTTATATTAAAATTCAGAAATATTTATAAAGTTTATTCTACTAAATCAACTATGATTATTCAATGGTTAGGTAATTCTAGCTTTAAGATAAAATCAGAAAACAAAGTAATTTATATTGATCCTTATGATTTTAAAGATGATGAAAAAGCTGATATAATTCTAGTTACTCATTCACATAACGATCATTTTTCAAAAGAATTAATTCAAAAGTTAAGTGTTGATGATACTGTGATTGTGGGTCCTATTAATGTTGCTAATCAAATTCAAGCAATAGGGATGCGTAACGGTGATAAACAAGAAATTGATGGGATGAAAATTGAGGCAGTTTGCGCTTATAATATTTCTAAATCAAATCATCCTAAAGAAGAAGGTAATGGATATATTTTTGAAATAGAAGGAAAATTACTTTATCATGCAGGTGATACCGATTTAATTCCTGAAATGAATTTTTTTGAAGCAGATTTAGTAATGTTGCCAATAGGTGGAACTTATACTATGGGAGCTATTGAAGCTGCATCTGCTGCTAAAATCATTCAACCAAGGTTAGCAATTCCAATGCATTGGGGTAAATTTGTAGGACATGAAGAAGATGCACTACTCTTTAAAGAAGAAATTTATAAAAATTCTGAAATAGAAGTTAAGATTCTTCAACCCGGTGATAGTTTAAAGTTTTGAATGTGTTTGTAAAAATTTCTTTTAATATTATTTAAATAAAATAAAAAAATAATTTATTTTTTTTCTTTGATTTCTTGTAAAACTCTTTCTTGGAATTTTTTGTAATCAATTGCACCTTCAACATTGTTGTCTCTAGTTCTAACAGCTACTGTGTCGTCTTTAATTTCTTTTTCGCCAACAACTAAAATAAAGTTAAATCTTTGAAGTTCTGCATCTCTTACTTTTCTACCAATAGTTTCAGTTCTATCATCAACTTCAACTCTAATTCCAACTTCTTTGAAAGATTCTGCAACCTTATTTGCATATTCTTTAAATCTGTCTGCAACAGGTAAAATAATTACTTGGTTAGGATTTAACCATAAAGGGAATTTACCTGCATATTTTTCAATAAGCATAGCGATAGTTCTTTCATAACATCCTATTGAAGTTCTATGAATTACAATTGGTCTTTTTTCTTTACTATCTTTATCGGTGTAAACCATATTAAATCTTTCAGGTAGTGCAAGATCAATTTGAATTGTAATTATTGTATCTTCTTTTCCATAGACGTTTTTAGCTTGAATATCTAATTTAGGTCCATAAAATGCAGCTTCTCCTTTTGCTTCAACGTAATCTAATTTAAGTTCATCAAGTATTTCTTTCATAACTTTCTGAGATTCATCCCAAGCAGGAGGATTATCAATATATTTTTCTTTATCTTCTGGATCCCATTTTGAAAATCTGTACCATAAATCTTCTTCTAAGCCAATTGTTTTCATGATAAATTTAATTAAATCAATTACTCCTTTAAATTCATCTTTAAGTTGATCTGGTCTACAAATTAAATGTCCTTCAGATATAGTAAATTGTCTTAATCTAATTAATCCGTGCATTTCTCCAGAATCTTCATTTCTAAATAATGTTGAAGTTTCTGCATAACGTATAGGTAATTCTCTATAACTTCTTTTCTTTGAATTGTATATCAAAAATTGAAAAGGGCAAGTCATAGGTCTTAGGGCAAGGGTTTCACCTTTTGTTTCCATTACAAACATTCCATCTTTATAATGGTCCCAGTGTCCTGAAGTTTTATACAAATCACTTTTAGCCATTAAAGGAGTTTTTGTAAAAATGTAACCACGTTTTTCTTCTTCATCTTCAACAAATCTTTGAAGAGTTTGAAAAATCTTAGCACCCTTAGGCATTAATAATGGAAGACCTTGTCCTACTTTTTCATGAGTCATAAAAAGTTGCATTTCTTTTCCTAATTTATTATGATCACGTTCTTTAGCTTCTTCAACCATTTTTAGATATTTTTTAAGCTCTTTTTTATCTGGGAATGCCGTTCCATAAATTCTTTGTAAGTTAGCATTTTTAGCATTTCCCTTCCAGTATGAAGAACTTATATTGGTTAGTTTGAAAGCTTTAATGTAACCTGTTGAAGGTACGTGTGGTCCTTTGCATAAATCACAAAAATCTTTGTTACAATATACTGATAGATTTTCTTTATACTCTTCAATTAATTCTAATTTGAATTTGTTGTCTTTAAACATTTCTTTTGCTTCGTCTAATGAAACTTCTTTTTTTACAAAAGGAATATTTTTTTCAACAATTTCTTTCATTTTAACTTGAATCTTTTCTAAATCTTCTGGTCTAAAAGGTTCTGCTTCAAAATCATAGTAAAAACCATTATCAATAGAAGGTCCAATAGTTAATTTAACTTCTGGATAAAGTTCTTTAACAGCCATTGCCATAACATGGGCAGCTGAATGCCAAAATATCTTTTTTCCTTCTTCTTGTTTGAAAGTTAGAATTTCAATTTTAGAATCTTCAGTAACAGGGGTTGAGTTTTCAGTAGTTGTGCCATTTACTTTTACAGCTAATGCTGCCATAGCTAGTCTTTCACCAATACTTTCTGCAATCGCTTTCCCACTAATTCCTGCGTCAAATTCTTTAATACTTCCGTCTGGAAATTCTATTTTTATCATTGTAATTAGTAAGAAAAAAACGAGTTATTTAAATTTATCTGTTAATTATGCTTGCATAGCTTCAAAAATAGAATCTGGGATTCTTAATTCAGTTTTAAATAAAACTTCTTTTTTTTCATTTCTTTGTCTTGTGGATTTGTAAAGATTAAATTTCAAATTTAATTGTGGATAAACTCCTTTTAAGAAATTTTCAACTTGTTTGCCTATTTTTTTGACGGGATCTTCTTTTCTATGTGAAGGTAGAGTTAAAATGTGACTAGGTCGTCTACTTTTGGAATTCATTTGAATTAACAGTTCATCAATTAAAATTTTTACTAAATTTGGGTATTGAATACATTTTTCGAATTGTGAATAATTTGTTGTTGCAGTTGATTTTCTTTCACCTGCTGGAATACCCATTAAGTATAATATTCTGCCAATGTCATTTCCTGATTCTTTGAATACATAATCATTCTGGAATTGTTGTTTTAAATCTACTAGTATTTCTGTTGATTTTTCTAATTTATTTGGGTGAATATTAAATTTTGGAAAGAAATTATAGTCTAAACTCCCACTTAATAAACTTTTTACATACCATCTAATTACTTTTTTTGCAATTGGATCTTCATAATTTAATGGAAATTCAATTCCTTGTTTTTTTAAAGCCTGTATTGCTTTGACACTTTTTGGAGTGCTTCTTCCTTTTTGATAATTTCTAAACGTGGTGCTGTTTGCTGAATCTAATGTTAAATTTATGTGTGGTTTTGGTTCATCACCAAGTAAATCTTCCAATTCATCTTTCATTTCTAAATATGCAAGTCCATAATCTGGAATTTTTATATTTTTTAAATTAAAAGTGTTAACATAATCAGCAACAGAAATTATATTAGTCATTTTTTAAAGGGTGTTTTAACAGTTGCTCTGAATTTTGGCATTATTGCACCATTGAAATATTCTCTGCCAGTTTTTAATTCGTACCCTCCTCCGTTATGTGCTTCAAACATTTGTTTTGTGTCTTTTCTTAAAACTGAAGCTTCAATTGATCCAGTTCTATAATTAATTACATCTCCAATGTTTAATGGTTTATTAAAATCTATATCTGGATTCCACTGTCTAAATAATTTCATTGCATCTTTAAATGGTTCTTCTGCATTTGGAATTAATAATTTATATTTATTTGCTAATTTCCATAAACTATCTTTTGATTTAATCTCGTGTTGTTTTTCTTCTCCAAAATTAAAAGTTTTATTTACTCTATGTCCTTCATAGGTTAAATTAAACCATCCTGCTCTTATTGATAATCTCGGATTAATTCCTGTATTTGTATAATTCCAAGTTGCATCATCTTTTTGTGCATGTTTAACATCTTTAAATGCTTGAAAGTAAGAATCATCAACTAAATCTAAAATGCCTGATCTAAATTTTAAATCATCTAGTGCTCCATCGCCAGAATTTGATACTTGTGCAGGGTCGTAATTCCATGCATAATTATAACCTTCAACCATTATCATAGCTCGAAATAATTTAGCATCAGTAATTGAAAATGGTTTGTAACCTTTAATATCTTTACAAGCTTTATTGACTAAATCCATCTCTTCAAGAATAATCTTATCATGGTCGTGGTATCTTTTTGATAATTCTTCTTCTAAAGAAATTTGTTCTGTTTTAGGTTGAATTTTTTTGGCCTTAGGTTTTACTTCATCAGCAATTAATGGTGTGCCGAAGATTCCTAATGCTAGAATGTAAGGTAGTAATTTTTTCATATTTATCTATTAACCTCTTTTTTATGGAAATTAAAGGGTTCCGTGTATAACTTCCTAAGAAATTACACACGGAGGTGAGTTCGGTGAGTAATAGGCCCGGAAGAAATCGAGTATGTGTGGGGGGATAAATTCCGGGCAAGCAATCGCTTGCTTCTTAATAGTAGTAACACATAACCAGTATATAACTGTTTCGTTTATTTATTACTTGAGAGTAATAACTTTAAAAATCCCTGGAGATTTAGATTTTAATGCAAATTTAATAAGCATATTGGTTTAATTCCCTTGCTTTTAGGTCTTTGGAGAATGTCATTTATCTTAGAAATTGATTTTTATGGGTATGATAATTCTTTTCTAATGTATTTATCGTATTGTTTAATTCTAAAATCTGTTTCAGTTTCATTGCTTTTTTTTAAAAGAACAACTCTATAAGGAATTTCATTTTTTTCAAGTTGCTTTAAAATGTAGAAGTCTTTGGTTTTTATATGATATCTTCCCCCTTGAGTTAAAGCAATGCCCTTAGGATTATCATTTAACCAATTATTTAATAATTCAAACATGGTTGTTTCTCTTTTTTGATTTAATTCATTATCTTTTGAATCATTTAATATTTTGGATTTAAGAAGTTTTAAGTATTTATTTTTTGCTTCATAATCATCAAAAGGTAATATTTTTATGTTTATTATGGCACAAATCCGTTGTAAATCTCTAATTTCTTTTAATCTTCTTGGATCTTCTTCTAATTCTAATAAATTTTCTTGGTTGTATTTGTGATCTTTTTTTAACCAGAAATATAAGTCAGCAATTCTGTATTGTTTTTTACTTATAATTTCTTTTTCTTCATCTAAAAGTTTAGCAAGATCTGAATCCTCTTTAGGATTTTGAATTGAATTAATATATCTTTGAATCTTATGTTTTTTTTTAATATTGGTTGTATTTGTTAATCTTTGTTCTAATCTTGATTTTGTTTCTCCTAATTCATTAGTAAGCAATTTTCTAACTGAATAAATTAATAATTCAAATGCAGGATTACAGATTTTATAAGGGACTTCATCTAAAAATAATTTTGAATTTTTTTGATATCTTCTAATTTTTGACAATTCTTGTTGTCTATAAAGCAAAAGATCTTGCCTTCCTTCTTCATCTTGATAATATTTTTTAGTTGTAAATTCTAAAAAAGTTGTTAAAGGGTCAATTGTTGGTACTAAGTCTAAAAGTGCATAAGTGAATTCTTGTATGTTTAGTTTTCTTAATTTTTCAGATAGAGTATAGTCTTGTATTGTTGGTTTAATTTCATTATCAATAGCTTCCCAAAATAAAGCATTTGGGTGCAAAGTTTTTATAGCTTCAGATGTAAAATTCATATGATTTGTTTCAAAATGATATTCTCCAATAAGATATACTCTTGGAAAGAAACCGTAACCATATACTTTTTCAACTTTATCTTTATTTTGTTTTATAAGCTGACCAAATTTAATTTTAGTTTGAATATCTTTTAATAACTGTTCTAATGTCAATATTTGCTATTAAAATTTAATCTTTAATATAAGCATTCTCATTATTGTTTCTTTAAAGTAGTAAATCTTATTTAAATACTATTAACTCGGAATTATCTTTATGGTGTCTGATTTACGTGCTTCAATAGAATTTTTACAAGAATTAGGATTTTTGAATGTATTATTACCTTTCATATTTGTTTATGTTGTTTTATTTGCAATATTAGAAAAAACTAAAGCTTTAGGTGTTGAAAAAAATGGTAAAGCTAAAACTAATATTAATTCCATGGTCGCATTTGTAGTTGGATTTATTTTTATTGCATCTGCTTCAAGAGTTGAAACTTTAACTACTTATTTACAAATATTGGGGATGGGTATGGTTTTTATTATGACTATTTTGTATATGTTTGCTGCTTGGGGTCAAAAACAATATTTTGATAAGAAGACTTATTTGTATGGTGCTGTTTTGGTTTTTGTTGTTGTTGGTTTCTTTTATTCTATGGGGCTTGCAAATAGTGTTAAATGGGGTTTTATTTTTGAGTTAATTTTTAATCCAATTGTTATAATTGTATTGACATTTTATATTGTTGTGATGTATATTACTCATGGTGATAAGAAGAAAAAAGGGACAACTGATGATCCTGAAAAAATAAAAAATGCAACTGAAGAAATTAAAGAATATTCTAGTGAAAAAATGGAGCATTAAGCTGCTTTTTGAAATTCTTCTCTAGGTGGCATTGGCATTGGTTCTGGTGCAGTTTGATTTTTTTCTAAATGTTCTTCTTCTCTTTCTTGTGAAGAATATGGTTGTTCTGGCATTGATTCTTCAAATCCTTCTTGTGGAGCTTCTTCTGGATTAGATTCATTCTGATTCATTGTTTGTGATTCTTCTTCTTCAAATTTTTCTTTAAATCCTTGAGGAAATTCATATGCTTCAATTCCTGGTTGTATCTCTTGAGATGGTACTTGTTCAGTTAAGTTATATTTTTTTATTAAGTTTTCACTTGCTTTATTTTTAATTAAAATATCTATTGGTCCGTGTTGTGGATCTTTTTTACTTCTCCAAATTAATTCCTCTTGAGGAATTTGTGGTATTTCTTTATTGGGTTTTTTTATTTCACCAACTTCAAAACTAGAATCAATTTTATTTGCCCATTCGTATAATTTATTATTATTAATTTTGTATGTGGTTCTTTTACCATTCACTTCTGCAGTAATATATGCTGCACCTTTAATTTCTTCTCCATATGGTCTAATTCCAAAAAGTCCTTCTTCTAATTTTCCATACTTTGTACCGTGTGCGTGACCTGCTTGCATAATTAGTGGCTTTTTTCCTTTACCAACTCTATCTTTAATTATTTCACCCAGTTTTTTATTATAATTACCTTTTTTTACTGCTAAATCATCATGAGCACCTTCGTGCATAATAATTACATCTGCATCTTTTAATTCTTTTTTAATTTCATCCAATCTTTCTTCTAAATCTCCATAATTATTTTGATCATGTATATTTATTCCTTGAAGAGAATTTTCCCAATGTTTATTTATACATACAATTTTTTTGCCATCAACATATTTTACTAAGTCGGGAAATTCAATAGCAGAAAGATAGTCTGGAGCATTCTCTGGGTCATGATTTCCTAAAACTCCTAAAAATGGGTTTTTGTATTTTTGTGCTTCTTCATTTACTAATTTGTAAAGGTCTTCATTTTCATTTCCATTTCCAAAGTCTCCAGAATGTAATACTGGACAAGAAACTCCATAAGTTTCACTAATATAATTTGTTACAATACGTGTAGCTTTAATATGGTCTACATTTTTATGTGTATCTGATATGTGTGCTAATAAACTCATAAATTATGTTATAATCTTCTCATATTTAAATGTTTTGTTTATGTAACTACTGAGTGGTAGGAAAACCTTTTTAAATTATATTCTATAACTCTATCTATGAACATAGATGAATTATTATTAGTGTCAGAAAAAGACTTAATGGATAAATATACTTGTAAAGAAAATCCTAGACGATATTACAAATCCTTGTTAGATGATGATGTTCTTCCTCTAAAAGGTAGTTTTTTAATTAGTCCTAAAGGAATCGCTTTAGTGAAGTTTATGACTTGGGTTTGGTTGTCTGGGTCAATTCATTGTAAAAAATATACTCCTAGTGTTTCAGATGATGACAAATATTTGCTAAAATATTTGAAAGATAGAGATTTTGGACCTTTAGAAAAAAAGTTTCAAATTAGAAAAGGTACTTTAACATTATCTGAAAGTGGTGGTGCTTATGGAAGATTAATAAGTGCTGCTGGTGTTTTGCCTGGAAATGGTTTACCTCTCTATGCTAAACAAATTATGAAATGTGATTCTTCAAACCATAGAGATTATTTATTAGAAGTGATGACTAGAATAATATTTAAAGATAGATTGAAAGCTGGGTTAGATTATCGCCCAAATTATTTATTTTTAAATAGATTTTCTGAAAAAGATAATGCATTAAATCATGGTTTAGAAATTCTAGATTTTTTAAACGCTAGGGGAAATGTATATTCGCCCGATCAAGTAAAAGCTTACAAAGACGGTGATAAGTATAAGTGTATGTTAGTATTAAAAAATGAAATAAAATTATGTTAATATTTTCTCACATTTCATATCGTAAAATAGCAGCAACCTTTCCAAGGTCTCTTAATTGAGCACCTTCTCTTGTTTCTACTGAAATAATTTTAACTTCTGATTTGAATTCTTGGGCAGCGGTTTCAAATTCTTCAATTCTTTCATCTTCTAAATCTTCAGAAAGTAATAAAATATTAACTACGCCCTGATTTATTTTATCCATAACTTCCTTTTCTCCGTAGGATGTTTTATTTGGTGTTTTAGCTAAAGTTTCAAAAAATCTGGTCATTATTTTTTTTTCATCAGCAACTTCTTCTTCTGCTAAAACATCTTCACTTTTATCTAATAATTCTTGCAATCCAAACTCTTCAGTATAACTTAAATCTTTAATTGCAATTATTTTTTTCTTAACTTCATTAGTAATATAATTGCCGTCTACAAAATCATATTTTGTTGGACCTGGTCCTCCAACTAGAATTCCTTTTAAATCTTTCATCATAAGAAATTGTTCTTTTACATATTCTCCTACTTTTTTATAATGATCTTTAGCAGCTCCTTCTCTTAGTCTTGCAAACCTTTGGGCAGATTGTCCACCTGCTCTCATTTTTCCTGGAACTTCAGAGTGAGTTTTTAATAATGGAATTATTGCTTTTCCTTTTAGTAGTGCAATGATTGCATCTCTTCTGTCCATAACAATCATTCCAAATACATTTTCTGTTTCCATTATTTCTTCTAATGGTCCCATAACAAAAGTTTTGTCACATCTATAAATACGAGTTTTTAATGGGGTAGGAGGTTCAATACTCCATACTTTAAGATCTTGTTGTCCTTCTTTTACAGAAACATTTCCACTAAATGCTGCAAGTCCATTTTCTGGAGTTCGTTTATATAATCTTAAATGTTGAATCATTCTTTCTAATGCATCAATAACATTTTTTCTTGTAGAAGCTGATTTAATATTTGTTGCTGTTCCTTGTTCTTGAAAAATATGATTAATAACTTTATTTAAATCATAGCCGGCAGGAATATATACTGTAACTAATTCAGTATGTCTTCCTCTATATGAGCTTAATTCTTTAACGAATTTTTTTATCTTAAACTTTTGTTGTGCATCAATTGCCATTACTAAAAGTGTGAGAAGTTAGTTTATAAACATTGCGGAATTATTGTATTATTGTAAATTCTAATTTTGTTTCGGTAGCATCGTCTAAATGATGAACTTCTACAAATAAATCATAAATTCCCATTGGAATATCAGTTAGTGGTATTGTTGTGGTAAATGATTCTTCTTTAACTATCATGCTTTCAGTTAATACAACTTTTCCCCGATAATCTGTTATAACAAATAAAGCTGTTGTTTGTCCATCTATTTCAGCTCCAATTAAATCTAATTTAAAGGTTAATTCACTTCCTTTTTTTACTACATCATCTAAAATTTCTAATTCGATAAAGATTGGACTTTTACAAACACTACCATCGTTACATAATAAAACAGTGTCAGTTTGGTCATTTAAAGATAAATCACTTGTAATCATACCTGTACTACTTTGAATTCCAGTGTCTTTTAATAAAAAAGCAATTGTTAGAAGTAATATGGATATTGTTGCTATACAAAATATTTTTTTCATATACTTATTTTTAAAGTTGATTTTATATATTAATGTATCTATTTTAATTAAATATTTTACTAATTAATTTTATTGATAAGATTGGTTTTATTGGTTGATTTAATCTCAATTTAGAAAAGTTTATTAACTTTTAAATTAATATTTTTTATATGAAAGATAGAACTTTTAATACTTTGTTTATGCTTATTTCTTTAGATGGTAAAATTAGTACTGGAAGTGTTGATCGAAGAGATGTAGACAATGATTTTCCAAAAGTTAATGGATTAAAGCAAGGTTTACATCAATATTATGATTTTGAAAAGAAAACGGATCTTTTTTCATTTAATACTGGTAGAGTGATGCAAAAGATTGGAGTGAACTCAAAAAACAGTCCAATTAATGTTCCAAGTTGTAGTTTTGTAATTGTGGATAATACTCATTTGACAAAAAAAGGAATAGAAAATTTAATTCATGGAACTAAAAAATTATTTTTAGTAACTTCTAATAAAAATCATCCTGCTTTTAGTTTTAAAGAAAAAGTAGAAATTTTATATTATCCTTTAAAAGTTAATTTTAAAGATCTTTTTTTAAAACTTAAACAAAAGTATGGTGCTAATAGAGTTACTATTCAATCCGGTGGAACACTTAATTCTATTCTTATTAGAGAAGGTTTAATTGATAGAGTTTCAATTGTTGTTGCTCCTGCTTTAATTGGGGGAAAAGAAACTTCAACATTAATGGATGGTATTTCATTAATTTCTGAATCTGATTTAAAAAATATTAAATCTTTAAAATTAGTAAGTGTAACAAAATTAAAAAATTCTTATATTCATTTGGTGTATAAATTTTAGTAAATAATAAATCTGCTAATTAATTTTTTTTATTTAAATAGAATGGATTTATGGAATTTAATATTTGTTATACGCAATATTACTCGTAGAATTTGGGCTCACTGATAATTAGTCTATCATCTTCATTTTTTGTTATTTCTTGATAAACAGTTCTACCTTGAGAATTCTTATAAAATAAAGCAGACTCATATTTTCCATTTCCATCTAAATCTTTATTTTTAAATAAAGGTAAGTTCATTCCAACTATTGGTCTCAAATTAGTACAAGAATTACACAAAATTGCATTAGGTTCCAAATTTCTCCCTATATGAAAATGGTTACGACCGTAAATTATTCCATTTGTTCCAGCTACAACTGTTAATATAGCAGCTCCAATAATCATTTTTACTTTTTTTTCTAATTGCATTAGTAAATGGAATAATTAACTACTTTAAAAAAGTTATGAGGTGCCAAAACTATACTGCGAAATCTACTATTGAACTCAAGTCTTTTTTATAAAATAGTGAATAATTAGTCTATTGTGAGCGATGAAAATCTTTAAGAAATTTAATTTTAAAAAAATAAAAATTATTTTTTGGTAAAATCCATATTGAATTACATTAATTTTATAATCCGATAGATTTCATCAAACCGTATACTAGAAAAGCAGGCCAAACTAAAGCTTTAATTACGCCCCATACGCCAATCCAAAAACCTGCTGCAACTGAAATATTATATGTTGCTGCACCAATGAATCCTAAGAAGTAGAAACATCCACCTTTACATGAATCATTGCACATGTTATTGAATTTCATTTCGCATTTAGATTTTTTTACTTTGCTTTGTTTTTTAATAGATTTCTTTTTCATAATTTTTCAATTCATATACTACTATATAAATATTACTTTTGTTATTTTTCATTATGTACTTAAGAATTATAATGTTTCGGCAATTCGCATTATTAATTTTTCAGGTAGTGCTTTTAATTTAAATTCGGAGTCATAGACTATATTATCACTATTACAACATCTAACTCTCCATAAATAATCTCTTTTGGAAGTTTTTTCTAAATTTGTTTTATAGACTAAACTATTTTCAAATAAATCAGGATTGTGTATTGTAATTTTTAAACTTTCATAAACAGGCAATAAACCTTTTTTGGATCTTTGAACTGCTTCTTTTTCTATTTCAGTAATTGGGTTTGATAAAATTTCTTGCATTAATTTTGATGCGTAAGCAATTTGAAAAAGTGCTTCTGTATTTTGTAAATCATCAGTCATATGAAAAAAATCGCTTAATTGATTATCGCTAAATTCTAATGTTCTTTCAATTCCTTCAAAATTATCTTCTTCGCTTTTTAAGGGACTGCTGTGTGTTATTTTTATAATTTCTTTATTGTTATAGTATGCGCTTATGCTATTAACTGTGCCGTGATGATGCACTATTTCCATTTCATTTTCTGAACAAACTGGATTATTAAAATTAACATTTAATGTTTTTAGATCATATTGATATTTTGCTGCCAATTTGACAAAAGTTAACATTCCGGGAACTATAGCTTTTTTTCCTTTTGTGGCCATATATTCTGGATTGTGAATTCTGTTTGGGTCGCCAGTTATTAAACAAAATTCACTAATATCTTTGTCTGTAAATATCATTTTATATCGAAATTTTTTCTGATTTAAAAAGTTATTTGGATTAGAAAAGAAAAAATAAAATTTATCTTAAATAATATTTTAAAAAAATCAATTAAAAAGAAGATTGTTTTTTTAGTTCTTCCTTAGAAAAGGTTAATATGAAACCCTCCGAATAAATCGAAGGGTTTTTATAGTAGTTTACCG
>CAZLQZ010000013.1:19321-30676 GCA_964561995.1 uncultured Methanosarcinales archaeon | reverse complement strand
CTTCTTTTCGTAAAGTTTAAAAACAATTAAACCAAAGATAGATTATGAAGTGTTTTATTAGAACTAAAAGAGAAAAAATTGAATTTATAATTATGATTGTTTTTATAATTTCATTTGCGCTATTATTAAGTTATGAATTCTTAGGTAATGGTTTAACAAATGAACCTAATTCTACATTTATAATAGATTTTTTAATAGCTTCTGCTTTAATGATCTCTATTACATGGTTACAAATTTGTTACATTTTAAGAAACTAAAATTGCTGGTTTTCCAGGTAAAGCTTGTTTTGCTTTAGGTTCATCAGTTTCTACAAATACTATTTCCAAATTAGCTTTGAATTCTTCTTCTAAAAATTCTTTTGCTTCTTCTAATAAAGCAATCTCATTTTCTTTTGAAGAATATTCAGGCATTCCTCCCTTAATATATTTAGGAAGCATTTTTGTAATTTCTTTTCCATGTTGTTTATGTGGAGAAGCCATAACTGTTGAAATCACTTCTTTAAAATCTCGAGTTTCAGCCAATTTATCTTTTAAGATATCAAAAAGATCATATTTCCAATTATCTGAAACAAATAATTTAATTGAAGATACTTTATCTAATTTAGCTAATTTTGTTACAGAATTAATGTCTGTAATTAAATTCCTAACTAACCCTTCATGATCAACATCTAAATTACCTTTAATTTCGGGAAAGGAAGTATTGGCAACAAAAGGAATCTTTCCAATAATTTCCCATGCTTCTTCACAAATATGAGGAGTAAACGGTTGCATTAAAACAATTTGACTTTCAAATAATCGTTCTAATATTTCTTTATTAGGATTGTCTTTACATCTTTTCAAATACCATTTCAAATGTCGTTGTAATTCAAAAAATGCTTGCTGAAAAGCTGTTCTAAATAAAGTTTCATCCATTGCTTTTTCAACAGAATTTATTACTTCATTTAATCTTGATTCCATCCAGTCATCAATTTTTTTTCTATCAGTTCGACCTTTACCATAATTTTCTTTAACATAGTCAACCCACTGTTCTAACTTTAACATTAAACTTTTAGCAAAATCACTATCCCAATTTGGGTCATCTAATCCTTCTCCACCAGATAAAATTGTAGCACGAGAAACATCAGCAGAATATTTTACAGCCATTTCCCTCATAGGAATCATATTACCTAAACTTTTACTCATTTTTTGACCATCGACAGTTACCCAACCATTAACAGCAATTCCTTTTGGCCATTTATCTTCAGGAAATAAAGCAGTATGATTAAACATATAAAATGTCAAATGATTTTGAATTAAATCTTTTCCTGAATTTCTAAAATCGCAAGGGAACCAATAGTTAAACAAATCCCTCATTTCATTTGCTAATTGTATGTCTACATTAATTTCTTTTCCTTTATTAAAAAATACATAATCAAAAAATGCATCATTGATTTTTTCAACAGGTATATCTTTAATTCTATGAGCAATGGTATAATATGCCATATAGATTGTTGAATCAGATAAAGATTCAATTAACCATTGTTCATCCCAAGGCAAATGAGTTCCTAATCCTTGTTCTCTTGTACAAGCCCATTCGTGTAACCAATCAATTACATAATCGAATTGTTGCCTGGCTTTTTCGGGATATAATTTTAAATTATCTAAACATTTATGGGTTAACTTTTTCCAATCGGGGTCAGCATAATTAATAAACCATTGATTGTCGACAATTTTTACAATTGAAGGAGTTAAACATCTACAAACAACTTTACCCGTTAATTCATAAAAAATTTCAATAACTCCTTTATCTAATAATTCTTTTTTTATTATCTCTTGACCTTTAGGGATTGTTTTTCCTTCTAAGTTATGTCCCAAAAAATCTTTATATTTATTATTAAAAATAGATTTAGCAAATGTTAATTTGTACAATTCTTTTTTAATTTTATCTAATTTATCTCTTTGATTTTGAGAAGTTACTTTATATTTATCTAAAAAAAACTGAGCACTATTTCCTCCTACCTCGGGAGTATTAAAAATTTCAATAGGCTCAATAGCTTTAACTTCTTCTTTGTTTAAGCCATATTTTTCAATTAACTTATCATCTTTTTGTAAATCTCTTAAAGCAATTAAATCATCAGCAGAATCTGAAGGAACTGAATGGACCATACCAGTACCATAATCAGCTTTTAAAAATGTTGCAGGTAAAACTAACATTTTCCTTCCTAAAAATTCAACTTTTTTTCCAATCAAATCTTTTCCAGAAATTACTTCAACTTGTTTAACTTCATAATCTTGATTTCTTAATTTTTCAATAATTGGCATACCAACAATCCATCTTTCATTTTTAACTTCAACTTCTTCATAATCCATTTCAGGATTTGCATAAACATTTGTAATACCTAAACTAGTGTCATGCCTAAGAGTTGCAGTCATTAAAAATCTACCATCATCTAATTTGAATTTAAATAAATAAAATTCTTGAGTTGTTTGTCCCTCTCCTTCACTTCTTGAATGGTCACCAACAGCATTTTTACACTTAGGACACCAAACAACAGGAAATTTACCCTGAATAACATAATTTTTTTCTTTTAATTTATTAAATTGCCACCTAATAAATTTATCATAATAAGGATTTAATGAAGTAGTATGGAATTCTCTTCTCCAGTCTATACTAATTCCCATCAAAGTATAATCTTTTTTAAATTCCGGTGCAAAAAACTTTAACCAATATTCTGGCTTTTCAAATTTCTTTAATTCTTCACCTTCAATACCCATATCCTTCATAATTTTAACTTGTTTTTCTTCTCTATCTTTCACTCTATTAGCAGCATTAACTATTGGAGAACCCGTTGCATGCCAGCCTTGCGGAAATAATACGTTAAAACCTTTATTTCTTTTATAACGTGCAAAAGCATCAACTCTTGCTAAAGTGTATAAATGTCCTATGTGAGAATAAGCATTAATATAGGGATAAGGAAATGATAAAAAGAATTTTTCTTTATTCATTTCAATTTCTGGTTGAAATACTTTTTGTTCATCCCACTTTTTTTGCCATTTTTCTTGAATATTAATTAAATCTACCATCTTATTTCCTCAAATCTTACTTTTTATTTAAATATTATGTAACTTAACTAAACCCTAAGAAACAATGTTAGAGCTTAATTTATGAAAATCATTCCAGTAAGAGTAATAAAAGTTTTGAAATCATTTAAGCTCATAGTGAAGTAAAACAAGCTCATATAAAAAGTTTTACCTAAATGTGGCCTTATAAAAACCCTTACCAATGGGTCAGTGAAACTAGATTTTTTAGATTAACATAGACGACAACCCAACACAGATATTTTAAATGGGGTGAGTTAAACGAAAGATGTTTTACAAAAACATTAAATGTATTCTTAAGAATCTAATAATTTATTAAAAAAATATATCTTAATTATATTATGAAAGCATATTTAGATATTATTCAAAAAGTATTTACTAAAGGAAAGAAAAAAGTAGTAAGAAATGATGTTCCTACTTTAGCAGTATCGGGAATGATTTTTGAGCATGAAATGTCAGAAGGATTTCCATTAATTACAACCAAAACTGTGCCATATAGATTAGTTTCTTCAGAATTAGAATTTTTTATTCAAGGAAAAACAGATAAAGAATGGTTAAGAACTATTAATAATAATCATATTTGGGATGAATGGTGTTCACCAGATGTTGTTTCTTATGGAACTGACAAAAAAACAAAAGAAAAAATGGAAGCCGAAAGAGAAATGGGTCCAATTTATGGTTTTCAATGGCGACATTTTAATGCTCCTTACCATGGATGGAATAAAAATTATGGGCAAGAAGGTATTGACCAATTAAAAGGAATAATAGATTGTTTGAAAACAAATCCAGAAAATAGAGGTTTATTAGTTTCGGCATGGAACCCACAACAATTAAAGCAAATGGCATTAAGGCCTTGTCACTATAGTTTTCAAATTGATGTAATTGATAATAAATTAAGTTTAATGTGGAACCAAAGAAGTGTTGATGTTGGTTTAGGATTACCATTTAACATTGCAAGTTATGCAACATTATTACATTTACTTGCAAAAGAATCAGGATTAAAAGAAGGAAGATTAGTAGGTTTTTTGGGAGATGTTCATATTTATGATATTCACAAAGAAGGCTTAACAGAACAATTAACAAGAGAACCAAAACCTCTTCCAACTATAGAAACAAAAAACTTTACTTCTACACTTGATTGGTCATATAAACAAACTGAAATAATAAATTATAAACACCATCCAAAAATTAAAATGGAAAAAGCAATATGAGAGAGATAATATTAATTGCGGCAGTTTCAGAGAATAATACCATAGGATTAGAAGGAAAACTCCCTTGGAAAATTCCAGAAGATCTAAAAAGATTTAGAGAACTAACAACTCCTTACCCAATAATAATGGGAAGAAAAACTTATGAATCTATTGGTCGTCCCTTAAAAAATAGATTAAATATTGTTCTTTCAAAAAATACTACTTTTGAAGAAGTAATTACTGCAAGAACAGTAAAAGAAGCACTATTAAAAGCCAAAGAAACTAATGATTTTGCATACATTATTGGAGGAGAACAAATATATAAACAAACTATGCCTTTAGCAACAAGATTAGAAATTACTAAGGTTCATAAAGATGTAAAAGGAGATGCATTCTTTCCAGAAATAACAAATGATTGGAAATTAATTGTTGATGATAAAAGAGACGGATATAGTTTTAGAACTTATCTAAAATAAAAATACTTTTTAAATATTTAATAAAATAATAATAATTTAAATAAAGAATTTATAAAAAGAAAAATTAACTTTTCTTAAATTTAGAAGTTACATCAATTAAGTCAACATGTCCCATTAATATAGATCTACAACAATGTCTTTCTAGTTTCATATCATCAAGAATTGTCTTAACGTCTTCTTTTTTCTTTCTTTCCAGAAAATCCTCCCATAAATGGGCAACTGGTTTTCCACAACTAAAACATCTTATTGGAATCATCATTTTTGGTTTACCTGTACGACTTTTGTCTTTTTGAACGTGCTTTACCATGTGTATTTGGTTTAACAACTTCTTTTCTTCTTACATCAGCAACTAATAATTGTCTGTCATAAGTTAAAAAGACTTTTTCTAATTTTTTATCTTGTTTTGCAAGTGCTCTTGCAATAGCTAATGAACACGCTTCTGCTCTTGAAGATACGCCTCCACCATTAACTCTTACATTGATTTTAACTTTTTTAGCTATGTCTTCGGCTAAAATTAAAGGAGTTTGAATTCTCATTCTTAAAATTTCGGGAGTAAGAACATCTAGATTTACACCATTTACTAAAACTTCTCCATTTCCTGAACCTAATGCTGCTCTTGCAACTGCAGTTTTTCTTTTTCCTGATGCAATTATTTTTTTACTCAACTTTCCCTCCCATTAATTTACATAATTCTTTAACATTAATAAATTTTGAAACTAAAGTATTATCAATATGAGCATTATCAATTGTTTCCATTTTAACACCTTCTTCAGGCATTCCATTAAAACACTTAATTCTATCAAGAGCTTCTCTTCCTTTTGACTTTTTATAAGGTAACATTCCTCTTATTGATCTTTTAACAAATTTAAATGATACTTTAGGTTGAAATGGTCCTGTTGAATGTGTACCCATTTCTCTTTTTCTTTTATAATCATTAAATATTCTTTTTTTTTCACCAGTAATTACTACTTCATTACAATTATAAATATTAATTTGTTCACCAAGTAAAGCTTTCTTAGCAACAACAGTTCCTAATCTTCCAAGTATTAATCCTTTTGCGTCGATATTCATCCTATAATCCTCATCTCTGATGTTTTTGGGTTTTTCTTCATTAATTCAGGAATAGTCATTAATTGACCATTTGATTTTAATATTTTTTCTTTAGCTGTTTTTGAAAATGCAAAAGCAGCAACATTGATTTTTTTATCTATATCGCCATCAGCAAGTACTTTTCCAGGAACAACAATTGTTTCATCTTCTTTACAAAATCTACTTATTCTTGACAAATTAACAATTCTTCTTTGTCTAGAAGGTTTTTCCAAATCAACAGCGATTCTTTTCCAGATTCCGGAGTTATCTTCTATTGATTTCTTTTTCAATTCCTTTACCAACCCTTGAAGTTGATAGTTTGTTGGTCCTGTTCTTTTTACCATTTTTATTTAAATAGAGTCTCAAATTCTTCAAGCTGTTCAGTAAATTCATCACATGCTTGAGTTAATATTTCTTTAGGACTTAATTGTCCCCATGATTCTAATGAAAAAATAATCTCTTCAGGTTTTTCTGTAATAGTTACTGCATCTCCCGTAAAAGGCAAACAAGTATCCCATAAAAATCCTTTTGTTTCGTCTAGTGGAACTAACTTTCCATCTTCTGCTTTAAATACACCAGCAGGACAGGATTTTACAATTTCATCAACATTATCTAATTTTTTAGATTGTTTGAAATCATAATCCATATGATAATAAGCTAATCCAGATGCAAATTTGATATGATCTTTCCCTTGACCTAAAACTGCTGTCGCTTCAAACTCAACTTCTTGTCCTTTTATTATTTTAACAATAGGTGTTTTAGGAAAAACAGGAATTACTTTTGGATCTTTTGATTGAATATCAGATGCATAAACAGTACAAGGTCCTTTAACTTTAAGTGTTAATTTTAATTGACATCTTGCACATCCTTCTCCTTCACATTTACATTTTGAAGGTAAAGTATAACTTTTCAAATCAGTAGTTAAAGGTATTAAACCTAATCTATGAGATATAATTTCATCATATAATGCAGAATTATTACTTCTAATTTCTACACTTTCAATAGCCATAGTTGGTACGTTTTCCATGATCTCTCTTCTAATCATATTAGCAAAGATAGCAGAAGTTTTAAGAATCTTAAAAACTACTTTTCCATCTTTCTCTTTTTGAATTAGTTTGATTTCCATTTTTATACTCTTCTACCTCTTTTTCCACCTTTTGGTCTACAACCGCCGTGTGGTACAGGAGTTACATCTTCAATTACTCCAATTTTGATACCTCTTCTTGCAAGAGTTCTAATTGCAGCTTGAGCACCAGGTCCAGGATTCATTGGTCCATTATGACCACCGGGAGCTCTGGTTTTAATGTGTAAAGCATTAATTCCTTTATCTCTGGATTCTTGAGCAGCTTTATTTGCAGCCATCATTGCAGCAGTTGGTGAAGATTCAAGTCTGTCAGTTTTAACAACTTGTCCACCAGATGCTAATGTGATTGTTTCAGTTCCAGTTATATCGGTTACATGAATAATAGTATTATTATATGAAGAGTAAATGTGTGCAATTCCCCATCTTAACTTTTCTTGTTTTCCGGGCATCATTCTTTTTTAACCTCTTCAACTTTTTTAGAATTTGATTCTTTTGAAGCTTTAACAACTGCTTCAGTTTTTTTAGGTTTAGGTTGTTCTTTAACAACTACTTTTTTTTCTGATTGTTTTTTAATCTTCCTTACTTCTTCTTTAATTTCTTCCATTTCTTTTTTAATTTGTCTTTCAGGATGATTTTCATCCTTAAATTGTGATTTTGAATTAAATTGAACAGAATCCTCTTCATTAATTTTTACAAGATATGATGGACTATTAATCGTTTTATTTCCAACCATTACATGATTATGCGTAATCATTTGTCTTGCTTGTTTAACACTAAATGCTAACTTTTTATTAAATAAAACAGTAGCTAATCTTCTTTCCATTAAATCTTTAATATTTAAACTTAAAACTTCATCAAAAGAAGCAGTTTCTTCAACTAAACCGTAAGATTTTAACTTTTTCATTAATTGTTCAGTTTCTATTTTAGATTGTTCATTATTAGAAGCAGATAATCTTTTTGCTTGATCTTTAAAATTTGATAATAAAGTAACTAATTTCCAAATTTCTTTTTTGTTTCTTAACCCATATTCTCTAGTTAATACAATTTCTTCTTCAATCCTTTCTTTTTGCCAAGGATGTGAAGGAGCTGAATATCTTTTTTTAAGTCTTCTTGGATCGCCCATTTTTACTTATTCCTCTTAACGCCAGTTGCTTTTCCTTTATTTTTTCTAAAATTAGATTTGGTTCTTTGACCTCTAACAGGAAGACCCCATTGATGTCTTAAACCTTTATAAGATTTGATTTTCTTAATTGTTTTTAAGTCATTATCTACAATAAATCTTACGTCTGTTAATGAAATATGAGTATCTACTCCAGTTTCTGGATCTTTTCTTCTATTAAACATCCAATTTGGAATTCCAAATTTTTGTGGATTTTGAACAGCATCTTCAATCCTTTTTATTGTTGCATCCTCAAGTTCTGAAGCTTTTTGATCTTTTTTAATTTCAAGAACTTGACAAATTGCATTTGAAAGCATAAAGCTAATTCCTTTTATTTTTGTCATTCCTAAATAAATAGATCTACTACCATCTAAATCAGAGTTCGCTATTCGAATTAAATCTTGCATATTTTTTGCCATTTTTTATATGTTAGCTGTAAGAAACTTTACAGCCCTAACCTCGCCCATTTTATTATGAACTCGGACTATAACTAAAAGAAAAAGTAGGACCTTTATAAAGATTACCTTTTTTTATAAAGAATACCATAAAAATAAGGTAATAAAAAACCTAAAACATAAAATGAGGATACTTCAACAGGATTTTGAACAATTGCAATACCCAGTTTTGCAGCTGCCCAAGAAGAAACTTGGACTATAATGAATAACGAAGCCACAGCAACTAAAGGAATAATAATTCCTGCAAAAACATAATGTTTTTTACTTAAATGTTCTAAGTGAACAATGAGATTATTAAACAATGCACCAAAACATAAACCTAATAAAAATAATAAAATAAATACATTAAATCCCTTTAAAACTAAAAAAAAAGGAACTAACCAGACAGAAATCAACAAAGTTAAAATAACCATAATAAAAATAATAATCCAATAAACAGCAATTTGCGTATTTTTTTGAACATCTTCGTGTTCTTTAGAAATTTTATTTACTTTATTAATTTCCCTTTTAGTCCATCCTTTTTCTTTAAATTTTTGATCATCAATCTTCATCTTTGATTTCCATGACGAGATTTTCAATATATTTAACATCGTTTTTAAGCGATTCATAATGTTCCATAAGATAATCAATATCAATATTATGTTCTTCACCATCTAACTTAACAATCATAGTTACATGTCTTCTAAATTCTTCACATTTCCCAAAAGTAGATCTTAAAACTCTCCTTAAAAATAATAAATAACCCATTAATTCAATAACTTTTTCATCAGAATCGTACAGTTCTTTAACAAGATTTATTCTTTCAATAAGTGTATTAGGTTTTTCAGAAATTTTTCCTTTTTCAAATGAATATTCTATTAAAACATCAGTAACAAATTTCAAAGTAGTAGTAAATCTTTCAACCAAATTCTTTATAACATCTACAGTTCTGGTATACTTTAAACTTACAAAACACGAATGTTCTGCCCTTTTTAAAGAATTATTCATCTCTTCAACTGTATCTTCTATAATTTCGTTCATTTTGATTTAATAAGGTATTGATTTCATCTATAAATAACTTTGCTTTTTTAAAATAGTTTTGAACCATTTCAAAGGTTAATTTTTCACATGAAAATTCATCAGAACACATAATAATTGACTTGTTTTTAACAAATTCAACTGAACTTTTTTTGTGAGATTGAATTATTTGATTTAATTCAAGTAATATTTGGATACCAGGACTAGAAATTTTATACTTATTCACTAATAATTTAAACACATCAATCCTAGATTCAAAATTTTCATTAAATTCAGGTACAAACTTATACAATAGTTCCATGTATAATAAAGAATTCATTGCATCATCAACAGCATAAAAAATATTATCCACTATACCAAATAATAATTTAGGTTCATTTACAACCCTATAAGTAAAATTCAAAAATCTATCTGCGACTATAAACTTTTGAAAAGAATTCTTTCTACAAACTTCGTATCTTTCCATTTAGTATAGAATTGTTTAAGACTATAAAATTTTTACTCTTCTTCACTAGTCAAATGCATAATTGCTTCAGCCAAATCATTAGTTTCTTCTAAAGCTTTTTTTGCTTCATCTTCACTACAACTAGTTTGTTCCATTACAGTTTTAACGTCATCTTCAGAAATTTCAACTTGCACTTGTTTTTCTCTTTCATGAACTTCACCAACAACTTGATAAGTTTGTTGCCCCATCATATTAACCTTAGAAACTTGAGGATTAGTAATTATAATTTCTTTATCTTCAGTTTTTATAATTACTTCAGTTGCAGGAACTTCAACTTGTTGAATTCCCATCTTCTTCATCATGGCCTGCATTTGTCTTGGGTTCATTCCGGGCATCATTTTAGTAGAAAACATGCAAAAAGATCATTATTAAAATTACAATAACACATAAAACTACCACATGTCCTGGTTGAATTTCGATTTTAGATTTATAATCATCAAAATATCTTGTTAGGCCTCCCATTCCGGAAGGCATTGAAACTTTGTCTCCTGCCATTATTCAAGATATTTAATAGTGATATTTAAAGGTTTTCCTTAATAGTTGTAGATTGTTCCCCAACTAGATTTTAAAATAAACCACCTAATTAAAAATAAAATGAGCGAAATAGAATTAATAACCGGACCAATGTATTGTGGAAAAACAACAGAATTATTAAGAAGATTAAGACGAAATAAAATAGCTGGAAAAGAAGTTAAATTATTCAAACCAGCAATAGATGATAGACGTTCGAAAAATAATGCTTCAACTCATGATGGAGTTATAATGGAAGCCTATGTAATTGAAAAAACTTCAGATATTGAAGTTGGAAACGCAGAAGTTATCGGGATTGAAGAGATTCAATTTTTAGATGATAGCATTGTTGATTTTTGTATTGATTTAAAAAATAAAGGAATTAAAGTTATTGCTGCAGGACTCAATTTAAATTTTAAAAGAGAACCATTCAGATTTAAAAATTCAGAAATACATATTGGTCACTTAATGCCTTATGCAATTAATACAAATTTACATTCTATTTGCACATATGGAAGTCCAAAATGTGGTGAAGATGCATTTTATTCTCAAAGATTTATTAATGGAAAACCTGCAAGATATAATGACCCTGAAGTCTTAGTTGGGGCAGAAGAATGTTATGATGCAAGATGTTTAGAACACCACATAATAAGAAAATAATCTAAATCGCACTTAATGTCGAAACCTATTTTAATAAATCCAAAAAATATTTTTTAGTTTTTTTTAATAGCTACAATAAGAAAATAAAGTGTCGGTAAGAGGGCTATAAGCCACCTTTTGTTATGCTCCACTT
>CAZLQZ010000013.1:0-19221 GCA_964561995.1 uncultured Methanosarcinales archaeon | reverse complement strand
AGAAAATAAAGTGTCGGTAAGAGGGCTATAAGCCACCTTTTGTTATGCTCCACTTAAATGGACAGCACATTTTGGCATTATACTTAGCGCCTCTTAAGCATTCATTACTAAATACTTCCGGACTTGCACCGGTCAGGACTGCTACGTTTGCACGCATTGAAATAAATATATTTCAACGTTTCATCCTCATCTCAGGAACGTCAGTTTTTCAACATCATTCTTAACTAAGTAAGGTTTCGTTTCTGCTCAGTTGCCCTCCAGTTTCCCAGGACGTCTTTAAACGCTAACCTTTCATGGTGGGTGGACTTTCCTCAGCTATTAAAAAGCCGAAAGCCAAATACCTTCTTACCGACGATAAAAAGTATGCTTTAAAGATATATAAATATTACCTTTTTTTAATCAAAAAACATTTATATAATTAAATTACCCAATAAAAATGATTTATTCAAAAGTTATAATTGTTGGTGGCGGACCATCAGGTTCAACTTGTGCGTGGAAACTGAAAAAAGCAGGAATAGATTGTATTATACTCGACAAAGAGGATTTTCCAAAAACAAAATTGTGCGCAGGATGGATAACTCCAAGAGTTTTTAAATTACTTGAATTACAAGATTACCCAAATATAACGCCCTTAAATGAAATTTACTTTCAAGTATATGGATTAAAAAAAAGAATCAAAACAAAACAATATTCAATAAGAAGATATGAATTTGATGAATGGTTATTAAAAAGATCCAATACCAAATTATACAAACATAATGTTAAAAAAATTAAAAAACAAAACAATGAGTATATTATTGATGATAAATTTAAATGCGAGTATTTAATCGGAGCAGGAGGCACTTTTTGTCCTGTTTATAATGTATTCTTTAAAGAATTAAATCCCAGAACAAGAAAAGCAAGGGTTTCTACAATGGAAGAAGAATTTGAATACGATTATAAAAATGATAAATGTTATATTTGGTTTTTTAAAAATAAATTAAAAGGTTATTCATGGTATGTTCCAAAAAAAAACGGAATAGTAAATGTAGGACTAGGAGGGTTTTTTAAAGAAAAAAACATCCTAGAACATTGGGAAAAGTTCACTAAACTATTAGAAGATCTTTCATTAATTAAAGACCATAAGTTTAAGCAAAGGGGATATATTTATTATATAAGAAAAAATGTAAAAAAAATAAGAATAGATAATGCTTTCATATTAGGAGATGCTGCAGGATTGGCAACTACCGACTTAGGAGAAGGAATTGGTCCTGCTATTGAAAGTGGAATTCTTGCTGCAAATTCAATAATCAATAATACAGAATATTCATTAAAATCAATTCCAAAAAGAAGCTTGCCAAGTTTATTATTTTCTAGATTTAAAAAATAAAAATTATCTTACAGATTTATAATCATCAACATTCTTTGAAAGTACTAATTGCCAAAGTTGAAGGTCTCTTGCTCTAAAAGCACCAGCACAAGAAAGTAAATAATATTTCCACATTCTATAAAATTCAGGACTATGATCGTTCTTTCTTTTTTCCCAATTTTTTTCAAAATTTTCATACCATGCCATTAAAGTTTTATCATACGATGGACCAATGTTATGAAGATCTTCTAAGACAAAAATGCCTTCAAAAGCTTTTCCTAATTGTTTCATTGAAGGTATCATTCCGCCAGGAAAAATATACTTAGTAATCCACCTATCAGCAATTTTTTTAGATTGATTTCCACCAATAGTATGAATTAAAAATATTCCTTGTTTTTTCAAAAGCTTAGAACCTAATTTAATAAAATTACCATAATTTTTGTAACCGACATGTTCACACATTCCAATTGAAACAACCTTGTCAAATTTTCCTTTAGCAGTACGATAATCAGCACAAATTACTTTTACAGGTAAATCTTTACAAATCTCTTTTGTATATTTTACCTGTTCCTTAGAAATATTATAAATTGTAACATTACAACCATAATTTTCGGCAGCATATTTTGCAAAACCACCCCATCCGCCACCTAATTCTATTACTTCTTCTCCTTTTTTTAATTTTAATTTTCTACATATTAAATCTAACTTTTTTTCTTGAGCTTCTTCCAGATTTTTAGCATCATCCCATAAAGCACAAGTATATTGCATTCGTTTATCGAGCATATCCTTATAAAAGTCATTACCTAAATCGTAATGTTCTTCAGCAACTTTTTTGGATTTAGAAATGGATTGTAAATTGAACAACCTAGCTTTTAAAAAATAAAATATTAAACCAAAAGGTCTTATTTTTTGTCCCAACTTAACTTTTAAAACTTTATTAAAAAATTCATCCAATTTTTCACAGTCCCACCAACCAGCCATGTAAGCTTCACCTATGCCTAAATTACCTCGAGACAAAACTTGAGTATATAACTTTGGATTATGAACTTTAATATCCCACGGATTGTTTCCATTAATTTTAATGCCTGCCAAATCGAGCAGTTCTTGCATTTTTGGTTTAAAATTCATCATTTTTCTTATAAATTTTTAAAAACTTAAAAAAGTTTTCGATATTGGATTTAATAAAACTAACTCATATTAATTTTTTAGTAAAGTATTTTAATAACTTATTATATATAAATTACATGCATCAACAAAAAAATCATATTAATGAATGGCTATATAGGTATTTTCACAATAAAAAATTAGATGAATTATATATTTCCGTAGCAATAAAGAGTTTTGCAGAATCATTTATTGCAATATTTGTTCCAATTTATTTGTTAAATTTGGGATTTACAATTAGTAATATTGCAATTTATTTTTTAATTTATTTTTTAACCGTTGCAATTTTAATGCCTTATGGGATGATTTTAAGTTCAAAATTGGGCATTAAAAAAGTAATGGCTTTAGGGACGATGGTATTAGTTGTTTACTTTATTTTACTTAATTATTTGAATGGTTCAGTTCCATATGGAATTATTGCACTAGTTTATGGAGTCAGCTCAGCATTATATTATGCAGGATTTAATCTTGAATTCTCAAAAGATTCAGATAAAAATAAAGAAGCCTCAGAAATTTCATTAATTTCTATAATTGCAATTCTTTCATCTGCAGCAGGCCCAATAGTAGGTGCATTATTAATTACATTTATATCATTTCATTTTCTTTTTATATTAGTTTCAGGATTACTTTTATTATCGGTTGTACCATTATTTTTTACTAAAGATAAAAAAATCAAACAACCTCAATTATCATTTAAAAAAATAGTTAAGTCAGATTCTATAGGAAAAGGAATTGCTTATCAAGCAAATGGCTTAATTGGAACAGTTATTGGAATCTTTTGGCCAATATTTATGTATATTTCATTAGGAAGCATATTGTCACTTGGATCAATATTGTCATTAACCTGGATTTTAGCAACCATCTATCTCTTTTTTATTGGAAAACTAGCAGATAAAAATAAAGAATCTTTGTTAAAAACAGGAACTGTAATACATTCTTTTTCTTGGATTACTCGTTTTTTATTTTTATCACCATATGGAATTCTTTTTAACGCAATTTATTCATCAATTTCAGTAATTACAATGGACCTACCTTTTTCCAAAATGATTTATTCAAAAGCTAAAAAAAGTAAAAATGTTGCAAATTATTTTTTATTTAGAGAATATAATCTTACAGTTGGTAGAGTAATAATTCTTATTGTTGCAATATTACTAAACTCAATAATACCACTATTCTTAATATCTTTTTTTGTTACTTATCTACATTTGTTCGCTTTAAGAAAATAATCTTTTTTTCTACTTTGCCAACAAAAATCACTTTTTCTTTTTCAATTTTTAAATTGTTATCTTCATAATTGAAATCTTTTTCTACCAACAAAATTACTTTTTTAGCGATATAAGAAAGTTGATGATATAATTGTTTTAACAATTTTAAACTTAATTTAGGAGGATAAGAAACCACTAAATCCAATTCATTTTCTTTAAACTTTGTATCCAACCAATCAACGGCCAATTTACTAACACTAAAATCAGTAAGCCCTGCAATTTTACCATTCTTTTTTAATGCAGAAATGTCTCTTAAATCACCAGAAACGCCATAAATTTTAGATTTACATTTTTCTTCTTTAAAACTTTCAAAAAATTCTTCAAAATCAAAAGCATTTTCTTTCCAAAACATATTTTCGTCAGTCATTTTTTTCTCTAAAGAAGATAATGAATTAAAATCATTAAACTTTTCAAACTTCAAAAAAGGAAAAATTTCTCTTTCAAAATATTTTACTGGTTTTTTAATAGAATAGTGAACTGCTTCTAAAACTACAGTACCATCTTTTGCAAAAGGATCGAGTAAAATTTCTTTACCAGTAAAACCTGCTTCTTTTAATAAAATAAAGGCAGTTGTCCCTTTCAAACTTTGTCTATGGGTAAAAACTCTAAAGTTTCTTTTACTTAATTCACCAGTAAAATCGATACCTAAATATTCATTGTGTTGAAATAAGGGAACTTGAGGATTATTTAAATCAACCTTAAATTTGTCATCTTTATTTACTTGTGCACCAAGTTCACCTTCATTGTCTTTATCTTCACATCTTACTCTAAAAGTGGTACCTTCTTTTAACCAATTACTTAAATCATCCAAAACAAGAATTCTTTGCGCAGATTGTGAAAAATAAGCTAATTTGAAAATAGATTCGAAATTTTCAAAACTAAATTCTACTGCTTCTTTAACTATTTTTCCATCTAAATTTAACAATTCCTTAAGTTCTTGCTTAGCAACTTCTTCTCCGCCTTTAGTAACAATTAGTAATCCTTTCATAATTAATAAAAACAACTAAACGTTTAAAACTCTTTTGAAAAAAGTTAAATAGGATTAAATTAAACAAAAAGTTATGTACATTAAAGTTGAAGATATAAAATTATTTTATACCAAAATGGGGAAAGGTCAACCACTGTTACTTTTTCATGGAATCTTTGCTTGTTCAAAAATATACGAAAAAGTTACAAAAGAATTAAGTAAAAAATATACTGTTTATTCTGTTGATTTACCAACACACGGAAAATCGGAAACACCAAAAAACTTATCTTTAACAAATATTGCTAAAATTCTCAACGAATTTGTTATTAAAAATAAATTAAAAAACATTATAATTTTGGGACACTCCGCAGGAGGATTAATTGCTATGGAATATGCTTCAAAATATAAAGTTAAAAAATTAATTCTTGTCGACTCAGCAGGACTAAAATATACTGGATTATATGAATTAATAATTAAAAACCCAAGACTATTTTTAAAAAGTCCAATTATGGCCACAAAAATGTCATTGACTGCAACATACAATTATCTCAGAAATTTATTTAATAAAGATTTTTGGAAATTATATAAACAAGGCACAACTCATGAATTTATAGAATTAATGAAAAAAGTGAATTGCCCAACATTGATATTATGGGGTAAAGAAGACAAAGTTTTTCCTTTTGAAAGATCAAAAATATTTAAAAAGAATATCAAAAATAGCAAAATAATTGGAGTGAAAGGAGAACATGATTGGATAATTTTAAAACCTAAACAGATTTCTAGACTAATATGATATCAAAAAAAGTTTATTTTGAAAGGGCGTTATTTTTTAGCTGGTATTGTAAATATGGAGATTGTAAATTCTGTTACATGTCCACACTTAAAAAAAAACCTAATGCAAAAAGAGGTTTTGCTTCGATTTTTGCAGAAACAATTATTTCAATGAAATTAGGATGGAAAATCGAATTTATTTCAGGAGGATATGGGGCATATTCAAAAGAAAAATTATTATTTCTTGTAAAAACAATTAAAGAAATTACAAAAGAAAAACAATGGTTAAATATTGGAACTTTAAATAAAAAAGAATTAGAAATGTTCAAACCATTTATTGAAGGTTATGCAGGCACTGTTGAAACAGTTAACTGGGAATTAAGAAAATATATTTGCCCAAGTAAAAAACTAAAACCAATAATTCAAACATTCAAATATTGTGACGAATTAAAACTCAAAAAAGCAATGACCTTAATAATTGGTTTAGGTGAAAAAATTGAAGATTTTAAAAATCTAAAAAGGTTCATTGAAGAAAATGACATTTCAAGGATTACTTTTTATGCATTAAATCCTCATCCAGGAACAATATATAAAATATCTCCAACAAAAGAATATTACTCCGATTGGATTTCTTTAACTAGAAAACAGTTTCCAAAAATTGAAATTATTGCAGGAGCATGGACAGATAAAATAAATTATTATTCTAAATTATTAAAAGCAGGAGCAAATAGCATTACTAAAATACCTGCAATAAGAAAATTTGGATCTAAGGAATTAAAAGAAATTGAATTAGAAGTGAAAAAAGCAGGAAAAGTCTTTTCTGGAACTTTAACAAAAATGCCAAAAGTTAATTGGAATGAAGAAGTTGATCAATTGAACTTAGATGAAGAATTAAAACAAGAAATCAAAGAAAAAATTCAAAATTATATTAAAAAAATGTCTTAATTACTAAATCTTTTTTTATAAATATATTATTTTATCAAATTATATTTGTTTAGAAACATCAGATACTTCATCAACTTCTTCATTTGAAACAGTTGGATCCTCTTGTTGTTCGTCATCAGATTGCTGAGCTTGTTCAACTTCTTTTGAGACTTGATTATCTTCAATAGACTCTTCTTGTGATGATTGTTCAGTTTCTGTTGTATCACTTTGATTTTCAGAATTATATTCTTTATCAACTGGTTTTTCAACAACTTCTTCATTTGAAATTTCTAAATTAGATTCAGATTCCATAACGTTTGATTCTTTTACAACTTCATCATTTTGCTCTTCAATAGGTTTTTTTACCTGCTCATCTACAACTTCTGTTTGTTGTTCTTCTTCATTTTTTTGTTCAGAAGTAGATTCAAATTGAGATTCTTCAAATTGTTCTTCAACTTCTGGTACATCTTGTTTATTCGTTACTTCTTCTGATGAAGATTGATTTGGTTCTTCTAAAGAATTATTATTTGAAATTGCATTGTCGGATTCAGATGAATTATCATTATCAGAACCATCATCATTTGGGTCTAAGGCAGAATCATCTACTTCTTCTTTTGCACATTTAGCAATAGCAACTAATTCATCACCTTCTTTAAGTTTCATAACCCTAACTCCTTGAGTATTTCTTCCAATTACAGAAACTACAGAAGCACTCATTCTGATTGCAACACCATTTCTTGAAATTAATAATAAGTCGCTATCATCATTAATATGTTTTACAGCTACAACTGTCCCATTTTTATCAGTACATTTTATATTAATAACTCCAGAACCACCACGATTAATTAATCTATAATCGGAGATAAGAGTTCTTTTTCCATAACCTTTATTTGTAACAGTAAGTAAAGTATTTTCATCTTTAGCAATTATCATACCAACAAGTTCATCATTTTCTTTAACTCTAATACCTCGAACACCTTTAGCAGTTCTACCCATTAATCTTATATCGGATTCTTTAAACTTAACAGCTCGACCTTTTTTGGTTGCTAACATAATTTGTTCATCGGAATTTGTCATTGCAACATTAACTAACTTGTCACCTTCATCTAAACCTAAAGCAATTATTCCACCTTTCCTAGGTTTAGAAAAAAATTCTAATTGTGTTCTTTTTACAGTCCCATTCCTAGTTGCAAAAAATAAACATTTGCCTTCTTTAAATTCTCTAACAGGAATTACGGCAGTAACTTTTTCATCTTGTTCTTTTTCAATTAAATTAACAATAGGAATTCCCTTTGCAGTTCTTCCTGCTTCAGGTATTTTGTAAACTTTTTTCCAGTATACTTTTCCTTTATCTGTAAAAATTAATAAGAAAGCATGAGTTGATGCAACAAATAATTCTTCAACAAAATCTTCTTCTTTTGTTGTTGCTGCTTTAACACCTTTTCCACCTCTTCCTTGACTTTTATAAGTATCTACAGGAAGTCGTTTAATATATCCTTGATTAGTTAAAGTTACAACCATCTTTTCTTCTTTAATTAAGTCTTCATCTTCAACTTCTTCATCATCAAATTCTTCAATTTGAGTTTTTCTTTCATCGCCATAAGCTTCTTTAACTTCTTCTAATTCAGTTTTAACAATATTTAAAATTCTATTTTCATCAGCTAAGATTTCTTCTAAACCTGCAATTATTTTTCTCAATTCTTCAATTTCATTTCTTATTTTCTGTTGTTCTAATGAACTTAATTTTTGTAACTTCATTTCTAAAATCGCTTTTGCTTGTTTTTCAGAAAGTGAATAATCATTTTGTAACATTTCTGAAGCTTCACTAACAGTTTTAGAAACTTTGATTTTTTGAATTACATGGTCTATATCATCTAAAGCAATTACAAGACCTGCTAAAATATGTTCTCTAGCTTTAGCAACATTTAGTTCATATTGGGTTCTTCTTATTACTACTTTTTTTCTATGTTCAATAAAATAGATTAACATTGCTCTTAAAGATAACACCTTAGGTTCGTTGTTAACTAAAGAAAGCATTATTACTCCAAAAGTATCTTGCATTCTCGTATGCTTAAATAATTGATTAAGAGTTACTTGTTCATTTGCTGCTTGTTTTAGTTCAATAACTATTCGCATTCCATCCCTATCTGATTCATCTCTTAAATCTGAGATTCCTTCAATTCTTTTATCTCGAACCATCCCTGCAATTTGTTCTAATAATAATGATTTATTAACCATATAAGGAATTTCATTTACAATTATTTTTCGTCTTCCTTTAACTTCTTCCATAACCGTTTTTGCTCTAATTTTAATTTTCCCTCTTCCCTTACCAAAAGCATTTCTTATTCCAGTTTTACCAAGAATGGTACCACCAGTAGGAAAATCTGGACCTTTTACAAGTTCTAATAATTCTTGAAACTCACAATCTGGTTCATCAATTAATTTAATCGCAGCATTACAAACTTCAGTTAAATTATGTGGAGGAATATTAGTTGCCATTCCAACAGCAATTCCTGAACTTCCATTAACTAATAAGTTAGGAATTTTACAAGGTAAAAAAGAAGGTTCTTTTAAACTTCCATCAAAATTAGGAACAAAATCAACAGTTTGTTTATCAATGTCTTTTAAAACATCTTCTGCAATTTTTGATAAACGAGCTTCAGTATATCTCATTGCAGCAGCACCGTCACCATCAACACTTCCAAAATTTCCTTGTCCTTGAACTAAAGGATATCTTAATGAAAAATCTTGAGCCATTCTTACCATAGAATCATAAACTGCACTATCGCCATGAGGATGATACTTACCTAATACTTCTCCAACAATTCTTGCGGATTTCTTATAAGGTTTATTATGAACCAGTCCCATGTCATTCATAGCAAACATAATTCTTCGATGTACTGGTTTTAAACCATCTCTTACATCTGGTAATGCTCTACCAACAATAACACTCATAGAATAAGCTAAATAAGATTCTTTCATCTCATCTTCGATTACTTTTTTTGTAATTTTTTCATTAGAGACTTGAAGATTTTCTTCTTGATTTTCAGTAGATTCTTGCTCTTTATTTTCTTCCAATTTAATCCTCACTAATTTAGAAATGTTACCCATTTATAAACATTTTGGTTGTTTAAATGTATTAAAAGTATAGACGACAAAGTTACTTAAGGGCTCCCCCTTTTTTTTTAAAACTCTTTTCTAAAAAATTTAATCTTTTTTCAAGATTTTTCAACTTATTTCTAAAAGTTTTCAATGTTCTATTCATTCCAACTATCGAATCAAACATTAGCCCTTCAACAGGCATCACGGTAATAAAATGTAAAAACCTTGGACGCTTATGTACCATTTTTACTTCACTTATAAAATTAAGAAATATCATAGTTACAATAAATCTGCATAGTGCTGATAACAACATTGCTAATAACAAACCATTTGAAATAATACCGTATGAAAAATTTAAACTTCCAAGCCAACCAGCAATTAAACTTCCAGCAAATATAGCAATACCCCTTAAAACATTATGATAAGAAATAAATCTTATTCTTAATTCGGGTTCAACATTATCATAAAAAAAATTACCAGAACTTATATTAAAACCAGCCCAAGCCATCCCACTCAAAAGATTTATTCCAATTCCCATAAAGAACTGAAATGGTTTAGGTATTAAATTAACAAAGAACCAAAGCAAAGGTAACAAAAACAATAAGTTACTAGTTACCCATAAAATTGCCTTATTACCATAATGGTCTGCATGTTTTCCCCAATATGAAACAGTAATAAAACTAGAAATGGCTGACACTGCAATAAAAACTGAATATTGTAAATAAGTAAAATTCAAATAAGTCAAAAAATAAATAACAAATAATGGACCAACCATAAAAACAGAAAAATACAATAAAGAATTATATAATGAAAACATTCCAAAATTATTATTTCTTATATTTTTTAAATATTTAATAAAACCATAAGGTTTAACATTTCTTATTTCTACTATAGGTTCATACTTTTTTGAAAGGTAATAAAAGCTTACCATTCTACCTACAAAAGCAATAAAAAATAAAGTTAAAAAAGCAAAATGAGTATCAAATTGAGACAATTTATCTAAAAGTATTCCGGCAATAGATACCATCAAAAAAGAAAAAAATCCAACAGTTCTATTTCTCATTCCAAAATATCTACCCCTCATCTCTTCAGGAACTAAATCACCCATCCAACTATTCCATGCAGGTCCACCAATTGCTCCAAAAATAAAATAAAGAGAAGACAAAATAATTAATACCCACACATTCTTTGTAAAACAAGAAACACCAATAATTAATAACCAAACAAGAGCCTGTAAAAATGCAGAATACAAAACTAATTTCTTTCTTGATGAAAAAATATTAGTTAATTTAAAAGCAAACAACTGAAGAAATGACGATAGTACCAAAGGAATAGACGCCAACATACTTAATTGAAAAGGTGTTGAATTTAAAAAAACCGCAAAGGCAGACAAGTAACTTTGACCAAAACCAGCCATGACCGCCCACCAAGAACCATCCTTAATAGAATAAGATAAACTTTTATTTATTTTCTTTTTAATGTCTTGTGAAGTCTCTTTCATTTTTCATGGAATTTTGATTGTTGTTTAAAAATTTAACTCATTATATTTTTTTTACAATATGTTTAATTACATCAAAACTTTTACCACAAAAAACACAAGTTTTTCTTTTTTTAAGAATTTCTTTTTGATTCTGATAATTCTGATAATTACCACATTTTGGACATCTTAATTTTAACATTTTATTCTGTTTCAGGAATAGGATTGGGTTCAGGCAAAGGTGGTTCAGGTGAAGGATCAGGCTCAGGATTTGGATGAGGTTCTGGATTAACAGACAATACAACTTCTTCAACATCTTTTTTAGTAATTGTATCCAATTGCTGATTTTCATCTTTCTTTTTCATTATATCTTTTTGTTCTTCAACTTTCTTTTTAACTTCTAAAGCTTTACCTTCTTGTTCAACAATTTCCTTTTCGATTTCTTTAAAATCAGAAAATAATTCTTTTAATTTATCTTCAGGTAAATCAAAATAATCAAAGAATTTTTGTGTTAATTTTAACTTATAACTTCTTCCAAATTTTTCTTTAATTACATATCCAGATTCAACTAAATTCTTAATATGGTCATATGCTGCTGCATTTCTTACACTAATAACCTCAGACTGTAAAACAGGATATTTAAAAGCTATTACTGCCAAAGTTTCCATAGTTGGCCTATCTAATTCAGTTTTAGTTACAATTCCTTTTACTAAATCTAAATAGGAATCCTTTACAGTTAATTTCCATTTGTTATCTTGTTGAATTAAATTTAAAGAAGTTTCTTCATTAGCATACTTTTCTTTTAGTGAATTCAATAAAGGTTGAATATTCTTTTTATTAAGCAAGGATTTTATTTCATTTTCAGGAACCAATTTGCCGTAAGCAAAAAGCACTGCTTCTAATTTCAACAAGTCATTATTCATTTTTTGTAATACTTTTCATCCCTCTTTTCTAAAGCACCTTGTTTTTCTAAATTATCCAATAGGTTTTTTAATTTTTCTAATTCTATTCCTGTTTTCTTTGAAATTTCTTCAATTTCAGCACCTTCTTGCGTTAAGTATGAAATGAAATTAACAAGAACTGTACCTAAATTTGCATTAAGAACTTTTAATTTAGCATTACTATTTTTTAAAAATTGATCGTGCTGATGCAAAGTTGCTAACATATCATTTAATGAAGAATTAAAATCCCTAGCATTGATTGTGAGTTCTTCTGGTTCTAAAATGTCTACTGAAGCAGGCATAAAATCAAAACAAAATTCATATAAAAAAACAATTTCATTAAAAGAAACATCTATTTCTGCAATAGCACTAAACATTTCATTTTTTTCTTCAATGGGTAAAAATTCTTTTTCTCCTAAAACATAATTTTCTTTTTTATCTACTTCTTCAACTACTTTTTTAAGAGTTTTTTCTACATGTTCTTTTGGAAAACCTGCCACTTCCAAAATTACTTTTGCTTTTATTTCAGTCATGGTTTGTAAAAAAGTAATCCTATTTAAAAAAGTTTGTATGAAGTTTTAACTACTTTTGAATACTACTAAAACTTTAATAAGGACTAAAAGGCTGATTAATATATGAATTGGTTTAAAAGAAAAAAAGAGGTACTTCCAGAACCGCCAAAGCCAGAACAAATGTCTATGCCGGAACCTATTAAATTGCCTCCTTTTTCTGAAGAAATTGAAGATCCAAGAATTGATATACCACCACAAATTCAAGAAGATCCCAATGTTGTTGAACAAGAACCAATTGAAAAAGAAGAACAATTACCTATTAAAAAAGATACTTTAGAAACATATCATAAAAAAGAACAACCTTTTTTCATACAAAAATCAAGATTTCAAGAAATGCTTGCGGAAATATCCGACACAGACATTTCATTAAAGGAACAAAAATCAACAGTTGATAACATTTCGGAAATTGAAAAAAAACAAGAAAATCAATTTGAAGAAATTAGAGTTTCATTAGAAGATATTGAAAGAAAATTACTTTATGTTGATGGAGTATTATTCGGAGAATAAAAATGGAAAAAATGCCTGTATTTATAAAAATAGAAAATTACGAAGATGTTTTGGATGTTGTCAATCTAATTAAAGAAAAAGTTGCGGGAATTAAAAATGTTTTTTCACAAGTTGAACAACTTAAAAAAGAAGAAGATAATAAAATTGTCGAATGGAGAAAAAACATTGAACAAATTGATTCAAAAATTAATAACATAGATCAAATTTTATTTGAACCTGAAAATTAAAAAATGAATAAAGAAGAATCATATTATGTGGGTTTTAAAGAACCAATAATTGCAAGAAGAACACTTCTAGAGACTTCAAAAGAAGTATTACACAATTTACAACTTTATGAAGAAATTAAAGACTTAAAAGAAAAAAGAACAAAACTTCAAAGTATTATTTCTGAAGAAGTTGATAACTTAAGAATCTCAATTAAAGATTTAAAAAAAAGCTTACCTTCAGTTTCAAAAACAAAAATAGAGAAAAAAACAAAAGTGAAAACAACACCAAAAGAAATAGAGGCATTGGAAAAAGAATTGTCAGCTGTTGAAAAAGAATTAAGTTCACTTAAGTAATAATAATAAGTTTTTTATATGAATTAGATTTCTTCAATTTTATGCGGGGATGCCGGAGCGGTCAAACGGGGCAGACTCAAAATACGGAGTACTGTGATGCTCATAATAAGTCATCTGTTGGCTTAGTGCCTACGCGGGTTCAAATCCTGTTCCCCGCACATTTTATTTTCTATTAAACAAATTTGTACTACATCAACATTAATTAAGTAAATCTACCTTTTCTATCTGCTCATAAATATTCTCAATTAAATCATAATTCTTAGCTTCTTGTAAAGTTACCCAAGCATGTTCTGTTAATTCTTCTTTGGCCAATTTAACCTCGCCATTAGCATGATCGGCAAACATACTTACTATAACAGTAGAAAAACCATTACCTCGAATAAAAGCTAAATTTGAAACATAACCGATGTTTTTTACTTCAAGATTAGTTTCTTCTTTAACTTCTTTTCTTAAAGTTCTTTCAAAAACATCAAACCAATGAGAAGTAGTATCCTTAGGAGTTTGTAAAAAATCATTAACTTCTAACTTCCCTCCCGGAACACACCATTTATTTGGAAAAGCCTTTTCATTTGGACTTCTTTTACAAATCAAATATTTACCACCTTTCCTTACTATGCCAGTTACAGCAATATAATGAGCTTTTTGTTTTAGTTCTTTCATTTAAAATTAAAAGCATATCCAATATTTTTAAATAATCCCTCAACTTAATTCGAGTAAATGAAGTATTCGGGAAGTTTAGTTAAAAAAGAAAGAGAAGAAATTTTCAAGTTATTTTTAGAACATGAAAAATTGAAATTTAATGAGATAGAAAAAGCACTAAAAATACGTTCTAACATGGTTTGTTATCATATTGAAAAAATGCAAAAAGAAAGACTTTTAGAAAAAAAAGGAATGCATTATTATTTAACAAAAGAAGCAGAAAAGTTTCTTCCAATAATTCCACACATAATTGGAGAAGAAATGAGTCCATTACCCGTTGTTTTAGTGGCAATAGTTAAAGGTAATCAAATATTATTAATAAAAAGGAAAAAGAGACCTTACAAAAATTATTGGTCTCTAATCGGCGGAAAAATGTTAATGGAAGAAGGATTAAAAGAAACAAGTAAAAGATTAGTATTAGAAAAAACAGGATTAAAATGTAACTTTGAATCTAACAATGCAATCTTACATGAAAAAGTTAAAGGAGAAGAAATTATTAAACATAGTTTTATTTTGTTTTTTACAAAAGTTAAAGCAATTAATTCAGAATTAAAAGAATCAGAACATGGAAAATTAAAATGGTTTTCTTTAGATAAATTAGAAAAAGTAATACATTCAGATTTATGGTTAATAAAAAATAAATTACATTCTCAAATTGAAATTAATGAAGCAATTATGGAAGAAGATAATGGAAAATTAACTACATTTGAATTAAAATGATTAAAAAATAATAAAGTATAAAATAAAGAATTATCTCATCTGTCTTTTCTTACGTTCTTTCTTCATTCTTTTACGTTGCCACTTCCAACGCATTTGACCTTTCTTTTTCCATCTTCGGGAACTTCTTTTCATCTATGGTACAGAATTCGACGTCCATTTAAAAATGTTTCTGATGAATTGAGAACAAACATAATAAATTAAACAATAATTTTTAGAAATCATTAAACATAATTTACAATTATGAATAAAGCAAATATTAATGGAACTTTTGAAGATAATAGAGAATTTGCAAGCACACTTTATTTTGCAAGTACTGTTTTAGCACTTCTTATGAATACAGGATGTGTTATGGGAAATAAAATGCCAACATACGTTAAATATACATTACTTTAATACCTATCGCACCTAGTGGAATACCAATTTTAACAAGTCCATTTAATCAAATAATGGAAAATTTGGATCATAATAGATTTAGAAGAGAACCAATCAAAGCAACTTAAAGGTCATTAGAAGAGCTTACAGTTAATGCCACTATTAGAATTATTTTGCCTGCAAAAGCCTTTGGTGTTGGTTATGCAACTACAAAAATAGTCAATAACCTACCAAGATATTTTTCTTAATGTTAAAATAATACAATAAACAAATAAAATAATCATAAAAATTCTAAAAAATAATTAATAAAAATGGCGCCCCCGCCGAGATTTGAACTCGAGTCTTCGGATCGAAAATCCGGAATGATTGACCGGGCTACACCACGGGGGCAATAATTAAAACCTGATTGTTGTTAATGAAATGGGCCTACCCGGAATTTCGTATTCAAAATGAAACATTTCGAACAATCTCGAACCGGGGATCAACGCCTTTCTGATCAAAATATTTTGACTGTAAGGGCGGTGTCATAGCCACTAGACCATAGGCCCGTTACTTTTAAGAATTTATAATCCATATTTAAAGGTTATTGTTTGAGTGGATTTTTAAGAAGAAAAAATGCGGTAGCAGGGATTTGAACCCTGGTCACAACGTTGGCAACGTCGAATACTAACCACTATACTACTACCGCAAAAATGGGCCCACGGAGACTTTCACTCAAGTTTCAATTATAAAACTTGTGGTTTGAACTCCGGACTTCCAGCTCTCTTAGAGCTAATTGATAAAACGTAGCCATATAAGACTGGCGCTCCACCAAACTAAGCTATGGGCCCAATATTAGATTGAATCAAGATTTTTTATTTAAAGATTGTTATTTTACTTCATTTATTTTATTCATTTAAAACAATTCTTTAAACCTTAAAGCCATATTAGATATAGTTCAAAAGTATAATTCTTTTTGGAGGTGAAGAAAATGAAATCAGCATACTTAGATTTTAAGGTATCAAGATGTAGAGATCGAAAAGGAAAATTTGCGACTTGTAGTGCATCAGAAGAATACTTTAGAAAAATAGAAGATAGCATGAAAAAAAACTGGGAAATGTAGTTCCAATAAGTTTATAAACAAGTTAAGTTAAAAACATGACATGAAAAGTAATGAAAAAATCTTCAATATATTATTTAATGAAGATGAAGTTACTTGGCAGTCTATTATTTACGACCTTGTAAAAAGTGAAGAAATCGACCCATGGGATGTAGATGTTTCTCTTTTATCTTCGAAATATCTTGTAATGTTAAAAAAATTAAAAGAATTAGATTTTAGAATCTCTGGAAAAGTTCTTCTTGCAGCAGCAATGCTACTTAAAATCAAATCTAACAGATTAATGAGTACGGACATGATAAATTTTGATAATATGTTTAAACCTGTTGAAGACGATGAAACATTGGGAGATTTTTTTGATTCAGGAGATTTAGATGACCAATTAATGAGACTAGATGGTCTAAAAGACAACAAACCATCACTAATTCCAAGAACTCCACAACCAAGAGAAAGAAAAGTCACAATTTTTGATTTAGTAGATGCTTTAGAAAAAGCCCTAAATGTTAAAAAAAGAAGAGTGTTAAAAGAATTACCAGATGTAGATATTAAAGCTCCAGTAAAAACAAGAGATATTACCGAAATCATAAGAGAAGTTTATACAAATGTAAAAACACATTTAGTAAATAACAAAAATAAAACACTTTCTTTTTATGACTTAATTCCTTCACAAAGCAAAGAAGACAAAATCATGACTTTTGTACCGCTATTACATTTAGAAAATCAAAGAAAAGTTAATTTAGAACAACATCAACACTTCTCACCAATATTCATTAAAATGATGGATAAAAAGAGGTAGTTTTTTAAAATCAAACCAGTTGGAGGTAAAAATGGGAGAAACAAATTTAAGTAAAGAAGAAAAAGAATTACTAAAGTTTTTAGTTAAAAAAGAATTAGAATTATTCAAAAAAGAAAAAAGTACAATTACTGACAATATGAGTCCAAAATTTATAAAAAGTGAAGAATTAAATGAAGACTTTTTAGAAGAATTAATTGCAAAACTTAAATAATTGGGAGTTTAAAAAATGAATGAAGAAGTTCAAAAAAAATATATGGAAGTGCAAACAGCGCAACAACAAATTCAACAGCTTCAGCAACAAGTAGAAACATTACAACAACAAAGGGCTGAATTATCAAGTACCATTTCTTCAATAAAAGAATTAAAAAATCTAAAAGAAGAAAAAGAATTATTAACCCCAGTTTCACAAGGAATCTTTGTAACTTCTAAAATTAAAGAGGTTAAAGAATTATTAGTTAATGTTGGATCGGGAGTAATAGTTAAAAAAAATGTTGATGATGCAATAAAATTAGTTGAAGATCAATTTGAAGAAATCGAAAATATTAATGAACAATTCACTAATCAAATTCAAGAATATGCACAAAATGTTTCAAGATTAGAAAAAGAATTAGAAGAGTTAATGAAAAATGTTTAAATTTTTTAAAGAAAAACTAAAAAATACAGTAGATAAATTCTCAAAAAGTGTTAAATCCGAAGTAGAAGATTTTGAAGAAATCGAAAAGGAAATTGAAGAAAGCGATGCCCTAGAAAATAGCAAAGAAATTCTTGAAGATGTTAAAGAAACATTAGAAAAACCAATTGATGTTCCAAGAGTAATTGTTGAAGATTTATTAAAAGAAGAAAAAATCAAACAAGAAATTCCAACAATACAAGAAGAACCTGAAATTAAACAAAAAGATGAAAAAACTATAGAAGATACAAAACCTCAAGAAGAATTTAAAGAAAAAATTGTTGAAAATAAAGAAATTAAAACAGAAATTAAAAAAATAATTCCCAAAGAAGAACCCATAATAAAAGAAGAAAAAGTTAAAAAACCATCTTTCTTTGAAAAACTAACATCTAAAAAAATCAGTGAAGAAAAATTTGAAGAATTATTTTGGGAATTAGAAATTATGTTATTAGAAAATAATGTTTCAATGAAAGTTATTGATAAAATTAAATCAGATCTGAAAGAAAAATTAGTTGAAAAACAATTAAAAAGAGGAAAAATAGTTGACACAATTCAAGATTCTTTAAAACAAAGTATAAAAGAAGTTTTAGATGTTGAAAAAATAGACTTGGACAGTTTAATGAATGAAAAACCATTTGTTATTTGTTTTTTAGGAATTAATGGTTCAGGAAAAACAACAACTATTGCAAAATTTGCTAATATGTTACTTAAAAAAAACAAAACTATTGTTCTTGCAGCAGCAGATACATTTAGAGCAGCAGCAATAGATCAATTACAAGAACATGCAGATAAACTAAACGTTAAATTAATTAAACATGATTATGGTTCTGATCCAGCGGCAGTGGCATATGATGCAATCAAACATGCAAAAGCAAAAAAGATTGACGTGGTTTTAATAGATACTGCAGGAAGAATGCATTCAAATATTAACTTATTAGATGAAATGAAAAAAATAATTAGAATTGCACAACCAAATTTAAAAATATTTGTTGGCGAAAGCATAACTGGAAATGATTGTGTAGAACAAGCTGAAAAATTTGACGAAACTGTAGGAATTGATGGAGTTATTCTTTCAAAAGCAGACATTGATGAAAAAGGCGGAGCAGCAATATCGATAAGTTATGTAACCAAAAAACCAATTTTGTTTTTAGGAACGGGACAAAATTATGACGATATTGAAACATTTAATTATGAAAAAGTATTAGAAACATTAGGCCTATAATTCGAAAAGTATTTAAACTAATTAATCAGATTTTTATTGAAGGGGTGA
>CAZLQZ010000012.1:0-41366 GCA_964561995.1 uncultured Methanosarcinales archaeon | reverse complement strand
AAGGTTGGTAAATTAATTTGCAAAGTAACATTTATATACTAGAACGCCTATAATTCTTTTTATGGCACAACATAAAAATCAAAGAGTTGCATTATTCGTAGACGTTCAAAATATGTATTATTCTGCTAAACAGTTATATAAATCAAAAGTTGATTTTGGCAAAATTCTAAAAGATGGAATTGCTGGAAGAGAATTAATAAGAGCTTTTGCATATGCGATTTCAGCAGATGTAGGAAAGGAAGAAGATTTTTTCAATGCATTATCCAGAATTGGTTATGAAGTTAAATTAAAAGATTTACAAATATTCTATGGTGGAGCTAAAAAGGGTGACTGGGATGTTGGTATTGCAATGGACGTTTTAAGAATGTCTGAAAAAGTTGATACAATAGTTTTAGTTTCTGGAGATGGTGATTTCAAAGAATTATTAGAATATGTTAAAGCACGTGGATGTAGAGCTGAAGTAATGGCTTTTTCAAAAACTGCGTCATCAAAAATTAAAAATGAGGCTGATATGTTTACTGATTTAGGTGAAACAAAAAAATATTTAATTAAAGATGGTAGAAATACTAACAGAAAGTAAATTTAAACAAAAAGTAAAAAAAGGCATGTTAGTTGTAGAATTTTTTGCAGATTGGTGTAAACCTTGCAAAGAAATGAAGCCTGTTTTAGAAAAATTAGAAAAAACTTTTCCTAAAGTAAAGTTTGGAAGAATTGACGTTGATCAAAAAAAAGAATTATGTTCTTCACTAGTTATTGTTTCTATTCCTACTTTTATGATATTTAAAGATGGTATAGAAATCGAAAGATTGGTTGATAAAGTTCCAATCGAAGTATTGCAAAATGAGATTGAAATGAGGCTTAAATGAAGTTTATTATTAATTTTAAGACTTATAAAGAAAGTTCTGGTAAAAATGCTTTAAAGCTGTTAAAAATATTAGAAAAAAGTGGACTTCCGGTTGTAGCTTGTTTGCAACCAGCAGATTTGCACCTTTCAAAATTAACAAAAATTCCAGTTTGGGCTCAGCATGTTGATCCAATTAATTATGGTAGTCATACTGGCTGGATATTGCCTGAAAATGTTAAAGATAATGGTGCTAAGGGTGTGCTAATAAATCATTCTGAACATAAAGTTAAAGATATTAAATCTATAGTTAATAGATGTAAAGAATTAAAATTAAAAACAATGATTCTTGTTTCCAATGCTAAAAAAGTATTGGAAGTTAAAAAATTCAATCCTGATTTTATTGGTGTTGAGCCTTCTGAATTGATTGGAAGTAAAACAGATTCTGTTGCCTCTAAACCAAAATTAATTGAAAATAGCGTTAAAAATGCAGGTAAAATTCCATTATTAATTGGTGCTGGAGTTAAAACTAAAAATGATTGTGATGTGGGTAAAAAATTAGGAGCAAAAGGTGTACTGATTGCATCTGCTGTTGTTAAAGCTTCTAATCCATTAAAAGTTCTAAAGTCATTTAACAATAACTGAGAAAGTTACATAACCATATTGGTTGACAATATCTGAAAATTTATTTGCATTACATTCTTGTATATCATTACTTGCAGCATCTACGCACTTTGTTCCATTACAAACGCAAACATTATAGAAATATTGGCCTCTTCCGCCATAGTTGTCATTTTCATTTGGAATTACACCAAAACCTACTGTTTTCACTTCATTTTCTTGAATTGTTAATGTTGAATATGAAACACTATGTGTTAAAGAAGTTTTAAAATCTGGAATTAATAGTGATTGGGTTATCATTTGCTTTGTACATTTATCGTCACAAATTGAACGGCCGGTACTTGAAATGGCTTTATTAAATCCAATCATAACATGAAATTTATTCGTATTAACAATATTTGGATCGTTTTTAATTCCTAAATAAAATTGTGCTAAGTTTTTAGCACTTACAGTTTTAGTACTTGAAGGAATTTCTACAATGCTTCCTGAAGATAATGCTCTATCAATTTCTAATCTAATTCTTTCATCAGGACCTGTTAATTGATATTCTGATACGCTAAAAATTTTGAACATTAAACTTATTCCCAATCCGAAAATAATAATTGCAATAATTAAAATTACAACTTGATTAATAGCGATGCTGATTCCTTTATCATTCATAAAATATTTTTTAGAAAACTAATATTTAAATGTTGTTAAAAGTAACATCTGTACTCAACTCTTATATCGTACGTTTTATCAAATTTATCGTCATTTTCTTCTTTAGTACGAGTTGCTTTTATAGTTAAAAGATGATCACTTTCCATTTCTCTTGTAAATGAAATGCCATGGGAATATTTTCCTTTTTGTGAAGTATCCATTTTTGAATTCAATTCTACCCACCATTTATCACTTAAAACTTTTTCTAGTGAAGCTTCAAAATTACTTTCTCGATTTTTAACATTATGTTCTAATTTTAATTCATCAAATCTTGGAAGAAATACTTTGAAGTTTTCTAATCTTACACCGTAAGTAACAGAATCATATGAGTTTACTTTTGCCCTAAATCTTAATTCGTATTCTTTTCCTAAAATGCTATCATCAATTCTAAAAACAATTGCTTCTTGATCTTTAAGTTCTTGTTTTCTTTCTTTTTTAGCGAGTGTTGGTAATTCAATTTCTTTTTTTGTTCTTTTTGTTCCTCTTAAAACTAAATCAAATTTTACAAGACCTTTAAATTTTTGAAAATAATCGCCTAGTTCTAAATTATCAATTGCTTCATAAAATGCATCTTTACCTAATTCTTTAGAAAAATCTTCAAATTCATCCGTTTCTGCATCTTGTTGATAAAATTTATCTTCTAAAATTGTCCAATCGCTTTCTTTATTTCTCCATTGAAAGTATTGCATTCTATGTGGATTAAGATCTAATCTCTGCTGAGCTTTTACACTCTCGTCAAGTATTTGAAAAGTATAATTTTCAGGAAATGTTGCCAAGTCTCCTCTAACCATTAATCCGAGCTGATTAAATTTTAATGGAGGTATGTTAATCATTAATTTATTACTGATTTTATACCACATATTACGTGTTGTATTGCCATTTTGAACAACTTTATCATTATTAGAAATTTCATCTGATTTTTGATCATCATCAATTTTAAGTTCTGAGGCATTTATATTATTATATGGTAAAAGAGAAGTACTTAATGCTATAATTCCGGTAAGTTTTCTTAGTCTATTCATCACTATCTACAAAATATTCTTTTGAAAAGAACTATAAAAACATTGTTATCCTATAGAATATAAATAAAATAAAAAATTATTGAATCTTTAAAAAAACAGTTCTTGAAATATCCTCATTAAGTTTTAAATTGCATGCATATTTTCCAACTTGTGTTGATGGATCAATAAACAATCTAACTGGGATACTTTTTGTTTGACCTGCGGCAATAATTGATCCTGGAGCAACTTGCCATTCATAAATCAATCCCGATGGGGAACAACTTAATACTTCAAGATTATCTTTTTCTTTACAATTATCTCCACTAACCCATTCACATCCTTGATAATGATTGCAATATTCTTTTTTATAATTTTCATCAAAATCCTCCCAATCTATATCTGAAAAATCATAATAATCATCTGGAACCTTAAGGTCTTCACATCTTGTAACTGATGATAAACTACCACTACAATGATTTAGTCCCTTTCCATCATTAAAAAATGCTGTAATGTCGTCATTTCCAGTAATTTCAATTATGTCTGTACATCCAGCTGTAGTACAATCTCCATTATTTTCAACAAAAACATCTTTACATTTTAATGCTGTACATATCTTTCCACTAGCACAAAGACTTTCTGTACCTGGATTGTAAACTTTAATTTCCATTACTGCAACATCTTTTTTAGAAAGAGATAATTCAGATCTTCCTCCGGGTAATGTAATTGGTTGTTGAGAATTTGGTTCTGGAGTTTCTTCGGAAATTTGAATTTCATTTGATAAACTTCTAAATCTAGTTACTGCAAATCCAATAACTAATCCCATTACTGCCAGGGCAATAATTAATATAACGATAGCATTAACTGAAAGCTCTAATGATCCTTTTTTATTCATAATACACCTCTTTATTGTGATAAAGAATATTTGGAGTAAATGTTATATAAATGTTTTGAAAAGAAAAATATAAAAGAATTATTAATAAATAAAAAAATAAATTTATCTAACTTCAATAAATAAACTTCTTGATACTGTTGCATTATTTACTAGTTCATTTTCGTCACCAATAGTTAATTCACAAGATTTTTTACCAACTGGTTCAGCTCCATCAACAGTTATTGATAATGGGATTGATTTAATTTTGCCAGCTGAAATTGTGATTGGTGGTGCTTCAAATTTTGTATTTGCAGCTAATGCAGGTGCACATGCTAATGTTAAAACATCTGCATCAACACTTTGTGTGCCTGAATTATAAACACTAATTTCCATTGAACCCCTTTTACCTTTTTCCAAAGTTAAACTATTGCCTCCGCCAGGTAATGTGATTGGAGTTGATGATGATGCCATAGGAGTGTCTTGTGTTGCGACAAATCCTTCACTTAATCCTCTAAATCTAGTTACTGCAAAACCTATAACTAATCCTAAAATTGCTAATGCAATAATTAATATAACAATAGCGTTAACAGAAAGCTCTAATGATCCTTTTTTTTTCATTGTATCTACACCTCTTTTAAGTATGATGTTTCATTCTTTAATTAAATCATATTTAAATGTTTCTAAAAATATTTAAGTTCAAAATTAAATAAAATGAAGCAAATTGTTTAATTTTATTTTAAAAAAAAATCATGGAAAAATAATGTAAAATTATAATAAGAATTAAAAAATAAAATAAAAAATTAATGTTTGCCTATTTCATAACCTTTGACAATCATTCTTACTAATATTAGTAGTAATGTAATTCCTCCTAACATCCATAATATTCCTGTTGCAAAGTTTTGAAAGACTGCAGTTTGCCAAACGCCATAAAGCATTATAACAAATCCTACCCATAAGAATTTATCCAAAACTAATTTGAAAATCTGAAATTCTTGTTCCTTGGATAATTGTCTTTTTTTGTTTTTCTTCTTAGCCATTTTTATCTTACCTCAATAAATAATGTTCTAGTAATTCCATCAATATTTAATTCGCATGAATATTGTCCAACAGAATCATCTGAAGCAACTTTAGCTAAAATTGGAACTGATTTAATTTGGCCTGCATCAATGTTTGTAGTTGGAGTTTCAAAAATATCTGATCCTACATCACTTGGTGAACAAGTAAGCGCAAGGTTAGCTTTTGGGTCTATTGCTGTATTTCCACTATTATATACACTAATTTCAAAACTTTTGTCTTTACCTTTTTCTAAAGTAATTTTATTCGCTCCGCCAGGTAAAGTTATTGGGTCCTGAGAAGTTGCTTCTGGAGTTTTTTGTCCGTCATCTTCAAAATCATCTGCTAAATCTCTAAATTTTGAAACCGCAAATCCGATTACTAGTCCTAAAATCGCCAATGCAATTATTAATATAACTATAGCATTAACAGATAATTCTAAAGAACCTTTTTTATTATTCATAATACACACCTCTTTTATTATTAATTTAATTTCTACTTTAATTTATATTTAAATCTTTCGATAGCTTTAGAATGAATAATGTTTTATTAATTTAGTCTTAAAAATTCATCTAACAATAAACTTTATAAATAGCCCTTTAATTTTAATATGTTATGGCTAAAACGAGAAGATTTTCATCGTACAGAAGATTAGACAAACCTTATACTAGAACATCAAAGTATAGAGCAAAATCTTATATTCGTATGACTAAAAATCCGAGAATTGTTAGATGGCATATGGGAGACAGAAAAGGTGATTATGAGTATGTCTATTATATTAAGTCTAAACAAGCTTTACAAATTAGAGATTTAGCTTTAGAATCTATGAGAGTTGTTTCTAACAGAATTTTAGAAAAATTTCTTGGAAAAGATACTTATTATTTACATTTAAGAATATATCCTCATCATATTATTAGAGAACACGCATTAGCATCAGGTGCTGGAGCTGATAGGATGAGTTCAGGTATGGCACGTCCTTTTGGAAAACCATCATGTGTTGCTGCTCAAATTAAACAAGGACAAATTTTAATGGAAGTATTTTGTAATCATGATCAATTAGAAATTGTTAAAAAAGCATTATCAAGAGCTAAAACAAAACTTCCTGGAAGTTATACTTTAGAATTAAATAAAATTGAAAAGCCTGTTGAAGCTGAAGTAAAACCAACAGATGTTAAAAAACCTGTAAAAGCTGAAGAAAAACCAGTTGAAGTTACTGAAGAAGTTAAAACTGAAGCAAAACCAACAGAAGTTAAAGAACCTTTAAAATCTGAAGAAAAACCAGCCGAAGCTACTGAAGAAGTTAAAACTGAAGATTCTCAATAAATTATTATATATTTTTCTTAAAATTTAAATATTTTTTTATAATAAGTTTAATTTCTATTTATTATGTAATAAGAATTTAATTCTTTAAAGTTTATTTCTTTTAATTCCTTTAATTTCAGATGTATTAATTTTTTTTTCTAATTCTTTTTTAAGTTGTTCTTGAGTTAATGGTTTGAATTTTTGAAATTCATCAACATTTTCTACCATATCAGTTTTACTTAAATAAACCAATACTTCTTTATCAAATTTCTTTACTTTTTTATAGAGTTTTTCCTGGTCAACATAATCATATGTTGGGTCAAAAACAAATACAAAAAAGTCTGCTAAATATTTTGAAGCAAGAAAACTAATCATCTCAATTCGGTTCATTTTATCAGTTCTATTTAATGTTCCAGGAGTGTCTAATAATTGAAGTCGTTCCATATAAGAAACATTAACTCCTTTTGTTGTAAATGCATAAGGTTGAATATCTGGTTTAGAGCCAGTTAATTTAAACAATAAGGTTGTTTTTCCTACATTAGGAAATCCAATTAAACAACATGTTTTCATTCCTGTTTTTACTACTGGAAATTTCAATATTTCTTTTCTAGCTTCTTCTAATAGAGCAAGTTCATCTCTTATTTGTTTTAAAACAGAATTAACTCTCCCATAAAATTCTCTTCTTACAAGGTTCATTCGTCCTTCTTCGGCCCTTCTTATTTTAAATGAATATTGTCTATGAAAGAATTTAACTTTATTCATTGCCCAAATTAAACTGCCTAGTGCTTTTTTTATTCCGATATAATCTACTGAATTTTTAAATAATTCTTTATAAAAATCATCTAATTCATCAATTTGTGGAAATTTATTTAGTATTCTTTCTAAAGACACAATTAAAGTATCTCTTATTGTATCAAGTTTACTTAATTGTTTTTTTTTTGGATCTTTTACTTCAACTTTTTGAGCACGTTTGAAAGCAACATCTATGTAAAACTTAAATTTTTCAATCTTTGGTACATCAGCAAAAGCCATAAAAATAAAAGATTCCCTTGATTTAATAAATGTTCCCAATTATATGCATAGAAACATTTATATTCTAGTTATTGAATAAAAATACTAATGAAAAAAAGGGGGAGTAGTTTATTTAAAGGTAAGGATAGTTTATGGAATGTTTTTCTAAATGTATACAAACATTGTAAAGATGTTGTTAGTATTAAACTTTTAACACTTTCAATATTTTTAACTTTAATATCTTCAGCAATGGAAGCTTTTAGTTTGGGTTTAATTGTTCCATTACTTGAAATCGCTTTAAAACATAGCTCAGACATAACTAGTTTTGCTTTTTTAAAACCCTTATATGATTTACTAGGAATATCTAATAATATTACTATGTTAGTGATTTTTACAGCAATATTAATTATTTTAGCTGTAATAATAAAAAATCTGTTTGCTTATTTATCTACTTTAATAACATTAAAAATTGGAACTGATGTAACTCACAAATTAAGAACTAAAACATTGGAGCAATTATTAAAATATGATTTATTATTTTTTGAAAAAAACACTACTGGGGATCTAAATTATACAATAGGACTAAGTTCTTCATTTAGTGAATTGATTGGATTTATGCAGGGATTGGTTATGAATTTAATGATTGTTTTATCCTATATTGTATTGTTGATTTATTTATCTTGGAGAATGAGTTTGTTTATTTTTATTTTAATACCAATTTTATATTTGTCCGTAATTTGGCTAAGAAAAGTAATTGACAAATTATCAAGAGAACAAGTAGTAATAAATTCTAAACTTGCCACTAAAACTTTTGAAATTTTGTCTTCAGTTTTATTAATTAAGTCTTATAGTACGGAGAAAAAAGAAAAATCTGACTTTGAAGCAATAAGTAATAATAATCGTAAATTAGCATTTAAATTAGGTTCAAGAGTTCAACTAATATCTAAAATTCAAGAACCTTTAATTTTTGGAATTGCAATGATTGTAGCAGCATTAAGTTATGTATATTTTTTAGATGGTATTAAGGGTGCAATTGCAGGTTTTATGACTTTTTTTGTGATTTTAAAAAGATTTGAATATGTAATTCAAAATTTAATTACTCAATTAACGAGCATAATAAGATATAAGGCACCATTAGAAAAAATTAATTCATTTTTTAAAAGAAGTAAGTGGATGACAATTTCAACTGGGAAAAAACAATTTAAAGGTATTAAAAATAACATCTCATTTGAAAATGTTTATTCAAAATATAATGATGAAAATATAATTAAAGGTGTTAATTTAAAGATTAAAAAGGGAACTACTATAGGAATTGTTGGAGAAAGTGGATCTGGAAAGAGTTCTTTAATTTCTTTAATTCCGAGAATTTTTGAGTATAATAAGGGTAATATAAAGATTGATGGAAATTCAATAAGAGATTTCGATATTAAATCATTAAGAAAACAAATTAGTATTGTGACTCAAGATGTAGTTATTTTAAATAAAAGTATTAGAGACAATATTTTATATGGTATTGACCGTGTAATAACAGATAAGGAATTAAATGAAATTGCTAAAGAAGTTGAAATATATGATTATATTATAACATTAAAGAATAAATTTAATACTATTGTTGGAGAGCGGGGTGTTGAACTTTCACGTGGACAAAGACAAAGAATTGCATTAGCAAGAGCAATTGTTAAAAATTCTTCATTAATTATTTTGGATGAAGCTACAAGTGCATTAGATAATCAAACTGAAGAAGATATAGAAAATACATTTAAAAAAGTATTAAAGGGAAGAACTGTTATTAAAATTGCACATAGATTATCAACAATAAGAAATGCTGATTATATCGTAGTATTAGAAAATGGTAAAATTTCTGAAAAGGGAACTTTTAATCAATTATTAAGAAAAAAGAAAATATTTTATCATTATTGGAAATTACATATTAACTAAAATCTGTTGCTAAAGCATTTTCTATTTGTTTTGAAAGAACTTCTGATAATCCTTTATATGGTTCTTTTAATCTAATTAATAATTGTAATTTTTTCAAACCAGCAAGTTGAATTAAACTCATAATGCCTGTAATTTCGTGTTTAGAATTTTCACCTGTTAATACATAACATTTTTCTACGTATTGTTTTATTGTTTCCCATACCGCTGAACTATTTCTTGCATGTAATCCCATTTCATCAGTAATATCGTACTTTCTTTCTATGTGATAAAAATCAGTTCTAACTTCAAGTTTTTGAGTATCTTTTTTTTTAGGAATTGTTAATCCTTGAATTTCTATAGGTTCATCAACTTTAAATATTTTTGAAACTAAATCATTAAAATCTTCTATTTGCTTTTCTTCAACTTTTGCTTCTAATTCTATTCTTGTATTGCCATGCAGTCTTGCCATAGCTAAGTCTATAATACTTTGACCATTATATTGTACACCATCGACAGTTATTTGACATGATTTAATATCCATGCCTTGTGTTGTAGCAGTTACTAATTCATTAACAGGACTAGTATATCCTCTATAAAAATTATCGTCGATGAACGTCCTTATATCTCTTGTTACTGTCTTGTACATTTCTTTCCTCCGTATTATACTTTAGAATATATTAAGATTTTTCAGTTGATTTAAAAAGGTTTCGAAACTTTTACTACCCACTCGTGAACTTAAAGTATTATATATAAGTAAACTTCAAAATAAGTATGGTATATGAAATAATAGTTGGAATTGTAGTTGTAGTTATTTTAGCTTCATTAAAGGTTATAAATCAATATGAACGAGGAGTAAAATTCACTCTTGGTAAATATGCTGGAATTATGCAACCTGGTTTAAGGATGGTAATTCCTCTTTTTCAAAAATTTGAAAAAGTTGATATGAGAACTAAAGCAGTTGATGTTCCTGATCAAGATGCAATAACTAAGGATAATGTTTCAATTAATGTAAATGCAGTTTTATATTATAAGGTTGCTGATTCTAAATCTGCAATTATTGAAGTAGAAAATTTTGGTTATGCTGTTTCTCAACTTGCACAAACTACTATGAGGGATGTTGTTGGTGAGGTAACTTTAGATGAATTATTAGCAAATAGAGAATCAATTTCAAAAAGAATTCAACAAATTGTCGATAAAGCAACAGATGCATGGGGAATTAAGGTTGAATCTGTTGAGCTAAAACACGTTGAATTACCTGCTGACTTAAAAAGAGTAATGGGTAAAGAAGCTGAAGCTGAAAGAGAAAAAAGGGCAGTAATAATTAAAGCTCAAGGAGAAGTTGCTGCAGCAAATAATATGGCAAAAGCGGCAAAAACATTATCTGCTTCTGCGGGTGCACTACATTTAAGAACTTTACAAAGCTTAAATGATATTAGTTCAGATCAAAGTAATACCATTGTATTTACTTTGCCATTAGAAATAATGAAATCTTTTACTAAGAGATAATTTATTTAAATTTTTTATTTTTATTATCTTTTTATTATATAATTCTTTTTACAAAATTTTGATTTAATAAGAAAAATTTCTTTCTTTTAACTGATGATAAAACAATAATACAAAAAAGTCTTTATGCTATTGCAGAAACAAGAGAAGTTAATCCTGATGAAGTTACTTTAGAAAATGTTATGGGACTTTCACTTTATGATGACTAGGGTTTTAAATTATTGTGTGTGTCCTGTTTGGAGTGATTATTCTTCCACAATTTAAATTTGATAATGGTAATGCATGTCCAATTGGAGTTGTATTAAATCCCTTACAACATGTTAAATTAAATAAGTTAGATTTATAAGAAAAAAATAGTAATAACTTCTAGAGAACCTTTTACAATAGATTATATTAAATGCGTTCAAGAAAATGGTGTTTGTCATCCAATTTTAAAATAATAGAAATAAAAAATAAAAAAAATAATTTTTAAAATTTATTCTTCAGCTACAAAGTCCCAAACTGCTTTGATTGCTAAAACTAATGCCATTGGAGCAACGATTAAAACTACGTCTCCCATAACTGCTGATAAGATTGTTCCTAATTTTGGAATCAATGTATTCAGAGTTACTAAATTTGCACTACCTGCAATTAATACAGTTGCTGATGCTACTAATACACCTGTTACTTCTTCTTCCCCTAGACTTAGTATTCCAATAACTAATCCTAGAACAACTAATAACAATACTAACCATTCGTTTAGAGCCCATGCTTGTCCTATTCCTGCAGCTATACCTAACACTAATGCAAGAACTAAACTAACCATAAGTACCCATTTTGCTACTTCTTTCACAATATCACCTCTTTTAAGTATCAATATATGACACTCTTATTTTATTTTTTTGTGACATTAGTATTTAAACTTTCGTTACTATTATTGAATGCTCTCAATAATCTTATTTAAATACAATAATATTTATATACTATTAATTAAGAATTTAAGTAAATAGATGGGGTTATATTAAAAAATGGCAGAAGAAAAAACAAATATTGATGATTTAAATGAAGAATCATTAGAAGAAATTGAACAAGATTTAAAAGAAACTGAAAAAGCTATTGATGATGTTGGCAAAGATACAGAAGAACCTGTTATGTCTGAACCAGTAAAAGAAGAAACAATTGAAACTGAACAAGAATCTGTTGAAAAACCAGTTGAAGAATCAATAGAAAAAGAATTTGAATCTGAACCTATTCAAAAATCTGATGAATTAGTTGAAGAAGATAATGAAAAGAACGAATCTTCAGAAGAAGTTGAAATTATTCCTGAAGATGATGATGAACTTGAAGACAAAGGTGATGGTTCTAAGAAATTCGTTACTATTTCAATTATATTAATAATCATATTAGCTGCAGTACTTTGGTGGTTATTAAGATTATAAGATGTTTAATCATACATTAAATCCAATTTTATTAAATTTGGGATTTTTTCAAATTAGATGGTATGGGTTAATGTATGTTATTGGTTTTATTTTAGCTTATTTTATTATATTAAAAATTTCAAAAGATTTTAATGTTGAATTAAATAAAAATGATGTAGGTGATTTATTAGTTTATTTAGCGGTTTGCATGGTGATATTTGCAAGATTAATTCATGTTCTAGTTTATCATCCAGTTTATTATTTTCACAATCTCTTAAGCATTTTTGCAGTTTGGCAAGGCGGATTAAGTTTTCATGGTGGATTAATTGGTTTTGTATTAGGAGCTTGGTTCTTTTCAAAAAAGAAAAAAATTCCTTTTTTAAAATTAGCAGATATTATTGCAATTCCAGGATCATTAGGATTGATGTTTGGAAGACTTGGTAATTTTATTAATGGTGAATTAGTTGGAAGAATAACAAATGTTTCTTGGTGTTTTAATTTTAGAGGTTATAATGGATGTAGACATCCTTCTCAATTATATGAAGTATTTAAGAATTTTTTAATCTTTGGCACTTTATGGCAATTTAAAGGTAAAAAACCAGATGGGTTTATCTTTTTTTTATTGCTTATAATGTATGCAATATTAAGGTCTATTGTAGAACAATTTTGGAGAATGCCAGAAGGATTCATATTAGGAATGACACAAGGACAATTTCTAAATATTTTTGTATTAATTTCTGGTATTGTTGGAATGATTTATATTTATAAAAAAAAATAAGATTTATTTTTCAACAGCTGATTTTAATTTTTTAAGAACTGCATCTAATGCAAAGTATAAGTTCCTATCGACTACTTGCGAAGCATGAACTTTTCCATTGTCTGTTAATTTTGCATGAAGTTCTACTTTTTTGCTGTTTCCTGTGTCGTGAATAGTTTTTAATTGTAATTGAAGTTTTTGAAAATTTTCACATCCATCAGTAAATTTTCGGGCATAATTTCCAACAATTTTATTAATTACAACATTGTTAATTTTTTCTACTTCACGAAATCCAGAAAGTTCTATATTCCCACCTAAACTTACAATATCTTCCTCTGCCATAATTTATCCCTCCACACTTAAGTTAAATATACCTTATATAGTATATAAATGTTATTTATATGCTTTATATCTTTAGAAAATAACTTTGAGTAAACATATTTCTCAATTTTTATTTTTTATTTATTTGAATTGATTAAATATTGTTGAAATATCATTTGGATTTATTTAATAGGGTGGGACAAATTCTTTTTATTTCACTATTTAAACTTCTAGATGTTCCAAAACCCTGTAACGCTCTATGCACATTTTCTTGAAGTTGATCGATAGTTTGTTGCATTTCTATTCTTGCGCATTCGTATATTTCTTTACATAATCCTTCATAGTTATTACCTATTAAGTGAATTTTTATTTTCACTTCTTCATCTTCTGGAATGGTAATTTTAGGTAACATTTTTTTAAATTCATCAATATAAGTAAAAAATTCTTCTTCAAATAATAGTGTTTCAAAATCACCAAAACAATTAACCATTGCATCTAACTTTTCAGTAAGATTGGTTTGATAGTTATTTACGTGAGCTGCTTCATATTTTTTATTAATTCTTAAAATTCTAGATTCTGGTATATTATAACTTGCAATATTTGCCCATATTTGAGCAATTTTTACCTGGTCCTTAAAAAAACTAAATTTTTCTGCATTTTGTTCGGCTTCAGTAAGTTTAGCTTCAATAGATTTTTTTGTAGGTCTAATAAATAAGCCTGTATTATCTTTTGCAATTAAATCTTTAAAATCATAACCCAATTTTGGTTTAAAACTAATATTACATATCTCTTCGTCTTTTTGAGTTTTATATCTTGCTAAACCTTGTAAATTAGTACCTTCAATATGAATAGAAAGATAATCAAGGTGAACTGAACATTTAATTGGCAATATTGATTCACTTTTTCCATCAAAACTTGCAGCTAAAATTTGATTAGGATGAAGAAAATCTGCACCCTGAAGTAGCCTTTCGTTATTATTATAGTGAGCTAGTTGTCCGCTAGTTAAATTAGCTACTAAATATCCAATATTATATCCGTCTGTAACAATTGTTTGATTATTAATATTATTAGCCATGATGATAAAAATAAAATAACGCTTTTAAAGATTTATGTTTTAAATAAAAATAATTATTAATAATTTAATATTCATAAGTTCCCATGTCAATTACAATACATTGTAAAGAATTCTTTTTTCCAATTAAACATTCTTTTACATCCCTAAAATAAACATCAGCATTAAATTTTCTTCCTTTAAGTTTAGTTACAACACAACTAACTTCATAAGGATTTGATGCATTATTGTTTATTAAACATCCTATGTCGCCATTAAAATATTTCCTAGCAGATTTAGCATTACCACTTGGTCCTGAAAATTCGGTTGAATCATTTGTTGTTGCATGAAAGTGAATAGTTCCAATTCTACCAACATATTTAAACCATCTTGGAAGATGATAGCTGCCATTATTTTCTAAATTATTAAGCTCTTTATTTGTATCTATAAAAATTACTTTATAATCTTCATCAAAAACTACTAATCCTCCGGACTCTGAAAAATGATCTTCTTCAATATCATATTTTAATCTTTCTGCTATAGTTTCAATATTTTTGTTATTATCTAAATAATCTGCATATCCTTTGACCAAATATAGCATGTTAATATTTTCAACGCGATCAATTTGTGAAGGATCTTCATAATAATCTGTATTTTTTCTATAACAATGATCTTTTTTTGAAAGCCATTTTTTTAGATGTGTTTTTAGTTTATTAACGTCAGCACCAAAAACAGGATTGCTGGATGCAACATTTATGGGGTATTCTTTTGTATTAGAAGTTAAACAAGACATAATCTCTTTGGGAATTAATTCAACAAAATTAACTAAATCATATGCATCTACTAGACGTAATTTAGCTAATGTGCTGGGTTGAATTCCATTTTTTAATAAAATTGAGTATTCATCAATCATCGACCTATGAAAATTTGTTCCTTTTATTTCTGCAGTCTCAATAAGACCGGGACATAATAGTTTATTGCCATATAATCCAAATATCATACGAAAATCTGTTCCTGTAACAGTTTTAAATCTAGCAAGTACTTCTAGATCTTTTTTATCTTTACCTAATAAAAATCTATTATAATCATCTAATCCTGCATAAGAAAAATCTTTTCCAATTATTGTTGCAAAATCTAATGCGAGTTTATTATTAGAAAATGTTATAAATTCATCATCAGTAAGGTAAGGTGAACAATTTCCAACAAGATTTTCTAATTTTATTCCAAAACGCATTCTTTTTTTTGCTTGAGCACCATCCAATTTCTTAAAATAATTTATTTTATGTGATGGAATTTTTTTTACTTCATCATAAGATAATCCTTTATTTAATAATGGAAAAAAATCTTCAAAAAAATAATGAATTAAAACTGAATCACCTATGTCTTCTTTATATCTTTTTAAATTTTCTAAGTCTTTTTTATCACAAACATCTAAAAATTCTGAGTAATCATCAATTAAATAATTTTCAAAATCATCTCCTAGGATTTCTTCAAGTTCAGATGAATGGGGATGTTGTAAAAATTGTGTATAGTCGCAATCTTTTTTAACTGATTTGGGTTTTGTTAAAACTATTTCCTGTTTAGTTGAAAAGAGAGGAGAAAATCTATTTGGATTGGATTTAATGCTGTTGTTTATCAAAACACTAAAAAAGATTATACTTGCACTTGCAAATCCTAATTGTGAAAAACCTTCACTTTTTATATATTTCTTAAGATTCATTATCTGTTAAATAAGTACATTTTTAAAAAGATTATTGTGATAAAAAACATAACAAAAAACTTAAATACAAGTTATACAACATAAAAGTTACAATGGAATTAATACTCAATAAAAAACCTAAAGGTGTTACAATCATCGAAGGTTTTCCTGGATTTGGATTAGTTGGAACAATTACAACAGAATATTTAATCAATCATTTACAATGTGAAGAAATTGGTCAAATTATTATTAAAGAATCATCTCCTGTGGTAGCGATTCATGGTGAAAAATTAATTAAACCTATTACTATATTTTACAATAAAAAATTCAATCTTTTAATAATTCATTCTATTTCTCCTGGAACAAAAGTAGAATGGGATATTTCAAAAGCTATTCAAGGTATTGCTAAGGATTTACAAGCAAAACAAATTATTAGTGTTGAAGGAGTATTAAATCAAGCAAAACCTTCAACCACTGTTTTCTTTTATTCAAATAAACCTGTTATTTCAAAAAAATTGGAAGCTGCAGGAATTCAAGTAATGAAAGAAGGGATTGTTCTTGGAGTTACTGCTGCATTACTCTCAATAAATAAGGGTGCATTTGTATCTTTATTTGCAGAAACTCAGACTGATTTACCGGATTCTAGGGCGGCATCAAGAATCATAAAAGCATTAGATTCTTATTTAGGCTTAAAAATTGATCCTAAGCCATTAGTAAAACAAGCCGAGCTTTTTGAAACTAAAATTAAAAACTTAGTGCAAAAAGGTCAAATGGCGGCCGAAGCTGTAAAAGAAAAACAAATTAGTTATGTCGGTTAAGAAGCAACCTTAACCCAATGATTTTTTTTATTATTTTTTATTGATTGTAAAAAAATCCATTCTTGATCATATGATTCAAACCAATTTTCCATTATTCTGCCTCCTCGTATCCTATTAAAAAAGCTTCTTCAAAACTTTCTAGTGCATCGTTGTCAAGTAATTCTTCCCTATATTTTTCATCATATATTTCTTCAATCATCGTGATTAGTGAGGTGTTGTTGCCCCTTATGGGGCAACAGGTGAGTGGCAATAAACGCCGCCTTTTTTTCAAGGCGGCAAACTTGGTCAGGGAGACCAATATCATTTGTTTTGTAAATCCTTTATTAATACGTTATGCATACTAAATACAGATTAAAAATTCATAAGTTTTTTAAAAGAAATAATTTACTACTTTATAATGTACTTACTAAGCCAATACAATATGTTTTTGACTAATCACGATATTTATTTTAAAGGTGCATTTGTAGTTGACTTTATGAGTATTATTGTTATGGCTTTTATTGCTTATATTGGCTATTCTTATTATAAATTATCTAAAAGAAAAACTTTTTTTGTTTTTACTTGGGCATTTTCTACACTTTCATTAGCATATTTAATTCAATTATTTGTTAATTTATCGATACATTATGACTTTTTTAATACTTCTTTAATTGGAATAGTTGAATCAGTATATTTAGCAAATTCTTCAATACATATTTTTCAGTTGATTGCAATATTTATATTTAGATTTTTATTATTGGGTGGGTTGTACTTATTATATCAAACATTTCATGAAAGAAATATGTTCGATCATTCAATTATGGCCTTTTTATTGTTGGCAGTTTCTTATTTAAGCATAACAAATTATAAATTATTTCATTTAATTATATTTTTATTCTTATGTTTTGTAGCTTTATCATATCATAAAAAATATTTGGAAAATAAAAATGGATTAACTTTAATGTTATCATTTTGTTTTATTTTTCTATCAATAAGTCAAATTGGTTTTTTGGTTGTTAATCCGACTTGGTTTGTTTATGCAATATCGGGATTAATTCAATTTATGGGGTTATTTTTGTTATTGACAACATTGGTGTTATTAAAACATGGCAAGAAGAAATAGAATGGATATAGTAGCTGATATGTTGGCTATAATTCAGGAAAAAGAAAAAATAAAACCCACTCATTTAATGTATAAAAGTAATCTTTCTCACGGTAGAATGCAAACTTATTTAGATGAATTAATCGAAAAGAATATAGTCGATAAAATTCAAGGCAAAAAAGGACATGATTATTTAATTTTGACTGAAGAAGGACATAAAGTTTTGAATAAATTAAGTGAAATGAGATCGTTTCAAGAAACCTTCGGTTTGTAGGTTTTGATTGAAAGTTTTTAAAGCACAATCTTTAGTTTTAATTGTCTAGTTCTTTTTTTGATTAAAATCTACAGAGTATTAAGTTTTAATTGATGATTAAAAGATTTAAACCTATAATCTTTGATTTAAAATTAAATTATTCGAAAAATAGTCTGCCGTCACCTTTTTTTAAAAATTTTCTACCTATTGAAGCCATATTAAGTCTAAGTAAGCTCATAATTTCTTCAAGTTCATCTTCTCTGAGAACTTGGCTCATTTTAATGTGTCCATAAGGAAATTTAGGAATTTCATAATCGGGTATAGCACCAATAAAATCTTCTAAACAAAGGAGTTCTTTTTGATTGGAATGTTTATGATTTGTAAGGATATGTGCTCTTTTTAGCCATTTCTTTGCATTTTTTAAGTCTTTTTTAACGCTAGGTAAATACGACCCTCTCCTATTTCTTAATAAATCGGAGACTTCATTTCTTTGAGATAAATAGCCACTTATTGCATCTACAAAATTACATCCTACATCAATATAAAGAATATGTGGAGGAACATGGTCTGGAAAATAAGCATAATTTTGTTTTTTATTTGAAAGATCTGCAATCATAAGTAATTTTTGATAAATTATTTCTTCCTTCATTTTTGATGCACAAGCCACAGGATCCCTATGAGGTGGAAGTTCAACTAATTTAGAAAGAAAATACATGGGTTTATTTACATCTAATTTATTTTTAGGATTAAATTCACTATATTCAAATTCAACTCCTTCATTAAATAAGACATAATATTTTGGAACTTCTATGCCCATTCCTTCTGCAAGAATTAATGTTAAGGCTTCATATATGGGTTGAACTGTCGGATGAAAGGGATGCCCTCTCGGTAGTTTAGAACCAGTACAATACTTTATGTAAAAATCTTCCCACTTGTTTTGATAAGCTAATTTACATTTTCCTCCCGGATTGCTACCTTTTTTGTCGGTCCACATATTTATTGAAATCATATGTATTATAATGTTGGTGCCCTTAAAAAGCTTATTGATTTTTATTACCTTTTAGTGACAAAACCAAGGATGCATTTATTTGAATTTTTTTAAATTACAATTTTTTAAATTTTTTCATAATTAATAAAGTATCAATTTTTAAAAAAGCCCTGGCCTTTTCAAACCAAATAGGCCTTTCGACGCATTTATTAGCATTTTTACACGCTTTTTTGAGTACAAACTTCGCATAATACTGATTATATGATGTTCTCTTAATCCGATTATCGAAAAGTATTTATACTCAAAATTAAATAAGTACATCGTGGCAATAAAAATTTGTAAAAATTGTAAAAAAGAAACATTTCATCATTCAAAAGGATATTGCATAACTTGCTATAAAAAATTAATTTGGAAACCTATTAAAGTAAAATGTGCAATTTGTGGAGAAATGAAACCCCACCACGCAAAAGGCATGTGTAAAAATTGTTCAAATAAAAAATTATATTATAACAATATAAAAAAATATAACTATTTGAAATGGCATAATTTGGATTTAGATACCTATACTGAATTGACAAAAAAATGTCATATTTGTGGTTTTGATAAAATTGTGGATTTGCACCACAAAGATGGAAATCATGACAATAGCTCAAAAGATAATCTTGTTGCTTTATGCCCTAATCACCATAAAATGATTCATATGGACAAATATAAAGAAGATATAGTGAATCAATTGAAACAAAATGATCAATAAGGAATTAAATAAATATATTGAAAAAATAACGATTGAATTAAAATTAAGAGGAAATTCAAAATTAACAATCAAATCCTATTTATTTTTCTTAAAACCATTTCTTAAAAATAATGAAAATATGGAATCTATAAGTTTAGATAGAGTAAAAATTTATCTTGCAAGTTTAATTGATAGATATAGCAATAAATCAAGATCTTTGGCAGTATCTAGTTTAAGATTTTTTTTTAAGAGAATTGTTGACAGACCAGATATTTTTGTTAAGTTGGAGGTTCCAAAAAAAGAAAAAAGACTTCCCACAGTATTAACTCCTTTAGAAGTTTCAAATTTAATAGACGCCGCATATAGTGAAAAATCAAAATTAATAATTCAATTACTTTATTCTTCAGGAGTGAGAGTTTCTGAATTAGTAAATTTAACTCCCGAAGATATAGACTTAAATCAAAAAATAGGCTGGGTTAGAAGGGGGAAGGGCGCCAAAGATAGAATGTTTAAACTTGCAAATAGTTTAATATCTGATCTTGAAATACTTATTAGTGAAAACAAATCCTATTTATTTTCAAAAAAAGAGCCGCTTTCAACTAGAAATGTTCAACTAATTGTCAAAAAAGCAGCTAAACGAGCAGGAATTAACAAAAAAGTAACACCTCACACACTAAGACATAGTTTTGCTACTCATTTGCTTGAAGATGGGGCTAATTTGTTAGTAATTCAGCAACTCCTAGGTCATGAAAATTTGGAAACTACTCGAATTTATACTCATATTAGTCAGGATCAAATAAAAAATGTTGTAAGTCCCCTAGATACATTAAATAAAAAAGATTAAAATTGAACTTCTAAACTTTTTATCTTTGCTTGAATCTTTCAATTTAGCATATTTTAATCAAAGCCTATAACTTTAAAAAATGAAAATCACAATCAAATCTTTAAAGTTTTAATTGGAAATATTAGTTCTAAAAGTTTTAATCAAAAATTAAATTTTTAAATCGCAAAAAAAGGAACAAGAAATTCATATAATTTATAAAAACACATAAATTTATAAAAAAATAATACTAAAAAAAATGATGGAAAAAGAAAAACTAAAAGAAATTATAAGAAATTTTTCTAATTCAAAAATTCTATTAATAGGAGATTTAATGCTAGATAAATATATGTGGACAGATGTAAAAAGAATTAGTCCAGAAGCACCAGTCCAAATTGCAGAATATAAAAAAGAAACAGTAGTTCCAGGAGGTGTTTCAAATACAGCAAATAACATAGTTGCTCTAGGTGCTAAATCATGTTTAGTAGGAGTAGTTGGAAATGATATTGAAAAAAATAAACTTTTAGAAGAACTTTCTTTAAGAAAAATTGATACATTTGGAGTATATGAATCGAATCGACCAACAACTACAAAAACAAGAATTTTGTCGGGAAATACACAATTATTAAGAATTGATAATGAACTTAAAAATCCAATAGAACAAGAAGTTCAAAATAAAATAATTAATTTTATAGAAAACAATATTATTAATTACGATTTAGTTATAGTTTCAGATTATGCAAAAGGTGTTTTATCTTATGAATTAATGCAAAATATCATTAAAATTTGTAATGACAATAAAAAAAAAATAATTGCAGACCCTAAACCTAAAAATAAAGATTTTTTCAAAGGTTCTTACTTAATAACTCCAAATCACCATGAAGCAGCCTTAATGGCAAGAATTGAAGAAAATTGTGAAGAAGATTTAGACATAATTGGAAGTAATCTTATCAAAGATTTAGATTCAAATATCATCATAACAAGAGGATCAAAAGGCATGGCATTATATGAAAAAGATGGATCAATAACAAAAATTCCTACAAAAGCAAAAGAAGTATATGATGTTTCTGGAGCAGGAGATACATTTACAGCTTTAATTGGATTAGCATTAGCTAATGGAGCAACACTAAAGCAAGCAGCAAATATAGCAAATCACGCAGCATCAATAGTTGTTGGTAAATTAGGTACAGCAACATGCTCAATTGATGAATTAAATTTAAGTATTGAAAATGAATAAAGCAATTTTTTTAGATAGAGACGGAGTGATTAACGTTGATAAAAGTTATGTTCATAAATTAGAAGATTTAGAGTTTCATGAAGGTTTAGAAAACCTGGGCAGACTTAATGATTATAAAATATTTATAGTTACAAACCAATCGGGAATTGGACGTGATTATTACACTGAAAATGATTTCAAAATTTTTAATAATGCAATTCTTGAACATTTAGATAGCTTAGGAATTAAAGTCATTGAGACTTATTATTGTCCACATAATCCAGACGTTAATTGTAATTGTAGAAAACCCAAACCAACCTCCATACTAGAAGCAAAAGCAAAATATGACTTAGACCTTTTAGAATCATGGGTTGTTGGAGATAAAGCATCAGATGTTCAATTGGGAGTAAACGCAGGATGCAAAACAATATTTATTCAAAGACAATATGATAAAAAAGATTCACAACCAGATTATGCAGTGTCAAGCATTTCAGACGCTGTTAATTGCATTTTAAGGAGCGATGATGAAAAATAAGATCAAAACATTGAAAGAATTAAAATTAATAGTAAATGAATTAAAAAATACAAAAAAAATTGCTACAACAAATGGTTCTTTTGATATTCTTCATATAGGACACGTTAATATTTTACAAAGAGCTAAAGAATTATGTGATGTTTTAATTGTATTAGTAAATAGCGATAGATCAATAAAAGAATTAAAAGGTCCATCAAGACCAATTATTCCAGAAAACGAAAGAGCAGAGATGTTAGCTGCACTAGAATGTGTAGATTATGTTATAATATTTGATGATAATAAACCAATAAATATTCTTAAAGAATTAAAATCTGATATGCACATAAAGGGCGGAACATTTGAACCTGAAAGAATTAGAGAAGAAAAAGAATTAATTGAATCATGGGGAGCAAAACATATAACTTTACCATTGATTGAAGGTTATTCAACAACTAATATCATTAATAAACTAATGGAGAAATAATTATTTAACAAGTCTTTCTTTTGCTTGTAATTCTTTAAATTCTTTATCAAGTGAAATAAAAATTTCATTATTTTTAAACTTTTTAGACATTGGAATTCCTTTTGCTATTAGATTTGTTACATATTCTTGAACCATAATCTCCTCAAGATGCAATTTTTTACTAATTATTTTATAAGTTATTGGTTCATCAGTATAAATTGAAAAAAAAACTTCCTTTTCTCGTTTTGTTAATGGTTCAATTCTAAAATCTAATATTTTTTTCTTAGAAGGTTCTAGTTTTAAATGTAAATCATCAACTCTAGAAGATAATTTTTCCATTTTACCTTCTAATTCAGTTAATAATTCATAAATAGATTGAATTTCATTAGTATTTGCATTAATGCTTTCCAAATGATCATTAAGTTCTGATTCAATTTTTCTAAAAGCAACTCTAATATTTTTAACTAAATCCTTAGATAGAATGTTTTGAAAAATTCCCATAATAATAAAGAATGCAAAAGATTTTATAAATATTCTTATGATTTAATGTAATCGCATGAAAGTTTTCTTATTTCATCCCAAAACTGAATTTTTTTGGGATCATATTCTTTAAGATCGAATCCTGGAATTATGTCAAATTTTACTCCCTTTATATAATCGGGATCATCTGAAAAACCATTAAAAATCTCGGAAACATAATCATCATAAGAAGTAGTTCTTTTTGTTATAATGCCGCTAAGTCCAAATCTGGTTGTTTTTATAGGTATTAAACTAGTATCCTCAGGTAATGCCCAAATTTCTTTGTCTAGAGTAAGTCGATATCTTATGTTTGCATGAAGTTCATAAGAAAGATAATGCATATACATTCCTATACTATTTTGAGAAATAGGTTTTTCAAATTGAATTGTTGCTTTTTCTAATAATTCTTCAACACTCATATAAATGAAAAACATTAAAAACTATATAAAGATTTGTAGACATCATGATAACTAAACATCAATTGGCAATTGTATTATCTAAATTAAAAACTTTTGAAAATCCTAAACCACTTTTAGAGCAATATTCGACAGATTCTAATGTTGCAGCAGATATATTGTGGAATGCTTTTATGATAAAAGATATAGAAGGAAAAACAATTGCAGATTTAGGAGCAGGAACGGGCATTCTAGGAATTGGTTGTTTAGAATTAGGCGCAAAAACAGTTCATTTTGTTGAAAAAGATAAAGATGTAATTGATCAACTTAATTTTAATTTATCCCCCTATGATGAAAATTTTAAAGTAATAAACAAAGATGTTAATGATTTTACAAAAAAAGTAGATGTGGTTGTTATGAATCCTCCTTTTGGAGTACAAAAAAGAAAAGCAGATAAAATTTTTGTAAAAAAAGCAATTGAAATAGCCATAACATCATACTATATTGGTAAAGTTGAAAGCAAAAAATTTATTGAATCAATATGTAAAGATCATAATAAAAAAATCACACATTTCTGGGAATATAAACTTCCATTAAAAAAAACAATGAAATTTCATACAAAAAGTAAACAAATTGTTAATGTAGGTTGTTGGAGAATTAAATAGTTAACTTTTAATAGAAGTAATTTAAAAAAAAATAATGGATATTTGTTACCACGATAGAAATGACATACCAGATGATGTAATGTCTGAAATTCTAAGACTAAATGAAGAAAATACGGCACTTAAAGATAAAATCGGCAAGTATGAATTTGGTCGTAAAGTTGTTGGCAATTGTGTACATGATTTACGTAATATATTGATGGGTGTAACAGGAATTACTGAATTAATTCAATGTGATAAAAAAAAAGATTGCATTAGTATGATATATACCTCCGGAAAAAGAGGCTTAAACATTTTAGGGATCTTAGATGAATCTCACAAAAATGAACTAATTGAACAGGGTCTAGATAATATTGTTAGTGAATCTGTTAAAATTATATCAAAAAAAATAAGTAAAATTCTTATTAGTGAAGATTATAATTCTCTTTGTAAAATTAAAGTAGATACTCTATCTACATTAAGAGCAGTCGATAATTTATTGTCTAATGCAGTAAAAGCATCAGATAAAACTGTAAGAATAAATATTTCAACAAGACTTTACGAGAATGAAAGTAATCTGGATAATGATGATTTTCCACAACATCATTTTGTACAAGGTTATCATCAACTTCCACCTACAAGTTATGTAGAACTTTCTATTTCTGACAATGGTCAGGGCATAAGTACAGAAGATTTACCACACATCTTTTCTACTGGATTCACTAGATTTCAAGATGGTTCAGGAAGAGGATTAGCAATTGTTTATCAATTTTTAGAAGAAAATGGTGCTTACATCATGGTCAATAGTGAATTAAATGTTGGAACAACTTTCAAAATTGCAATACCCGTAATTAAAAAAAAATTACTTGTATTAGAAGATGATTTTTTAATGAGAAAAATTGTTTCAGAACAATTTAGAGAACATGGATTTGATGTTTATGAAGCAAATTGTATAGATAATGTACCTAATGAAGATTATCACGCTATGTTATCAGATACATACAATTCAAGGGGACAAAGTGTTTTGGGAAAATTGCGTGAGTTAAATCCAAAGGCTTTACTTTTTTGTATGAGCGGATTAGATACTAAAATTGATCCAAGTCATAATGTTGCAGGATTTTATAAAAAACCATTTAATATTTTTACATTAATTGATGATATTAAAGAAGCAACCTATAGATAACATTTAAAAGTTAGTTGTTTTTCTAGATAATAATGAATTACGGTGGCCAAGCAGTTATTGAAGGCGTAATGATGCGTTCTAAGAAGTTTATGACTATTGCAGTTAGATTAGAAAATGGTAAATTAAAAATTAAAAGAAAAAGATTAAATCCAGTACCTTTCTCAAATATTTACTTTCTTAGGGGAATTTTTTATTTAATTGATACAGTGAAAGTTGGAATAAAATCTTTAAATTGGAGTGCAGAACAACAGCTAGAAGAAGATGAAAAAGAAGCAGGAGCATTTTTAACAATTGGTGCAAGCTTAATTTCTATTATAATTGCAATTATACTATTCAAGTTTTTACCTTTATCTGTTGCAAAATTAATTAATCCATCAAACCTATTTTTATTTAATTTAATAGATGGCGGAATTAAATTATTTATTTTTATAGCATATATTTGGATAATTTCAAAATTTAAAGACATTGCAAGAATTTTTCAATTTCATGGAGCAGAACATAAAGCAATAGGATGTTTAGAATATAATGAAGAATTAAATGTTAAAAATTGTAAAAAATATGAAAAAGAACATAAAAGATGCGGTACTAATTTTTTATTTATAGTAATTTTTGTAAGCATATTTGTTTATTTATTTATTCCATTAAAAATGGGATTGATTTCAAATTTATCACTAAGAATTTTATTATTACCTTTTATAGCTGCAGTTTCTTACGAAATTATTAAGCTAGGAGGAAAATATGATAATTGGTTTGTTAAAGTGATATCATATCCTGGAATTTTAATTCAAAAGTTAACTACTAAAGAGCCAAATGATGAGCAATTAGAAGTTGGAATTTTAGCATTAAAAGAATTAATTGAACTTGATAAAAATTATAAATAAAAATTCAAATTTGAATTATTTTTAGTTTTCTATAAAAAAAACAAGAAATCTTTATAAATGATATATCATTATGTAGTAGTTAACTATTAGGGGGAATATTAAAATGAAAAAACTGCTTATATTAATGCTTTTGTTGGCTGGATTAATGTTAGTTGGTTGTCAAGAAGAATCTGACGATTATGTTGATTTTACAACAGGTAATGAAGTTAATGTTGGAGGAAACATAACTAACGATTCTAATGATAATTCTAACGATGTAATTATAAATTCAGACAATGATAATAATGATGACGACGATGAAGATGATGATACCGATACAAGTGACGACAATACAAATACTGACGAAAGAAGCGATTCTCGTCCATTCAATGAAAAATTTAAAGATTATTTAGAAAATGAAAACCTAGTTATCTTTGATATATATGATTGTGATAATGGGATTGTAGAATTTGTGGAAGATTATAAATATAATTTAGAAGACAAAATCGATGATAAAGAAAGTGATATTGACGATCAAGATGATGAAATTCAAGAAAAAGAAGATGATGTTCAAGAATTAGAAGACGACCTTATTGTACTTGAAGCTGATTTAGATATTTTAGAAGCTAAGAAAAGTAATTCAACATACTGGGATGGTTTATCAACTTCACAACAAGATTCATTAGATGATGACATAACTGATAAAGAAGATGATATTGATAATAAAAATGATGATATTGACGATGCAGAATCAGATCAAGAAGACGAAGAAGATTACAAGGACGATTTAGAAAATGAACTTGATGATTTAGAAGACGATCTTAATGATGTTGAAGATGCTGAAGATAGAATTACTGATTATTGTTCATATTTAACTTCTTCAAATGGCAGTTCAAGCTTAGATATCAATTTAGCAAGATGTGATGACTTAATCTCAGACCTAGATGATGATGTAGAAGATGCAGAATCAGATGTAGAAGATGCTGAAGATGATGTTGATGATGCTGAAGACGATTTACAAGTTGAAGAAGATAAACTTGACGATTTAGAATTAGATCTTAATAATTTGGAAGATAACTTGACTACAATTAAAAATGCAAATTCATCTGATTCAAGAATTTCAGGATTAGAAGATGACATTGATGATTTAGAAAAAGATATCGATGATCAAGAAGACGATGTAAGTGACGCAGAAGACGAAGTTGATGAAAAAGAAGACGACTTAAGAGCTGAAGAACGAAGAGAATCTGAATTGAAAAGATTATTAAGTGAAACTAGAACAGCGTGCAGAAACGCTTAATTTTTTATTTTTTTATTTCTCATATTTTGACTAAATCTTAATAAATAACCATCTGGGTCCATAACTAAAAATTCTTTATTACCACACAAGATTTCATTAACTTTGTACCAATTTTCCATTAATCCCTTCATAATCTTATAATTGTTTTTTTTTAGATTATTAATTATTTGTTCTACATTTTTAACTTCAATTTGGAAATTTATACCCCTTCCAAAGGGATATTCCAATTTACCAGTTTTCCAATGATTATTTATTTCTTCAAGCATAATTTGACTTCCTTCTAAAGAAATTAAAGCAAATTTATCTTTTTTTCTTTCATATTCTATATTAAAACCTAATATATTTTCATAAAAATTTAAACTATTATTAAGATTGGTAACGCTTATCTCAGGAATTAGTTTATTAAACTTCATAAAATTATCATCAAATAAACTAATATTTAATGATTTCTTCTATTTTTAGCAATTAATCTTTCCATAGAATCAATTTTCTTCATTAAATCTAATTTTTCTTTATCGCCTTTCTCAAGAACTGTTGCATATTTTGACATGTCAAAATCTGCTGATTTTATTTTATTTGCAATGTCCATAAATTTTAAAATTTCAATTTTCATTGAGTTAGATTCATTATTTAATGAATCAATATTAGTTTTAAGCTCTTTAAATGATTCTAAATCTTGATGAATTGTTTTAGTTGTTTCTTGCATTTCAGTTGAAAATTCAGCAGATAAATTATTTACTAAATCTTTTTTAGTCTTAGAAAAAAACAACTTCATATCAGTTAGTTCAGAGCATAATTCTTCATTAATTTGTTTAACATTTTGAGTTAAAAAAGTTAATTGCTCTTTTAATGTTTTCAAATTGTTTCTAGAATCTTCTAATTCAGTAGTTAATTCATCATTAGATTCTTTTAACTTAGCAATTTCCATGTTTTGATTCTTAACTCTACCATTTAAATTATCTAATAATTCTTTTACTTCTTCTAATTGTTTATTTTGTCCGAACATGCAATAATTATTTACTTATTGGTTTTTAAATATTTATAGAAAGAAGAATAAATAATGGTTAATCACAAAGAACTAATAAAAATTAAAACAATCGCAGTAATCAACAATCCTGTATGAAAACTAGGATTCCAATTTCTTATCTTCTTTCCGTCAAAAATAGCAAATGGAATCAAATTAAATGCTGCTAAAAATGCATTAATGTAAGCTCCAAACTGGAATATGTTTAACGGTATTGCAAAATTTAAACCTAAAAAAATTACAGCTAAAATTAAATTCATAATTGGTCCTGCTGCAGCAATTCTTCCAGCTCTTACTTTGTCCGTCATATTAGGAATAACAACTGCTCCCGGAGCAATAAAAACAAATCCTAAAAAGCTAAGTAAAAATGAAAATAATAATCCTTTATCGTAACTACGAAAATACGCTTGTAAGCCATATTTTTGTGCGGTAAACTTATGAGCCAATTCATGAAAAATAAATCCTATACCGACTCCAAACGCAGCAACATATAAAGATTCAGTAGAAAATCCATTAGCTATTGTAAAAATTAACGTAATAACTAGCCAAGACTTAATTAAATCTCCAATCTCTTTTTTAGAAAATTTCATACTACAAATATTTTATGCTTTTCTGTTCCTGCAATTTCTGCTAATATTCTTTTAACAATTAATTTTTGAGGATCTGGCATTAAATGTACTCTTTTTTTAATATCTTCAAAACTTTTAAATGGGTCACCTTTTCTTTCTTCAATTATTTCCCACATATGTTTTTTACCTAATCCAGGCAATAATTCTAATTGATGCATTCTTGTACTTAATGGTAGAGCATCGTTAAAAAATTTGACAAATTTTTCTTCTTCTTTATCTACAATATCTTTTATAACATAATTTAATTCACTTCTTGCAGTAGAACTTAATTTATCGGCATTTAATTTACCCATGATATGATGAATTTGATCTCGTTTGCCTTCTCCTATGTAAACTACTTCGTAAGGTTGTAAAAAAACTCCTTTTTTAGGTACTAATTCAAGTAACATAAAATGGTTTTTACCTATAGCTTGAGCTATTGGATTCTTAATATGACTTGGCCTATTGTCAAATGGATATCCATTTGGTAAAAAATCTAATACAATAGCTTCATCTTCTTTAATTACTTCTTTATGTGGTTGTTCCATTTTAAACTTTAAACTAGTAAATTCACCCCGAAATACTAATTCTTATAAAATTATAATAGTATCGAACTATATAAAGCTTGCTTTTTTATTGAATAATAAGTTTTTTCTAGCTTCCCATTATAAAATTACATAAATCTTTTTAAACTTCTTTAAAAATCAATTTATTATGACAACAATTTTATACACGATTAATCGAGAAAACGAAACATATGTTTACATTGACGATAGTAATGATGTTGGCAATTTAGAAGATTGGATTAAAAAAGACAAATTCTTTGACTTAGATTCAGCAGAATGCCATGAGATTCCATTTGAATTTAAACAAGCACGTAGGATTTTGTCTCGTTATAGACCTGTGTCAATATCTACTTCAGGAACAATTAGTACATCAAAAGGTACCAGAATACACTATAATTTTCCAAAAGAATTAAGACATACTATCTATCAAATTAAGTTAGCATTAGCTAGAAAATAATAATTCTTTATAATTATTATAAAATAAAATTGAAAAAATAGAACTATTTAATTATTTCTTTTCAGGAATGAAATCACTAACAACTTCAACAATTTTCTTTAAATTTTCTTTGTTAACAGTTATTGTGTAACCTTGTAAAATAACATTTAACTCTTCAACAGATGCTGGAAGAGTATCCACTATTTTAGCAATATGAACATTTTTAAATCTTGGAACATCTAAATCATTCAATTTTTTAGTAAGTTCTTGTGCTTGTTTAGCGTCGATAGTCATTATTTCATTTAAAGCTTCTTCAGTTTTATTAGCTCTAAAATTTAATTCACCATCTCTTTCTTTAATAACATTAAGTTGTTCTCTTACTTCTGCCATAGTTAATGGTTTTTCTTCAATCAAAATAGGATTCATTGTTTATTTACCTTCTTTAAATGTACTGGATGACTTACAAGAATTTTCTCTTTATTTCCATCCTTAATTTTAATTTTATAACATGTCTTTTTTTTGCAAATTATAGTGCCTGTTTTACCCATAAATCTAGGAAAATACATGCCTTTTTGTACTGCAGGTTCAACACAAAGATGAACTTGTTCACCTTCTTCAAAAGTTTGAAAATATCTACTAATACTAATTTTACCCTTCTCACTACGTTCTTTTTGCATCTTATAACGTGTTTTTGTTCGAAAAGTTCCTTTATTTCTTGCCATAGGTGTAAGAAGAAATGAACTATTTATAAAGTTTTTTGTTGGTAAAAAATTCCACATATCAAAAAGTCATTGTTGTAAAGCATTTTGTAAATCATTAGAAGTAAATCCAATAATTTGAATATTTTCTCTTAAAATGATATCATCTACAATTTTTTTAACTTCATTAATTTTAATACCAATTAATGCTTCTTCAATAAGAACAATTTTTTCTTCAGGATGAATAAAAAAATCTCCACAAATTTTAATATCATTAATTATATTATAATCTAGTTCAAACTTTAATCTTAACAATTTTTGTGCCTTATAATTAACGTCCATTGTTCCACTCTATTGTTGAATATTTTTCTTTGTACAATTTTTTTGCTAATTCTTCCTCTTTTTCAGTTAATTTTTCTTCTTTAAATTTAATTTTAAAAGTTTCTTGAAAAGCAGAAATCATAGTTTTTTTAACCTTATTAAAATCAAATTTACCTTCTAATGATGTTAATCTTTCTTTAACATTTTGAATAATCTTATCTCGTATTTTTTCATCAGGAACTTTTAGTAATGAAAACATTTTATCTACATTTACGTCTAATAAAATAGTACCATGTTGAAGCACAATACCATTTTTTCTTGTTTGAGCATTTCCACTAATTTTTTTACCATTAACCTCAATATCATTAATTGCTTTAAATTCAGCCTTAACTCCCAATTTCTCAAAACCTTTTACTAGTGCACCACAAATTAATCTATAAGAATGTACAATATCCTTAGGAACGTCTTCTTCGCTTAAAACAATTGAATACGTTACTTCGTTTTCATGAAATACTGCTCCTCCACCAGTATATCTTCTAACGTAATCAATACCTAAATCATCACATTTTAAAATATCAACTTCTTCATTTATATTCTGAAAAAACCCTATTGAAACACAAGCAGGACTCCATTTATAAAATCTTAAAGTATTAGGAACTATACGTTTAGATCTAGCAAACATCATAGCTTCATCTATGGCCATCTGCATTTTTCCACTTCCAATGATTGTTTTAATTAAACGCCATTTCTGCATTATATGAACTCCTTACGAGTTTTCCTGATTCAACATGATCAAATCCTATTTCGAGTGCTAATTCTTTTAATTTTCGAAATTCTTCGTCACTATAATGTTTTATTACTTGTGCATGTTTATCTGTTGGTTGAAGATATTGACCAATTGTTAAAAAGTTAACTCCTACTTGCTTTAAATCCTTTAAAGTTTTAATAATTTCAGGCATGGTTTCACCTAATCCTACCATTATTCCCGATTTAGTTTTATAAGTTTTTATTTTATCTAATAATTGTAATGAGATTTTATAATTTCCTTCTGGTCTTAATGCTGTAAAAAGTTCTTTAACAACTTCAATATTATGGTTAATTACATCAGGTTTAGCCTTTACTATTTCATTTAATGCATCCCAATTTCCTTTTAAGTCAGAAATTAACACTTCTACTTTGCAATTTATTTTTTTAATTTCATTAATTACTTTAACAAAATGATTAGCTCCACCATCTTCTAAATCATCTCTTGTTACGCAGGTTATAACCGCATATTTAATACCCAATTTTAAAATAGCATTTGCAATTTTTTTAGGTTCATTTGGATCAATTTTAGTTATTCCTTGTTCAATATTACAATACTTACAATTTCTAGTACATTTATTTCCAAGAATTAGAAAAGTTGCTGTTTTTTTTGAAAAACATTCATATCTATTAGGACAATTAGCAGCTAAACAAACAGTATTAAGATTATTATCTTCAATTAAATTTAAAGTATTAACATATTCTTGTCTATTAAATGACTTAATCATTTTTTTTTTGTAGAATTTCGGCAGCAACAACCAAAGGTTCAAATACAGGACTTACAGAAGGATTATAACAAGTATGCATATCAATTAAATCTTTAATTTTAAGTCTTTTTTCAACTGCTAATGCAATTAAATTTAATCTTCCTAAAACTTCTTCATAACCTACAATTTGACACCCAGTAATTATGTCATCTTTGGCATATAATTTAACCTGAATATCTTTTGCATCAGTCATATAATGTGCTTTAGTTTTACCTTTAAATTTTGAAAATGTTCCTTCACATTTACCAACACTTCCAAAAATAAGTTCTCCAATTTTAGAAATAATATTACCTTGAGAACCTAAATACATTTCTTTTTTACCTAAAACATTATGTGCAACAACTTTGGCTTGTTTAATTGCTGGTAATGCTAATTTAGCACTATTAATGCAATCACCACATGCATAAACATTATCATTAGAAGTTTGCATATATTCATTAACAACAATACCATTTTCTAATTTAATTCCTGCAATTTCAGCTATTTTTGTGTTTGCTTTAACACCACATGCAAAAACAGTATTTTTTTTTGTTGTATATCTTGAATTTAATAAAACATCAATTCCATTTTCTTCCAAATATTTTTCAATTAATTCTGACATATCAGAATCAAAAGAATTTGACATTAAGTGATCTTTATTTTCTATTATTGTTACTTTTTTACCAATTTTATTTAAAGCCCATGCAACTTCAACTCCAACAAAACCACCACCAACAATAGTTAAATCATCTTCTTTAATTTCTTTTAATTTATTAACATCATCAATACTTTTGAATGTATATCCTTCCCCTAAGGTTATTGCTTTACTTCCAGTTGCAATAATTAATTTATCATAACAAATTCCATCTACTTCTTTTCTTTCTAGGTCTATATTAGTAACATCATGATTTAATTTAATTTTAATATTTTGCTGTTTAAAGAAATCTTCATTGTAATACATTAAATCATTAAAATTTTTAATTTGTCCTTCTAATAAATACGGTAATGCACAATATGAATATTGAGTATAAGAACTTTGTTCTAAAATAGTTATATTAACATCTTTATCTAATTTTCTTAATTCTAAAGCCGCAGTCGTACCTGCTGTTCCCCCTCCAATAATTAACACATTCATAATTTAACATAAAGGTGAATTGTTTATAAAAGTTATGTTATTTATTTAATCTGAGTGTTAAATCATTCTGATTTTAATTTTTCATTATTTTTTAAGAATTGTTTTAAATTTCCAACAGCACATGTTCCAAAAACAATATGAATTATCATTATAATAAAAATAAAAATTATTTAGTTCTTAAATCTTTGGTATGAATGTATGACGGACCACCATCCATTAATACTGCAACCCAACTAGTTTCACTTATTTCTTCACTAGTAGCACCTAATTTAATTGCTGCTTTTTTATGAATATCAATACATGGCTTACAATTTTTAGTGATTGCAATTGCCATTCCAATAAGATGTTTTGTTTTACTATTTAATGCACCATCTTTTTCAACCAACTCTACAAATTTTAAAAATTCATTATTAATTTCACTCATTGTAATTTTACCTTTACAATCCACGTATTTAATGGATCTTCATTTATTTTTCCTGGTTCATTAAACAATCCTTTATTTACTTCTATTATTTCGCCTGTTACCGGACTTTGTAAATGTCCAGACCATTTAACTGCTTCTAAAGTTATATAATCATCACCTTCTTTAATTGAACCTACTTCTGGCAATTTAATAAAAACAAATTCTTTTACTTGTTTAGCTGTTTGTTCATCAATACCAATTGTAGCAATATTATCTTCAATTTTTATCCACTGGTGGTTCTTGTTCTCCATTTTTTTCCTCATTAATTTTTTCATCGACTTTTATTTCAATGTTTTCTTCATTGCCTTTAACAGATTCAGATTTTTCATCCGATTCATCAGGAACAATTGTTTGATCTTTAGGTTTAAGTTTATCATGAACTAACATAATTACAAATGCAAGTACAATAGCAATAATAAATACTAAAATACTTCCACCAATATCGTTCATAATTTCAGGTTTAAATAATAATGCTAATGCCAATGCTAACATAATCATTCCACCAATTAATTTTAACATCCTTCCATGTTTTTCTTCAAATTTAGTAACTTTTAATGTTTTAACTGCAATAAAAAAGATTACTAATTCATCAATTAAATATATTAAAATATAAATTAATAATAAGAATCCATAAGTAAAAGAATTAACATTTGCACTTGCTAACATATTAGCCCATATTGTTGGAAAACCAGAAGTACAAGGCAATTCTGCAAGTGTTACACCGCCTGCCATAATAATTGTAGCAACAATCATAGCAAAAGTTGATTTATCAGGATTCATTACATTCCGCATACTTTTGAAAAGTTTTGGCTTATATTTGTCAGAAATTGTTAATGAAATTCCTTTTTTAAACCAAAAGTAATCTTTAACATTAATTAATCCAAATGATAAAGCAACTAATGCTACTAAAACTTGAATCCATTTTAGATAACCAACATAAGATAAAACACTTATAATACTAAGAATAAAAGCACCATAAAGTATTGAAGTTATCAAAAGAAATGTAATACCAACAATAAAGGTTTTTTTTCGTGAACCTGAATAAATTACAATTCCCAATAAAAAAGTTAAAACCCATAAAGAACAAGGATTAAACCCATCTACAAAAGCAATTATAGCAGTTGAAATAATTAAAGGAGTTTGGGATATGTTCATTTGACCAAAAAAAGGTAAATTAATGTTGCTAGTTAAAGAATTATTAGATTGTGAATTATTACTTGGTAAATCAATTTTTGTTAAGGGATCGATACAACTTTCATTAATGCATTTGGCAATTAATTCTTCAATAACGGGAGCATAATGGTCTGCATAACCAATTATTAATTGATCACCAATGAAAGTTCCAGGAACACTAGTAGTATCTTCACCATAAGCTGTTGCTAATTGTTTATATAATTTAGCTTCAGTCTTATCTTTGTAAATTTCATGCAAATAAACATTTAATTCTGGATACTTATTTTCAATAGAATCTAAAAATTCTTTTTCTTTAGCACAATGAGGACATGAATATCCATAAAATAAATGTAAATCTACTTCATAGGCCATTACAGATGGCATGAAAATTAATAATCCTAAAAGTAATACTGAAAATAACATACTAAACTTTTTCATAAATCAAAATTAAAAAAAGAAATATATAAAGTTTATCTTTAATTTAATAGTTGTGGATTAAAATCTGATAATCCTAATTCATTTGCAATTAATTGTTCCATTGATTCCTTTTTTCTTATACAATATAACTCGCCATTTTTTGCCAATAATAATTCAGGAACTTTTAACATTGAATTGTAATTACTAAAAGACATTGATGAACAATAAGCTCCTGCTCCTCCACAAATGAAATAATCACCAATATTAGGATTACCCATTACTCTTGGAACAATCTTTTCTACAAGAACAGGATTACCATTAGCATCTATTTCAGCAGAATGTTCAACACTCCATCCATCTCCAGATTCACAATTAGTACCAACGGGAATAATTCCATTTGGATCACAACCATCTAATTTTAATTCAGTTGATAAAATATCGCCATTCTTTTGAACTAAATAAAAAGGATGCTGACTCCCATAACACATTGATCGTGCATTGAGAGTCATACACCCCCCACCCAAAATTAAAAAATTATATCCATCTGGACCAGTTGATTTTTTGTCAACAACTTCTGTAACAATATAACCTGAATTTGCAACAATATAGGTGCCTGGTTCTATTTCAACAACAGGTTCCATTCCAGTTTTATCTTTGTAAGAAAGCAGTGCTTTTTTTGCAATATTTGCTAGTAAATCTAAATCTGCAACTTGTTCACCGGGCATTCGACCTTCTTTAATTCCACCACCAAAACTTATTCTTTTCAGATTTGAAAAGTAACGTGCTGCAATTCCCAATTCATTTATAATATTATCATTCCATTTAATTTGGTCTCCACCGGATCCAATGTGAACATGAGCACTATCAAATATAACATTTTTTTGATATGCATAATCTAATGCAACTGACAAATCTCTTAAAAGAACACCAAAGCAAGAATATTTGTTTGCAGTATTTCTTGTTAATGATTCTCCACTTCCACCTTTTTCAGGATGAATTCTTATTGATAAGGGAATATTATTCTTTCCAGCAAAAGGAGCTATTAATTCTAATTGTCTTAATGAACAAACATTATATTTTAAACCATTTTTCATCATTCCTTTAAGAGTTTCATGATCATAACCATATGGAACTTGTTGAGATGTTAACATAACTTTTCTTACTGGAATTCCTGCCATTTGTAATCGTAATACTTCTTCTAATGTACTACAATCAAAATTAAAACCTTGCATTGCAATTGATTGTGCTATAGCCATGTTAGAATTTGCTTTAAATGCATATCTTGGTTCTAAATTAAAAGGACCTAGATCCATGTTTTTAATTGCGTTACATTTTTGTTCAATTACTGATTCATCATATAAATAAAAAGGAGGATGAATTTTTTTTACAGCTCGCATTATAACATTAGAAGATACTTTACCAAATCCAGATAGTGGCATTTCTTTATTACATACTAAATTATCAGACATTTTCAATCCTCAAAACCATCCACAGTTTTCATAAGGTATTCTAAGTCGGAATAATCCATTTTCATTGTTCCTACTTGAGTTACAGGTCCGGTCAGGTATAAATTATCACCCTTTATTTCAATATCTAATATCCCGCCAGGAAGTCCAATTGCGCATTTGTTATTTAGTATACCTTCCTCATATCCTGCATATGCAACAGCTGTAGCACCAGTACCGCATGCATAAGTGTAACCAGAACCTCTTTCCCAAACATAACAATCAACATTACTTCGACTTTTAATTTTTACAAATTCTACATTTGTTTTTTCTGGAAATTCTTTAAGAAAGTTTTCTATTCCCGGTCCAGCAGACAAAGCTAACTCCTTTGATGCATCCGCAGTAAAAATAACAAAGTGTGGATTTCCAACATTAACCTTATAACCCACATTAATTTCACCATTAATATTAAGTTTTAATCTGCCACTATATTTTCCAATTCCCATATCAACCTTTACATGTCCTGTATCTGGATACAATTTAACTGTTTTAACTTCGTTTCCAACATGTAATGGAGTTTCTATTCTTAATTCTTCACGAATCATTGCCCTGGTATCGTATACATGATTGGCCATACATCTAATTCCATTTCCGCACATTTCTACTTCTGATCCATCTTTGTTAAAAATTCTCATTTGAGCATCAGCATCTACACCTGAAGATGGAGGAGAACATAAAAGCATTTGATCTGCTCCAATTCCAAAATGCTCATCTAATAATGTTTTAGCCAATAAATTTAATCCATCAGATTCAACATATTTCATAACATCTTCTGCATCAACAATTATCTGGCTGTTTCCACAACCATTCATTTTAACAAATTCAACTTTCATTTTATAACCTCAAGTTATCTTTAATACTTTGAACTGCTTGCTCAACATTTTCTCTGTGACCAAAAGCACTTAATCTAAAGTATCCTTGACCTGATGGGCCAAAACCACTTCCAGGAGTTCCAACCACACGAGTTTCTTCTAATAATTTATCAAAGAAATTCCATGAATCCATTTTATTGGGAGTTTGCATCCAAATATAAGGAGCATTATCGCCACCAAATGTTTTTAATCCAACTTCATTGAGTCCTTCTCTAATTATTTTTGCATTATCCATATAGAAATTAACTTGCTTCATGCATGCTTTTTGTCCTTCATTTGATAGAGCAGCAATCGCTCCTGCTTGAACAATATTCGATGCACCATTAAAAAACGTACATTGTCTTCTATTCCATAATCCATGAACTTCTCCAGGTACTGTTCCTTCAACAACAAGGTCTTTTGGAACAATGGACCAACCTGCTCTTACACCAGTAAATCCTGCATATTTTGAAAAGCTACTTATTTCAATGGCACATTCTTTTGCACCAGGTATTTCATAAATACTTCTTGGCAAGTTGTCATCTTTAATAAAAGCTGCATAAGCTGAATCAAATATTATTACTGCTTTATTTTCCCTAGCATAATCAACAAATTCTTGTATTTTATCTTTTGTCATTACTGCACTAGTAGGATTATTAGGACTACATAAATATATCATATCTACACCTTTACGTTCACTAATACCCATCTCATCAATAACTTCAGAAGTATAATCTTTAGGAACAGATGGCATAAAACCATTTTCTTCATTGCAAAGCATGTAAACTAATCCATCATATTGACCGGTTTCATTATCAAACAAACCAGCTCTTCCAGCAATAACATTTGTATCAACATAAACTGGATATGCTGGATCTTGAACAGCGACAATATTTTCTAATCCAAAAATAGATTGAATATTTCCACTATCGCATTTTGCACCATCACTTACAAAGAATTCAGTTGAATCTAATTTAACTCCAATATTTAAATAAAATTTAACTAATTGCTCTCTTAAAAATTCATTTCCTTGTTCGGCACCATATCCCGTATAGTTATCTAATTTTGCATCTCTTAATAATATGTCCTCAGTTTCTAATTCTGGATTTTTAAGTTTAAAACCATTACCTTCTGCAAGTGCATATGAAGCAGCTGCAAGTGTATCAGTTATAATTTCAGACATAGGTTCAGTTGTATTACCAATACCCAATTTCATTGCTTTCAATCCTGTTTTTTTTTCCCATTCATCAGTTCTTCTTCCAATTTCTGGAAATAAATATCCTGCTGCTAACCTTTTATAATTTCGATTTATTGTTGCCATTTTTATTCCCTCATCATTTCTTCAATTGAATATAGTCCAGGTTCTTTGTCTTGTAACCAAGCTAATGCATCAACTGCACCTTCTGCAAATAATTTTCTACTTTTTACAACATCTTCATATTTATGAACACTTTCTCCATGCATAAAAATTACTCGATGCGTTCCAGGAATGGTACCATATCTTACTGAAATAATAGGAATATTTCCTTGAGATAATGCATCATCAACTTGTTTTTTTATCATATCTGCATCTTTACTTTTAATGCTATCATCAGAAATACAATTTAGTAAAGTACCATCAAATTCTTTTGGCCAAATTGCTTTATCTATTTCAAAAGATAATCTATCATACTTGCCTTCATAAGCATTTAATAAAATATTACCAGTAGTAATTGCAGTTCCTGAAACATCTTTAGTTTTTTGAGTATGATGAACTTCCATTATAACGGGTGCATAATCTCTTTTTGCCATTAATGGTGCTGTTTTTTTGATATTTTCCCAGAAAGTATGAACTCCAACAGAAAAATTAGAAGCGTAAATTACTCTACTCTCACAAGTTTGCGCAATATTATGCATACTTTTTAACATATCTTCTTTTTTTGAACCATCGGGATTAATGTAAAATTTAGTTGTTCCAATAACCATATCTTTTCCTGTTTCAATAACTCTTCCTATTACATCTTGAGCAACAGAAGGGTCTACAAAACAAATACCACCACTAGCATTTAACCAAGAATCATTTTCCATGGTAGAACATCCATTTTCATTAGGATCTACTTTTGCTATTACCTTGTAATCTCTTTCATTTAGAACTTGCTCAACTAATTTTCCCATTTTGCCATATCCAAATATAGCTACATTTTGTCTAGTCATTTTTATATACTAATATAATATTCTTTAAAAAGATATATCTATTTAATAGCATAAGTAGAATTTGCAAATTTTCCATTTGAAGGATCATCAAAAACATCCAATCCAGCCTTTTTCAGATTATTTTTAATAAATTCGGCACTTAAATGTGTACTAATTATAGAGTGTTTTTTCATTTTTTTAGAAATATCACTAATAAATTTTTCTGACCACATATCTGGATTAATTTTTGGTGTAAAAGGATCTAAAAAAACTGCATCAAACAAACCCTTAACATCATTAATTGTTATTCTTGCATCACCTTCAATTAGTTTAATAGAAATTTGACCTTTTAATTCTTTTTTTACGGCTTTTTGAATTAATGAGTATTCTTTTTTATATTTTTTATCAAATTTCATTTTTAATATTTGTTCAAAGACAGCTTGGTCATTTTCTAATCCAACAATTGTAATTTTACATTTTGGATTTACTTTCAAAGCTTCATGAATTGCAATTAATGAATTATATCCTATTCCAAAACACACATCAAGAATTTTAATTTCTCCATTTTTTGCAAGCTTAGAAATTTTACAAGGAATAACAAATTTCTTTTTTGCTTCAC
>CAZLQZ010000011.1:0-44574 GCA_964561995.1 uncultured Methanosarcinales archaeon | reverse complement strand
GTTGATATAGTAAGATTTATATAGTACAAGATATAGAAATTACATTAAAAAAGAGGTTGATTATTATGGCTACAGGAGATTATGAAATTATTCCTTTAAAAGAAGTTAAAAACTTAAAAGACGAAATCAATAAATTAAAGAAGGAAAAAGCTGGTTCTCATGAGTATATTATAGCTACTAGTTTGGATAGGATGAGTACTAGTTTAGAAAGACTATTTGAAATTTTTCATGTTGCTGCAACAGAAATTGAACAAGGCGGAATTCAAGAAAAAAGTTTTGAAGAAAAAATTCAACCAATTATGGATAGACTTAAAGATATTGAAGAGCAAAATAAGGATATTGCAGAAGGTATTTTAGCATTAGCAGATATAGTTAAAAAACAAGTGGCTGTAAAACCAATACCACAACCGGTTTCGGTTTCAAAACCTGTAACTCCTGTGTATCCTGGACTTAACCCTTCACCATTTTCTAGTCCAGAGGGTCCTTTACCTCCTATGAATGATGAAATGCCACCGCCTCCACCTCCTTTGAAGTGAGAATTAAATGAATCCTAGAAGCATTAAAAAGGCTAAAGCATTATTAAGAAGATCTGGTTATATAATTAATAGAATAAAAGAAAGAGAACAAGCTAAGGCCGTTCTAGCAAAACATATTCAAGAAATTCGTTCTAATCCAACTAAACAAAATATTATTAAGTTAGATCCTTTATTAGAAGCTGCTTTTGAAAAGGAAAGAGATATTGCTATGGATCATGTTGCTGAAAGTAAAAGAATAAAAGAATTACATCAATTTATTCATTTATTAACTAAACAAAATACTATTTTAAAAGCTGAAATGTTCGCAGTTAAAGATCAGATGGTAGACTATTCAAGATTAAAAAAACAAGATAATAGAAGAAAAAAATTGGTTGAAAAAAAAGTTAAAATAAAAACAGAACCTGAAGTTAGAATTAAAGAAAAAGTTAAAGAACTGGATGATAAATATAAAGAGTATGTTAAATCTAAAAAATATTCTAAAGCTCAATTAGAGTTAATTAAAGAAAAAATTGATAGAATAAAAAATAGTTTATAATATTAATATTTTTATAATTTTGCAAACAAAATTCTATAATATCTTTTAAGAAATATTAAAAAAATAAATAAAAATTATAAAAAAAGAAATTATTTCTCAGTTAATTTTTGTGCTTTATTATAGTGTTTTTCTGCTGAGCTATGGTTGCCTTTGCTTTGAGCTTTATTTCCTTTGCTTTGGAAATTAGTTGCTCTTGAAGCTGCACTTGCCCATGGCATTCCACCATAAAATTTAGTGAATACTAATAATGCAATTATTATTACTATTAATCCACCAATACCAACTAAGGTTGTTCCTCTTCCACCTAAGAATGCACCTGTTGCATCGCCAAGACCTTCATCTTCATCATCTTGTGGTTCTGCTTCTGGTTCCGGTTCAACTTCGGGTTCATTTTGAGGTTCTTCTTCTGGCATTGCACATTCTTGTTCTAAATATGGTTGTAATTCATCTGTACCACAACTGTTCATATCAAAGCAATCTCTAGACTGAGTTCCGTCTGTACAATCTTCCCATGTATTACATGCCCAATCTTCAGCACATCCTAATGCATCTTCTTCAATTGGATCGTCATTACTACTTCCTCCACTACTTGATGGACTTGAAGCACTATATGAATATTCAACAACTGCTGAATGACTTAATCCGCTGATTTTATAGTAAGTTCCATTATCGTAACAAGTATAAGCTCCGGAAGTTCCTGCACATGTAAGTTTTACTCCGTTGCTACAATCTCCTGATACTATTAGTGAAACAACATCTGGTTCATCTTTAATACATAAGCTGTTTGCACTACTTACCTTTTGAACATATACAGTTTTAGTAATTCCAGTTCCACTTAAATTAAGACCTGAAATAATAATTCCTCCTTGTCCAGCATTTGGATTTAAAGTAATGTTAATTAAAGCCAAATTTAAAGTAGTTACATTAGTGAAATTATATTCCATTTCAACAATTGTTCTATTTGCTGTATTATCAATAATTGTTACATTAAGTATTCCATTTGCGTTAGTTGGATCATTTGTTCCATTAACACTAAATGTTAAATTTTCTGTTGTTTTAATAAATGATGAATTTCCTGTTAAAAAATCAATAACATCTGCAATTCCATCATTATCACCGTCTCCATCGCTATCTAATGCATAAGGATTAGTTCCAAAAATTATTTGTTGAAAGAAAGTTATTACTTTTACAATTAATGAATCTCCGCAAGAGTCTGTTGCGTCATTAGGACAGTCATCACACACATCTCCTGTTCCGTCTGAGTCTGAATCTCTTTGGCTGGGATTGTATGAATTTGGACAATTGTCGGTGTTATCATTCAAACCATCATTATCTGAATCTCCTGAAGATAAAGTTTGATAAGTTTTCACATAAATTTCATTATCAACACCATCATTTTTAATATAATAATAGAAAAAGTTTCCAATATTTATTGAGGGGTTGCTTCCGCTGTCTATTGTTGATGTTGAAAAACCTGCACCAGAATCTAGTGCATATCTTACATTTCCAGAACCATCAACATAACCTATAGCAATGTCAGTTCCAGAAGCATCGATTGTTGATTTAGACCCTGCTTCTAAAAGTGTTTCAGTCCAAGGATTTACAGTTGCGTGGTAAATATTCCCTCCAGAAGTATAAGCAACATTAACTTCTTCATTAGAATCAAGTATGATTGATTTTGAAGTAATGTCTGAACTTCTGTCTGGTGAAGTAGAAGAAAAACCTCCTGATGCATTTGTTGAATATCTTACATAGTAAGTGTGATCGCAAGTTCCACCACATGACATGTCATGGTGATCTGCAGTAATGTGATAATTACCATTAGAATTTATTTCTAATGATGGTGTATAATAATAATTTCTATAATAGCTGTCCATAACTTTTGTTAATGCTGCAAAACTTCCTGCAATATTATTTGTATAAACAACATCGTCATAACCATCACCATCTGAGTCTTTTTCAAATGCAATGTGTACTTTATTATTAGAATCTATTTTAATGTCGGGATAATCTCCGGAATTTACTGTTGATGGTGTACTCCAACTTCCACCTATTCTATTTACATAAATTATATTTCCTACATCATAATATGCAACATGAGGTATATTGTTGGAATCTGTATCAATTGTTGGATAGTTTCCTGTTCCAATTAGTTCTTCATTACCTATCTCATTTTTATAATAAACACTTGCGCTTCTTACATAAACTGCGTGTGGGCTATCTGAAGAGTCAATTGCAGTATCCAAACTTGAATCTGCTTCTAAATTATCTGTAATTGTGTAAGAATTATAAGCGGGTGCAGCTGTTACAAAAGCTGAACACATAATTATAAATAGCATAATATAATTTAATTTGATTAAATTTTTCTTCATATGACCCCCCACGAATCTTTTAAATTATTTTATTTTAATTATTTATCCTTTAAATAGCTTTCCGTTAATGTTAAATTACAAAATAGATTTTGTATACATGAGATTGTAAATTGATTTACAAATCTTTTGCCATAACTGTTCTTCTTCCATTTGCTTCCGCTCTTTCGGTTGCAGTTTTAATTATTTCTGTAACTTTTTTATCTAATGCATCTGCAAAATCTCCTGAAACATTAAAATTTTCTACAATTTCTTTAATTTTAGCTTTTACTACTACTGACATTTATATCACCCTTATTTTTATTTTTTTTTAATTCTTTTTAAACTTTTTGTTGTTACATAAAAAATAAAAAAAATTCAATTTTGACCGTTTGCTCCCGATATTATATATAGTACGTTTTTTTCTTTTAGGTCAACGAAACAAGAATGGTATAATCCTGCCATTCCTAAAACTCCTGCATTTTCTGCATTTATGTTTCTTTTTTTTGATTGTTTTTTTGCACAATTAATTGCGGGTTTGTTAACAACAATGTACATATCAACATTTTCTTTGCATATTTTGTATGTTAAATTTCCAATTCTTGCAACAGCAGTTCCTTCGACATATCGGTCTAGGGTATTTAATGTTATAGGCTTACTATGCGAAACTGCTTTTCTTAAGCAATCTTGTCCTTGATATTCTACTGCAATAATTTTAGTTTTTGGAGATAGTTGTTTTAATACTGAAGATACTCCTGCTAATAGTCCTCCACCACCTACTTGAATAAATGCATAATCTAATTGTTTTCCATTTAATTGTTCTAAGACTTCTAAAGCAATAGTTCCTTGTCCGGCAATTACTTCTAAATCATTAAATGGGTGAACAATTGTTAGTTCATGTTTGGTTGCATAATTTATTCCTAACTTTTCAGTTATATCATAATGGCTTCCTTTTTCTATTACTTCTACATTACTTTTGCCAAACATTTTTGTTCTTTTTACTTTTTCTTTAGAAGTTCCTTCTGGCATAAATATTGTTGCTTGAATTTTTAATTGATTTGCAACATATGCTACTGCTTGTGCATTATTGCCGCTACTAAAAGTTAATATGCCTTTTTCTCTTTCTTCTTTTGAAAGCATTAATACTTTGTTTGCAACTCCTCTAACTTTAAAAGATCTGACATCTTGTAAATCTTCTCTTTTAACAAACTCCTTATTTCTTCCTTGAAATTCATCAAGTGGTGTTTGTTTGACAAATTTTTGAACCTTTTTTTGTGCTTTTAATATCCTTTCTAACATTTTAATTTACCTCACTACATTTTCGTATTGTAGCTTTTGAAGTGGGTCTATTGTTTTGTTCATTTTAGCCCACATTTTTGAATTAAACAACTAACTAGAAACTCTTCTTTGGCACAATGAAAAAGGTTTATCAAGACCCAGAAAATCATTAGAGTTTGGAAAGAGTAATGCAATTAAATAATAGAAATAATAATTTTAATAATTGAATTTTGTTTCATAAATTATTATTATGAATTAATGTTTATAAATTTTTTTAAAATTAATTTAAGATTATGTTATATTTAATGTTTTTTTATTTTTTAATCTGGTTTGATGATGTTACTTTTATTTTTTAAAATTATCTTGTTTAAAATATCGTAATTGTTTTTAAATCTGCTGTCGTTTACAATATCTGTAATGTCAAATACTATTCGTTCGGGTTGTAATCTTGTTGTTGTAAGTTCTCTTGCCCATCTTTGAATTTGCATATTTGTTGCTCTTTTTACATCGTCAACTGCTCCAACATATGTTTTAATTTTTTTTTGTTTGGATGAGTGCCTTGGTCTGGATGGTACATTTTCCATAAGTTCTTACTTGATTTGAACAATATTGTTTGAGTTCGGTAGTACTCATTTAGCTAGCAAATTTTGATGCAATTCCTAATGTTAGTAATGGGTTTAAGGGTACTGTTCCCCTATTTTGTATCTTTTGTAAACTCTTAATTGGTGGGTTGTTAAACGGTCATATTTTTTTATTGTTTTGGTTGTTATTGGAGTCATACCTTGTTCTAATTCTCCTAGTGGATTTCTAAACGTAACTGTCATTGGAAAATTACCGAAATGATCTTTTTCATAATTTGGTATAAAAGTTTTGTTAGTAGTATCGACTGGATCAACTTTTAGAACAATGCCGCTTTCTCCCTGAATTAATCTTTTGATTCTGTAGGCAAGATTATATCCTTGTTTTGTTTTTGCATCTATTCCCTCTCTTACGTTGCATACTTCTTTTGCTTCATCAACTGGAAATTTTTCTTCAATACTGTTAAATTTATTTATATAAATTGGATTTAGTGCTTTTTCATGTAATCTCAATTCTTCCCATTTTTCATCTGCTAAAGCTAGTTCTTGTGGGGAATAATAAGGCTGTCCATCTTTGCCAATTAATGAATTCCTGTTTCTTAAATCGATTGATGTAGGTTGTATTTTGTTTATTTTCTCACCTCGTATAGTTGTATAGTTGGATGCAGAACATAAGTTACTGGTTCTGGTTTATCGCATTTATTGTTTTTAAAAATAATCTTTTTTTCTTTTTTATCTATATACTTATTCATTAAAAGTTGTTCTAAAGATAAACATTTAAAAGATAAATATTTTTCCATTGAATCTTCATCAACATTAACTGTTTCTCTTTCAACATCTGCAACAACTACTAATCCAAAATATGGAACTTCTTCTTGTTCTGCAATTTTTTGAGCGTGATTAATTATTCCTGAATGTATTGCTGCAATATTTTGTTGTTTACTTACAACTTGGGTTTTTAATTTTGATAGTTTTCCTTCAATAGTTGTGTAACTTCTGTTTCCTAAATTTGCAGATGCAACTAGTTCCAAAGGATCAGTAACTTCTTGGCCAGTTGTAAGGTATTGATTAAAGATCGGACCGGAATATCTTGGTTCCCAGTCTGAACTAAAACAATCTTGATTGAATGCTGCAACATATATTTTTCCTTGTTTTCTTACTGTGAATTGACTCATTCTTCCACTCCAAACAATCTGTCAGCAATATCTGCAACTGAATACGATCTTAACATTTCAGTATCTTCCATTCTTTGATGTTCTCCGTAAACTCTTAGAAATCCATTTTCAATACAAATTCCTTCTGCTTCTGTTTTAATTCCTGATGCATATCTAACAAATCGTTCTTTTGAACGTAAATCATTTAGATTCGGATTTTTTTCAAAAGTGCAAGGTTTAAATTTAACTCCTCCATTTTGAGTTGGTACAATTGTTCCTGCAGCATCTAAAATAGTTCCTTCGACAGATTCTATTGAAGCATTTTGGGAATATGGTCGTCCTTGAAATTTAAATGATCCTGCATGTGGTTTATCATCAATAAAAAATTTATCTTCTTCCATTAACTCTGCGACAATGTCTATGTGTGTTCCAAGTACAACTCCATATCTTTCTCTGCTATATTCTCTTGGAACAGAAACTCTGTGAAATTGTCTTTGCAAAAAGTTTCCTTCTCTCAATTCTTTATTTACCATCATGTAAACTGTTATCATTTGTTTTACTTCATCTTGTATCATTCTTCTCCTCCTTGTCCTTGATTGTAATACTTTTGAGCTAGGTCTCTTATTGTTCTTTCATTATTTGGTTTTTTGGAATCATAACATCCAATCACTTCTCCTCTAAGTGCTTTTGATAATGCATTCAAAGCTTCGGGATGTCTTAATCCATCATTTTCTAATTGATCTGTAATTCCATTTTCATGAAGCCAAACTTTTAGTCCTAATTTGTACATTGGTTCTTGGCTTGCTTCAATGCCTTTTACATCTTCTAATGTAGTTAGTGTAGTTTCTCCTTTTGCTAATAATCTTGGAGTTGCATTTGTCCCATCAAGATATGCTCTAAACTGATCAGCATTTAGGGGAACTTCTTCACTTGTTGGAACGACTCCTCTTTTAGTGGTAGATATCATGAATCCCAGTTTGTATCCTTCTGTTGCTTGTGTATGAGCGTACATTATATTTGGACTTGAACCTCTCATTGCGTTAACGAATTCAGTTAATCCTGTTGAATCTTCTAAAACATTATTTCCTGGTGTTAGTTTTGTATAATCTAATTCATGTTCTTCAACGAAGTGATTAATTCCATCAACATATCCTAATCTTGCAGCAGCCTTTCTTACAACCTCATCTAATGGGTCTGTTGTTGACATTGCTTTTTTATATGGGTATGTTGTTTGAAGAAGACTAATTATACTTTCTCCTTCTGGTTTGCTTTCAAATTCTAAAAAACTATTTATGGGTTTAATGAATGGTTTTAATTCAAATTTTTCTTTTTTTTCTATTGTAAATATCTCTTCTTTTGTATTATATGGTTCGGTGTACTCTAGTTGTTTTTCTTGCCATTGATGGCCTTTTAATTCTGTTTTTTCTAATTGTGCAGCTAAAAGTAAATGTGTATATCTTTGTAAATCATTCTGTTTAGGTAAAACTGCATTCATTCCAATTTCAGGTTGATTACCTGCAGATCCTTGATCAAATTGTGTTTGATATGCTGGATGTTGTCTTAATTTTTGTTGTGTGGTATCTTTCATTTTTTTTCACCTCTTGATGACTTTTTGTCACCTTGTAGTAAGTATAGATATTGCCTTTTTAGATATATAGGTTACCATTATAGAATATATGTTGATATATATCTATATAGAAAAGGTAATCTTTATATAGTTTGATTAGTTTATACCATAAGTTTGATTAACACACTAGCAAAGTATATAAATAATGAACGAAACGTTTAATAAAAATGAACTTATTAACTAAAACAAATATAAAAATTATAGAATTAATTACTGATGAACCTACTTATATTAGAGATGTGGCTGAAAAATTAAACATCTCTCCTGGTAAAGTACATCAAGCTGTTAATTTATTTCGTGAAAAAAAAATAATTTTAGAAAAAAAACAAAAAAATAGAATTATTATAGCTTTAAATAAAAACAATATATTAGTACAAAAAATAAAGGCATTTCTAAATTATACAAAATTAGTAAATGCTAATTCCTACTCCTCACTTAATAAATTAGGTGAAGTGGGATTATATGGTAGTTATAATAGGGGAACTGATGATAAAGATAGTGATGTAGATTTGTTTATTTTAACTGATAAAAAAGAATTAGAAATTCAACCCATCATTAGAAAATTAGAAAAAGAAATTCAAAGAAAAGTGAACTTTATTACTTTGACAAAAAATAAAATAAAGAACATTAAAGAAAAAGATCCTGAATTTTATATCAGATTAAAATTAACTTCTACGGGTGGTGAAATTTTTGAATACTGAGGATTGTTTTGAAAAAGGATTATTAAAAAAAGATATTCCTAATGAAGATTTAGCAAAAAAAAGTTTGAAACAAGCCAATTTTTTTTTAAAAGAAACTGAGGATTTAATTGAATTAAATAAAAAACAAATTGCAGTTATTTCATTATATAATGCTTTTTTTCATGTTTCTCGTTCGTTATTATTTAAGGATGGAATAAAAGAAAGAAGTCATTATTGCATTGCAAGGTACGTAGATGAAAATTATAAATTAGAAAAATATCTAAATGCCTATGAGACTATAATGTCTATAAGACATAATGTTCAATATGCAACTGAAGAAGTGGAAATAGATATTGATTTAACTGAGTTTTTCAATATTTGTGTGGAATTTATTAAAGAGGTTGAAAAATTATTATGAAAAGAAAAATTGTAAAACAAGGTAAGGCAACAATGACAATAAGTTTGCCTGCACCGTGGATTAAAACTCATAATTTGAAGGAAGGGGATGAATTAAATATTGAAGAACAAGGTAACAATATTAATCTTTCAACAGAAAAATCAAAAGGAACAAAATCAATTGAATTGTCCGATACTGATATGGGAAGTTTTAGAAAAGGTGACCTTTCGCACTTATACATTGTTGGATATGATGAAATAATTTTACATTATAAAAATTCTGAAACCGTAAAAAATATTCAAGAAAGAATTCCTGATTGTATTGGATATGAAATTATAGATCAAACTGAAAAAATAATTACAATAAGAACTATTTCAAGTGAACTTGAACAAGAATTTGATAATATTTTAAATAAAGTTTTTCTTCAATTAAAACAAATGTCTCAGGATATTTGTGCGGCATTAAAAAATAAAGAATTTGATAGATTAAAAAAAATTAGAGAATTAGAAAAATTGAATAATAAATTTACATCTTTTTTATTAAGATTATTAACCAAGCGAGGATACAAAAAGCAAGATAGAACTCCTCAAGCGTACGATCTTATTCAGAATCTTGAAAGATTAGCTGATGAATACAAGTATCTTTGTGACGGAATCAAAAAAGGAATAAAAGATGAACAGTTAGAGATGTTAGAACAAGTAAGTGAATACTTTGATATTATTTATCACTTATATTTGAAATTTGATCCTGTTAAAAAAATTGCTTTAGAAAAACTAAAATTAGAACTTGATATAAAATCAAAGAAAATGTTAAAAAATTCAGAAATTGCGCATTATATATTAAATCTGGTTGAAAAAGCTAGGAATGTTTCTGGAAGTTATTTAGCATTAAGCAGCTAATAAATATTTGTCGAAAGCTACTCTTCTTAATTCTTCGTATGGTGAAGTTTTTGCATAATCAGTTAATGCCATTCTTAATTCATAAAGGTCTTGACCTTTTAATATTTCTCTGTCAATCATTGATAAAGTATTTTCAAAACATTTTACTGATTTTTCCATTTTTTCTTCTCTTACTTCTGGACGTAATGCTCCAAATGTAACATATTCACCAATTTTATATATTTCATCATTAATTAAAGCAAGATTAAACATTTGCTGAGCTGGAAACATTATTGGTTGTTTTTCTTCTTCTGCGGCTTCATTATGACTTGTTATGTATCTATTTAGTATAGCTCTCTCAAAGTCTTCTGTTTCAATGTCGGGTCTAGTTCTTAATATTGAATTTGTAATTCTTGAAAGATCATCAAAAGTCATTCCAATAGTGGCAGTTTCAAAGTCAATTATGCTGCTGTCATCTCTTATGTTTTTATCATGAAGATCTCCGTGTGTAAAATATCCTGGGTTAAATCTTTTAGCAAAAGAAGAATAGGCCTGTATCAGTCTCATGGCTTGAGGGCTCATGATTATAGAATTGCCTGATACAGGTTCTATAAATCTTCTTTTAAATTCTGAAATATAATTTACTTTTTTTAAGGTTACCCCAAAATCGTGTTCTAATTCATTACTGTAAACAGAACCTACGACGTGCATTCTTGCAATGTTGTCAATTGCTGCATTGCATGCATTCATTAATTCTGATTCTGAAGCATTTGATAAAGCAGTTCTTAAGTCATCGTTTCCAACGTGTTGCATTACCATTCTTTTACCATTAAGCATGTAAATTCCATTAGTTTTAACTCCATGTTGTCTTAACCATTCAGGTATTGCCAGTTCTTTATCATTTGCATCTTTAAGAACTACGTGAACTTGTTTTGTTTTTCCCTCATGTTGATATTCAAAGCTTACAATGTCAACATTGTGTTGACTTTCATTAACTAAACTTCTAGTTTCTTTATATCTTGCTCCTGGAAATTCTTGTCTTAACATGTGAAGAATGGGAACATAACTTTCAGGGACTAATTGTGGTGCTTGAACACTAATTCCTTGTGGAGAAACTTCTTTGAAGGGTGGAATTACAATTTCTCTTTCGGGTTTTTTCTTTGTTTCTTTAAATCCAATAGAATTAAGTTCAAAAATGTATGATTCAAGATTGTTGTCAGTAAAAATTTCTTTTGATTTAATAATGTCTGATTTTATTATTTTACTAATATTTTGATTTTTATATGTTTGGTTGATAATATAATTTTCTAAGCTACTTTTTTTTGAAAATAAATCATTCTCTTCATATTTTTTAATTTCATATATTTTATTTATTATTATATTATTATTTTCATTGAATAATTTGCTTTCTAATTCTAGGGGATTCTCAAAACTAGAATTATAAAATTTATCTTGTTTAGAGTTAGGATCCATAAGTAATCTAGTAAGGTTGTTATATTCTTCTTTGGGTTTTTTATTTTTGTGTGGTGCAAAATCTAATAAAAACCTATCAAAATTACTTTCTTCTTTATTAGAATCTAATTTTTTAACTAATTCTTCTAAATTCATAAGCCCTCATGACTTAGAATGCTTAAATGGTTTATAAATGTTTTGTTTTATTTACTACTCTTTGATGAAAACAAATAATTGCACAGATTGTAATTGTTTTTTCTAAAAAATATGTCTGCGTCAGATTCTATCGCTTTTTTTTTAAAATCATCACTGCTCCAACAGATTATTTTGCCTTGATAACTTTGTTCTCGTAATGGTATTAAAACATTAGTTATTCCTTCAATATTTTTTGGGTCATCAGGTTCAAAATTTACATCTAAAACTATGTAATCTGGTTGTAATTTTTTAGCTAATTCTCGTACTTTCCATGTATATATTTTCCAAAAAATTTCACTTTTTTTATCATCTCTAAGTATTTGTTCTTCTGCTTTATTACAACTTGGGTTTAATACCCCGCAGCTTGCTGCGATATAAATTACAAGTTGTAATATTCAAAAATTCGTTTTGAAAATTTGCGTAATTTTTTGGAGCTTTGCGCCGAATGGGATAGCAAATTTTGGATTTTTGTTTTATTTTTCCAAACTTTGCAATCTTCTATAATTAAAAATTTCATAATGATGTTTAATATTCTTTAATCTAAAAAGTTTTGCGAAACACTTATATATAAACCGGAGTTTTTTATATGTAATGGCATATACTCCGCCTGAAGGCGAACAGCAAGTTAGGTTAAGATTACCAAGAGGTGCTCAAACTTTTGCATTAGTTGAGCAAAGACTTGGAGCTTCAAGAGTTAGAGCTCGTTGTTTAGATGGCAAAACTAGAATTTGTCGAATTCCTGGAAGATTAAAAAAACATTTATGGGTTAGAGAAGGTAACTTTGTAATTGTAGAACCTTGGGAATTTGGTGGAGATGAAAAGGGCGATATTTTATACAAATATAATCCAACTCAAACTGCTGCTCTTAAAAGAAAAGGTTATTTAAAAAAAATTGAAGATTTAGATGAATTCTAATTTAAATATTTATTAATTTGTTTTGTTAATTGATGTATTAAATTTTTTAAAATCAAATATAAAAACTTTTAAATAAAGGGAAGTTTTTTAATAAATTATGAAGTTAGACAAACAATTAGTTAAAGAAATTGCAAAGGTTGCAAGATTAGAATTAACTGAAGAAGAAATAGATAAAATTGAAAAGGATATGGACGAAGTTCTTAATACGTTTTCTAAAATTCAAGAGGTTGGAACAAAAGATGTTAAAATGTCTATTCAACCAGTAAAGTTAGGAAATGCATTGCGTGAAGATGAACCAAAAGAATGTTTAACTCAAAAAGAAGCACTTTCTCAAGTTGAAAATAAAAAAGATGAATATTTTGTGGGGCCAAAAGCACTTTAAAATGAATTTGCAAGAATTAAATCAAAATTATAACTGTTTTAATATAATTGAAGAATTAAAAGAAAAAGAAGAAGGTAAACTTTCTGGTTATCAAATTAGTGTTAAAGATTGTATTTGTGTTAAAGGCATGGAAAGTACTGCTGGAAGTGCAATATTAAAAGGTTACAAACCATTATTTCATGCAACTGCTGTTCAAAAAGTATTGGATGAAGGTTGTAAAATAATTGGGAAAACCTCTCAAGATGAATTTGGTTTTGGAAGTTTTTCAATGAATGTCGGAATTGGTTACAAACAACCATTAAATCCTGTTGACAAACAACGAGTAACTGGTGGAAGTTCCGGTGGAAGTGGTTGTGCTGTCAAATTAATTGAAGATAAACATGTTTCTCTTGGTGAAAGTACTGGCGGTTCAATTGTTTGTCCTGCTGCTTATTGTGGAATTGTTGGTCTTTGTCCTACTTATGGAAGAGTTTCAAGGTATGGATTACTAGATTATGGAAATTCATTAGATAAAATTGGTCCAATGGCAAGAACTGTTGAAGATTGTGCTAAAGTTTTGAAAATTATTGCAGGTTATGATCCAAAAGATTCAACTTCATTAAATGAACCTGTTGATGACTATGAATCATTTTTAAAAAAAGGAGTTAAAGGTTTAAAGATTGGACTAGTAAAAGAAAGTTTAGATGTAGATGAAGAAGTTAAAGCTGAATTTATGAAAACAATAGAATCATTAAAAGAAAAAGGTGCTATTGTTGAGCAAGTTTCATTACCGTTAACATTTAAATATGGAATTGAAGTTTATTATATTATTGCATTGTCAGAAGTTTCTACAAATTTATCAAAGTATTGTGGCATTAGATATGGTGCTGAAGAAAAACCTGAAGGAAGTTTTAATGAATATTTTGCAAAAGTTAGAAGTAAAAATTTTGGAGAAGAAGCAAAAAGAAGAATTATGCTTGGAACCTTTGCAAGAATGAGTGGTTTTAGAGATGCTTATTATATAAAAGCAGCAAAAGTAAGAACTTTAATTATTCAGGAATATAAAAAATTGTTTGAACATTATGATGTTTTAGTAACTCCAACTATGCCTAATGTTGCACCAAAAACTGAAGATGTAAAAAAACTTACACCTTTACAAAATTATATGATGGATGTTTTAACTGTTGGACCTAACCTTGCTGGTTTGCCTCACATTTCAGTTCCAATTGGGGATGATTTACCGGTTGGATTTTTAGTTATTGGAGACCATTTACAAGAAGGAAAGATAATTCAGGTGGCAGATGAAGTTTGAATCAGATGTAGTAATAGGAATGGAAGTTCACGTGCAACTAAATACTAAAACTAAATTATTTTGTTCATGTCCTACACAAGGTAGTGAAGAACCTAATTCAAGGTGTTGTCCTGTGTGTTTAGGAATGCCTGGATCAAAACCTGTATTAAATAAACAAGCATTAAATTATGCAATTAAATTAGCATTATCATTAGGTTGTGAAATTAGTCCTGAATTAATTTTTTCAAGAAAATCATATTTTTATCCAGACTTAGCAAAAAATTATCAAATTTCTCAGTATGAAATTCCATTAGGTATTAAAGGTAAAATTTCAATTGAAGGTAAAGATATTGGAATTACAAGAGTTCATATGGAAGAAGATCCAGCAGCACTTGTTCATCCTGAAGGAATGGCAAAATCAAATTATGTTTTAATTGATTATAATAGAAGTGGAAATCCATTATGTGAAGTTGTAACAGAACCTGATTTAACAAGTCCTGGTCAAGCAAGAGAATTTATGAAGAATTTAATTTCTGTTTTAAATTATTTGAAAATATTTGATATAGATACTTGTATTATTAAAGCAGATGCTAATATTTCTATTAAAGAAAAAGATTATACTAGGGTTGAAATTAAAAATATTACTGGTTTTAAAGAAATTGAACGTGCTTTGAATTATGAAATTGAAAGACAAAAAAGAGAAGATGTTGTTTTAGAAACAAGAGCATGGGACGCTGAAGCAGGTATTACAATTTCAATGAGAAAAAAAGAAACTGAAGAAGAATATGGTTACATTATAGACCCTGATTTGACTGTTACAACAATAACTGATGAAATGGTTGAAAAAATTAAAGTAGATATGCCTGAACTTGCAAGAGAAAAAGCATTAAGGTTTGTAGAATCACACAAAATTAGAAAAGAAGATGCTTTTGTTATTGCTCAACAAAGAGAATTAGCAAATTTATTTGAAATTGCGGTTAAAAAAGTTCCTGCTAAATTGGCAGTTGCATGGGTTCGTCATGAATTAAATCGTGTTTTAAATTATAATAAAAAATCATTAGAACAAGTTAAATTAGATGAAAAAGAATTTATTAAGTTACTTGAATTAATTGATAAAAAAGAAGTTACAGAAAATGTTGCTAAAAAGATACTAGAAAAATTAATTGAAAAAACATTTGATGTTGAGAAATATATTGATGAAAATAAATTAAGAGCAGTATCAAATTCTGATGAATTGGAAGAAATTTGTAAAAAAGCAATTGAAAATTCAGAGAAAGCCGTTCAAGATTACAAATCAGGTAATGAAAAAGCTTTACAGTTTATTGTTGGTCAAGTTATGCGTGAAACAAGGGGAGCTGCAAGTCCACAAGTTGTTATAGAAATAATAAAAAAAATAATTTAGAAACATTTTTATATTCTTTTTACAATTATTTTTTTATGGCAGATCCACACGGAATACATTATTATCATAAAAGAAAAAAATCTACGAAAAAAGTTAAAGATTCAGATTTAAAGAAATTTGTAGATAAATCAATATATATTGTAGCTTTGTTTGGACCTTTAATGACTATTCCTCAATTACTTAAAATTTGGGTTGATCAAAATGCAACTGGTGTTTCGGCATTGTCTTGGTCGGGATATTTAATTGCAGCTTTATTTTGGTTGTTTTATGGAATTCTTCACAAAGAAAAACCAATTATTTTAACTAATATTTTATGGGTTGTTTTAGAAGTTTTTATTGTAATTGGAACTCTTATATATGGGTGAGTTGTAGAATTATAAACAACAACTGTTTTTAAACAACTAATGACTACTATATATTTTAGATGAAACAAAATCCATTTTTAGGAAGGTCTTTAGCAGTAATTAATGATTTAAATTTGGATGAAAGAATGTATTTGTTTCAAAAAGCAAGAGATCTTAAACATTCGATAAAATTAGCAAAACATGGAAGAGCTAAAATTTTAAATTCTTTTCAAACTTCAAATCCTTATTTTGGGGTCTATGAGGTTTTTTTAGAACCATCAACAAGAACTGCACATTCATTTCTTAATGCTGCTCAGTTTTTTGGAGCAAAATTAAATATCTTGCAAGCAGATCATTCTTCTTTTACAAAAAGTGAAAGTTATGTTGATGCTTTTAACAATTTAACAGGATATGATAATTCTATTTTTATAGTAAGAAGCAAATTAGAAGGATTGTGTAGATGGTTGGAAAGAAGTGGTCTAGATTATGCAAAAAGAAATGGTTTATTGGTTCCTTCGGTTTTTATTAATGGCGGTGATGGTAAACACGAACATCCTACTCAAGAATTATTAGATGATTATACTTTTTTAGAAGATAACAATTGGAATAACGATCATATTCATGTTGCTTTAATTGGTGATTTATTGCATGGTAGAACTGTTCATTCTAAGGTTGATGGTTTAAAAATTTTCAATGAAGTTCAAGTAGATTTAGTGGCACCTAATGAATTATCTATGCCGGATTCTTATGTTGATAGAATGAAAGCTAATGGCTTTGAAATTAGAACTTTTGAAAGTTTAGATGAATATTTAAATTTGAATACTAAAGCTGATAAATGGTATTTTACTCGTCCCCAACTTGAAAGAATGGGTGAAGATATTTTAAGAAGAGCAGATGAATTAAGAAGTCATATAACTTTTAGAGAAGAATGGTTGGACAAAGTTAAAAAAGGAACAAAATTTTATCATCCTTTGCCTAGACATAAACAACATGCAACTATTCCTTTATATTTAGATAATACTTTATTAAATGGTTGGGAAAGACAATCTGCTAATGGTAGGTATGTTAGAATAGTTCTTTTAGGTATGATGGCTGGAGTTATAGGTGATGATTATAGAGGTGAAATATCTAAAAAAAGAGAATTTGTTGATGATTTTTTTGAAGAAATAAAACCTTCTCAACATAAAAAACATTATCATGAAGGAATTAACCCTATTAAGAACGGGGTTGCTATTGATCATATTTGTAAAGGAGAAACTCCTGAAGAGATTTGGAATTATTTATCAAAAGTAGTATCTATAATGAAATTTCATGATGTTGGTTATGTTGGTGTTGGAAAATCTAAAAATGATGGACAATATAATGGTATGATTTTTTTACCAAATCATGAAGAATTATCTGACATGCATATTAAAAAATTAGCAGCAATTTCTCCTTGTACATATAATCTTGTAGACGAAAGTAGAATTTTAAGAAAAACTAGGTTAAAAATGCCTCCTAGAATTTATGGTTTTAGTAAAATTTCTTGTAAAAATGAATCTTGTATTTCATATCCTTCTCATTATGAGGGTTGTCCTACTGAGTTTCATAGAAATAATGATACCTTTGATTGTATGTATTGCGAAACACCTCATACTTTTAAAGAAATTTGGAAGTAAAATAATTGTGGTATTTTATTTTTTATTTTAAATTGATATATCGTTAATAATTTTATTTTTTATTTCATTAAATATTTTGTAATATTTTTTATCAAATTCTATTATTGGTATCATTTTAGTCATAGCTTTAACAAAGTTTTTATCAAAAGGAATTTTTGAAATAATTTGAATATTATTTTCTTTTGCAAATTGTTCAATCTTTTCAGTATATTTTTTATTTAAATCAAATTTATTAATTATAATTCCGCTTTTTATTTTAAAATGATTTACTACTTCTAATGCTCTTAATAAATCTCCATAACCTGAGGGAGTAGGTTCAGTAACTAATAATGCATAATCATTTCCAGAAACTGATGCAATGACTGGACAACCTATTCCTGCAGCAGAATCAATTATCATAAAATCAGCATTTGATTCAATTTCATTTGCTTTTTTTCTTACTTCAAAAACTACTTTTCCAGATCCAGAATTTCCAGGTAATAATTGAGCAGAAACTATTGAAAAATTATATGACGTATTAGAATGACCAATAAACGCATTATTAATATCTTCTAATGTGATTGCATTAGTTGGACAAATAAGTTTACAAGCACCACATCCTTCACAACCAAATTCACTTACTTCGGGAATTTTATTTTTAACTTTTAATGCATTAAAATAACAAGCTTCAACACATTTATTACAGCCTATACATTTATTTTTATCTATTACTGCTTTTTGATTAGTGGATAATGGTTTCCAATCTTTATACTTTTCAACTGGTAATGAGAATAAAATAGATAAGTTTGATGCATCAACATCACAATCTGCACATACTATTTTGTTATCTTTTGAAAAAGCTACTGCTAATGATGCAGAAATACTACTTTTTCCAACTCCGCCTTTTCCTGATAATACTACTATTGATTTCATTTATTTATCACCGATATTAAATTTGGGATTGAAATTGGTATTCCATTTGAATATGCATTTATTATTTCTTTTGAAAAAGGAATTTTAAAAATGATTTCAGTATTGTATTTAGAAGCTAATAATTCAATAATATTTTCATCTCCAATGTTGGACCTGTTTAAAATTATGTCTCCTTTTTTATTTAATTTTTTTAATAATTGTAATATTATTTCTAAATCATGAGCACCAAGTGGTGTTGGTTCTGTTACAGCAAATACTTGGTCTGCATTTTCAAGTGCTGCAATTACTGGACAATGTGTACCTGCTGCAGTATCAATTATTATGAAATCATATTTTTTTTTAACTTTTTCAATTTCTTCATTAAGGCTATTAACAATAAATTCTGAAATGGGTTGGTTTGTTTTTAATTCCCCTGAAAGATAATCTAAATTATCTTTTTTACCTGTATATATTTTTCCAATTTCTTTATTATCCCAACTAATTGCTTTTGAAGGGCATGCAATTTTACATGCTCCACATCCGTTACATTGATCAGGTAAAAAAATGGGATTGTTATTTTTTATTGATACTATTGAATTAGTTTTACAAACTTTTCCGCATATTCCACATTTAGTACATTTATTAAAATCAAAAGTTGGAATTCTTTGATTAACATTTTTTAAAAAATTTCTTTTAATGTTTAAAATAAGGTGATTATTAGGACAATCCACGTCTGCATCAACTAAAAGAACTTTATAATTTTTTGAAAGCTGATATGCTAATGTTGTTGATACTGTTGATTTTCCAGTGCCTCCTTTTCCGCCTGTAATTCCTATTATTTTAGTCATTTTTTTCCTCTTGAGAATTTAATATAATGCATTGGTTAAATAAACAATCTATGTTATTTTCTTTACAGAATTGAATTATGTCTGGAGATTCAGATCCAGGTTGTAACCAGATTTTATTAATTTTTAATTTTTTACATTCATTTAAATATTTTTTAACAATTTCAGGATGAACAACAAAAATTACTACATCAATATCTTTAATTTCAGATAATTGATTGTAAATCTTATCTTCATTGATAAATTTTATATTAGGGTTAATTCCATATACTTTATAATTCAATTTTTTTAATTTTTCATAAATAATTCTACCGTATTTAGTTATATCTCTAGATACGCCTACTATGGCAAATTTATTATTTTTATTTATAAAAGTTTTAATCAATTTATTATTTTCCATTATTAAATTTTAATCTATTATAACAACTATTTAGTTATTATTTTTAATTTATTATTGAATTTATTTTTTCTTTTAATTTTTCTTTGCTTACAAGTCCTACTATTCTATCTATTTCTTTTCCTTGATTTAATATAATTAAGCAAGGAATGCCTAACACTGAAAATTTTTCTGGAATTGTATGTTCTTTATCTGTATTTAATTTAGCAAATTTTAATTTGTCTTTATATTCTTTGCTTAATTCATCAAAAATTGGTCCCATCATTTGACATGGTCCACACCATGGAGCCCAAAAGTCTATAATTACAGGGATTATTGATTCTGTTACTTCTTTTTCAAAATTATCTTTATTTATTTCAATCATTTTTTATTATATTTATCCTCTTTAATTTTCTTTATCATCTTTAATAATATTATTAATTAGTTCAACTACTTTCATACAAGATGCAGGGAGTGATTCTTTGATTTTTTCATCATTAGGAAGAATTTGTTTTAAAAAATCTTCCCCTATAATTAAATGAGAAATAATAGTTTTATTTATATTATTATTTCTTAAAATACTTATCTGTTTTGGTGCAATAATTGCAGCTCTATTTGAATTACTTTTAATGCTGTTATATGCTTTTTGAGGAATACAAAGCATAATTGTTCTATATTCAAAATCATCATCTACATTTACATTATGTTCATTAAATTCTTTAGCCATGTCAGTATCATATCTTATAATAAATCCATAATCTTTAGCTTTTAATTTTATTAATTTAGATACTTCTTCAACAGTTTTATTTGTTTCTTTTGAAAAAATTTGACTTTTTATCATTATTTATTCCTCGCATATTTATCAATTATATCTGATTCTGTAAGTACTCCTGAAATTTTTCCTTTTTTATCTAAAACCAAAACTTTGTATTCATGCTTTTTTTTCATCATTTCAATAACTTTTTTTATTGGTGTTTTGTCTTTAATTTTTAAAGCAGGTATTAATTTAACTTCACTTAATTTTAATTTTCTAGATTTTCCATTTGCTAATAAATTAATCATTAATTTTGAAGACATCATTCCAATTACATTATTATTTTCATTAAGAACTGCTATCGAATGGATATGTTCTTCATCAAGTAGGTTAATTGCATTTTGAAGGGTCGCATTATTATGAAGTGCAAATACTCCTTGTTCCATTAAATCTTTAGCAGTATCCTCTGGTGCTTTTCCAAATATTTTATCTGTAAATTTAACATACCAAGCTGCTGATTGAACTTGAATGATATATGCTAAGGCTATTATTAATGCAATTTCTGAACCTTGTTTTCCAAATACAGTCATAGCGATTGCTAGAGCAATAGATAAGTTTCTCATTACAGTACCATATACTAATGCAATTCCATTTTCTCTTGAAAAGAAATACTTTCCAACAATGGTACTTAATAAAAAATTAATTCCATAAATAATTATTAAAGGAATTAATAATTGTATTAAAATACTTGGTTCTGAAATAATTGTTTTAGCTTTTAAGGCCATAGCAACAAAAACAATACCTAACACACCTAATGTTGAAATCATTGGAAATTTCTTTTTAATATCTTTTTGATATTTTGCTTCACCATATTTCCAAATAATAAATTTTTGAGTTAAATATCCTGCAATCATTGGTAAAAAGACAATTAATGCAATTTGTTTAAATACATTTATTAAAGGAATTTCAATAACGGTTCCCATTAGCCATTTTGCATAAAAAGGAGTTGCTAATGAACCAAAAATCAGACCAATTATAGTCATTTTAATTGCTGCATTTAGATTTCCTTTTGCAAATCCTGTCCATGAAATAGTCATTCCACTTGTTGGAAGTAATGCTGCAAGTAACAATCCTAATGCAATTAATGGTTTGTCTTGAAAAAAGATTCTACCTAATGCAAAAGCAACAAATGGAATTATGCCGAAGTTAATTATTTGTGTAACTATTTGAACTTTTAAATCTCCTTTTGAAAATACTTTTTTTAATTGTAAATTTACCATCATTGGATAAACCATTAAAAAAGTTAAAGGCATAATTAATATTTTTAAAAATAAAGAATTATAAAAATATCCAAAAGTAATTCCCACTATCATAAATAATGGAATACTATATGTTAAATTTTTTTGTAAAAATGATAATTTTTTCCACATTTTTTATACCTTTATTGTTGTTCTTGACCACAATTTTGTGTTTGATCTTCTAATTTATCCCAATTTTCAATTACTTCTTTAACTGTATTGAAATTTTCAGTTTTAAGTGCTATTCCTTTTTCTGCTATAAGCTCTATTGCTCTTCCACCAATTCCTTTTGCAAAAATAATCGTGGGATTAACGACTTCTTGAATTTGATCTATTGGAGATTTATCAGGGTCAGTATGATTTAAATCATTTTCAATAATTTTCAATTCTTTTTTTTCTAAATCATATGATCCAAAAAAAGGTGCATGACCAAAATGTTGACTTATTTCTGAGTCCATATCTTTATCATTTAATAACGGAAAAAACACTTTTTCATTTTTAACTATTGATTCATTATTGTTATTTTCATTATTATTATCACTAGTATTTGTAATTCCAGAATGTGCTTCTACAATTTCAGATATTTCTTCTAAAGCATTATTATTGAATTTTTCAATAGCTTTTTCTATATCTCCTGATGCATGATATGCTTTTATATTTAATTGATTTAAAACAGCTGTTGCGTTTGGTCCTAAATTGCCAGTAATTATTTCTTTAATTTCTAAATTTCCTATTTGTTGTGCTGCTTTTATTCCTGCACCGTGACCTTGTATTGCACCTTCATTTTCAATTGCATTAACATTTTTAATCTCATTATTTTCAATTTCAATAATTAGGAAATATTTACATCTTCCAAATCTTTGATCTATTTGACTTTTAATTGTGTTTTCATTAGAACTTATTGCTATTTTCATTTTTTACCTCTTTCGCTCCATAATGTTGTTACATTTTGGACATTTTATTTTACCGCATGGTTTTCCTCTAGTATGGGGTTGTTCATGTCCACATTTTGGACATTTACAAACTCCTCCTGGACCTAAACCTTTTGCTTCTTTAATTTCATTTTTAAATTTGCCTTTTTTATTCCATCCAAAACCTTGTCCAAAATCAGGTTTATAAAATCCTGAAGAAACATTATGGCTTTTTATTTGAATTGAAACATATTCTAAAAAATTAATATTTTTAATTAAATCATCTCTTAATTTATTTGATTTATTGGTTGCATCTTTTACATTTAATTCACTGGGTAATTTTATTTCAATGTTTGCAGTAATTGTTGAACCTTTTTTTTGTGTTTTTAAATCAGATAATTTTATTTTATTATTAATAATTATTTCTTTTATTTTATCTTCAATTTCTTTTCCTGCAGATACATCTAATAATGAATTTGTTGCTTCTTTTCCTAAAGATAGTGATTCTTTAATAATGTATAAACCTATAATTATAGCTACTGTTGAGTCTGAATAAATCCAGTATTTAGAAAAAAATAATCCAATTAATACAGCTAATGAGCCATATACATCAATTCTTGAATGAAACCCATCAGAAAGTAAACTTAATGAGTTTTCTTCTTTACCTATTTTTATTTTTATTCTTGCCATTATTTCATTAATTATGGCTGAAAATACCATTACTCCCAAAGTTAAATAATTTAAAACAATCATGTTTGGGCTGTGAATACTTTTTATTGCTTGGTAAATTATTCCTACTCCACTTCCAAATAAAATTATGGTGATAATTAATCCTGTTAAAACTTCAAATTTATAATGTCCATAAGGATGTTTTTCATCTTTAGGTTTTTTAGACATTTTTATTCCCAAAAATCCAATAAATGAAGAAAATATATCAGAAATTGAATCAATTCCTGACGCTAATATCGATGAAGATTTACTAATAATTCCAACTAATACTTTTGTAATAGCTAAAACTAAATTTACAATTATTGAAATTATTGCAATTTTTTCTTTCATTTATTTATTCTCTTTCCATTAATGTTTCACATTTTGGACATTTTATTTGAACACAAGGTTGTCCTCTGATGTGTGGTTGTTCATGTCCGCATTTAGGGCATTTACAAACTCCCATTGGTCCTGCAGCTAATGGTCCATTCATTCGTCCTGCTCCTTGATTTGCTCTAAATCCTCTTCCTTGACCTAATCCTCTTCCCTGACCTAGTCCTGCTCCTCGACCTAATCCTCTTCCTTGACCTATTGGTCCCGTTCCATCTCCACCTGGCATTTTATATTCACCTCCATGAATTTTTATTGCTTTGCCGTTTATTAGAGCATCAGTAATTTTTTCTTTTGCTCTAGTTAAAGTTCTTTGAAAAGTTGATTGATGAATCTGCATTTTTTTTGCTGCATCTTCTTGATTTAGTTTTTCAAGATTTGATAATCTTAATGTTTCTAATTCTTCAAATGTTATTTCTACTTCTTTGAGTTGATTTAAAGGTACAGCCCTTGGTTTAAAATAAGTAATATTGGGTTCATAATTTACTACTTTAACTTTTCTTGGCCTAACCATAATGCATTATAATGCATAACCCTATATAAATGTTTTGTTTAAATTATGTTTTTATTGAATAATTATTAAATTTTTTAAATAAATTAGTAAGTAAAATTTATATATGTGTTTTTTTATTATTTAATTATGTTAGATATTGCTCAAGCATTTACAGTTTTATGGCCCTTACTTCTTTTTATTGCAGGAATGGTTATTTATTCAATATTTATTTTTAATTTCTATAGGTTTGTTGCTGAAAAAGATATTTTCGAATTAGATTTGGAACAGTTCAATAAAGTAAAACACGCAGGACTAAAGAAATTTTTTAGTGTAATTGCATATTTATTTCATTATGTTTTTTTATTTCCTTTGTTTATCTTTTTTTGGTTTGCAATAATGACTCTTTTATTAGCATTTTTGGCAAGAGGGCATACAGTTGAACAAGTTGCTTTAATTTCAATTGCTGTAGTGTGTGCAATAAGATTCACAGCATATTATACAGAAGATCTTAGTAAAGATTTAGCAAAGATGTTACCGTTTGCGTTGTTGGGAGTTTTTTTAGTTGATTTTCATTCTTTTTCATTATCACAATCATTTGAAATAATTAAACAATTACCTTCAATGTTTATAACTTTATCATATTATTTTCTTTTTGTAATAATCTTAGAATTTATTTTAAGAATTTCTGATGTAATAGTAAATTTATTTAAGAGATGATTTTCTTTGTTTATCTTCATATGTTTTTTTCCAAGCATTGTATTCTTTAGTATGCCTTTTAACATCTAATTTAATTTTTATATCATTAAATGTATTTTCATATTGATCGATTAATGTATTTAATGAATCAGAATCATTACCAGATGTAGACCCACAATGACTTAACAATCTCCACGCAGAAAAATTTTCTGAAGGAATGTCAATTTTTGTATATTTTATTTTTTTATCTCTTAGAATTGTTGTAAGTTTGTCATTATTCATAATGGCAATGTATTCTCCTTCGTTTTGTACAGTTACTGTAGCATTACCAGCAATTATTGCTACTATACCTCCCTTTATTGGAAATGAATATGATTTTGGAGCAGCATAAGATATACTTCCCTCTGTAAAACGAGCCATTAAAACTAATTGATTTACATTTTTAATTGATTTAACTTGTACATATCTTTCAGGTACAAATAAATTTTTCAATCTTTCAAACATATAGCATGAAAACGTACTTTTACTTATAAAGATTATTCCTAATTTATACTCATTATTACAATTACTATTCTGTTTAATTTTATAATTCTATTTTTGTGGGGAGTCTTACTCCCGCATCCTTTCTTATATTTATTTTGTAATACTACAATAAAATGGAATTAGGCAAATTTATTAAAACAATGCAACCAAGTTACGAGGATCTTAACGATATTCTAACTTTACATGGCGGATCAACATTTACAGATATGAAATATGATGGATATAGAGTTCAAATTCATAAGGGAAATGAAACTAAAATTTTTACCCGAAATGGTAACGAATTAAATTATCAATGTTATCCTGAAATTATGAAAATAGTTGAACAATTACCAAAATGTATTATTGATGCAGAATTAGTTGGGAAAGGATCAACTCATAAAGAAGTTTTTGACAATGTTAAAAAAAGATTTAGAAGGCAAGGAATTAAACAAACAACAATTGATAAATATCTACAAAGTGATGTTGTAAGTCAAGTACCTTTACAATTAAAAGCTTTTGACACTTTATTTTATAATGGATCTTGGACTGCAATTTTACCATTACACGAAAGAAGACTTTATACTGAAAAGTTTGATTTTAATGGAATTCAACCATCTGAAACTCAATTAATTTCTTCTCAAGAACAATTAGAAGGTTTATTACAAGACACTTTTAAAAATAAACAAGAAGGTAGAGTTTGTAAAAAACCTTTTTCAATTTATAAGTCTGGTAAGGGTAGTGATTGGGTTAAATTCAAACGCTACGAACCTTTAGATTTAGTAGTTGTAGGTTTTTATAAAGAATCAAATTCTAACGGTAAACCATTTACTTCTGTTTTATGTGCTACTTATAATGATGATACTGGTTTTTATGAAACTATCGGGAAAATTGGTGTAACTAGGAATGGTTTTGCTAGCGAGATTGAAAGTGAAGTCAAAGGAAAAACATCAAGTGAGAGACCCTCCACGGTTGTTTTTTCTGACAAATTGGATAAAAAAAGTTTTAGCAAATATATTCCGCACAGTTACATCAATCCCGAAAATTCTGTTGTTTTAGAAATAAAAGCTATGAATCTAAACTACAACCCTAATTGGCATTCTTGTGGATTAGAGGATGGTAATGCATTTTCAATGAGAATTGGATTTATGGAACAGTTAAGGTATGATAAAAATCCCTGGCAAGCAACAACCACTTCTGCTGTAAAAAAAATTTATTCGTTGGAGACTAAAAATGAATGAAACTAAAACTAATATTGTTATAAATAATCAAACAAGAATTGAAGATTTATTGATTGGCACTAAAAGAAAGGGTATTAATCAATTAGTTGATTGGTTAAGACAAAGTGATTTTTATACTGCACCTGCTTCAACAAGGCCTGGTTTTCACGGATGTTATGTTGGTGGGTTAGCTCAACACTCATTAAATGTTTATGATGTTTTTGAAAATAAAATAAAATTTTTACAATTAGAAAACAATCTTAATCCTGATGAAAGAATTGTTGCTTCAATATGTCATGATTTTTGTAAAGTTGATTTGTATAAAAATAATAAATTAGCTTCTGGTGAAATTTCCAGTTCAAAGCCTTATGTCGTTAAAGATATTTTTCCATTAGGACACGGTGAGAAATCAGTTGTTGCAGCTCAAAATCTAATTGATTTAACAAGTCAAGAAATGTTGTTAATTAGGTGGCACATGGGTACTTATGATCCATCATGGGACAGATATGATGACAAAATACAAAAAGCATGTCCTTTAATTACAGCTTTTCATAATTCTGATAATGAAGCAAGTAAGTATTTAGATTAGGAAAAATTTATTAATAATTTATTTATTATAATAGTAAAATGGCAATGTTTGGTAAAATTGGATGGTTATTGTTTATTATTGTTCTTGGAGCTTTAATACTATATGTAATGAGTAATGTTGTATAGTTTTTAAGAAAGTTATTTAAATGAACATCTAATTTTCTTTATTATGGTATATAAATTCCTAGAACATACTGCAGATGTGAAGTTTGTAGCAGAAGGCGAGAATTTGTCTGAAATGTTTAGAGAGGCTGCTTTAGCTACAAAAGAAACAATTACTAAGGGTGTTAAGATTAACGCTATTGTTGAAAAAAAGTTTACTGTTGAAGGTACTGATTATGAATCTTTATTATATCATTTTTTAGAAGAATTTGTGTATTTATTAGACGCTGAAAGTTTTATTATAGCAGAAATTAAAGAGATAAAAATAACTGATTTAGAATTAGAAGCAACTATAATTGGAGACGATGTTTCTGGTTATGAAATTACTAATGATGTTAAAGCTATTACATATAATGACATGTATGTAAGAGAAATAGATGATGTTTGGGAATGTCAGGTGGTGTTAGATGTCTGAATTAAAAAAAATAAATGAATTTGAATGGGAAGTACCTCAGAAAGGAGATATGAATGTTCCTGGGAAGATTTTTGCAAGTGAAAAACTAATTGATGCTATTAAGCAAGATAAAACGATGGAACAGATTCATAATGTTTCAACATTACCTGGAATTTTAAAAGCAAGTATCGCAATGCCAGATGCTCATCAAGGTTATGGTTTTTCAATAGGAGGCGTTGCTGCTTTTGACATGGAAACTGGAATAGTAACACCTGGCGGAGTTGGTTTTGATATTAATTGTGGAGTTAGAATTTTAGCGACTAATATTACTAAAGAAGAATTTTTAAAAAAAAGAAAAGAAGTTCTTCAAGACATTTATAGAGAAGTACCTTCTGGCGTTGGAAAAGGTCATAAGGAAAAATTATCTGATGAAGAATTAAAAGATGTATTAACTAATGGGGTTCAATGGGCTGTAAAAAAAGGCTATGCAACTGAAGATGATTTACAAAGATGTGAAGAATATGGTTGTATGAAGGGAGCAAACCCCGATGATGTTTCACAGAGAGCTTTTAAACGTGGTCTTCCACAATTAGGAACTTTGGGTGCAGGAAACCATTTTTTAGAAATCCAAGAAGTTTCGGAAATATTTAATGAAGAAATTGCAAAAGCTTTTGGAGTTAAACAAGGTAATGTTGTTATTATGATTCATTGTGGTTCAAGAGGATTAGGTCACCAAGTAGCTTCGGATTATATTCAAAAAATGGAAAAAGAATATGGTTTTGAAAATTTACCAGATAGAGAATTAATTAACGCTCCAATAAATTCAGAACTTGGAAAACAGTACATTTCAGCAATGAATTGTGCAGTAAATTTTGCTTTTGTTAATAGACAATTAATTATGCATGATATTAGAAAGGTTTTAAAAAATTATTTTCCAGAAAATAAAAATCATTTAGTTTATGATGTATGCCACAATATTGCTAAATTTGAAGAATTTGATGGGAAAAAAGTTTGCGTTCATAGAAAAGGTGCAACAAGAGCTTTTGGTCCTGGAAGAATTGAGATTCCTGAAGTTTATAGGCAAGTGGGACAACCAGTAATAATTCCTGGTTCAATGGGAACAAGTTCATTTTTATTAGTTGGAACAAAAAAAGCTGAAGAGTTAAGTTGGGGATCAACTGCTCATGGTGCTGGAAGAGTAATGTCTAGATCACAAGCTATGAGAACAATTAGGGGCGAAGATGTTAAAAAAGCTTTAAATGATAAGGATATAGAAATTGAAGCTGGTTCTTGGAAAGGAGTTGCAGAAGAAGCACCAGAAGTTTACAAAGATATTGATGAAGTAATCAGAGTTAGTGATGGTGCTGGTCTAGCAAAAAAAGTGGCAAGATTAAAACCTCTTGCCGTAATAAAAGGTTAATTTTTTTATTTTAATTTTTCATAATTAAATAAATCCATTATAAAATCTCTTTCTATTTCTACTTCATTGCCTACCAAATCACTTAATTCTTCAGAAAATTGTTCTCTTTGTTTTTTTCTTATTTGATTCCATTCTGGATGTAATTCTTTTGCTTGTAAAGTTAGTCTTACTTCAGTTCCTACTTCATTATCTTTTTCAGATTTAGTAACTGTTCCATAAACTGTGGCACAATGTTGTTCAAAGTACGTGTGTGATGTGCCTGTTTCTCCAATTGTGTGAGTAATAAATAATCCATCTCCACATTCTGTTCTTTCAGTTCTTGGTTTTTGATAACTTTTCCATCCTTTATCTGGATGAAATGGCCCAAATCTTTCAGAACGGTGTCTTGGTGTGTCTATTGTATCTATTACTATTTTTGCTTTATACATTTTTTTTCCTCCAATGGGAGATTGAAAGCATATAACTCAAGTTTTCCCGTTTGTTTTAACGAGAGGTTGAAATTCTTATAGAATCAAGTTTTCTCAATATAAAAAAGAAAATAAAAGAAATATATAAAGGTTTAGATTACATCTCCTAATTCAACATCTACATCTGTTAATTCATCTTCTGTTAAATCTGAAGTTAAATCATCAGTTTCTTCGCTTGATGTATCATCACCAGATGTTGTATCAGTATTTGTTGTAGTGTCAGTAGTATCAGTTGTTTTTTTAGCAACACATCCAACTAACAACAAAATGGTAAGCAATGCAATTACAATAGCTAATTTATTCATTTTATTCATCCTCCTCATTTTCATCGTCTGAATCTCTACCTTGTTGTCTTCCTTTTGTAGTTTCAATTTGTAAATCATTTAATTCTTTTCTAGCATCTTGAACTTCTTCCATAGTTGTTGCTTTTTCAACATCATCTTTAATTTCTACAAGTTCGTCATCATCTAATCTGCCTTCTGATTTTTCAATTCTATCCAATAAAGCATTTTTTACTTTAGTAACTGCTAGTTCTTGACCAGTAACTCTAGTTCTTTCTCTAAGTTGTTTTAATTTTTCATTAACTTGTTTTCTAAGTTGAACTGCATTCTCACCTTCACTACAAACTACTAATGCCATAGATCCACATTTTTCATATGCTTCTTGTTCAGCTGCTTCAAGTTCATCAATATCTGTTTTTACTTCATTAAGATCGGATTCTAATTCATCTACATCGCCGCCTGCATTTTTTATTTTTCCTTGTGCATTTTCATGTAAACAAACTTTGCTTTTTAAAAAATTTGAAGCGTGATTTCTAGCTGCATTAACTGCTGTATCTTTTTTAGCTTCAATATCTTCATTATTTTTTAAAGAATCAGCAACTGCTTGTCTAACTTTTGAAATACTTAAATCATTTTCGTCAACTAATTCATTAGCTTTTTCTTTAAAATTTTTAACTAAATCTTTACCTTCTTTAGTAATATCGTCTAAAGCTTGTTTATCTTCAGCTTCTTTAGCACTTGAAATAGTTGTTTCTAAATCTTCATTAATTGTTTCAAGTTCAAAAACATCTATTTCTTCACTTTCTAAATAATCAATTACGGCTTGCATTCCAACAATTTTTCCTTGGGCTCTATATTCATAAAAAGCATATTGAGCTTGGACTCTTTCTTGAGCAATTTCTTGGTTTGATGTACAATCATCTGCTGCATATGCTACGCTTACTAACATTAACAGTATAAATAAAACAAATATTTTTTTTGAAAAAAATTCTTTTTTCAAATCTTTATTTAAAAGTTTCATATTATCGACCTCCTAAAATCTTAATAGAAAATTGGTTAAGTACTATTTAAACTTTACTTTTTAAAAAGTGGTACAATTCATCAATAACATATTTAGGAATTGTGTCATTAACAAATTCTTTTATCCATTTTTTTGTTTCAATACAGAGTTCTTTACCATTAATTGATTCAATTAATTCATATTTCAAATCATCTTCTAATTTTTTTCTTCTTGTAAGAAGTTTAATATTTTCAATTAATGCTTCTTTACCCAATTCTTTATTTAATTCTGGATTTTTTTCAACTTTATCAAAGTATTTTTCATGGTTAAAACTTTCCCTTTCGTTAATGAATGAAAACATAAAATCTGCTAATTCTTTTGGCCAGTCTTTAATTATTTCTTTTTTGTATTGTTGAATATTTTGAATAAAATCTTGATTAACTTTCAGAATTGTTTTTCCTTTAATTATTTCAATTAATTCTTTTCTTACATATATTGGTATTATTCTTATTTTTCTAGCTTTAGATATTAATCTTTCTTGTACTGGGTGTAGTTTTTCTTGATAATTTTTAAATTGTTCAATTACTTGTTCTTGTAATGTTCCTCTTTCTCGAATAATTTTTTCAGAATCGTCTAATAAATTTTTTTTTACATGTCTGGATTCTTTTGAAATTGAAATTTTTGCTAAAACCATTGAGTGCATTCTTTTTAGAAATTCAATTTTATCTTCCATTTTTAATATGTCTAAATGTCCTTGTAAAACTAAATTAAAAGCAAAGGGTGATGGGATTTTTGTGTAAATTTCTTCAATTTGAATTTCGTTTTCACTAATTCTTCTCAGTACTTCCTTTGTATTTTTAATATCCATTAAATCTTCTAAAACTTCTCTTTTGGCTTCCTTTAAAATTGAAAAGTTAGGATTTAAATCTCTTAGTGCTTTCATTAAAATAGTAGACGCTAATTGTTGTCTTCCTACTTTTTTTTCTCTTCCCATGTAGTTTTTTAAAATCATTAATGATCTCATTGCACAATGTCTAAATCTTCTTCGATATACTTCAGATTTGTCAATTGCGTGGTCCATTATTTTTTCAATATTTTCAGAATTTAATTGTTCTAAAACTGCAATAACATTAATTGGTTTATTGTAAGAAATATAAAAACCATTGTCGCTAATGCCTACTTCAACGTCTCTTTTTTGTGTTAATGAAATTGAAAATGCAATCGCTCTACTTAAACAATCATTAACTCTTCTTCCAAATAAAGTATGAAAAACAATTTTCTTTTCTTCTTCATTATTATAATGTTCTACTAATATTGTTTTATTGTTAGGAATAATTTTGCAAAAGTCATATTGTTCTTTCATATATTTGTGAATTGCTTCTGCTGCTTTATTATCAACACATAAATAATCGTGAATAAAATCTATGATGTCTTTTCTATTAGAACTTTCAAATTTTTCTTCCATTAACAATCTGAATTTTTGAATATCTTCAGCTAAATCAAAACTTAATGGTAATTGTTCTGAAAACCAGGATGGTACTGTGGGAGGCCGAGAAACAGATCCTGAAACTTGCACAGTAGTTCCTCTTGCAAATTTAAATTGATAAATGTCTCCTCCCAAAACAAAAATGTCTCCTGGTTTTAATCTTTCTAAAAAACCTTCATCAATAGTTCCAATAAATGAATCTCCTATTTTAACTTTTATTTGTGTTTGGTCGGGTATTGTGCCTATGTTTGTCATGTAAATAACTCTGGTCATTCTACCTTTTTTGCCAATTTTACCCACATTTCTCCAGATTTTTGCATAAATGTATCTACTTTCTAAAGAAACATATTCTCCTGCTAGATATTCTAAAATTTCATTGAAATCTTTTTTTGTAAGATCTTTATAACAATAACTTTGTTTAATTGTTTTAAATAATTCTTTTTCTTCCCAATCTTCTTCAACTGCCATACCAACAATTTGTTGGGCTAAAACATCTAGACAATTTGTTGGAATATGGATTCTATCTATTTTTTTATTTAGTGCGGATTTAAGCATTACACTACATTCAATTAAATCATCATTATCTAAAACAATTATTCTTGCTTTTGTTTTTTTATTTATGCTGTGACCACTTCTTCCTGCTCTTTGTAATAATCTTGCAACTGATTTTGGTGAACCTAAACAAATAACTAAATCTACAAAACCAATATCTATTCCTAATTCTAAACTGGTTGAACAAACAACTGCTTTTAGTTTTCCTTTTTTAAGATCATTTTCTAATTTTAATCTGTGTTGTTTTGATAAACTTCCGTGATGTGCTCCGATTAGTGTTCTTGCATCATCGCCTTGAACAGTATATTTTTTGGGGAATTTATCTTTTAAATGGTGAACTATTCTTTCTGTTGCAGCTCTTGTATTAGTAAAAATTAATGTTGTTCTATGTTCTTGAATTAGTTTATTAATTAATTGATACATTTTAGAATGTAATTTATTTTGAGAAACATTAATTAAATCTTTAACTGGACTAATTACTTCAAAGTCATATTCTTTTATAAATTGAACATCAACAAGTTTACATTTTCTTTTCGGTCCAACTAAAAATTCAGCAATATCTTCTAATGGTGCAACAGTTGCACTTAAACCTATTCTTGTTAATCCTTCTGATAAATGTTGCAACCTTTCCAATGATAATGATAAGTGCACTCCTCTTTTATTTTCAGCTATTGAATGGATTTCATCAATAATTGTCCACTGAACATTTCTAAAATTTTCTCTAAATTTGGGTGATGATAACATTATTGCTAATGATTCTGGAGTTGTAATTAGAATGTGTGGTGGAATTTTAGCTAATTTTGCTCTTTGATATTGTGTGGTGTCACCAGTTCTAACTCCTACTCTTATTTTTGATTTTCTTTTACTTAATTCTTCAATTTCTTTTAATGGTTCTAATAAATTTCTTTCAATATCATTACTTAACGCTTTTAATGGAGAAATGTAAACTGCATAAATCTGATCTTGAAGAATTTCTTTTTCATCTAAATCAACAAGTTCATTTAATATTGCTCCAAAAGCAGAAAGCGTTTTACCTGACCCGGTGGGAGCCGAAACTAAAATATTTTCTCTTGTGTGAATTGTGTAAATAGAATATTCTTGAGGTAAAGTAAAATCTTTAAATTTTTTAAAAAACCATTTTTTAAATGTAGGATTTAGTACTTTAATTATCTTACTTTTAGGTACAGGGTTTTTCATAAATTCTATGTTACTCATAATCAGAAATAAAGGTATAAGATTTTATAAAGTTATCTTGCAGGGGGAATAACTTCTCTAGATCTTGTTTCTTCATCTGCTTCTTCTTCAAATGCATAAACCCATGTTCCTTTTCCTGGATAAAGATGTTTGATTTTATCGTAGCCTGTGTCATTGTACGCCCACCCTATTCCTGGTGTATCTTTACCCCATAGTGTCCAAATACTTTTTATTTCTGAACTTGAACCTACAAAATTCCAACCTGGACTTAAATCTACGTCATTAAAAATATAATCAAAATTCATTAAAAAATCACAATCTTCCATTGCATATATCCAATATGCTTTTTCTGGGTCAAATTCTCTTTCTTCTCTAGAATATCCACTTTGGTCAAAATACCAAATCGTTCTTGAAATCTCTGGGCATTGTTTTTTAAGGTCTCGAATATCAATTTCTTCATTGCTTGGAAAAGATAAGGCATTCCATCCATCTTTTATGTGAATTACATCATAATATGAACAAGTACATCCATCTTCACACACATCAACTGTCGCACCATTATAATCTGTACAATCTGAATCTTCTACACATTCAGCATTACATGATTCATCACAAGTACTTGTAATTTCTATATTTCCTTGTGTGCAAGAGTCAGTAACTTCGTTACATTCTGAAGTAAATCCTAAAAAGTAATCTAATGTAAAACTAATTCCATCTGGATTATAATCGCATGTTTCAAATTCATTTAAGTCATTATTTGAACAATTAATTGCTTCTGTTGCATCTTTGCAAGATTCAGTTTCTAAATTACATGTCTCTTGACCATTACAATATAATCCGTCATTACATTCAGAATTTACTGAACAACAAGGAATTGTATAATCATCTGGAATTGTGTTGTCTGATTCTAGTCCTGTATCTTCATAACAACTATTTGTGTAAATATAATTTATTTCTTTTATTTGGTTATTACATGATTCATTAACATTAATCCATTCGGAAACGCAATAATCACAAAAACCATCTTGTTCTCTTTTCAATGTTTGATTGTCTATTTCTTCACAATAATTTATGTCATAATATGTTCTAATACTTTGTTGTAATATGGAGTTGTCTATTAAACATTGACCAACGTCTTCCCAGTTAGACCATGAAGTGTAATCCATTTCTGGTGTACAGTAATCACATTCTTCTATTGCTTGATATTCCTTTTGTGTTTGATTGTTTACTTCTCCACAATAGTTTATATCATATATTGTTCTTTGTCTTGATTGATTCATTTTATCATTGAACAAGCATGATTCATTACTCCAATCTGACCATTCTGTATTTTCCATTTCTGGTGTGCAGTAATCACAAAATTCTGCATCTCGAAATTCTGTAAAAAATTCATCCTCTACTTCTCCACATGAATTATCGTCATATTGATGAACTGCTCTTGATTGATTCATTTTATCATCTGTTAAACAGGATATGTTAATCCATTGTTCAGATTCATTGACTAATTCTGGTGTGCAATAATCACACGTTTGGTTTTGTATTTGAAAATAATGATTTTCTTGCGCACATCCTAAGTTGTCTGATTCTGTAAAATTTCTTTCTTGAGTGTAATAATCATCCGGTAAGCATTCTGTAATGTCGTACCATTGTGTCCATGATGAGTTTGTGTATTGTGGTCCAATTAATTGATAATTATATTCAGTTTGGTTATTAACTTCTCCACAATAATTAATGTCGTATTGAACTTGTGATTGTGATTGATTCATTTTATTTTCAACACATGTTTCGTCTTGCCATGTTGACCATTCTGTTAAGTCCAATTCTGGCGTACAATAATCGCAGTATTCTGTATTTTTATATTCTGTAACTGTTTGATTGTCTACTTCTCCACAATTGTTTGTATCATACTGGTTTAATAATCTTGATTGACTCATTGTATTGTCGGATAAACATGATATATTAATCCAATTACTTTTAGTTTCATTAAATAAACTTGGTGTACAATAGTCGCACGTTTGATTTTGTAATTGGAAATAATAATTTTCTTGTGCACATCCTAAGTTGTCAAATTCTGTTAAGTTTTTTTCTTGTGTGTAATAATCATCCGGTAAACATTCTGTAATGTCGTACCATTGTGTCCATGATGAGTTTGTGTATTGTGGTCCAATTAATTGATAATTATATTCAGTTTGGTTATTAACTTCTCCACAATAATTAATGTCGTATTGAACTTGTGATTGTGATTGATTCATTTTATTTTCAACACATGTTTCGTCTTGCCATGTTGACCATTCTGTTAAGTCTAATTCTGGCGTACAATAATCGCAGTATTCTGTATTTTTATATTCTGTAAATGTTTGGTTATCTACTTCTCCACAATAGTTTGTATCGTACTGATTTAATAGTCTTGATTGACTCATGGTATTATCAGATAAACATGATACATCAATCCAATTACTTTTAGTTTCATTAACTAAACTTGGAGTACAATAGTCACACGTTTGATTTTGTAATTGGAAATGATGATTTGTTTGTGCACATTCTAGTTCATCTGTTTCCGTTAAATTTCTTTCTTGAGTGTAATAATTATCTGGTAAACATTCTGTAATGTCGTACCATTGTGTCCATGATGAGTTTGTGTATTGTGGTCCAATCAATTGATGATTGTATGATGTTTGATTATCTACTTCACCACAATAGTTTGTATCAAATTCAATTCTGTATTGTGATTGACTCATTTGTTGATTAGAACATTCTTCATTAGTCCATTGCGACCAAGATGTGTAATCCAATTCGGGTGTGCAATAATCGCAAAATTCTGTATTTCTATATTCTGTAAAAGATTGATTATTTACTTCTCCACAATAATTGTCGTCATATTGTAAAATATTTCTAGATTGGTTCATTGTGTTGTTGGGTAAGCATGTTACATTAATCCACTGTTCTGATTCATTAATTAAATTTGGTGTACAATAATCACACGTTTGATTTTGCCATTTAAAATGTAATTTAGTTTGTGCACATCCTAGGCCGTCTGTTTCAATTAAATTACTTTCTTGTGTGTAATAATTATCTGGTTGACATTCTGTAATGTTATACCACTGTGTCCATGATGTGTTTGTATATTGTGGTCCTATCAATTGGTAATTGTATAGTGTTTGATTATTAACCTCTCCACAATAGTTTGTATCAAATTCAATTCTGTATTGCGATTGATTCATTTGTTGATTAGAACATTCTTCATTAGTCCATTGCGACCACGATGTATAATCTAATTCGGGTGTACAATAATCACACGTTTGATTTTGCCATTTGAAGTATTGATTTGTTTGTGCACATCCTATATTGTCTGTTTCTGTTAAGTTACTTTCTTGTGTGTAATGATCTTCAGGTAAACATTCTGTGATGTTATACCACTGAGTCCATGATGAGTTTGTATATTGTGGTCCTATCAATTGATAATTGTATAATGTTTGATTATCTACTTCTGCGCAATAGTTTGCATCGAATTCAATTTGATATTTTGATTGATTCATTTTATTTTCAACACATGTTTCGTCTTGCCATGTTGACCATTTTGTTAAGTCCAATTCTGGTGTACAATAATCACAGGTTTGGTTTTGCAATTGGAAATGCTGATTTGTTTGTGCACATCCTAGTTCATCTGTTTCTGATAAGTTTCTTTCTTGAGTGTAATAATCTTCTTGTAGACATTCTGTAATGTTATACCATTGAGTCCATGATGAGTTTGTATATTGTGGTCCTATCAATTGATAATTGTATAATGTTTGATTGTCTATTTCCCTGCAATAGTTTATATCGTATTCAATTTGAAATTTTGATTGATTTATTTGATTTTCAACACATGTTTCATCTTGCCATGTTGACCATTCTGTCAAGTCTAATTCTGGTGTGCAATAGTCACAAAAATCTGTATTTTTATATTCTATAAATGTTTGATTACTTACTTCTCCACAGTAATTGTTATCATATTGTAAAATGTTTTTAGATTGGTTCATTGTGTTGTTGGGTAAGCATGAAATATTAACCCATTCTTCTGTTTGGTTAATTAAATTCGGTGTGCAGTAATCACATGTTAAATTTTGTAATTGGAAATATTTATTTTCTTGTGCACATTCTAGGTTGTCTGTTTCTGATAAGTTTCTTTCTTGAGTGTAATAATCATTAGGTAAACATTCTGTAATGTTGTACCATTGCGTCCATGTGGTGTTGATATATTGCGGTCCTATTAATTGGTAATTGTATAATGTTTGATTGTCTACTTCTGCGCAATAGTTTGTATCGTATTCAATTCTGTACTGAGATTGATTCATTTGTTCATTGGAGCAATCTTCATTAGTCCACTCTGACCATTCAGAATAATTAATATCGGGTGTACAATAATCGCATTCAATATTTTGTAAATCATAATAAGTAACATTTTCAAAAGTGCCACAGTTATTTTGATCGTATTCAATTCTGCTTCTGTTTTGTTGTACTGAATCATTAATTAAACAAGTTTCATTTGTCCAATTTGTCCAAGTTGTATTAATTAGATTAACATCACAACATGATGTGTTAGTTCCTACTGGTCCGCATAACCAATTACTATAATCAATTGTTCCTGAAACATCTAATAAAGATTGAATATTTGTTTCTTCTTTGTTTCCCCACCAGTTTTCTGCGCCATTAATTTCTGTGTTTGATTCTGCGTAAATGTTTTTTGTATTGTTTTCAAAATTAACATCCTTTATTGTTAAATTCCAAGTATTTTGTTCCAAATATAAACCGTAATCTGCATTTGTAATGTTGCCATTTTCTAGTTTGATATTCCAGTTAGGTTGATCGCCGGTGTAATAATATACCCAATCTGTTGAAATAGTTCTAATTCCGTATGTAACATCACTCATTGTAAAATCATGTAAATATAACCCTCCTTGATTACTATCATAGGAAGTTCCATATAATCGAAAAGCTTCAGTGAAATTTTTAATGCTGACATTATACATTTCAAAATCATTATTATATGATGCTTTTACAACATATTTTTCACCTTGCCCGATAAAGTTACAATTTCTAATTTTAATTCCAGATTTATCTCCAAAAGTAAAAATTGTTTCTTTGGTACTTCCCGTCATTGCAATAGTAGAATTTCTGCAATCTATGTGGACATTATCGTTTTTTAATTCAATTAAAGTATTAAATTCAAAGTACTGATTTTCACATAAATATACTGAACTAGAAGGTCTAAAATATTCTCCGTAAGTTAAATTAACACATCCACATTCGCTATCGTCTTCATCAATATCTCCATCACAATCATTATCAATTCCATCAAAACATCTTGCATTGAAGTCTCCTCCTTTTTCACTCATTGAAGGATTAACATTTTTATCATTGGGTTTACAATCGTATTCATCATAATATGAATCATTATCTGAATCATGTAACGCTTCAACAACTAAATAATCAACATCTAATGTTGCACTTTCTTCTGCTTTATAGTCTACACTTAAAGTACAATTGGATATTTCAGAACAGGAATCATAATCGTTACATAAATTAAATCTTGCTAATTTTTCACTATTTTGTATTGTAAAATTATAATTCTCATTACAATAACTAATATTCATAGAAACATTATTAACTTTATATTGTTCAATAACAAGTGCAATTTTATCTGCTCCTTCTTGTTTAGATAAATCATAAGTAAATTCTGCTTCTTCATTTAATGAATATTTATTTTCATCTTGTTCATTTAATTCAGAAATTGAACTTTCATTAGCTTCAGTTGAATAATTTGAATTTTGTTCAATAGTGTGAGCAAAATAAAAGCTTTTAGGACCACAAGTGTCATAATCTAGTTTGAAGTATCCATCACCATTCCAACTATTACCCCAACTGTTTTTAGCAATCCAATAATTTCCTGAATCATTATAACCTACTAGAACAACTGCATGGTTTGCAGTTGAACCACAATTTGAATAAACTCCATTACTAAATGAACCATCCATTGCAATTGATATATATAATGGACCGTAATCAATCAATCTATCTTTTATATCTTCATTACTTCCAACACTCCATGCTGACCATGATTTAATTTTCCAAAGTCTTTTTTCCCATTCTTCTCCATTAGGACCTCCACAAATATCATCCATGTTTGAATCTGATGCCTTGTATGTAAAACATTGTTCATCAACTATTCCTTTATCTTTAATGGTATATCCAGCATTGCCTGCTCCGCTACAACTTTGGTCACTGTAATTAGATACCAAATGTTGTTCAGACAAATCCAAATCAAAATTAGGATCATTTCGTTCTATATTATATAATGCTTCAACTGAACCTAAAGTTGCAAAAACACCACAACTTCCACAACTTCCTTGGTTTTTAACAGGAGTCATCCAGTTTTGTCCGTTGTGATCTCGATAATCAAATTCAGTAGGCAAAGCTAGAACTGGTATAGATAATAAAATTAATGCTATAATGAAAATTAATAGCTTCTTCACTTTTTACCCCCTTTGTAAGCCCATAAGATAAATACTATTATAATTATTGTTGTTATTAAAATGATAAATATTTCTACAAAGTAACTTTTTTTAAAATCCTTATTTTCTTCTTTTTCAATTTTATCATCCGTTACGTTTTGAGTTAAAGTTGAATTATTAGTCTTGTTTTTTTCATTATTTATTGTGGGTTGTTCATTATTACTAACTACTATATTATCATAATTGTTACCTAAAATATCATTTTCATCATCATTGTTATTGCTATTTGTAATCATTTCTTCTTCAATTTTCTCAGTTATGTTTAATAATTCATCTTGTAAAATTTTTTCATTATCATTAAAACAAATTGCATATTCAGTTGAATAACTACTATCATTACCCTCAATACTTTCAATATTATAACCTAATGAAGCACAATAAGAATAATTTTCTCCTACTTTACCTTGATAGAAATCCCATGCGTCAAATTTGTTATTTTCAACTAAACAATATCCTCTAATGCCGTCTTCTTCTTTTTCTGTAATAAATTCATAACCTAATTCTTCACAGTAAATTGCTGCTGGATTTCTTAGTGCTAAAACAGGCACAGAAAGCAATATTATTATTATTAATATTTCAAGTTTCATAATTTTACAACTCATTAGTAACAACTAATCCTTTCTAGTTTATAAATTTTGCTGAGAAATCAGCATTTTTACCTGAATTTCATCCCCTGGGTGAGTTAATCCTATTGGAACGTCATCAGTTGGAATTACAGTTTTTTTAATGTCTTTTTCTTGTAAATAAGAAGTAATTACATGCGGTAAAAGAAATTCTTTTTTTGTGTCGGTAGTATTTACAATAAATTCTTTAGTTTTTTCATTTAAATAATTGAGAAATTCTGGTTGCATAGCAAATAAATTCATAGAAATTAATTCTTCTCCTGTATATTTGTCTCCTATATCATTATAAGAAATATTAAATTGTTCTTTAACACTAATTAAATTGTAATCTGAATTAACATTTATTAATCCTCTATTATGGTTGCCTTCTTTTGGTATTGCATTTTTTAGTTTATAGCCAGGCATGCAATGACTTTTTTCTATTAATCCCATAAATTGAGCAATTTTTTTAAATGTCTTTTTTCCATAAATATCATCTGCATTTAATACCATGAAAGGTTCATCAACTAAATTTTTTGCAGAATTTAATGCATGTGCAGTACCATATGGTTTTTCTCTCCATTCTGGTGTAGTTTGAAAACAATATTTAATTGGAATATTATTAAATTCTTCTCCGAATTTTTTATTAAAAGCTTCGTGAGTTTTATCACTTACAATAAAAACAAATTTATTAAAACCAGCTTCTATTGCGTGAAGCATAGAAATTTCAATTAAAGATTCATTATTAGGTCCGACTTTTGTTAAACCTTTAATTTTTCCACCATATCTTGAAGAAACTCCTGCTGCTAAATAAATTGCTGTTAAGTTCATTGTTATTATATAGTTTAATTTTATATAAATTTTTCTTGTTTTGAAATGCATTAATAGAAAAATATATAAGCTTGTAAACTAAATATAAATCATGGATAATGAATCGGATAATTTAATTAAGAAAACAGTAAATGATTTAAAAAAGATTAAGGGTGTAATTGGAATTATTTTATTTGGTTCATATGCGAGGGGAAATGAAAAGAAAATTTCTGACATTGATTTGTCTATTATAGTTGAAAAAAATTTCATTTAATAAAAAAACAAAAATTACTTCATTCTCTTCTAAGAAACTTGATATTTCTTTATTTTGGGATATGCCTTCATATGTGAGATTTAATGTACTTAAAGATGGTAAGTTTTTATTTGGTTCTAAAAAAATAATCCATGAAGTTAAAGTTGAAACAATTAGTGAGTATCTTGATTTTAAACATATTTTAGACAGAAATATTGAGAGGGTTCTTATATGAATAAAATAAGAATTGTTAGAGTATTGTAAAGGATATTGATGGATTTTTTTCAGATTTGGATGAATTTAAAATAAAATCTATTGATGATTTAAAAAATAAAGCATTTTTTTATGCAGTTTCAATGATTTTATTTTCTATTGTAAATAGATCGATTGATCTTGGAGAAGAAATAGTTTCAAATAAAAATTTAGGTTTGCCAGAAAGATATCAAGATATATTCAAATTATTAGAAAGAAACAATATTATTAATAAAAAAATTATGAATGTTTTTTCCGAATTAATTCATTTTAGAAATTTGGCTGCTCATGAATATCAAACTTTTAAAGAAGAAGATGTTTTAAAAGCATATAATAAAATATCTTATGTTAAAATATTTGTTGAAATGATTAAAAAAGCAATTTAATTATATATTAATCGCATTTATTTTTTTTAAATTCATTAAAATTAATTCTTGAATAAAATAACTAAATGATTCGTCATCTCTTTTTTTAGATCTTTTTGTTAAATCTAAGTATATGTCAAAAAAACCTATTGGAATGTCTAATACTGGTAGATTGTGGGATCTTAATATGTGTAACATTAATAATCTGGTTGTACGACTATTTCCATCTATAAATGGATGAATTCTTTGAAATTCATTGTGGAAGTATGATACAAAATTGAATAAATTTTCTAAAGAAGTTTTTTTAGATTCAAATTTTTCATATTTTTTCATAAGTTTATTTATTTTTATTGGAATTTTTTTCCAATCTGATGTTTTAAATAATGGATTTTTTTTAATTATAACATTCTTTTCTCTAAATTTTCCACTGTGGTCAAAATTATTCATAGCAAGGTTATGAAATTCTAATATTAATTCAATATTTAATTTTTGTTTTCTTGAAGATAATTTCAACATTAAATCAACAGATTTTTTATAATTTCTAACTTCTTCAATTTTGTCAAATGATTTTCCTTCAGGAACTATTTTTTTTAGAATTAAGTTTTGTGTTTCAGGAAGTGTTACAGGAGATCCTTCTAAGTTCAAACTTGAATGAATAAAATTAATCTGTTCTAAATTTTCGTATTTTTTTAATAAAATTGGATTTGATTTTTTTTGCTTATATTTTTTAAGTTCTCTTTTTATGGGTTTTAGTAAATTTTTCTTTTTTGATTCATAAAATGTTGTTTTTATATGAAAATAATTTAATAAATCTAATAAAAATTGATTTCTAAGTAATTTACATTTAAGAGGTTTCTTTGATATAATTAAAAGAAAACCACTTATTTCTAAAAAATCTATATATGTTTTAAATGTTTGATGATTTAATTTGATGTCACTTATTGAAAACATTTCAATTTTAGAAGCTTTTTTCAAAAGATTAAGCATTTTTTTTCTAAAAAATAAATTATAATTAATTCCATTTTCTATGCAAAACGAAATTAAATTAAATAAATCGATGCTTTTTTTGTTATGTAAAACTTTTATTTCTTTTTTTCTTTTAATAAGATTATCTTTTTCTAAATTTAATATATGGTTGAAAATCGTGTTGTATTCATTTTTACTTTTATTTAATTCTTCTAAAATTTGACTGATTTTTATTTCGCCTTTTTTTGCAATTATATAAAATACGTCATATTTCGAGACCATAGTAATTATTAAGTATTTTATTTATATAAATGTTTCTATTATACAATTAAAATGTAGATTTTATACAATTAAATTGTAGTATGCGTATTTTATGAAAATAAATTATTTAATTTTTTATTATATTTTTGTTTTAAAATTTATGTTTTTTTATTAAAAAGTACTAACGGTTAATATGAAACCCTCCGAATAAATCGAAGGGTTTTTATAGTAGTTTACCGT
>CAZLQZ010000010.1:43984-49072 GCA_964561995.1 uncultured Methanosarcinales archaeon | reverse complement strand
GGTAAACTACTATAAAAACCCTTCGATTTATTCGGAGGGTTTCATATTAACCTATTTTCTGCAGATAAAATATTAAACTACTAAAATTATAAATTAAAAATCTAAAGAAAGATTTAAATATCACTTATTTAATAAATAGATTATGGAAATACATTGGTCTGTCTGGATAGGACTTGGTTTAGCAATTAGTGTTGCATCTTCTGTTATTGAAAAAATGTCAATTTTTATTGTTTTTGGTGTTTTATTTATTGCAATAGGAGTCGTTAAATGGATAATGCGAAAATCTTCTAAAAAATCAGAAAGAACTCAAAAAACCGAAGAAAAAAGACCAGAAAGAAAATATGTAAAATGCAGACATTGCAAAGCATGGAACTATCCTCATGTAAGAGTTTGTCATCATTGTAAAAAAAGTACGAGGTAAAAAATGAAAAAGATATTAATTATATTAGTTGTTTTATTATTATTTACAGCATGTTCAACTTCAAAAACAACCGAAGATAAAACTACAAGTAAAATAACAAATAATGAAGATCAAACATCCGACAATTTAGATAATGGAGTAGATACCAGCAATACGGAATTTTGTATAGCAGGACAATCTTACACTTCAAGCCAAGATGGTGCAACTTCAACTGCTACAATTCAGGGATTTGAAACTTACCAAGGTAAAAAGTATTGTAAAGGAACTGCAAAAACCACAGTACAAGGAATGGACATAACAAGCACATATTACTTTACAAAAGAAGGTGAAGATGTTTGGGTTATTTCAAATGTTGCAGGACAAACAACTGAGACTCATATTGTTGATGGAGAAGTGGTTAATTAAATTATTATAATTTATTTATTTTCTTTAATTTTAAATGTAGAAACTAACCCAATAAAAAGCACAGTATTAATATTCTTTGTAAATCTAACAAACTAATTCACATTAAATGTACTTCAACAATATCTTTATCTTTAATTTCTTTATCTAATCCATAAGTTTGACCTGGAAATTTACTACTTCCCCAAACTTTTGCAGATTTAAATTTAGAAATAAAATTTCTATGAATTTTAGAACAAATATCTCTTATTGTCACTCCTTGTCTCATAATCATAGGCTCATTTAAATCTGCTTCTTTACCTTGTTCTTTAAGATAAACTCTCATCAACCTTAATTTTTTAAAAATTAATTCTTTTAAGTCTTCTAAATTACCTTTATTCATTGCAGAAATTAATATGTCTGCTTTTAATTTTTTCTTTAAAATTTTAGCTTTCTCAATATCTAAATCTGCTTTATTAATCGCAATTAAACCAGGCATATAAATTCTGTTGCCTTTTACAACGTCAATTAATTGATCATCATTAATATCTTCTCGGATTATAATTTGACAATTCATAATTCCCATTTCTCTTAACATTTGTTTTATTAAATTACCATTTAATTTTTTTAATTTACAAGTTGTTGCTAAATCAATTCCACCCTCCCCCATTTTTTTAAATTTTACATCGGGAGGTTGTTGACTTAATCTAATACCAGTATCCCAAACTTCTTTCATAATAAAATCAAATTGGTCAGGTTTTTGCATATCAATTACTACAATAATTAATTCAGCAGCTCTAACTGCGCCAAGAACTTCTTTTCCTCTTCCACTACCAACTGATGCACCTGTAACAATTCCCGGCACATCAAAAATTTGAATTTTAGCATTTTCATAATTTAGTAATCCAGGAATAACATCTAAAGTTGTAAAATCATAAGCTCCAACTTTTGATTCAGCATTAGTTAAAGCATTCAATAATGTACTTTTACCGACAGAAGGAAAACCCAATAAAGCAACAGTTGCATCACCAGATTTTTTAATAGTATAACCAACACTGCCAGATTTCTGCCTTTTTTCTTGTTTTTCTTTAATTTCAGCAATCTTGGCTTTTACTAGCCCAATATGATGTTGAGTTTTTTTATTATATTTTGTTTTACTTAACTCTTCCTCTAATTCTTGAATTCTTCCATCGAAATCAGACTTTTTAGTCTGGTACATAGTTGGCATAATACATTCAAACAAGAATTCGTTTATAAAACTTTATTTTTTTTTAACTTTTTTCTTTGTTTTTTTCTTATATTTCTTTTTAACCTTAGGTTTTTTTAATTCAAAAGTATCTTTAATCAACTTTTGTAAGGATATTTGATCCAATCTTTGTTTACGTTTCCATAATTCTGTTTCTTTTTTTCCTGCTTTTACAAGAAGTTTACTAACTTTCCTATGAGAAATCAATGAAGGTGATGCAATTTCAATTTCTTCAGCATTAAATTCGTCCAATATTGTTTTATTTAAAAAAGACTTAACAAAAGGCAAACCTTCTGCTTCACGAGTAGTACCATTTAATTCATAAGTGATATAATTATTATCTAAAAATTTAATTGCAACAAAAACATCTTCTAAATTATTTAATTTTGCTGCCCTTATTAAAGCATTTTCTACAATAACACGATTTATATCATAACTTAAAGAAATAGGAATTTGAATTCTAAAACCTTCAGAAGAATAATTAATTACATTATCTTTAATAAAAGTAGAGTTAGGTATTTCAACTTTAGTTTTTTCAAAAGTATAAACCAAAGTATAAACTGATTTAACAGCAATTACTTTACCAACAACAGTCCCAATTTTAATTACATCACCCACATAAAAAGGACGAGTAAAATGAAGAATTAATCCGGAAACTAAATTGGCAATTAAGGAAGTAGATGAAAATGCAATAATTCCTGTTACAATTAATCCTAAAAATGTTAAAAAATCTTGAGTCACACCAATTTGTGAAAGCATAATAATTACAATAATTGATAGAAAAATAATTTGTATTAAACCTGCAACAATTTTAAATTGAAGTTTATCACCGAACTTACCTCGCATTTTTCGAGTTAACTTATCAAGCACTTTCAATCCAATTATTGCAATAATAACTAAAGAAAAGATTAAAATTAATTTAGGAATTGCAGGTTGTATACCCCCTAGATAAAAATCCTGAGCAATCTGTTCAATAACTGTCACAGGAAAATAATGGAATATATAGTATATAAATGTTTCTAGAAATTAAAATTAAGAATAATTATTTTTATCACTTCTTACTTGTTCAAATAATTGTACCAGGTCTCTAACTCTATACCTATCAACATTCCCAGAATCAACACCACCTTTTTTCAAAGAACTACCAACTATTGCTCCATCCGATAATAACAAAGAATCATAACCATTTTTTGAAGTTATTCCTGCCCCAATAATTAAAGGATGATTTTTACAAACTTCTTTAAAACTTTTTATTTTAGAGATAGGTGTTGGCATTCCTGTAGCATTACCAGTTACAACAATTGCTTCGGCCCTTTTAATTGCAGAAGTTAAATCTTTAGTCAAATTAGAACGACCAATAGGTACATAATATTTTGGCCAAACTCCTCCCAAAACTACAACATCATTAAACTTTTTTTTAAATGCAGCATAACTATTAAATGGTAAAGATCCACCATAACTATACAATCCTGCAACATGATCCAGTTGTATAAAACCAGCGTCATACCTATTTGCAAGAATAAATGATTGATCAAACTCATTAGGTAAAATATTAATGCCTAAAACCATTTTTGATTCAGTTTTACTTATTGCTTCTAAAATTGGAACAACATAATCATCCGATTTATGCGAATAATTCTCCACAATAATTGCATTAACACCTTCTTCTTCATAAATTGCAATCTCATCTAAAGCTTGTTTAACAGGATTATCTCCAAAGAGATGAATCATAGCAATTAATGGAGTGTTATCAAGAATCTTTGAAAAGTTATTATTTAACATAATAAAAATAATCATCCATCATTAATAAATATTTATAAAATTAATAAATAAAAAAAAATAAAAAAATAATTATTATAAAAAATAAAAAAATTAATTTAATTTAGCAATCTCTTGGTCTAATTGTTTTACAAGTTCTTTTGTTTTGTCAGCCTGCCGAACTAAACTTTCTTCTTCTAATCTAAGAACGTCTCTATTATCAATTGCCCATCTAAATAAATCAGGTTTAGTCATAACTTCATCATCACCTTTACTTACATAAGTTAATCCATCTAGTACAATCGATGCGCCTGCTTCACCAAGTAATTGAATCCAGTTACCACTTATGACATTCAACGCTTCAAAAGTAGTTTGTAAAGTTTCTGCAAATAAACCTTCAAGAGCACCAAGTGCAATATCATCCATTACAACAACTGCACTTCTTACATCTTCTGCAGCAAGAGTATAATCTAATGCTAATTTTGAAGCTTCGTCTCTTCTAGTTTGTAATTCTTCAATTTTTACTACACATTCTGAATCTTTACAAGTTAAATAATGAGTTTCATCTAGAATTACAGCATTATAGTTTGAACAATCATTAGTAAATGTATCTTCACAAGTTGCAGTTTTTAAATTACAATCACGATCTTGTATCAAATTTCCTTTACAATAAGAACTACAATCACTTTTAAACTGACATTCACCTTCCGAGCAAGACTTACAATTATTATCTATCCAACATTTTCCTTCATCAATACAACAAGCCCTATCAGTTAAAGGATCACAATTTTCATCTTCTTCATCTATTGAACCCAATTGCATAGAAAGAAGAATTGGTTTACCTGCATTTTCTGAAAATCTCGAATAAGCTACAGAAACGGTTATACATTCTTTAGGAACTGAATCTAAAAATTTACTTTTTGATAGACAACTACCTGTACAATAAGATGAAACTCCCTGCCTTGTATCATAAGTCATATCAAGTATCTGACATGCACGCATTCTTCCAGCAAGAGCAGAACAATCACTATTCATTGAATCAACACTAATTTGACATTCAAATTCTGCTTCGTCGTGATCATAACAACCACTTAAAAAAAACAATAACAAAACAACAAAAATCATTTTTGTAATATTTTTATTAACAACCATCTATATTAAAAAGAACAATCCTTTATTTATCTTTCTATTGAAATTTTAATAATTTAAAAATAAAAAGATATAACACAATACAACCTAATATTACTTAATGTAATCATAATAATAAATTCAATATAAAATT
>CAZLQZ010000010.1:7533-43884 GCA_964561995.1 uncultured Methanosarcinales archaeon | reverse complement strand
AATAATTCAATCTCGATATTTAATCCTTCAGGAATTGGAACTCTCATAACCAATCTTAGTGCTCTTTCATCAACACCTAAATCAATTAATCTTTTATGAATTCTCATTTCAAATCTTTCCCATGAAGCTTTACCGTCACCACAAGGACTTCGTCTAGTGGTTAATTTTAATTTTTTAGTAGGTAAAGGAATAGGGCCTTTAAGATTTACTCCTGTTTTTTCAGAAATATCTTTAATATAACTGCACACATCATTTATTTTGTCAATTTCCGTTGACGCTATCTTTATTCTTGCTTTAGGCATATTTTTTCACCATGATAATTTTCGAGTTACCATGAAAGGTAATAAAAAAAAAATTATTCCATTTGTTTTTCAACCAAATCTACACACATTCCTGCTGCCACTGTTTGTCCTGAATCTCTTAGAGCAAATCTTGACATTTCTGGAATAACCGTATTTTGTTCTATAACTAATGGTTGAACCGGTTTAATCTTAACTGTTGCACTATCTCCATTTTTAATAAAGTCAGGTTTTTGAGTTACTACACCAGCAGTTGTTTTATCCACGATTTCAGTAATTTGTCCTGCAACTTGAGCAGTATGAATGTGGAAAACAGGTGTATAACCAACAGTAATAACACTCGGATGATTTAATACAACAATTTTTGCTGTGAATTCTTGAGCAACCTTTGGAATATTGTCAGATGGACCAATTACGTCTCCTCTTGCAATGTCTTTTTTACCAAATCCTCTTACATTGATACCAACATTGTCTCCAGGAACAGCTTCTTGGAATTGTTCATGATGCATTTCAATACTTTTAACTTCACCAGGAACTCCTTTTCCTTCTCTTCCAGGTACAGCAACAATCTTTTGACCAAGTTTCATAACTCCTGTTTCAATTTTTCCAACTGGAACAATACCAATTCCTGAGATGTTATAAACATCTTGAATAGGCATTCTTAAAGGTTTATCAACTGGTTTATTAGGAACAACTAATTTTTCAATTTGTTCAACTAATACAGGTCCTGTATACCAAGGCATATTTTCAGATTTATTAACAACATTGTCTCCTTTTAAGGAAGCAATTGGTATAAATTGAATTTCGTCTGGTTTGTAACCTACTGATTTTAATAAAGTTGAAACTTCTTCTTTAACTTTTATAAATTTATCTTCAGAATAAGCAACACCACTAATATCCATTTTGTTTACAGCGATAATAATTTGATTAACACCTAATGTTTTTGATAAAAATACATGTTCTTTAGTTTGTGCATTAATACCATCATTTGCCGCAACAACTAAAACTGCTGCATCTGCTTGTGATGCTCCAGTAATCATATTTTTAATAAAATCCTTGTGACCTGGTGCATCAATTACTGTGAAATTTTTAGTGTCAGTTTCGAATTTTTTGTGAGCTAAATCAATAGTAACTCCTCTTTCTCTTTCTTCTTTCAAGTTATCCATAACGAATGCAAATTCAAATCCGCCTTTACCTAACTCTTGAGCTTTGTCTTTTAATTTTCTCATCTGTTGTTCATCAACATTTCCACTATCGAATAATAATCTTCCTACTGTAGTAGATTTTCCATGGTCAACGTGACCGATAAATACTAAGTTCATATGTTCTTTTGTAGCCATTTTTTTCTCCTCCCTCTTTAATTTAGGACTTTTATCCTGTAAGGAACTTTAGGTCTCTTTATAAAGTTTTTGATAGTTTATCAAATTCGAAAAATTTAATGAACTTCAAAAATTCTTCAATTTTTGATAAAGCAAAAACTTTATGCCCCGAGCTGGGCATCTGTTAATCCTTTCCTATCTTTAATTTGTCCGATTACTTTTGTTTGTAAATCTCTTGGTAAAACTTCAAACTCTTGATCTATAATTGAACTAGTTCCCATTCCGCCTGTAGCAGAACGTAAGTCTGAACTCCATCCCATCAACTCTGCAACTGGCATTTTTGCCTTAACAACGGTTGATGCACCTTGAGCTTTCATTTCAAGTAATTGTCCTCTTTTGTTTTGAATTAACTTACTAATTTCGCCAGTATAAACTGTCGGAGTATCAATTTGAAGTATTTGTAATGGTTCTAATAACAAAGGTTGTGCTTCCATAGCTGCTGCTCTAATTCCTGATCTTACTGCAGGATACATTTGAGCTGGGCCCCTATGAATTGTATCTTCATGTAATTTAGCATCCATCAAACTAACCAAAACTTTTGTACAAGGTTCTTTTGCAATTGGACCTGCTTTCATAACATCTTCAAACATATCTAAAACCATTTCAATAATTTCATTAATGTAAACAAGACCTCTTGTTGAATCTAGAAAAACATTTCCTTCAAAAACATCCCTTACTTTTTTAGCTGTTTTTGCGTCCATTCCTGTTTCTTCTAATGCTGCCCATAAAGCACTATTTTTTTTCTTAACTCTTCCTTCAGGAATATCTCCTGCTTTAATTGCTTTATACAATTCATCACTTAATGGTTCAACTTTGAAATAAAGTTTATTGTGTTTGTTTGGACTCTTACCTTCCATTTCAACAGATGGCTTAGTAATTGTTTCTCTATAAGTTACAATAGGTGGTGAAGTTAAAACTTTCAAATTCTTTTCAGTTTCAATTCTATTTTCAATAATTTCTAAGTGTAATTCACCCATTCCACTAACTAATGATTCTCCTGTTTCTTCATTAATTTTAACTTTAATTGAAGGATCTTCTTTAGAAACTTGTCTAAGAACTTCAATCATTTTTGGCAAATCACCAGGTTTTTCTGGTTTAATTGCTTTAGTAATTACTGGATCAAAAATGTGTGAAATTGCTTCGAATGGTTCTTCAGGTTCATAAGTAATTGTTTCACCGGGATAAGCTTTTACTCCAGAAATTCCAATTATATTTCCTGCTGGCACACATTCTACTAAATCTCTTTTTGCACCATTATAAATAAATACTTGCTGAATTCTTGAATTTTGTTTTTGCCTATTCAAATAAACTTCAGTACCTTTCTTAACAGTACCTGCAAAGATTCTTCCACAAGAAATTTCACCTGCTTGAGGATCAACTACTATTTTAGTAATAACAAAAGCTAATTTCCCATCAGGATTACAAGTAATCAAATCTTTTCCAAATTCAGATTCTGGATCTCCTCTCCAAATTTTTGGAACTCTATATTTTTGTGAAACAACTGGATCTGGTAAATGATCAATTACCATGTTTAATACAACTTCATGTAATGGAGCTTTTTTAGCCAAAGCTTTCCAGTCTTCATCATTACCAGAATTGTATGCATCTATAACATCTTTAAATGAAATTCCTTTTTCTTTCATGTAGGGAACTGACAAAGCCCAATTATGAAATGCGGATCCAAAAGCAACACTACCTTCAACAATATTAGTTTGCCATTGATCACCAAATTCTTCTTCTGCAATTTCTTTGATTAATTTATTAACTTCTTTGAAAATGTTCATAAATCTTTCTTGCATTGCTTCCGGAGTTAATTTTAATTCTTTGATTAATCTATCAACTTTATTTATAAATAATACTGGCTTAACTCTTTCTCTAAGTGCTTGTCTTAAAACTGTTTGAGTTTGAGGCATAACACCTTCTGAAGCACAAGATAATACAATTGCACCATCTACAGCTCTCATTGCTCTAGTTACATCTCCACCAAAATCAACGTGACCTGGTGTATCAATTAAATTAATTAAAAATTCTTTATCTTTAAACTCGTGAACCATAGATACAGCTGCAGAATCAATAGTGATTCCTCTTTCCGATTCATCATCATGAAAATCTAATACGCAAGCTTTACCTGCTAAATTTTCAGACATCATTCCTGCTCCCGCAAGTAAATTATCTGAAAAAGTTGTTTTACCGTGATCAATATGTGCTGCAATTGCAATATTTCTAATATGTTTAGGATCACTTGAAATTTTTACTACACGTTCTGACATTTTAGCCATTTTTATTTCCTCCAAACAAGTTTTGTTTCTTCAACAGCCTTGTGTTCTGTTGGATAAATTATATTCGATAATTCAACTGGTTCAAACCAAATTTGAATTTCTCTTTTAGCATTATCTTTTGAATCTGAGCAATGTATAACATTTTCAAAAACTTCTGTTTCTGAATGAATTCGACCATATTTTCCTCGAATAGTAGTAGGTTCAGCTTTTTCAGGATTTGTTGCTCCAGCCAAAGGTCTTACTTTTTGGATTGCATCTTCACCTTCATAAACCATCGCTAACACTCTATTAGTATGAAACTTTCCTTGAATATATTCAAGTACACTTTCAAAGATCTCGTCTCCTTTTTCTTCCTTTAATTTATCATAGTGCTGTTCAGCCAATTCTCTTGAAACTTGAACAATTTTTGCACCTACAATTATTAATTTTGCTTCAGACAACTTACTGATAATATTACCAGTTAATGATTTAACCAATCCATCAGGTTTGATTAAAACTAAAATTTGTTCTACTCCTCTTTTTTCTTGGTTATCCATTTTTGTTTCCTTGCTAATCTTCTTAATTTAAGCATGTTTTTCTCACATTTATGGGAACATAGATTATACTTTTTAGCATCTTTAGTTACATAAAGTTTTCCAGTTCCAGGCTTAATTTCATCTTTACAATATGAGCATTTTACCATTTTTATCTCCTTTTTTGGTTAAGCTTCTGAGCTTCGATTTCAGTTTCTCTAAGCATTAAAACATCACCAATTCTAATTGGTCCTTTAACATTTCTTCTTAGAACTTTATCTTTATCTCTGCCGTCAAGAATCTTAACTCTAACTTGTTCAGCTTCCCCTCTAGTTCCAGTTCTGCCAACAATTTCTTCAACTCTTCCAGGAACAGCAGTAGTAAAATTTACACCACTTCCTTTCGATTCGTCTTTTTTAGAGTCTCTTTTAACCATTTTTATTCTTTAACTTCCTTAACTTCTTCTTTGGATTCTTCAGCCTTTTCTTCTTTTTTTGGCTCTTGTTTTGGTGCTTCTTTTTCAGCAGGTTTTTCTTCAGCTTTAGCTTCAGATTTTTGACCTTTTTCTAAGCTTTTGATTATATCTTTAGCACTACCAGCATCTAATACAGCAATAGCTGAAGTAGGTCTTGGTAAACCAGCAGCAGCTCCAAGTTCTTCTTTAGAACTAACTTCTCCGTAAAGAATTCCTTTTTCTTTTGCTAGTAAAGGTAAATGCATAATAATTTCTTTTGGAGAAACATCACTTGCAGCAACAACTAATTTAGCTGTACCTCTTTCTAACGCTTTTGTAACTTCATTAACACCTTTTTTGATTTTTCCTGAAGCTTGTGCAGCTTCTATTACTTCTAATAGTTCTTCTGGATTCATTTTATTTTTATCCTCCTCGATAATATTGGTAACAAGAATAGTTACCTCTTTCAGGCCTTATGACCGTCATTAATCATAGGTATAACCATACGAAAATATAGATGACTTATAAAGGTTTTCATAAATTAAAAACATCAAAATAAAGAACTACCAGTTAATCTAGAAATCAAACTATTACTTGGTTTTATGATTCGTTCTAATTCTAAAGCAACTTTTTTTGCATTTTTAGGCCTTTTTCTTTTATCATAATTCATTAATTTTACAGAAAGTTTTCTTAACGCTTCATGTTTTTTATCTTTTGATTTTGGAATTGGTTCATATTCAACTACAGAATAAACATCAGTACCTAAAAAATTACTTGAATCACAATCCGCGATTGGAACATCTCCAGTAAGGTACCTATATATTATAACACCCATTGCCCAAATATCTGTTTTTTCATCAACTTCATCTCCCCTTATTTGTTCTGGAGACATATAACTTGGAGTTCCTCCATATGATTTAAACACATCTCTTAAAAATGGAGAATTAATTCTTTGAACCATTCCATAATCCGTCAATTTAACTTTTCCAGAATATTCAACCATAATATTTGAAGGTTTTAAATCTCTATGAATACCATAATCGTGAACATAATCTAAAATATTTGCAACTTGCAACATTATACCAATAAAACCATCCGTTGAAATCTTTTTTTCAGACCCCTTATCAGTTATCAAAGATTCTAAATTACCTCCCGAAACAAAATCCATAATAAAATAATGAATACTATTAAAATCTCCTGGTCGATATGCCGATACAACACCATCATGATCACTAAGATTGTGCATTGCAGAAAATTCTTCAAAAAATCTATGTTTGAGCATACTTTGAAACCTCAATTTTTTTTTTAAAGGTAACTCAGAAATGATTTGACAATTATAAAAACTCGGCGCTAAAAACTTTGCAGCATATCTTCCTTTAATTAATTGTCCATCTCCACAAGGCAAAGCAGCAATAACTTCTGCAACCAAACCATATGCACCCCTTCCTAAAGGTCTTAAAACTTGTTGAATTACAGGGTCATATTTTAATCTACCCGTAATATCATTACAAGTCATAAAACTAGTAAAATCATCACAACAATCATAAACTTTTTCAGGAGATTCAATAGCCAAAAATGTAGTCTCTGTCGACTTGTAGTTACTATCCATAAAACTAAAATAAAACAGAAGTTTTAAAAAGGTTATTGAAAGACATATATCATGTTTATTACTATTGCAGAAATAATTGACATTGTCATTATGACTATTGCGGTAGGTTTTATTTTTTCTAAGATTTTTAAAAAGAAAAAACACTATTCGGATCCAATAAAGTATTATATGAATCAAACTTCAATTTGGAACGATTTAAAATATGGAATTATGATTGCAGCACCAGCAGTTGTTTTCCATGAATTAGCTCACAAAATTGTTGCAATGAGTTTTGGAGCGCAAGCAGTATTACATGCACCAATAACATTATATGCAATTGCAATAATATTATTACTTGCTAACTTTCCAATTATATTTTTTATTGGAGGATATGTTACAGTTACAGGAATATTAACTAGTTCTCAATTAGCAATGATTGCAATAGCAGGTCCACTAGTTAATTTAATTATTTGGGCAGTAATAAAATTAAGTTTAGATAAAAATTGGATTAAAAAAAATAGATACGATTTAGGTTTAATGGCTAAATTAAATTTATTTTTGTTTGCATTTAACATGATACCAATTCCAGGTTTTGATGGATTTAATTTCTTTAGAAATTTGATTAGGATGTTTTTTTAAGTAAAGTTGCCAATTCAAAAATTCCAGTTGATTTATCATCTTTTTGAAAAGAATAAACTCCTTGAAGAACTTGTCCATCAAATTTTACAGAACAAGGTACAAGAAATTCATAAATTCCTTTCTCAATTATTTCAACAATTCCAACATTTTTACCCCTTGGACTTTCATAATCTAAATGTTTTCTTTTAAACATACCATGACAAACAATGTCTAAATCATCATTATTTATTTCAGGAGTTTCATACTTAAGCAGAACATCTTCTTCAGGATTATCACCTGTAATTTCTTCTAAAAGAAGGTCATAATGATCATCATTAACTGGATGATTAGTATGTCTTAATAGAATAAAACTTTTAGGATTCATAACAAATAGTTAATATAAACAGAGTTATAAAATTTCCCTATATTTAATTCAATTCTATTGAAAACTTTTCCAACTCTTTTTTTAATTGAATTGGATTTTTAAAAAGAATTGAATTAATTTTAACTGCTTGTGCACCTTTGCAATTTTGTTCAAGGTCATCAATGAAAATACATTCCTTAGGATCTGCTTTTATTATTTTTAAAACAGATTTGAAAAAGTCTTCATTTGGTTTTCTTAAACCCATCTCACTAGAAATAAGAATAAGAATAATTAACTTACTTTTTTTATTTTTCTAACATCACTAGTTTTAGGAAATTGTCTTAAAATTAAAAAAGGAATTTTACCATCCATTTTTTTAAATATTCTTCCAAAAGAATTAACATGACTTTTTTTATCAGCATAAAATATTTGAGAATCTTTTATTTGAGAAGAACTTCTAATCTGATCAGCAATTAAAATGGATTTTGAATCGTCTTCTGGATCAACGCAAAGAACTTGTTTTTTACCACCTTTAATAATAAACCAACCTTCAGTTGTCCACCTTAAATATTTTCTTTTTTGTAAATGAATTAAAAAATATTTAGAACCACCATTTGTTATAACTTGATATTTTACTTCCCTTTCTGCCATAAAGATTTTATTGATTGGAGAGTATTTAAGCTTTTCTAAACTTAGAAACGAAAAAACCACAAAGATTTTCTCTTTTGTCAATTAACATTAGTTTTTAATAAACTTAGAAACAAAGAATCCTTCAGTATCATTATCTTGGGGCCACAATCTTAATGTTTTTTTTACTTCAGGATTATATTTTTCACCATTAAATTCTGTAATTGCTTTAGAACTTATTAATCCTGGCAATTTTATTTCTTCTAGTTTTACATCAAAATTTTCTAAAAACCAAGACACAACTCCTTCGTTTTCTTCAGGTTCTAATGAACAAGTTGAATAAACCATCACACCACCTTTTTTAAGGGCTTTGTAAGCAGTCCGAATTAATTCTTTTTGAACATTTGAAATACTTCTTAAAATTTTAGGGTTCCACATTCTAATAGTTTTTACAGATTTTCTTATTGTTCCAGTTCCAGAACAAGGAGCATCTACTAAAACTCTATCAAACTTTTCTTCAAATTTTGAAAACTGTTGGCCTTTCATTGAAGTTGTAATACAATTAGTAACACCCAATCTTGTCAAATTGGCAACTAAAGGCATCATTCTTTTTCCGCCAATGTCGTTTGCAATAACCAACCCTTCATTATTCATAAGCTGACAAATTTGAGTAGTTTTTGATCCAGGACTAGAAGCAATATCTAAAATCATTTGACCAGGTTTTATGTCTAAAACTAGAGGAGGAATCATTGAGGCTGCTTCTTGAATATAAAAATAACCTAATTGGTGCTCCATTGTATTTCCTGCATCCCTTCTTCCAGTTTTATGTTCAATAAAAAAACCTTCTTTACACCAAGGTACAGGTTTTAACATCCAATCCTTTTTTTCTAAACTTTCTTTAACTTCTTTAATTGAGGTTTTTAAAGTGTTAACTCTTATTGATCTTCTTAAAAAAGATAAAGAGTATTTAGTAAAGGTATCCCAATCAGTTAATTTACTATAACGTTCTACAAAAGCTGGCTTCCATTCAATTTCTTTTACGTTACGAAACGGTTTTAGTTTATGCATAAAAGATTATAAATTAAAACAATATATAAAACTATCTAGAAGGTGGGGCTGAAGTCATAGAATAATCTTTTGTATTACTAGCATAATAAACCCAAGAACCAAGTCCAGGAATTATACTATTTGTTTGATAATAACTATCATTTTTATAATACCATGCAGGATTAACTCTATTATGACCTACAAGTTCTCTTATAGAAATATTAGTTGATTGTGAACCAACAAGATTCCAACCATCACCTAATGAAAAAGGAATAGTAAAATTATAATTTAGATTTATACTATAATTACAAGGTTCTTTTGAATAAATCCAATAACCAAATTCGGGTTCAAAAGTACTTGCTCTTTTGTAAGAATTTGCATCCCAATACCAAATTGTACCAATAACACCAATACAAGATTGTTTTAACTCATAAACACTTTCTTCTTCGTAATTAGGAAAAGAAACTAAATTCCACCCTTTGTCAAATTTAACATCAAAAATATTTTCACATTTACAATCAGCACAATTATCATCAGAAATGGAATTTCCATCATCACAATCATTATCAGATTCACATTCTGCACCACAAGTTTTTGAACAATAACTTAATGGCTCACCTAGCAAAGTACAAGAACCTATTTCTTCTTCACAGATTGAAATTAGAGGAGGGTAAAGATCAATATATAACCCATTACATTCACTTGATCCTACGGAATTATTTCCTGAACAATCAACATTATCGCCTGCAACACAACCACTTAATGAACAAGTTTCATCACCATTACAATACAACCCATCTTCGCAATATCTGTCACGTAATTCAAATTCACATTGATGATTATTTTGATTACAAGTTTCATAAGTACAATCTATTCCATCATCACAATCTAAATCATTTGAACACTCACCAAGAAAGTTATTTTCACAAGAACAATTATTACAAACATCCAAAGTAAAATTATCACCATCATCACAATCAGAATTTAATTCACATTCTGAATCACAATCTAATGAACATTCCAATTCAGTATTTTGTAAATAATAAATACAATCATCAAAATTTTCATTACAAACAGAATCATAAGTTGAAATTAATAATGAGTTGAGACCACACGATTCGTTAATTTTACCATCACAAATAATATCCTCGCCTGCTTGACAACCATCTAATAAACAAGTTTCTTGCCCGTTACAATATAATCCATCATCACATAATGAATTTTCAACACTATGTTCACAAATAAATGAATTTTGATTACAACTTTCAACAGTACAACTCACATTATCATTACAATCAGAATTGTCTAAGCACTCACCGACAAATTCCATTTCACAAAAACAATTGTTACAAGTATTTTTCGTAAAATTTTGACCGTCATCACAATCTGAATCTAAAGTACATTCAGCACCACAATCAAACGAACATTCAGATTCATTTATAGTTTGAGATAAAACACAGTTTTCAGTTTCTTCACTACAAGAATAATTTAAAAAATTAGAAAACAATATTGAACCAATACAATGTTCATTACTTTCATCATTACAAATTAATTCATTTCCTGCTTGACAACCATCTAAGGAACAAGTTTCTTGCCCATTACAAAACAAGCCATCATTACAAGTTGAATTGTCTAATTCATAATGACAAACATAAGCTTCACAGTATTCTGTAGTACACGAAAAATCATCATTACAATCAGAATCTTCTAAACATTGTCCAAGGGTATATTCAATTTCTAATTCTAAAATTTCAAAAATACTTTCACTTTCAAAATTAACATCTATTGGAACTTGACAAATATCCGATTGACAATAAATATCCATGAATTTTTCTACTTCATCAGTTAGCTCAACTATTTCAGTCTCATCAAAATAACCATCATGTGACCAAGCTAGATCATTTGCAATCCATAATTCAACATTTTTAGGATAAGAAATACACTGGCCAATTTCACAACCTAATTGACAAGATTCAACAAGATCATTATCTTCTGATTCAATAGAATAACAATCTCCAGAGCAACCCTTTTCATAACAAGTTCTTTTTTTATAAACATCATCACCATTACAATAATATCGATAATCATCACAACTATCTTCACCACAATCTTCAACTAATTCAGATTCTACATTTGATTCAGAAGTACAACTATTTGCAGAACAACCTTTAGTATAACAACTTCTAGATTTATAACTATCATCATCACTACAATAATACATGTAGTCAGAACAACTATCATCTCCACAATCTTCTTTTACATCTTCTTTTCGATTACAAGAATCATACCAATAAATATCATCTCCAAAACATTGTGATGAATCCTGAGAAGAGCAAGCTTGACAAGTATTATCTAAACAATGTTCATCATTATTACAATAATCAGATACTGACCAACTAACATAAGAAATGGTGCCAATACAATCAGCATTATTTCCTGAACAATATTGCACTTTATTTCTTGTTCCTACATCATCATCATTATCATTACCCCAAGGACAACCATATTGTGTTTCTAAATTTGAATTACAAATTGTTGATGAAGATACAAATTCACCATTACTACAGCAAGCTCCAGAAGTACAATCAGGAATAATATATTTAATGTCAATATAAGGAGGATAATTACTACTACCTTCTCCAGCTAATTTTTGTTTGATATTTCCACCAGAACTATCGCCTTCAGCAGATATTGCCACATACTTGTCTCTATCGTATGCACTTTTTACCCAAGTTGTAACATCATAAGACTTCCAAACATCATCATCAGTTCTTTGTTCATTTTTAAATTGATGATAATCTCTATCTATATTACAATCACTAAAAGCATCATACCAATCCATACAAGTATCACATTCTGAATCATCTTCAGTGTAAGAAATTAAAAAGTCAAATAATCCACTATCCTTTTCTTCATCTAAATAAACATTAAATTTTGCTTCTTGAACATATTTACCATTACCTATTTCATCTTGCAAATAGCCTAAAACAAAAATTGCGCGCAATTCTTCATCATCATCAATATCTTCAACATAATCATAACTAGTACCACAATCATTATCTGTTTTATCATTTTCATCAACTTGCATTGTATCAAGATAATACCTTAAAGTTTGAGAAGTTGCTGTAATACCATATGACTTTGAAACCCAAGATAACATTACAGTATCAGCATTTGTTTTAGGAGTAATTATTGTTTTATGACCTTCTTTAATAGCATCAAATAAAGGAGCAGTAATTACAATTTCAGGATAGTAAAATTTCAATACTGGAAATTCTAAACTACCAAGGTCCATTGTTAATTGTGAATTTGAAATTTGATGTGTTGAAATAATTACATTTCCATTAAGGACTTCAAGTGTACCTTGTGTACTTTTTATTGTAAGAGTATTACCATCTATTTCAGCAGACTCTAATGAAGCAAAAGCTGCACCAATTAAAATTATAGACATTAAAAACCAGATTATTAATTTCATGATGACGACCCCCTAACTCTAACAGTTGCGTTAATTATCCTAGCACCCTTTGGTATATTAATGTAAGCTCCACCACCACCATTTCTAAATATCTTTGATGTTGTTCCGTCATCAAAATCAGAAATCATATTTGTTGCAAAACAACTTCTTGTTTCGTTCTTTTCTTCAAAACAATCATTTGTACAAGATCTTGTTTGAATACCTTCTGAGCATTGTGTCCAAGCAGTGCAATCAGAAATATCATCACAAAAAGGAACTCTTACAGTTACATTAAAACTTTGATAAACAATATCTAAACCATCACTAACAGAAGCATTAAACTCATAATTTCCCGGTTCATCAATTGAAGTTAACCAATTAAATTCCATTTCAGAAATTGAATCAAAACCAAGCAAAGAATAAGAAAGATTATCACCATCTTCATCAAAAGCAATTAAAACAATTTTAACAAATTGTCCACCTGTTACTTCAATATTTTCAATTACTTCAAATTCAGGAGGAGTATTCTTTTTAACTATTACATTAACATTCCTTAAAGAAGAAGATACCGCATCAGAAACATTAATCCAAATTGAATAATTTCCTTCGTCTCCTTTAGAAGATTGCCAAATTCCATTTTCAAAAGGTGAAGATATAATTACCTCAATTTCATCACCCTGAATATCTTCAACAGAGTAATCTAAATTAATTAAATCTCCCTCTTTTGCATAAATTATTGGTTGAACAAAAATAGAAGGAACATTATTTGTAACTAAAAAATCAGTTAAAACTCTTTGTTTATCATCATAGGATAAATCAAATCTTAATGGATAAGAAACATCTTCTTGTAACAACTCATAATAAGGATAAGCAAAAGCACTTATTCCTGGTGGGACTAAATATTCTGATTCACTTTTTTCACCTCGAAATGTATCAACAACTTCAACTAATTTATCTTCATCCCCAAAATTGTTGATTACAAGATCCACAAATGCTGAATCACTAATATTTTTTGGAACAGAAAGATAATAATCAAGAATTCTGGTTTCTATTTTAAATTCTGAACTTGAAAGAACAGAACCATTAATCAAAACTAAATTATAGGTAGAAATCTTTTCTACATCAGGAGCAATTAAATCAAAATTAAAACTTGTAATTGAAGAATTAAGTTCCTTTTGAAAAATCAAAATATTATCTTCATAAAGTTCAAGATTTCCATCTAGAACAAAGTTATTTGCATATCCAACATCTCCAAAAATAGTAAAAGATTCAGAAGGTAAAACTTTCGAAGGATAATTAATATTATTAAAATAAATTGGACTATCCAACTCATAATTAATATTATAATTAACTTTAGTATAAAGTACAAACTGTCCCGATTCACAATCAATTACTTCAATTGGATTTATGTAAACCCTTACATTTTGTTTATCATCATAAGAAGAATCACTCTCAAAAGAAACATTAGACCAAGACAAACAAGATCTGTTTACAAAACCATCTGCATATTCTGCTACATTCAAATTTACAGATACAGGATCTTCAAAAGAGTAAGTTATGTTTTCAATAATTGCATTAAAAGGAAGTTTGTGTTCTTCAACAACTTTTGGAAGAACTAACTCACCTTGAATAAAATCATTACCACCCTTACTTAAATTAATAAAATCAAAACCAGATTCTTCAAAGGTTGTAAAAGTCAACAAAATATTTTCTGAGATTGAATCAGAATATTCTTGAACTCCAAATACAAGTTCTTTATCGGGAACATAACCATCGCAATGTTTAAGCAATTCATTTTTATCATAAGTAGGCGTTGTGGTAACAGCTAAGGGATTACCATAAAAATTGTAAGACATTAGTGAAATATCAATACGTTCTCTTTTACTTGGTAGTACATTTAATTGATAACGATTTCTAGCTTCCCTATAACTATTTCCCATTGTTTTTTCATTTCCTAAACTACAAATCAATGATTTAATGAATTCAGTAGAATCAACATATGAAGGTGCAAAAATTTGAGAATATCTCGTTAAATCATTAACAAAAGTATCTCTACCTGGTGTTGCAAGACCAGCATAATCACTATCAAAAATAAAAACAGGATAAATCTCAGAAAACAATTCTTTCCAATCAACATCATCTGGCGAAACGGATGAAAGTAAAGCCTTTTTTGCTTTTATTTCTTTATCCACACTCCCATAAGTATCAATAACTAATAATTCGTTAGATTCATAAAAATAATCATCAATGTTATTCCAGCTCCAACTTTGTCTAAGACCCCAATCATCTGCAAACTGAGCATCCATTGCTCGGTAATTTTCATAATTTGATTTTCCAGATCTTTCAAAATAAGAACCATGGTTTAAATTTAATTCATCAACATCAAATTGATTAATTAAATCTTCAGGCTTATCGCCTAATATTCTAGAAACTGATGCTGTTTCAATAGCTGTAACTAAAGAAGACAATAATACAATCATTAAAAAGTATATTTTAAGCTTCATATATTTTCATACCTAGTTCCTTTCTTATTTTATTTCTTGTTTCAGGATTTGTCCCAAAAGCAAGAGTTAAATCTAATTGTAAAACTATTCCCCCATCATCCAAAACATCCTTGTGATAAGCTGAAGAAGCCAATAATTTTTCTATCCCTATTTTTTCAACTTGTTTAGGAGTAAATATATTGAAATCAAATAATGCATCAAAAATTATGGCATCAGGTTTTTGAGTTTTAAAATAATCCCTCCAAATTGAAATATCACTATTATAATAATGTGAATCATCATTAAATCCAATTACAGGACACTTAATTATTGAATATAATTGTTTAACAAATTCGATTAATTTTTCTAATTCAGAATCGTAAAGAGTCAAAAAACTTTCATTATTACCAACAAAACAATTAATGATTCTTGTTTGCCCATCAATTGTTAAATTGAAAAAAAAACCATTTTCAGAATTATTAAAAGCATCAAATTTTATTCCTTCAACATTGAATTTTTCCAACCATTCTTTAGATATTGTTCTTTCACATTTAAAAATAAAAGTTCCGTCAATCATGATCCCACCTTCTTAAATATTTTATAGTCCATATTATTTTGATTTAAATAATTAAGTACATCATCCCATTCATTTCCTAAATTTGACACAATTTCTTCAGTCAAAGAAAGTCTTACCTTTTTAATTTCTATTATTTTTCTATAATCACTTTTAAGTCTTATACCTTGGCTATTAAATTTTTCTAATCCATTAATTATTTCATTTTTAGATAAGAATTTACCATTTTTTACAGATTCTACAAAATATTCGTCACTGTTTTTATATTTAGCAAAAACATCAGCATCAGTTAGCTTAGGAAACTGATTATTAGATTTAGTAACTAAATCAACACCAATTCCTTGAACAATTACATCATCTAATTCATCCATAACTTCAGCACCCATTTTCCATTCCACCATTCTGCCAGGATTATTTTGAAGAATTGATTCTGCAATTTCTTTACTTGAAAATTCAACACCATTAACAGCAAGCTTTCCTTGAGACTTAATTAATTCAGCAGCGTCTAATTTAGTGATTTTTCCCTCTTTAACCATTCTTAATTCGTCTAAATCATCAATTATTCCAACATCAAATATATTTTTTAGTCCAGTTCCTAAATGTTCAAAATCATTTGCATTCTTTACTAATTTAGACACCTCGCCTGCAGGAAGTGATTTAGTTAGTTTTCCAACATTTTCCATATGCTTTATTCTAACAACATTATCCAAATGATCTAAATTCAATTTTTTTAAAGAAAGAATTTCATGCCCAGCAAGAAAATCTGAAAATCGATCTGAACTTTTAGCAAGATCATCAAAATTATCTGCTTTTGAAATTGCATCTAAATCATTTACAAACCCATTCCAACTAACACCATCTAGTTTTGAACCATAATAACCTATTTCTGAAGAATATTTAGAACCCAAAATTTTTAAATTAGTATTATCAGTTCTTCTAGCTAAATCTAAAACAGCATCAGCTTTATCAATCGACTTAAACCATCTTGCATTGAAAGGAAGAACAACCATTAAAGAATCAAATCCACACCATAAACTTGAACCAGCATCAAATCTAATTTGAGTTATATGTCCGTTAAGAGAAACAACTTTAGAACAATCATTTTTCATATCAGCAATATCAATCACACTTTCTAGATAAGGGACAAAAGAACCTGCAAGAATAGCTCCATCCAATACTCCAAACCCTTCTACATCACTCATTGCATAACGCCAGTTTCCATTTTTAACTACTTGATTAAGAACTTTTATTAAACGATCATAAGAATCCAAATCACCATTAATTAAAATTGCAAAGTCATCATCTTTAGACCAAATGTTCCTTCTTATTTGAACAGAATTTGAAATATCATGAGTGTCTTTTATACAAGAAAATAAAGGATTATTATCTTTGTTTCCCAAAATTATTAATGTTTTATAACCTAAAGTTCCAAAATCATCACAAGATAAATCTTGAGAATTAACAACTTCAATATCGTCTTCATCTTCAACATATTGATTTCCTTCTTCACAAGTACAACAAACATAATTTTCAGGAACATAAGTTTCTTTAACCATATTGGTATCACATTTCTTTCCCATTGGGGGAACAGTTAAATCTTTTTTCCCATAAATATCTACTAATGAAGATTTTAAATTATTTAATTCACTATTATGTACATCATCTGGTTTTACAATTAATATTTTTTTGTTACTAAAGGCTAAATCAAGATTATTAAAATTAGGATTATTATTAATAGTATATACATCATCCGTTAAAAAATTATGTGGATTAATTCCTGAAAAAAAACCATCACGAATTGAAACCGTTTTTTCAAATTTAGGAACTACATAATCATCTCCAACAATAATAATTTCTTTACAACCTTTACACTTTGAATTGATTAATCCAATAGTTTCAAATGCATAAGTATTATCTCTTCCATTTGGTATAAAAGGTTCTAAATACCTTACAAAATTATAATCAAAAGGATGTTTTTCACCAATATAATTATCCAGATCGTAAACTAATCCTAGATTCTTTTGTGCTTCTTCATAAACTTTAGACATTAAAACCTCAACACTATTTTTATCGCTAAACCTTCTTTTTAACTGAGGTAAATTAGTAACGTAAAGAGTATAAGGATTTGAAATTACATTCACAATTTCTTCATCATCTGCTACAGAAAAAGAATATTGCTTATTATCCCCAATCACATAAAACTCACACCAATTATCACCTGCATTAAAATAATTTGAATCACAAGGACCACCTATATAATAAAAGTCTTCACCATCATAATTGAAATTTAAATTACCTGCAGAACTAACCTTAACATTAATTCTCAATCTATCTCCTCTTTGTTTATTAACTATTGTTCCAGAAGATGCACTTTCAATTATTAAATCATAATCTAATTGATTTTGACATTGATGTAAAGTATTAACATTACTTGGACAAACTTCATTTTCAGTACAAGTATCAGATAATTTCATAACTTTACGTTCATTCTCATATTCACATCGATACACATTACCATTACCACAATAATAATTATCAACCACACCACATTCATCAGGTTCATTATATTCAATACAAGCATCATAACCGCCACCTAAATTACAGATCATTCCAAATTCATCACAATCATCATTTGAATCACAATCACAATCTGCAGATTCACCATTAGGAATATCACAATTATTTTCTTCTACACAAGCATCATTAGAATTACATTCATAACCATTATCGCAATCAGCATTTGAAAAACATTTACAACCTTCACTTCCATCTAACCAACTACAATATTTAGTAATTTCAAATGCATCCAATTGAGTTTTTGATTCAATCATACCATTAAAATTATCATTTGAATCAACTTTATATATACCCCATATTGCATCATAAATTCCTGGAGTAATACTGTCAGAAGGATTAAAACTTCTTGTGTACCAATTAGTTCCAGAAGAAACACTTACCACATCATCGTGATTTGGATCATTAATATCTGAATTTAAATTAATTGATGCACCTAATCCTATTTCAACTGATATACTACTAGGATTGTTAATCTCATATTTAAAAGTTTGAATTTCGGTTTGTAACATTGAAGGTTTTAAAACTTCATAATTAACTATCGAAGGAGTGCAATCTGCTTCACAATTATACAAATGTTCACCAGAACCACAAACACCATTACCACAGAAAGTAACACATTCATTATTAGAATTACATTCTTGCCCACTATTACAATCGTCATCATCCCTACATTCAACACACGTTGCATCTAAACAATAAGCATTACAAGTGCCAGCTAATTCATATATTGAAATAATAGTGTCACATTCACCAGCACTACAAGTACTTGTTGTTACATTTTTAACAATTAATTCAGGCTGAGAAGGATGACAAAAAGGAAGAGTTTCAAAATTTGGACAATTTGCACTTTCTGTACATAATGGATTGACGACCATATCTGCTTGATACTTTTCACCATCTTCCGATGTACTTGAAATTCTGTAAGTGTTTTGAGGGTTATAACCATCACCGTCTTGATATGTTCCAATCCATTTAGTGGTTACTTTATTATCAGTAAAAGTAAAGGTTCCTAGTTCAGCTACAACTTCATCAATCGGCGTCATAGATTCAAAAGAATCATTTTCCAAGGAAGTTTCTTGAGAACGAAGAAGTTCATCTACTTCTTTAATCTTAATTGTGACTGTATCACTATTAGAACAATATTGACCATTTACTGTTATCGTCGCTTCTTGCCCAACATTAATTGAAGAATGACTCCAAGAATTACTAGTTACTTCACAAGGATATTCAAAACACTGAGCACCAGGTGTACCAACAGGGTCTTTACAGTATTCATTACTTTCACAAGTATCTATTTTTTCCCAACACCATGCCGCACCAACATCATTACAATCATAAGGATCGCCATTTCTACACTGAGTATTAAATAAATTGATACAACCGCCATCAGTATTTGGATAATCACTACAAGTTTTATCTACACATTTATTACTAGAACATTTTTGATCTGCTGTACATTGAGAATCTGAACAACAGTCCACAGTGGAACCATCACTTTTACAATCTGGGTCAGTACCTGAACAAGTTGACGCTTGACAAGTTCCATCGCAAGAGGATGAACATGAATTGCAAGGTTTTACTCCATCATATTTAGTTCCAGAACAGTAATTTCCATCACCACAAGGCCAATTTCCGGTTTCAGACCAACCACAATCTCCGTCACAAAGCGTTGACCCACTATAAGTATAATATCTAGTTGAAGAATAACAAGTTCTCTTACTAGTGTGACTACAAGCAGGATCAAAATCACAACCCGCTACACATGCTCCATCATTGCAAATATAATTACTACCAAATTCAGTACAATCTTTTTCATAAGATGCAGTTACATCCAACCAACAAGAAAATGCCTGACCAGGACAAAACAAAACAAAATGATCATCACATTTAAAATAATATTCATTTAAAGTTATATCATCAATACAATAATCAGTTTTATCTGTTACCTCTTCATCATTATGAGTTTTACCTTTTACCCCAGAATTTACTTGAATATGACAAATGCCAGAAGTCAAATCTTCCTTATAAGAATCACCATCACAATCATCAGTACATCCAGTATTAAGTGAAATTAAATCTTCAGAATTACTAATTTCAATAGGATTAACTTCAGAATTATAAAAATCACTTTCCTCAATAAAAGAATAAGAAATAGAAGGGTAACTATATAAATAAATTTTAACAATATCCTCTACTTTAGTCAGATTACTTTCTAAAATCCAAACGAAATTATTTTCAGCACTCCAAAACCAATAGTTCAAATGCTTATGATAAAAAACCAGATTATTATTATAAAATTCAGAATCAGTATATCTAATTGCTTTATCCAAAAATGATTTTTGTTTATATTCATCTTCAAAATAAATTATGCCTAATTTAACTTTATATTCATCATTAGATTGATAAGTAACAAACTCAACATTATTTAAATATTCTTCTTCAAAAAAACTTTCTACTTCCAAGATAGTATATTTTTCTAAGTCAAGAACATAAGATATGTTTTCTTTAGAATTATTTAACATTAAATTTTCACCAACAACTGAAACATTATCAACGCTTTCATTAATCTTATCTGTTTCATTTACCAAACTTTCATTTACATCAACAGTCTCATTAACCAAAACAGTTTCATTAACACTTTCATTCAATACTTCAAACAAACCACTAACATTCAACCATCCCCATCCAAATTCATCCTTACCTTCATCGCCTAAATCAACAGAATTTTCTTTTATGAATTGTTTAAAAGATTCATGACCTTGACCAATCAAAGCAGCTATTCCTGAAATGTGAGGTGTTGCCATTGAAGTACCAGATTTAATAACACCATTAACATCAATATTTTCACCAGGTGCTACAACATCTGGTTTATTATCATTATAAGAAGAAAAACTTGACAATTCGTAATCATAACCAATACTTCCAACAGTAATTACACTTTCTAAATAACCAGGATTAGTTACACCGTAATAATCACCACATCCCTGACCACAATTTCCAGAAGCAACAACAACAATTATATCTTGATTTATTGCTCTATCAATTGCTTCACGTAAATAATCGTCAGGATTATTATTTGGCGCTCCTAAACTTAAACTAATAACATCAACTTCTTGCTCAACTGCCCAATCAATTCCATTAGCAATTGAAAAAGATGAACCAGTACCATCATCTTTCAAAACTTTCGCATTCAACAAACTAACATTCGGTGCAACTGCTGCAACAATACCTGCAACATGAGAACCATGCCCATTTCCATCATCAGTAGAAGAATCACCAGTAAAAGTTTTTGAAGCAACAACATTCAAACCATTAATACCAGTATCTAAAACTGCAACTTTAATTCCAAAACCAGTTTTATTATTTTGCCAAGCTATAGGAACTCCTAAAAACGGAACACTATTTTCAACTAATATAGAATATTCAAAATTTGGATAAATTTTTTCAACATCATCAGATTCAACAATTTCATTAACATTTTCTGCATTAACATCAACAACAGCAGACCTTCTAGAAACCTTTCTAATTTTATAATTTTTTAAAGTTTTATTAACATCATCTTTAACTTTAATAATTAAAGGAAGTTTTTCTTCATCAAGCTTTTGAATCTCTTCAAACAATTCTTGATTTATTTTTTCAATAGATTCTGGAAAAATAATTTCTTCATTATTAAACGATTTAGATATAAAAGAACCAAAACCAAAGAGCGTAAGAATGACAAGAACAAGAATGACAACATTCAGTTTTCTTATTTTTTTTGTCAATATCTCCACCATTAATCTGGTTTAATACTACATAAAATATACTAACTACTAATTTCACCCCTTATTATAAATATATAATCAAATAAATTATATAAAGTTTCTGATTATATAATAATTATATATATATATCTGAAATTAAAAAAATAAATTTTAATTTTATAAAAATTAAAGAATTAAGAAATTTTCTTAACCATATAAAAACCTTCTTTTCTATAACCTAGTTTTCTATAATAACCTCTAACACCCACTCCAGAAATAACAATCATTTTTTTCTTATTATGTTCTTTTGCAATCTCTTGTGCAATTGCCATTAGTTTTTTCCCAATTCCTTTATGCTGAACTTCACCTTTAGCACCTATTGAAAGGGCAGTTCCATAAACATGCAATTCTCTAATTAAAGCATTATCAATTAATCTTAATCTACAAAAACCAAGCAAAGAATTTTCAATTTCTGCAGAAATAAAAAATTCAATTCCATTAGAAGCATCATAAGATATTTGATTGAATTTCACTTTTCCTTTAGCGGGTTTTTTTCCAATTTCCCTACATCTTATACAATTACATTTTATTTTTCTTGCCTGCATTTCATTATTAACATATTGTCTTAAATTAGTTCTATCAACACCAGCACAAACAACATTAGAAGGAATGTCTCTTTGAACACGCATAATTCTAACATATTTAGGCACTAATCTTTTTAATTCAACAATCAAATCTACTGCTTTTTTTGTTGTTAATGGCCTAAACAATTTATCTTTATACAAGTTATACAATTTAGTACCTTCCATAACCATGCAAGGATAAATTTTTAACATATCAGGTTTAAAATCAGGATTTGAAAATAATTCTTTAAACATATCAATGTCTTTCTTTTTACTCATTGAAGGCAATCCAGGCATTACATGATAATTAATTTTAAAACAAGCATCTTTCAATAATTTAGTTGCTTTAATTGTATCTTCAACAGTATGTCCTCTTTCAATTAAAGATAAAACATCATTACTTAATGATTGAACACCCAATTCAACTTTTGTGCAACCTAATTTTAACATTTGTTTTATTTCTTTTTCATAACAGTAATCAGGTCTTGTTTCAATAACTAAAGCAACGCACCTAATTTTAGAAGTTTCATTTTTCTTTTGTTCTTTTTCTAAAGTTGACTTACCTTTTAATTTTAATAAACGATTTTGAATTCTATCAATTCTTTCTTCATCGTTTAAATCTTTTTCTAACTCAAAAAAATTGTTAAACTTCTTAACATTTAATTTACCATCTTTAAAAAATACTTTTCCAAAATCATTTAATGCCTTAAAAATATAAGTTACAAATTTATTTTGATAAGAAACAGGAAGAGAAGGAAAAGTTCCACCCATAATAATTATTTCTGACTTTTCTGCAGATTTATTCATAACAGTATATTGCTCCAACCTATTCATTACTTGTAAATAAGGATCAAATTTATTTCTAATAGCTCTTCTTGCAGCAGGTTCTTTACCAGTATAAGATTGAGGAACATCCCCAAAATAAGAATCAACTCCACCAGGACAATAAATACATTTTCCGTGTGGACAAGAATGAGGTTTTGTCATTATAGCAATAGGAGAAACCCCACTTAATGTTCGAATAGGTTTAATTGTTAATACAAAAGATAATTCTTCTCTATCTTTTTGTGAAGCAGAATTTGAAATTTTAATATTAGTTGGAATTTTTTTAAGATGATATTTTCTAGCGATGTCTATTTTTAATTGAGACAATTGTTTTTGATTAATTATTTTACGTTTCTTAATTTCTTCAATTATTTCCTTACAAACATCCATACTAGAAAAATGGATCCCTTAACTATATAAAGTTATTTTTTATTCTTATCGAACTTAACTTCATCTCTTAAAACAGACTTAACTAACTTTGTATAATCCTGAGCCCCTCTTGATGAAGAAGCATAACTGAAAATACTTTGTTTAGCTAAAGGACATTCTTTTAATTTAGAATTAATCCTTATTGGATCTGAAACAACATTATAAAATTCATTTTGCATTTCTCTTTGCATTTGATGAGCTAATTTACTTCTCTTATCAAACATAGTTGGAACCACTTTTGAAATTTTTAATGTATGATCAAAATAATTATTTAATTCACTAATTGCAACGGACATTTTTCTTAGAGCGTCCATTCCTAAAAAATCAGTTGAAACTGGAATTATTGCTTCATCAGCAAATAACATTGCATTTTGATTTAACAGTCCTAATGAAGGAGGGCAATCAACTAATACATAATCATAACCTTCTAAATTTTCTAATTTTCTTCTTAATAAAAATTCTTTTTCTTCTTCTTGTGCTAATAAAACTTCAGATTTTGTCAAAGTTTCTTTACTCTTTATAATATCTAAATTTTTTCCAACATGAGCGATACATTCATTTAATTCTGCATTTTCAAACAAAAAATCATAAACATCTTTGTAACTTTCCAAATCTAATGATGAGCTAATATTTCCTTGAGCATCTAAGTCAATAATTAGAACTTTTTTATCTTTTCTTGTTAAACCTGCAGCCAGATTTATCGTCGTTGTTGTCTTTCCCACACCACCCTTTTGATTAATAACACAAATTTTTCTCATGTTTTTTAAAGCAACAACTCATTTAAAAGCTTTTATCGACAGAAAGCTATAAATCAAAAACAAGGCATCCGAGTGTTTTTGAAAATTATCGGCTTTTTAAATCCAACAATAAATCATTACCACAGATATAATAATTAGGTTAATAAAAAATTATAACTCTTTACCTTTATCAGAAACATCCATTTCAATTAATTTAAAATGCTCACAATCAGCATTTCCACAAGCACATTTAATAGTATTAAATTTATCAAATTTATCTAAAGTATCAACAAAATATTTTTTTTCTTCAGTATTACCACATTTTAAACAAACAACATTCATCCATATTCCAAGCATTAATATCCACTCCATTAATTAAATTTTGAAGATGATTAATAAAGTTTATGAATACAAAATCCATCAAATAATTTATGGTACTCGAGATAAAATACATTTAAAAAAACCAAAATCCATGGAAAATCTATTTAAAACCTTGCTAATTCTTCAATTAAATGGACAAATATGATAGAGACACATTCAAGAGTATGTTGAATGCATTCATGGAACACAGACGAGAAAAATATGGATTAAAATATGCAGTTTTAGGCTTAAACAAAAAAGATATGCAAAAAATTTCAAGTTTGACTTATACTGACAGAAATGGCATTGATATTCAATTTAATCCGCTAAGAGCATTAACGGGAAAGAAATCTAGAACAAATTCTTTATATGAATTAGCAACATTTTGGGTAAAAGAAAATAATGATAAAAATGTAAGATATTGGGCAGATAAAATACAACCATGGCACTTTAATAGAACTCCTACAGGAACATGGACTAAAATGATTAAAGGAGTAATTGTTAGAACAAACTACAAATTAGCAAGACAATTAACTCAACAATACGTTACAGAACTTACTCAAGAATTATATGCTTATGAATGGATGGTATTTTTAAGAGCAACTAAAAGAGACTTTGATATTAAACTAACAGATAAATTATTTAATGAAGATATTTCATTTAATGGTGGAATTATGCTTCAAAGAGTTTATGGAGACAGAGCACCAGCAGCATTAATTGATTTATTTAATAATTCAGAATATAAAGAAAAATATCCCTTCTTAACTATTAAAATGATGAGAGAAAAACAAGCTGCAACAAGATTAAGAATCTTTCTAGAAACAACTCCTAAAAAACAATTAGAAAAAATTCTTAGAACAAGTTATGTTAAAAAAGAATAAAAAAAGGAAAGATGGGGAATCAAGTTCCCTTCCCCTTCCAAACACCGAGTTTCGCCAAAAACTATGAACTTTTCTCAAATTCTACATACCATTTATTGAGTTTGGGATCGTAAGAAAAAACTACATTATGTTTCTTTTTCTTATCAAGAGCAAAAAGAAGAGGCATAGGGATGGTCGTTTCAAAAGAACTTCCACGTTTGTAGAGCTTTCTTTTAATTTTAGTTGTGACCATTTTTCCCATGTCTCAGATCTTGTCTTAGCTTGGGGGGCGTCGACAAAGAATGTGAGTACTTATTATTTTAATTATATAATTACTAACTAATATATAAATGTTTCTATTAACTTAAATACTTATTTAAAATAGTTAATAAATACTTATGAAAATACTTATTTAAAAGAAATTTAAGTATAGAAAAATTAATAAAGTTAATAGACTATTTAGAACTATGAGATTTTTATTTTGGGGCAAAAAAAAGAATATTAAAACAGAAACAATTTCTCAACCAAAAATAAAAATAGAACCATTAAATAAACATCTAAAACACATAATTCAAAAAGAATGTGAAAAATCTTTTGACAAAGAATTTGAAAAATTAAATTTTCAAAATTGCCAAGAACTAGAAGATAAATCAAGAAATTTACAACATCTAATAAGAGGAAGACTAACTGCACCATTCACTAATCATGTTGCAAAAGAATTTGGTGAAAGTTTAGGGAGATTTTTAGCGATTGTAAAAGTAGCAAAAAAATGCAATCCAAATAAATTCGCTTCATTATGTGGAGATTATTATTTTGGTCCTATTAAAAGAGCGGGATTAATAGGATTAAAAAGAGAAAATAAAAATCCAGCAGGATTTGATGCAGATGAAATTGCTAAAATGCTAAGAAAACTTTGTGAAACAAATGAAGATAAAAAATTTATTGGTAAAATAATTCAAGAATTATTCAAAACAATACAACATGGAAGAAGAACTTAAAAGAACATGAAAATTGCAATAATAATTTCTAAAAAAGATATAGCAGGGATGAATATATCAAAGTTTTTAGATGATGTTCATTTTGTTGATAAAGACACAATATTCTGTGATGACTTAAATTTAGATGTAGACATGTATGTTTTTGCAACAAGGCACCAATCTGAATCAGGAAAGGCAAGTTTAACTTGTCACACACCAGGCAATTGGAATAAAGCCACAATGGGAGGAAGAAAAAAAAGTTTATGTGTTGCTCCTGCTTACTACTTAAAACAATTCTATTTAGCATTAAAAGAATATGAAATTGATGCAGACATAACTTTAGAAGTCACACACCACGGTCCTTATTTAGAAAAACCGTGTATGTTTGTTGAAGTTGGATCAAATGAAAAACAATGGAAAAATGATGAATATGCAAAAATTATTGCTGAATGTATCAAAAAAGTATTTTCTCAAAAAGAAAAAAAAGTTAAATCCTGCATTTTATTAGGAGGAGGACATTATTCTCAGGCAGGAAATAAAATAATGGAAAGATCAGAATATTCCGTAGGACATATTTGCCCAAAATACATGTTAGAATTCTTAGATAAAGAAATGCTATTACAAGCAATTGAAAAAACATCACCCAAACCAGAAATAATACTATTAGATTGGAAAGGAATGGGACAAGAAAAAAAAAGAATAGTAAATTTATTAGATGAATTAAGTATTGAATATAAAAAATCTAAAGAAGTTTTGAAATCTATAAATAATTAAATTATTTATTACTTTAAAAAATATAAAAAAATAATATAAAAGAATTAAAAATTATTTAGCAGGTTGTTCGTCTTTTTTATCTTCTTCTTTAGGTAATAAATCCTTATAGACTTCTTCAGGTATTTCTGCTTCAATCATTCTTTTCTTCATCTCAGAAGCAGTTTTTCCAACCAATTCAGCAACAATTGCTTTTGCTGTAACTTCGAATTCTGCATGTCTTTCTTTATTTTCTTCTTGCAGTTTCTTTTTCTCAGCTTCTAATTCTTTCATTTCAGCAGCAGTGATTTCAGTTTTTTCTTCTTTAATTTCTTTATCGAATTTACCTTCAGCAACTAATTGAGTAGCTTCTTTTGCTTCTACTCCTTCTACCATTATTCCCATTGAAACACAAGTACCAATGATTTCTTTAACTTTTTCTTTAGTAGTTTTTCCAAGAAGATCAGATTCTTTCATCTTAACGATTTTAATAATTTGTTCAATTTTTAAATCAGCAACTTTTTCAGAAGCTGGAGAACCAGAACCTTTTTCCACGCCTGCTTCTTTTTTAATTAAAGCACTTGCTGGAGGAGTTCCAATTTCAATTTCAAATTCTTTTGTATCAGAATCAACAGTAAGTTTAACAGGAACTTGCATACCTTTAAATGATGCAGTTTTTTCATTGATTGCAGCAATTACTTCGCCAATATTTACACCCATAGGTCCTAATGCAGGTCCTAATGGTGGTGCAGCTGTTGCCTTTCCGCCTTCAACCAATTGTTCTATTGTTTCTTTTGCCATTTTATTTAGTGTTTACAGATGATTTAAAAAGTTTATTCTTCTGACTCCTCATTATTAGTATCTCTTCTAATTACTTTTACTGCATCCATCTTAACAGTGATTGGAATTGGTACTGCTGACTCTAATAGTTCAACTACTACTTCTTCTTTAACAATATCAATTCTAGTAACTTTTGCTTGTTCTCTTTTGAAAGGTCCAGAAACAATTTCACAAATGTCTCCTTGCTTAATATTATAATCTCTTTTAACTTGTTCAAGCATATGTTCAATTTCGTTATAATCTACTTCACTAGGCAAAATTCCCTTAGCATAACTTACATTAAAAGCACATTGTTCTGCGTCAAGTCTACTTCCAGCTTCAATAAAGATATAACCCTTCATTCCATTAGGTCTTATTACAGAATAAACAGACAATTTTTCTTTATCAGCCTTTGCAGTAACAAAATCTAAAACTTGATCCTCTCTACTTGCAGTAGTTCTTAATGCAAATATTTTTGTATTAATTTTTTCGCTCATCTTAATTTACCATCATATTTATTAAATGAATTACAAAACCAATCATCCCAATAATCAAAATTCCTAATCCTGAAATTTTAACAATTGTTCTAAATTCTTCTTTTGAAGGTTTTTTAGTAATTTTTAAAACTCTTTTACATTCAACAATAAAGGATTTAATTTTAGTTAAAAAGGTTTTCTTTTCTTCCATTTAAATGAAAAGATAAATAATTGCTTAAAAAGGTTGTGGTTTTAAATAGATAAAAAAATTAAATTTGTTGCAAATATTGGTTATAAGCATTTAAATCCAATTTATTAAAAAAACCATCAAATAAATGTTTTTTATTTTCTGGCACTAAAGAAGTACCCAAATAACCTATTTTTCCTTTATAACCAGTTTCTCTTAAAACATATGCCAAATCCCACCCTGTAAATGCATTTTTTTTTCCATTAATTTCGGGGTCAATTAATTCTCCGTCGGTTAAAACTAATCTTAACAAGTCATAATTTGGATTTCCGGCCTTTATAGCATTTAAAAGTTGATCAATTGATGTAGGATCAAAATGGTTCATATTGATTCCAGTCAATTTGGATAAACCCTCTCTTACTCCTGAAGCTTCTATCACTTGACAATCTAAAACGTCATCTTTCATTTTATAATTCACAATTGTTGACCTTATGTTTAGGTCATCTTCACAGTATAAGATTTGTTTCATTTTAAAGTAAAGAATTAAACTTATTTTATAAAACTAATTGACGATTACCCATTAAACAACAGTTGCTAAACATTTTTTATAGAATTTAAATCAAAAAATTAAATAAAATCAATACCTAAGTCTCCACCCATTTCTTCTTTATTCTTATCAGTAAGTTTTCTTGTTGTTCCAAAGATTTGGGAAGAATTAACTCCAGTAATTATTAACAATACTCTTAAAGTATTTTTAAGATCTTCAGCAATTTGGGCACCCCAAATCACGCGTGCATCTTGGTCTAGTTTATCTGAAACAGTAGCAATTACTTGTCTTGCTTCTTCTAAAGTCATTGAAGCTCCACCAGAAACATTAATTAAAGCTCCAGTTGCTCCAGAAACATCAACATCAAGTAAAGGATTATTAATTGCTTTTTCAACAGCTTCTTGTGCTCTATTTTCAGAATCAGCTTCACCAACTCCTATTAAAGCAACTCCACCATCACCCATTACAGTTCTAATATCAGCAAAATCTAAATTTACAAGTCCTGCCTTAGTTACAAGTTCAGCAATACCTTTAACAGCATTAGTTAAAATTTCATCTGAAACTTTAAACGCAGTATGTAAGGGTAAATCTGGTGCTAATTCTATTAATTTATCATTAGGAATTACAATTAAAGTGTCAACAATATGTTCTAATCTTTCTAAACCATTAATTGCGTTATCATACCTTTTTTGACCTTCCATAGTAAAAGGCATTGTTACAATCGCAACAGTTAAAGCACCCATTTTTTTTGCCATATCAGCAATAACCGGTGCAGAACCAGTACCAGTTCCACCACCCATTCCGCAAGTGATAAATATTAAATCTGCTCCTTGCATGGCTTTATTAATTTCATGTTGTGATTCTTTAGCAGCTTCTTCTCCTAATTTTGGAATTGAACCTGCCCCTAATCCCTTAGTGGTTTCTTTTCCAATCATGATTTTTTTATCAGCAGAAGTATAAAGTAAATCTTGAGCATCAGTGTTAACAGCAATAGTTTCACAACCAACAACACCAACTTCAGTTAATCTATTAATAGTATTGTTACCGCCACCACCACAACCAACAACTTTTATTGTAGCTTTATGGGTAGATAACATTTGTTCTAGTTCTTCATCTAATTGATTAGAATTATACTTTTGTGCAACTTCGTCAAAATTTTCTATTTTTTGTTCTTCTGGTTGCTGATCTTGAATTTGTGGTTCTAAATTGCCTTCTTCCATTTAATAACACCCGATTATACTAATTTACAAGTAGAGTCATTTAAGAGCTTTTATTTTCTTCAAAAGCTATTTCTTTATCTATAAATTCAGAAAGTCTCTTTTTTATTACTTCTTGAGCTTCATTCTTTATACCTTTTATAACCAGTTTATTGTCTTTTAATTCAACATTTGGCTTAACTCTTGCTTCTAATTCAAGAATTGATTTAACTTTTTCTACTTCGTCAATAACTTCTTTAAGAATTTTAATTTCGTAAACAATATCTTTTCCAGCCAAAGGGTGATTAAAATCAACAATTGTTCTTCCACTAGATACAGTTTTAATAATTGCCAATGTTCCATCGACATTTAATTGTAATCCAGGAACGGGATTAATATTACTTTGTTTTAATTTATTAGTAGGAATTAATTGTAATAAGTTTGATTCTCTTTTTCCAAAAGCATTTTCAGATTTTAATTCAACAGTGTAAGAACCGGGTTTATTGCCTTTTATTTGTTCTTCTAAACCTTTAATTAAATGACCTTGTCCTAAACAAACAACAACAGGACCATATTTACCTTTTTCATTATAAATATTTTTATTTCTTGCAACTTTTTCATCAGTAGTATCAAAAACATCACCATCTTTGATTTTACCAGTATATTCGACTTCAATAAATTTATTTTCTGCCATAACAATTAGTTATAATTTATTATTTATAAATATTTCTATGAAAAAATTCATGATTTAAAATAGAAGAATAGTATATTTCAATCACTTAATTTTATATCAAAATCACAAAAAATACCAGTTTTAGAAAGAGAATAATTAATCAATCCAATAAAAACCCCAAAAAATGCTAATTTTTCAATTGGAACTCCAGAAAATTCAATCAAATTAGGTTCATAAGCAAATTGCTCAAAATAAGGCAAATAAGAATATACTTTATGTAAAGCTTCATGACAAAATTCTAATGGATTATAACCTGAAAAGGATTCAGTTAATGACAAACCAAAGTCTAGAAAAAAAGGAGCCATTACTGCACCTAAAGTGCATGATAAAACTTCCTTTTCTAAGGAGTAATTTTTGGATTTAGTATCTTCATCGCACATTTCACTATCATTTATATTTTCAACTTTTTCATCAATTTTACAAGATTCATCATATAACATTTGAGATAGATGATTATACATTTTTTTTGGAATATCCCAAACACCTTCAAAAGCACAACCCATTAAAAAAGCATATTCTGCAAATTGTCTTGTTTGTATTGCATCGCATTTACTATAAACTGCTCCAACAGTAACACCAGCAAAAATATAACAAGACACATTACTAATTAATTTACCAAAAAAATTAATTTCTTCTTTCCAATCTATTTTTGATTCTAAACTCATATAAATAAGAATTAAATTAATATTATAAAACTATTCTATTAAATCCATTAATTTATCCAATACTTGTTGAATATTCAAATAAGTAGTATCAATAACAAGGTCATAATTAGATTTATCAAAAGGGTTTAATTGATAATATTTTTCATAACGTAATTTGTCAGACTGTACTCTTTTGTTTAATTTTTCAATAGCTTCTTTGATGTTTTCAAATTTTTCAACGTCTCTTGATTCATCCAAATCTTTAATTATTCTTTTTGCACCAACTTTAACATCACATTCTAAATAAACTTTAATAGAATTAGGAATAAAATGATAAGCTAATCTTGCTACAAAAATAAAATTGTCTTGCTTTTTACCAATTTTAACAGTTAAAGCATCAGCCTCTTTATCGACCCATTCTTCTTTTTCACCAAGTTCATTTAATTCTTCTAAAGTTAAATTATGCTTTTTTGCAACTTCTCTCATAATCTTACCCATATCATATTGATTCTAATTCAACTTTTCGGCAAGAAATTTGCCCACAACAGATTTTCCACTTCCAGGAGTTCCAGAAATTGTTATTTTCATAAATATAATAATAAAATTAGAATTTATAAATTTTTAGAAGCAGACAAATAATTTACATTTGCAAAATTTTGTCTAAATTTACCCTCTGAATTCAAATCATATTCTAACGGCCTACAAAAAAAAATTCGTTTTTGATTACTAACTCCAGTTATTTCATACCTATAAACTAAACCAGGTTTAACGTGCCTAGCGTCTAAAGTAGGCAAATTAGAAGATTCAAATTTGTTTTCAAACTTAACATAACCAAGGTAAGAAAATTTAGTAAATTGAGAAACAGTTGGGTCTCCCCACGATTTTAGTGAGGACCTACAAAAAGCGTTAAATTGGTCGCCAATAATGGGTTTAAAATCAAACTCTTTTGAAAAATTTAAGGAGTGAACTTTGTTTAAACCTTTTCTAATTCGTTTTTCAAGCTCAACCGAATAAGGAGGAGCATAATCTGAATTTTTTAACATTCCACGAGGAAGTTTAAAAGTTGGAACATTAACACTAGAATCAGTCGAATAAACAGAAACAGGTTTTTTAATAATATATTTAGGTTCATCAACAGAAGTTGTTGCTTTTTGAAAATCTACAAAAGAAGAAGTTGCTTCCCCAACTGGCTTTACAAAAAATAAAATATCAATAAATTTCCAAGTATCCATAACTTTACAAATTTTAAATCTATAAGAATTAAGTTCTTTTACTTCATCTCCAAAAACAAAACCAACTGCTTTATGCCTAACAAATTCATACAATCCTAAAGAAGATTCAAAAGTTTCAAGAAAACCTGGTCGAATAGAAGGTTGTAGATAATCCACTACTTTTCCATCAAGAAAAGCAGGATTAGCAACAGCATTAAACTCATCCCCTATTTCAAGACTTAATTTACCTCTTTGTCTTAACATTAAAGATTGTACTTGCCTATCTCTTCTTGCAGCTAAAATCTGATTACATAAATCATTCATAAGATATAGAAATTGCCATCCATTTAAAAAACTTTTTTCAAAAAATATATATACTAGTTTTTTTAATATAAATTAAAAAGAGGAAAATATGAAAATTGCATTCTTTGATATCGAAAATTGGGAAAAAGATTACTTAAAAAAAGAATTAAAAGGACATACCTTAAAATTTTTTTCAGGACATTTAACTAAAAGTAAAACATATGAGATTAAAGATTTTGAATCGATTTCTGTTTTTATTTATTCAAAGGTTTCAAAAGAAACATTAGATTTATTACCAAAATTAAAAATAGTTTGTACTAGATCCACTGGTTTTGACCACATTAATTTAAAAGAATGTTCTACACGAAAAATAATTGTAAGTAATGTACCAACATATGGTGAAAATACAGTTGCCGAGCATACTTTTGCTTTAATTATGGCCTTATCTAGAAAAATTCCAGAATCAGTAAATAAAGTTAAAATGGGTCATTTTGATTTAGAAGGAATTAGAGGATTTGATTTAAAAGGAAAAACAATAGGAATTATTGGACTTGGAAATATTGGAAAACATGTTGTTAGAATTGCACATGGTTTTGAAATGAATATTGTCGGTTTTGATTTACATAAAGACCCAGAATTAATTAAAAATTATGGAGTAAAGTATAAAAAGTATGAAGAAATTTTAAAAATTTCAGACATAGTTACATTTCACGTTCCATTAAATAAACATACGCAACACCTACTAAATTGTAAAAATATTAAAACAATGAAAAAAGGAAGTTATGTTATTAATACTTCTCGTGGGAAAATAATTGAAACTTCCGCATTACTATGGGGAATTAAACATAAAGTTCTTGCAGGAGTTGGATTAGATGTTTTAGAAAATGAAACTTTTATTCCTGAAGAATCAGTTTTACTTTCACAAAAATACTTAGAACAACAAGAAAAAGATATTAAATTAATTTTAGAAGAACATATTTTAACAGAACAAGACAACGTAATAATAACACCGCACAATGCTTTTAATTCTAAAGAAGCAATTATAAGAATTCTGGACACAACTATTGATAATTTAAAATGTTATTTTAAGAAAAAATGCATAAATAAAGTTAATTAATTTCTATTTTTTTATCTTAACACCAAAAAGTCCAGATCTTTCAGTTAACTCTTTTTGCTTAAAAAATTTTTTAATTTTCCTACCGGCATGTTGTAAAATATCTTTTCCAAGAGTAGGATCGGCACCTTTGGATAAAAGGTATTCTATCACTTCAATCTTTGCATGTTGTTTTTCACTTCCTTTGCAAATTAAATAAAGTGCAGTCTCATTAAATCGGTTTTGAACGTTCAAATCAGCTCCTTTTTCAACAACCCATTTAATACTTTCCAAATCAGAAGGATTTTGACATCCAAACATTAAAGAAGTATAACCCTCTTTTGTTTTAATATTAACATCAGCCCCATTATCCAAAAGAATCTTAATCAATTTCTTAAGTATAGTTGGGCTAATCATGGCCTTACTTAATGCACTAAAACCAAATTTCTTTTCAATTGCATTAACATTAATTCCTTTTTTTATCAAAATTTTGGCTACTTCAGATGTTTCTGTTCTATAATAACGAATATCTGCCAAAACCATTAAAAAAGTACAATCATTACTATTTTCCAATTTAACTCGAAGATGTATATCAGCACCCAGTTCAATAAGAAATTCCACTAATTTAGGTTTCAAATTAGATACAGCTTCATTAAGAGGAACATCTCGGTAAACAACTCCGTATTTCCATTTTCCTGTAGACAATAATTTTCCATCAGCATCTATTTTTCCTCTAACCATATCTTGTAAAGCAAATCTTAAGGGATTAGAAATAGATTTATCATTAGAAAATTTTAATAATTTATTTTTTTGAAATTCATTTAAATTAAACTTAGCCATAATATCACATACTAAAAATTATTTTTTCATAAATATATAAATGTTTCTAATAAAATAAGAAGCATAATTAAATTTAAGAAACTTTATATAATATAGGAAGTTTTTTATTTTTACAATGGAAACCAAACAAGAATTAAAAGGAGAATTAGAATCACTGGATAAAAAAATTGTAGTTTTAGAATGGGACAAAATGCGAGATCAGATTAATCCTTCTAAGTTAGCACATTTAGAAGATTTAAAAAAACAAAGAGAAGAGGTAATTAAGAAAATGGAAACTGCTCCAGAACAAGAAGAGAAAAAAGAAGAAACAATGGTTGCTCCCGAAGCACCAGTAGAAGAAAATTCAGAATCAATAGAAGAAGCACCAGAAGCTCCTGCTCAAGAACAAGCAGAAGAACCTGTGACTGAATCTACAGAAGAAGCAAGTGTAGAAACTACAAGCGAAGAACCTAAAGAAGAAAGTTCAGAAAATGTAGAAGAAGCGCCGGCTCAAGAATCTACAGAAGAAGTAGCTCAAGAACCAGAAAGTGAAGAAACTACAAGCGAAAAACCTAAAGAAGAAAATTCAGAAAATGTAGAAGAAGCACCAGCTCAAGAATCTACAGAAGAAGTAGCTCAAGAACCAGAAAGTGAAAAAACTACAAGCGAAGAACCTAAAGAAGAAAATTCAGAAAATGTAGAAGAAGCACCGGCTCAAGAATCTACAGAAGAAGTAGCTCAAGAACCAGAAAGTGAAGAAACTA
>CAZLQZ010000010.1:0-7433 GCA_964561995.1 uncultured Methanosarcinales archaeon | reverse complement strand
CAAGCGAAGAACCTAAAGAAGAAAATTCAGAAAATGTAGAAGAAGCGCCTACTCAAGAAACAACTTCAGAAGAAGAAAGTCAACCAGCAGAAGAAGCACCTGTTGAACAACCTACTGAATCAGTTGAAAAAAAAGAAGATGACATTGATGAAACTCTTAATGAAACTGAAGAAATTCTAGAAGAAGTTAAAGAAGATCTAAAAGAAGCAAAAGAAGAAACTGAGTTTTAATTATTTCTTTATTTTTTATTTATTTTAATTATTTGTTATGCCTTTCGTCATAAAACTATATTTATATTCTTTAAAAGCAACAAAGTAACTTATTTACTCAAGAGGCATTTTAATTTTTGAAAAGATTTATATAAAACTTTTAATCCTTCATAGTCATGGATTACCACAATATTGGGTTTAAAGCAGGAATTGAAATTCACCAACAATTAGAAGGTAAAAAACTATTTTGTAATTGTCCAGCAATCAATTCAGACAAAAAACCGGATTTAAAATGTGAAAGAAAATTACGTGCAGTAGTTGGAGAAACAGGAGAAATTGATGTTGCTGCAACTCATGAAATGTTAAAAGGGAAAAAATTCATTTATGTTTCTAATTCAGAAGATACTTGTGCAATAGAATATGATGAAGAACCACCTAGAAATGCAAACTTACATCATCTTAACACAGCAATTATGATTTGCAAATTACTTAATGCGCAAGTTGTAGATGAATTACAAGTTATGAGAAAAACTGTTGTTGATGGCAGTAATGTAGGAGGTTTTCAAAGAACCATGCTTATTGGAAGAAATGGTTTTATTGAAACAGAAAAAGGAAAAGTAGGCATTCCAACAATATTTTTAGAAGAAGAAGCAGCTCAAAAATTAGAAACTACAGAAAATTCAGTATCATATAAACTAGACAGATTAGGAATTGCATTATTAGAAATTGCAACAGATGCATCACTAAAAGATCCAGAACATGTTAAAGAAGTAGCTTCGGCATTAGGAATGATTTTAAGAAGTACTGAAAGAGTTAAAAGAGGAATAGGAACAATTAGACAAGATGTTAATGTTTCAATTAAAGGCGGAAATAGAACAGAAGTTAAAGGTTTTCAAGATTTAAAATCAATTCCAAAAGTAATTAAAATAGAAATTGAAAGACAAAAAAAATTAATCGAAAGTGGGAAGGGAGTTAAATGCGAAGTTAGAAAAGCAAATCCTGATTTTACAACTACATTTTTAAGACCAATGCCAGGAGGAGCTAGAATGTATCCTGAAACAGACATCCTGCCAATTAGAATTAGTGATGAAATGTTAAAAAATGTTGAATTGCCAGAACTATTAACTGAAAAAACAATTAAATTAGAAAAAGAATTTGGCATTACTGATATTTTAGCTAAAGAATTAATAAAACAAAAAATTGATTTAAAAAGATATACTGAAAAATTAAAATTAAAAGCAGACGTTATTGCAAACATAATTCTTAATGTTCCAAAAGATATTAAAACCAGATTAAACATAGATACATCTAACTTAAAAGAAAAAGATTTCTTAGAAGTTTTAGAAAAATTAGACAAAGATGAAATAAGTAAAGATGCAATTGTTGATATTTTAGCAATGAAAGCTGAAAAAAAAGAAGTCGATTATTCAAAATTTGAAAAAGCTGATGATTCTAAAATAGAAGAAGGAATTAAACAAATTGTTAAAGAAAAACCAGGTTTAAATCCAGGAGCATATATGGGTTTAGTAATGGCAAAATTCAAAGGACAAGTAGATGGTAAAAAAGCCATGGAAATTCTTAAGAAAATTATCTAAAAACAGTACTTATATCAACTGGAGTAATTACTTTATGTTCAATAGGAGAAGGTAAATATTGTGCCCAACAATCAAGAGTTTCTTGTGTTATATTACAAAAATTACAATGATGTACAACATTTTTTTTATAATCAATATGTGCAGCTGTATATCTTGAAGGAATAAAAAGTGTTCCCAATTCAATTTCTCTTATCCATTTACTAGCAGTAGGTCTTTTTTCTATAATTTCCTGCATATTACTTATTGCATCAGATAAACTAATAAATTGAGTATTACGATATTCCAACCATTTTCCCTGAAATTCATTTTCAGATCTTATAAACGAACGAGTAGGAAAAGCATAATTAGCTTCTTTAAAACCAAGAGGAATAGAATTATCAGGTGAATAATTATCAGAACGAGGTCTTCCACAACCAAGTCTAACTCTACAGGATACTGGATGCCATTTATAATGTGCCATAATAATTGTTTTTAAGGCAGCATTTAAAAAGATTTATGATATTTTAGTTATAAGCATCAAAAGTACTTTTTATCATATCCTTTATACTTCTTTTAGGTTCCCAATTTAAAATTCGTTTAGCTTTTTTATTAGAAGCAATCAAACAAGCAGGATCACCTTCTCTTCTGTCCGCAAATTCAAAAGGAACAGGTTTTCCAGTTACTTCAACAAAACCACTAACTAATTCTTTTACAGAAAAACCCTTTCCAGAACCAAGATTAATTGCACCACTATAAGATACTTTTAATGCTAAAATGTGAGCATCAACCAAATCATTTACATCAATATAATCTCTTACACAAGTGCCATCTTCAGTATCATAATCATCGCCAAAGATTTTAAAAATACTTTTTTTGCCTTTTATTACTTCCATAATTATTGGAAAAACATTTGTAGCATTTGGATCAACATAATTTAATCCACCGTCACCAGCAACATTAAAATAACGCAAAGCAACATAACTAATCCCATAAACTTTACAATACCAATACATCAACCTTTCCATTTGTAATTTGGTATATCCATAATAATTAATTGGTTTAGCTTCACACCTTTCATCAATAATTTCTTCTTTTGGCATTCCATATACTGCAGCTGAAGAAGAGAAAACAATTTTATGAACTTTATACTTAACCATCATGTCAAGAAGATTAATACTTCCTTTAATATTATCAGAGTATTTTACAGCATTAGACATAGATTCACCAACAGACTTGTATGCTGCAAAATGAATTACTGCATCAATTTTATTCTCTTGAAAAACTTTTTCTAAATCCGTATCTATTAAATCAATTTCATAAAATTTTGCTTTTTCATGAATTAATTCTTTTTTTCCTTTAGAAAGATTATCAACTATTATAACTTCATTATTTTGATTAATCAATTCTTTTACAGCTACACTTCCTATATAACCAGCTCCGCCAGTAACTAATATTTTCATATTTTTTAACACTCCAAAAATGATGCATTAACATCACTTAATTTAATTTCAGATGGAAAAATATTTCCATTTGTTTTTCGTAATTACGCACCTGGGAGGATTTGAACCCCCGACCTTCACCTATCTCGCTGGATAACTGTCATTTCTTGGCCTATACGATTTTATGAGTATAGTCCTTTGATTGTTAACCGACCGTAACCAGTTAGGAGGGTGCCACTCTATCCAAGCTGAGCTACAGATGCATAAATAATAGAACAAAGAATTATTTTATAAGGTTTTCCAATTCTTTTACAGAATTAACATCATAGTTTCCCTTACACTTACTTTCACTTAACCAGTTTACACTAACAGTTTTTATTCCTACTTCCTTACAAGAAATTATATTTTTATTTCCATTACCAATATAATAAACAGGTTTTCCAAATTTTGTAATAAATTCTTCAAACACTAATTTTTTATCAGATTCTTTATTACTTTTAGAAGCTAAAACTATTGAAAAAATATCCAAACATCCCATTTTTTCTAACAATAAATTAATCAAAATATCAGGAAAAGAAGTCACTAAAGCAACATCGTATTTAGTTTGTTTTCTTAAATAATCTGCAAATTCCTTAACAACATCTTCACTAGAGATTCTTTTAAAAAACATTATTGAAAACATGGTTCTTGCAATAACCGTTCTTGCTTCTTTTGTATCATCAGGCAAGTATTTTTCCATGACTTCATGAACTTTTGGCCACCAGTCTTCTAATTTTGCATATTCTTTAATAGAAGGATCTTGTAAAACTTCAGCAAAATAATTAAACCAATCAGGATGAGATTCATCCCAGGATTTAGAAGTTATTAACGTTCCAATTAAATCAATTGCAATAATTGGTTTCATTTTTATTTTTTTTTCTTATAATGCATCCAAACATCTCTACCATTCCAAGGTAAAGCATCATCTTCACTAAAACTTAATTTTTCAACCCATTTCATGACTTCAGTACTGTTTGGTCCTTCAATTTGTAAAAAGATAGGAAAATCTTCAATTTGATCAAACTTAAACCAAACTTCATCTTTTTCATAAATAATTCTTTTTTTAATTACTTCAGAAGTTTCTAACAATCCTAATCCTGCTAAAATAAGAATAAGATCATTATCTTTTTCTAACTTAATTTCGTATTCTTTAGAAACATCTTTACAATCCTGATTGATTTTTTCTTTATAACTTAAAAGAAATCTATCTTCTAATTCTCTTAATTGAAGATCTTTACTAGAACTTCTTAATTTATCGTCACCAAAATCAAAATATCGACATTTAACATTACCTTCAAATAATGAAGTTGCACCTAACTCTTTGATTTTTTCAATTACTTGTTTTACATCAACTTCGAGTATTTTTATGCTTACTTTTTCCATATTAATATAAGATTTAAAGCATTTATAAGTTTTTGCAATATACATAAAAAACCTTATAAAATAAAGATAATTAAACACACTATGGAAATCAAAAAACTCCCTGAAGACTTTAAAGTTACAGAAAAAACAAGTATTGAAATTAAAAATGATGGCAATTATACCTATTTTATAATGGATAAAACAGATTACAATACTGTTAAAGCTTTAGAAACAATAGCTAATGCCTTGCATATTCCTTTCAAAGAATTTGGTTTTGCAGGCAATAAAGATAAAAAAGCCATCACAAGTCAAACGTGTTCTGTAAAAAATGTTTCAAAAGAAAGATTAGAAAAAATAGAACTAAAAGATATTAAAATCACATATTTAGGTAAAGGCAACATACCAGTTTCATTAGGAAGTTTACTTGGAAATGCATTTGAAATTTTAGTAAGAGATGCTCCTGAACCCAAACCAATTACTAAATTTATTAATTATTTTGGGAAACAAAGATTTGGTGGAAATAACATTGAAGTTGGTAGAGCAATTGTAAAAAAAGATTTTAAAAAAGCTTGTGAATTAGCAGGTTTAGACACATTTAATGCAGTTCAATCAATTACAAAATTAAACAAAAAAGTTCAAAGAATTTATGTTCACGCTTATCAAAGTTATATTTGGAATGAGACTGTAAAAAGAATGAAAAAACAAGAAGAAATAATTCCAATTGTTGGTTTTGGTGTTGACCCAAATGAGATTACAAAAGAAATTATGAAAGAAGAAGAAATTACTCAAAGAGATTTTATAATTAGACAAATTCCCGAATTAAGTGCAGAAGGTACCCAAAGAAATATGTTTTGTGAAGTTAAAAAATTAGAAATTAAAAAAAAAGGTAATGATGTTTTATTGAAATTCTTTTTGCCAAAAAGTTGTTATGCCACAGTTTTTATTGATCAATTATTTAATAAATAACTATTCCATAGTTTTTACTGCTTTTTCAATAATAGGTAAGACTTTTTCAACTTCTTCTTTAATCATTCTGCCTAATTTAGAAAATCTATATTCTCCTTCGGCATTTTTTATTTCCCTAGATAACTGAAGTTTTTCAATTCCTTCGTTGTAACACATTACACTAATTACTATTTTTGAATCTACAAATTCAACTTCTTCGGAAAATTTTTTAACATCTAATTCTGCATCATATGGCATTTTATTTTTCCCCCTTAATTTCATCCAAAATTGGAACTAAATTAACGACTATATCATCTATAATTGAACTATTTGCATCAACTGTTTTTAGTAAACCTTTTTCACTATAATATTCAACCAAAGGTTGTGTTTGTTCATTATAAACTTTTAATCTTTCTTTTATAGCTTCTTCTTTATCATCATCTCTTTGATATAATTCTCCATTACATTTATCACAAATACCTTCTTGTTTTGGAGGTATGTTTGTAACATGGAATACAGCTCCACACTGTTTACAAATTCTTCTTCCACCTAATCTTTGAAGAATTATTTTTTCATCTGCTACAAAATTAATTACAAGATCAACCTTTTCAAATTCACCCAATGCATTTGCTTGAGGAATTGTTCTTGGAAAACCATCTAAAATATAACCCTTTTCTATGTCTGGCTTAGATAACCTATCTTTAACCATATTAATTGTTACTTGGTCAGGAACCAAAGCACCAGAATCAAGATAACTTTTTGCCTCAACACCAAGTTCAGTATTACCTTTAATATTTTCTCTAAAAATATCTCCTGTTGAAATGTGAATTAACCCATATTTTTCAACAACTTTTGCAGTATAAGTTCCTTTTCCTACTCCTGGACTTCCTAAAAATACAATTTTCATATTATTTACCCCATATATCTTAAATCTTCTTCATTTTGAGAATCTTTTTCCCATGATTCTTTTAATATTTTAATTATCTCAATCATTTGTTCTTTTATGCTTTTCCATTCATTAAAAATAGAATTAATAAACATAGCTTCTCTATGTTCATTAGCTTCTAAACCAATTTCTAAAGACTCACGAGAAATCTTCATTAATTTTCTGTAATATTTAAATACTTTATTTTTTTCTTTTTCATCAAAATAAGCTACTTCATGCATTTGAATAATATTTGATGCATCAGGTTGAAGAATTCCACTAAGGACATCACAATAAGCTTCTATTCTTTCATTAATCTTTCTTCTAACTTCTCTTAAAATAAATTCTGATTCTTTATCAATCTCAAATTCAAAACTTAGAATTTCAAGTTCGGGAAGATCATATTTCTGTCTTAATTGTTCGTAATTCATTATTTTAAAAATCAAACAAGTCCTATAAAAAGGTTTCTGTACTTATAAAAAATGATACTTTTAAATTTACAAAAAGATTTAAAAAAAATTTAGAAATTAAATATTTTATATAAATTCAAAAAAGATAGCAAATCCTAATCTTACTATTTCACTAGTCATAAAAGCAACAGGTAAACCAATTAATCCTCCTATTGGAATAAAAGGTGTATTTGATACAAAAAAACTAAGAATGATAACAACAACAGCAATAATTACTAATATTATAGAAACAACTAATGAAACTGTTAAAGCAACTTGAGTATCTAAAATAAAACCAAAATATTGAGAAGTGGTCATTTTAGCGTGTAACCATAAAAGAATCCACATTGCAAAAAATCCAACAAAAAATTGTGAGGTTTTACTTAATTCCATGTATTTTATTTATTCAAGTAATATATAAACTTTTCCGTAATTATGGTTAATATGAAACCCTTGTGATTCTGATGAATATCAGAATTACTTGTTTTCCT
>CAZLQZ010000009.1:0-49929 GCA_964561995.1 uncultured Methanosarcinales archaeon | reverse complement strand
TAAAATATCTTTTCCATGTATAAGCGTGACCTAAATCAAATGTAGCTCTTATGTGTTGTTCAGCAATTTTATATGCATCTTTTTCATTTTTGCCTTCTTGATTAATTAGCATTTGTTTCATTCTATTTCTTCCAGCAATAACTAATTTTTTCATTTCGTCTGGATGTCCTCCATAAGATTCTGGAAAAATGTTTTCGGGAGCAACATATAATGGTTTATCTAATTTTTGTTGTTCTTCTTTTTTTAATGCGTACATACCTAATTCTGCTAAACTTTGTGCCGTTTTTTTAGTTCCGTAATTTTCAATGCTGGAAAATTTATTTTTCATACGTTCCATTTTATTGATTTGTCCAATTTCAGATGCAATAGCTCTTTTTGAACGTTCAATTTCTCTATCAATTTCTATTTTTTTATCATCACTAGCTTGTTCTCTTATTTGTAGATTTCGTTCCATTTGATTTTTTTCAACACCTAATCTATAATGGATATTACTTATTTGCTCTTCAATTTGATTTTTATATACAAACTTTGCAACATCTTCATCTGTTGCATCTTTACCCGTATCTCCTTTGAGTCTTTCTTTTAGTTTATTCCATGTAAATTTATTAACTACTTCTTCTCCACCATCTTTAAGAACAGGCAAGTTTTCTTCAATTTTTATTTTGCCTTGTTCGTCTAAATCATATTCTGGAAGATCAAATTCCATATTCTTTTTTAAATTTATTAAGCTTCCATCTTCAGTATTTACTAAAGAAACAATTGCTTGTTCTTCTTCAGATTCCATAACTGGTTCGCCATTTTTATCATAGATTTGTTTTCCATCATCATCAACTTTTGCATATTCATATGCAGTAAATTTTCCTTCTTCAGCTTTGTAAATAGGTCTTTGAAATTCTCCTAGGTGAGCTACAACTGGTCCACCTTCTGTAACGTCTGCTGCAAAATCAATTGCTCTTTTAATTTCATCAACACTATTTTTTCTAGATGAATCATCAAAACCTTGTTTACCTAAACCTGATATAGGTTCAATTTGAAAAGAAGCGTGGGTTGTTAATTCAATATCATTAATTCTTGCTAGTTCTTTAATTGCTTGTCTTTCATCTTTACCGTACATTTCTGGAGAAGGAGCTTCACCTCTTGATTTTCCAGCACCCATAAATCCCAATTCAACTTTACTAGCACCTAATCTAATTTTAGCTTTTAATTCATCTAATTGGTCTTTGTTAGGAATTGTAGTAAAACCAATTTCTCTAGCAGAAATATCCCAATTCTCAGGTTCACGATCCATTGAATTATAGTAGTCAGACATATTACCTCTTTTTGTTGACTTAGTATATAAGTTTTTTGTTCTATTTAATTTTGAAATTGAAAGTAATTCTTAACTTGAATGTTTTAAACCATTAGTTAATTCTTTAAATACGTTCATAGCTGACATTCCTTGTTGCATTAATTTAGTTACAAAGTTAAAAGCAACATTATGTAATCCGTTTTTGGCTGGTCTTTCGGTAACTATAGCATTTTTTAATCCTGCAATGTTGTGTTCTTTTATTTTATTCATCCATTCAATTGAAAATGCAAATGCTTTTGCTTCTTCTTCAATACCATTTAGTGAAGCACTTTGTAAATGTCCTATTTCGTGGCCAATTGTTAACATAACTTTTGCTAACTCATTTTTTTTTACAAAAATTCTTGATTCACCAAAGCCTTTTCTGTTAATACAAAAACCTTCGATACCTTCTTGCCATTTTCCATTAAAAAAGTCGTGAGATTGTTTTAATTCTTTTTTATCAACTAATGATAATGAGAAATCTTTTGGTAAATCTTTTCCTGTTGTTAATTTGAAAGTTTCTTTAACATAATTCATAATCTCTTTTGCATCGCCAATAAATCTTGTTTTAGATTTTATAAAATCATTAGCATTAAAGTCAACAATTCTTTGATGAGGATTTTCTGCAAGTTGATTTAATTCTAATTGCATCATATCTCTTTGTCTTTGTTTTTCTTGGTCATCATCAAGTAAATTATCATAATCCATTAATGCGTTTGTAAAAGTTCCAATTATTTCTCTTCTTTGTTGCGCAATATTCATGTTTGCACTATATTGAATATTGAGAGTTTCAGTTATATCTCCATTTGCGCTACGAGTGGAGCTATATGTTAAAGAAAATGAAGTTTGCATTTGTCCTTGGAGTGCTATAATCACTTCAATATTTCCCATTCCTTGAGGGTTATAAGATGTTGAAGTAGTTGCTGGTAATAGTTCTTGGCCATCCAATAACCCTTCAACATCGTCTGGACTATAATATGATTGACTAATATTTTCTAATTGTGAAGGTTGGTTTTGTTTTCTTGGTTTTTTTTCATAATTAGATGATTTACTTTTTGGAGTTTGATATTTATTTTGTTTAGTTGCAGGTTTTACTTTTGGTAAATAATTTGGATTTCCATTGTAGGCTTTTGCTAAAGCTTGTTCTGGAGTTGTAGCATCATAACTGGCAGGTTTAGAAGTTGGAAAGTAATTTTGCTTGGTTTTAGGTTTTATAGGACTTAAACTATCTTGTTTTTCTTCAGGTTTTTTATCGTATGTTGTAGGGCTATTATTATTATTATTATTATTTGGTTTAGAATCGTATCTTTGTGGTAATCGTGATGGAATATCTCTAACTTGATATGGTTTTGCTCTTGTAATTGATGTTTCGGGTTTATCATAACTTCTTTGTAAACTAGGTCCTTTATATGGTATTAAATTAGTTCCATTATTTCTTGTGAGTCCTTCTAATCTACTTTGACCTGTGCCTAAACTTGCTGGTAATGAACATTTATATGGAACCATTGCATTGCTACTTCTACAATTAGCTAAACTTCCGCTGCTTGCGGCCATTGATGGTGTTCCTTTAGTTGCATATGTCATTTTTATATTTATAATTGTGTGGTTGTTGCTCTTGCTTCTTCTGGTGATTTTTCTTCTAAAATTGCTTCACTATATACTCAATCTTTTTTTTCAATGTCAATTCCTGCTTTATTTATGCAATAATCAATTAATAAATTTCTTAATGGAAGTTGCATTTTTTCTGCTACAGACGCAACAAGTAAATAAGCTGCCCTGCTTGTTTCATCTTTCATTTCCATTCCTTCAATTGTTGCTAGTGCTGCATATGGTCCTGCTCTACTAGATACTTCTCTTATTAATGCGACATCTGCAGCTTCTTTTAATCCGTTTTGATATCTTGGTTTAGATTCGTCTACTGTAGAGCTCATTAGTTCACCAAATAAGTCATTCAATTTTGTGTCCAGACCATTGTTAGTTTTTTGTTCAGCCATTTTATTTCACCCTTGTGACATTTATGTCTCATTAATGTATTTAAAGTAAAATCTCTTTAAAAGCACTCGTAGACTCCAAGGTAGTTGGGTGAGACATTTTTATCACTTATTTTGTTACAACTTGCAGGGAGTTAATATCGGGAATCTTTTTAAAGTTATAATAATAACTACTGATATGAATGGACCAAATGTAGCATTAGATGAATATCCTTTTATGCTTGTATCGGATATACATGCAGACCCAAAAGCTTTAGAAAGAGTTTTGGCTAAATCTCCAGATGTAAGATATAAATGCTTTCTTGGAGATGTAATTGGTTATGGTGATGAACCTGAAAAAGCAGTGGATTTAATTTCTGGATTTGATGTGGGAATTATGGGGAATCATGATGCTTTGGCTGTTGGTAAAAATGATCTTAATATTTTTAGTGATAATGCTAAAAAAACAACTCCTTTACATGTTGAAATGCTCTCTGAAGATCAATTAAATATAATTAGTGGTTTTGTAAATACTTTTAAGAGAAATGGTTATTTATTATTACACGGTTCTCCAGAATCATTTAATCATTATTTGTTTAATGAAGAATATTTAAAAAAAACTTTTGAAAATCATCCTGAGTTTCAAGTTTTCTTTGGTGGACATTTACATATTCCTCGATTTGCGTCTTATGATTTAAAATCTGGCAAAATTGAATTTGAAGAATTAGATAAGCCTTTTTCAAGACATCATTTAGATTTGTCAAAAAAAAAGTATTTTATTAATTGTCCTTCAACTACTTCTGGAAGATTGGGTTCAGATCCTGGTTATTGTACTTTTTATCATGTTTCTCACGATGAAAAGATATTAAATTATCATTTTTTTGATTAAGCTGCTTTAGTATATTCTTGAATAAAAATTTTAGGAATTATTTCATTTTCAAATTTTAATAAAATTTTGTAACTATCTTCTGAAAATCTTCTTTTAAGGTAATTAACTCCATTAAGATTTAGTAAAATATCAATTTGGTTTTTATTTTTATGATAATTGTGTGTAATAATTTTTAATTCTTTAATATAGCCTTTGTTAAACATTTCAATCACTTTTTCTTTTTTTAATTTAGCTTTAACAAGATCAGTTTTATCAACAAACATTAAAATAAAAAGACCTCTTGAACTAAAAAATTGTCCTTTTATATAATCTTCTTCATTTGTAGAATTTAAAAATTCATAATCTATGTTATAAATTGGATTTTCGTTTCCTAGGCCGTGTTTTGGTTTTCTTTTTAATAATTTAAATTTTTTTTCATCTATTCTCATATTTAATGGTCTGTCCGATAAATTTGTTACAAATGCATCTGCACATGCTGCACCTAATAAAAAAGAAAAAGCTAAAATCTCATCTCTGTTAGATAATCGATTAAGAGATTCAATATTTTTACCCTTCATAAATTCAATTTTGTTTAAATGTTCAACTTTATTTCCAAACATTTTGTGTTTATAATCAATAACCATGTGTCTAATTCCTAATAAATTCATTAATTTAGAAATAAAAAGGTCTTTTGTTAATCTTCCTTTTTTAATTATGTGCATGTTAATTTTTTTGTTATCTAAGGTAATCATTAAATATGGTCTTTCCCAAGTGTTAAATTGTAAGGCAAGTATAAGTTCTGAATTGCTAAAATGCTGAACTCTTTTTTTTGCAGTGGCTAGATCTATGTCTGGAGGAATGTAAGTATTATTTTTTAAACCTTCTAATACTGATTTCCATATCTTTTTATTTTTAATCTTTTGTATAGGGTATAATTGAGATTCCATCCTTAATATATGTATTTCATTAATTAATAATTCCATGGATTTTATGGCTTTACTAGGAAGGTCTTGGGTTAAATTTTTTGATTTAACTTTTTTAATTAGGTTTTTAATGACTTCATTGTGTTTTTTAATACGATTCATAAGACCATTAAATCCTTTTTCTAATTGTCTTTGAATGTCACTTCTTATTGAATTTTCTAAATTTTTTAAACTTTCTTCAATTTCAATTTCTAACCATTCTAAATGTTCAATTATTTTTTCATGTAAAAACCAATTACCTGGTAATTCTGTATAAATTTTTCTAAGTTCATCTTCTTCTTTTTTGAACTGTTCAAGAATTTTATCTTTGGATCTCATTTTACTCATTATGTTAATTTTTATTTATTAGTTTTTAATCTTTTCTTTTTTTATTCAACAATTGCAATAGTTGAAGGGCTTCTTCTTCCAACTATCGGTCCATCAATTACTCTAAATCCTGCACTTTTCATATTGTCTCTAACAAATCTAGCACAGCTATATGTGCTCAATCTTGCCTTAGAATTCATCTTGTTAAAAATGTCCTTGAAAAATTCTTCTGTCCACATTTCGGGAACTTTTGCAGGACTAAAAGCGTCAAAAAACACATAATCTGCTTTTTGTATAACTTCTTTTATTTTTTCTCTAGCATCACCAAACATCATAATTAGTTTTATGTTGTCTTTTTCGTAAATATTATTACCTTCAAAAAATCCTTGAATAAATTCTTTAATAATATTGAAACTTTTAAAATCTGCATTAATTTCTAAAACTTTTTGTAATATTACTTTATCATTTTCAAAACAATATATTGTTGCAGGACCTATGTCTAGGGCTGCAGCAGCATTATATCCTATTCCAAAACACACATCAAAAATAACTTTGCCTGGTTTAACCTCTAATGCTTTAACATGTTTTTCAAAAGCTTCTTGTCTTGCTCCAGATTTAGTATGGTAATGATCTTGAACTTCTTCATTATAATATGTAATTGAACCATCTTCTGTAATTAATTCTTTCATATGCTTAGATTCTTTAAAGACTTTATATGTTTAACCCAAAGAATTATTAACTGAATATAATTATCATAATATATGAAAAACATATTACTTGTATATCTACCGTTTTGTACTCCTGCAACACCTCCTTATTCTTTAACTAATCTTTATTCTTTTTTAAAAGCAAATTCTGACGATAATATTCAAGTTTTAGATTTAAATTTAGAATTTCATAAAAACAAATTTTCTGAATTTCAAAAATATTATCATGATATGAATTGGGATAATTATGATAAAAAAACATTAGAATATCTTAAAGTAACTGGAAAAACATATTCTGAAAATAATAAAAAAGTTGTAGCTGGGCTAAAACCCGAATTATTAGATGAATATTTAAAAAAAATAAATAGTTTTAATCCTGATGTTGTAGCATTTTCTATAGTTTATTCTAGTCAAGTATTTTATGCTTATTCATTAATTAAAGAACTAAAAGTAAAAACTGTTGTAGGTGGTCCTGCAGTAAATGACAAATTAAAAGACATTTCAACTTTTTTAAAAAATGAAATTGAATTGCTTGAATTTGTTGGCGGTAAAGTAAAAAATTATGATGTTGTTTTAGATTATTCGATTTACAATTTAAAAGATTATTTTACTCCTAAACCTGTTATTCCAATTAAAACTGCTAGTTCTTGTTATTATAAACAATGTACTTTTTGTACACATTTTAATGACGTTAATTATTGCGAATTTAATTTAGAAAACATAAAAAAATCAATTATTAAATCAAAACAAAAATATTTCTTTTTAATTGATGATATGATAAGTAAAAAAAGATTACTGGAATTTGCTAAGTTGGTTAAACCATTAAATATTTATTGGACTTGTCAATTAAAACCTTTAAAAGAATTCGATTTAAATACATTAAAAATTCTTTATGATTCTGGATTAATTATGATTATGTGGGGTGTGGAATCTGGCAGTGATAGAATTTTAAAATTAATTAAAAAGGGAACCAATGTTAAAGATATAAAACAAGTTTTGAAAGATTCTTATAATGTGGGAATTAAAAATATTGCTTATACAATAATTGGATTTCCAACTGAAACTAAAGAAGAATTTCTTGAAACTATTGATTTATTGGAGCAATCAAATGTTGATTTAGTTTCATTTTCTGTATTTGGGTTACATGAGGGTACTGAAATTTTTAATAATCCAAAAAAATTTAGTATAATTAAGATTTTAAAAGAAAAAAGAACTATTCTTGGTGATAAAATTACTTATGAAGTTAGTGAAGGATTGAATTGTAAGCAAGCAAGTAAATTAAAAAATAATTATCAAAAAACCATTGAAAAAATAAATAAATTTCCAAAAACAATGAATTTTTTTAGGGAGCATATGTTTGTATTAATTAAATAATTATGGAACTCTTTATTTTTATGCTTAAAAACCAAATCCCTTTATACAACGAAAATTAGAATTTTCGTGCATAAACCTTTCTTAAAAAAAGAAATCTTTATATATGAGTAATACGTTCTTCAATCAGATAGTAACTATTTGAAGGTAGTAACAAGATGAAACAAAGAATAACCATTTCAATTGATGAAGAACTTATCTTAAAAGTAAGAGAAGCTATAAGACATAAAAAATTCTATAATAAAAGTCAGGCTTTTGAGAAAGTTATGAGGGCCGAATTAGAATGAGTGTTCTAAATGGTACTTTGGATGATGTAATGTTTAGACTAGAACATCTATCGAAGGTAGTTGAAAAACCAGTTGAAGAACGTTTTTTTGAAGAAAATGGTGAAGATAAGGTAGTAAAATATTTGACTTCAAAATATAAACCATTGAAATCAGCTTGTGTTGAAAAAGATGATGTAGTTTTTTCAGGTTATGATGATTTTGGTATTGAAGTTTTAAGAAGGACTGTTGATTTTTGTTTTTCAGGTGAAGATTCAAAAAAATTAAAGACAAATTCATTATATGACAGAATAAAGGATGAAGAAGTATTACAAATTGGTTTATTGTTTTCAAAAGATTGTGAAAGTATGCAAGAAAGTTTTTGTAAGCAAAATCAAATGAAAAGATTAATTGATTATTTGACTAGTAGGGGTTATGATTTTTTAGCAGGGAATTTAGAATCTGATTATGATTTTTATTTTCATATGCCTAATAATGAAAAAAGCTTTAGATATTTTATGTATGATGTAATGCAAATAATGGAACCTCCTGAATTTGTTAAAAATGGATTAATGAATTCGAATTTGTATGAGATGTTGTTAGAAAGGGGATATACTGATCTAAAGAAATTAATTTTTGGACCCTCTGGTGGATTGGCTAGATATGTTTTTGAAGCTGATAGTTTAACTGGTAAGAAGGTAGTAAAAGTTGATATTCCTCCAGAAAAAAGAGAAAGTCTTAATTCTAAAGATCATTATGCTTCTGGATATACTACTGAAAGAGAAGTTTTTGAAATTTTATCTAAAATCATGCAAAATCCTCATCAAAATTTTGTAAGGGTGGATCTTCCTATTGTTTATTTGGAAAATGGTCAAAGAAAAGTTGCATCAATAGAAGAGAAAGTAAAGGGTTTAAGTATGTCTGATTGTTTTAAAAATTGTAATCCTGGTTGGGATGTTGATGATTATAAGTCTTTATTTAGTGGACTTGTTGGAGCTATAAAACATTTACATGTTATAAATAGAATGTTACATAGGGATTTAAAACCTTCGAATGTTTTAGTAATTAATCATTTTGGTTCGCTGGAAGCAAAGCTTAATGATTTTGAACTTGCATGTAGAATTAATGAACCAAAGATTAAGGCTGTTGCTTCGATGGGTGGACATTTTGTTAGAGATCCAGATTTAGGTTTTAATGGGGAACAATCCCAATATACTGAAAAAAGTGAAATTTATAGTTTGGGAGTTTTGATGTATTATGCTTTAACTGGTAAATATATTTTTGAATTTCATCCTAATGAGGAATTTGGAATAGTTTATGGAACTAAAGAAAATTTAATTGATGAAAATGGCAGATATAATCTTGATAGGTATGAGGATGTTTTAGATAAATCATTAAAAGAATTAAGAAAAGATTTGAGAAAAAAAGATTTACCAAGATATGATAAAATTATAAGAAAATGTATGACTAAGAAAAAGAAAAATTATGATTGTATGGGTGAATTATCTGACCATCTGAAAATTATTCAAAGAACTCCTGTTCAAGATTTTATGAGGAGTTTGAAAAAATGGATGCCACGAGCAGGATATGTTGCTGCAGGATTTGGAGGTGCATATCTTGTCATTCAAACCTTGCTTGGGACAACTGGTTTGACTACTTATCAACCTCCGTCAGCTGTAGATTTATTAATCAATCAACAAAGAATTGAGAATATTTCTAGTGGGTATCCTACTCTTTTATCTTCTTCAGATTATCATTTGGGTATTAAAAAATTAATCTCTGATATTAATTCAAATGAAGAAATAGAAAAGACAATTGAAGATTTGGGTCTTCGTAGAATTAATCATCATTATAATGTTCCTTTAGTTAATTCATTAGTGCGAAGTATTCTTATGGAAAAAGATTTGCCTGAATTTAAAGAAGGAAGGCTTGATTTTATGCCTGTTCCTATTGATTTTATTAAAACTGTTTATAGTGATAGAGATATTGGACCTAAACCTGATTCTTTTCTTAAAGAATTAAAAAATAAATCTGATCAATTGTTTTGGATGGGAAAATATGTTTCACAATGTTTTTCATATGGTGATGGTCCTGCAGATGTTTATGTGAAAGCTTTATGTTCTAATGAAGAAGTTTCTGAAGCAATTAGTTCTTGTGCAATTTCTGAAACTTGTTTTAATAAGAATGTTTCTCATCAGGGTTATATTCGTATGGGAGATATTAAACATTATGGTCCTGTGGATTATTTTTCATCAAATGATGAAAACGGAAATTTTAAAGCAGGTTATAACAAGTATTTGGATTGTGCTAAAAGAAGAATTATTAATCGGGCTGTACAAATTTATTTTGCATCTGATTCTGATGGAAATGTTAGTATGGAAAATCTTCGAAAAAATGTTTACAAATCAAGAATGCTCCATAAAAAGTCCAACTAAAGGACTTGAACTAAGATAAAATCCTCTTGAAATCTTACTGATATAATGAATTAATGATGCTTCATTTCCTTTTATCAATTTATGTGTTGTTTTATGTGATAAAATTTTTTCTTTTTCATGTGCTAATTCTATTGGTGCTAAATCTTGACTTAAATATGCTTTTTTAACTAATGAATAAATTTCTTTTGCTTCTTCAAAGAATTTAATTGTTGGTTTTGATATTGTTCCTTTGTATTTTTCAATGTATTTTGCAAAGTGATATAGATTTCTTGTAGCATGAATAAAAACTGTTAAAAATGACCAATATAATGTTGCGTTTTTTTCTATAGCTTTTCTTTTAGTAATTACTCTTCTGCAAAAATTATCATAAAGTTGAATCTGGTGTTGAATATCATTATAGTCATAAAATGGTTTTTGTTTTTGTAATATTGATTCAATACACTCAAAAAATTGTCCTGTGTTGTAAATTATTTTTTGCATTAAAACTTCAAATTTTTCTCCTGAAGGTTCAGTAATGTTTTCAATAATTACTCCTTTTTCATCTATTGAAACAATTTCAAAACCTAATAATCTTGTTTTAACAACATTTTTTAAAATTTCAAGTTGATTTTTTGTGTAATAGAAAACTGTTACTTTATCGTAGCCTAATCTATAAGGGTAAGTAATGGCAGTTCTAATCATTGATTCAGTAAGGTTTTTTAGTTTAATTTCAGTAGATAGATTTTGTATTTTTTGAACCTCGGTACTAATTATTAAATTGTGGTCCATTTCATCAATATCAACTTCATCTCCTGCTTTTAATCCTCTATTGTCTATCCATTTCTTTGGTATGTACAAAGTTACGCTGTCCCCTTTTCCTTGACTAATTAATTTTCTTTTCATTTTTAGTTTTACTTTGAATTAATAGCAAGAAATGCTTTTGCATATTTAAAGATTTTGGAAAAATATTATTGATATGAATCATATTGAAAAGATATTAATATTCTTGTAAGACTACTTTGGGGTAACGAAAAAGTGTAAAAATGAAAATAAATCGAGAATATTTAGTAAGTCCAAACTTTGAAAGAACATTTAAAATTGCTACTAGAACAATTATTGGTGCTTTGTCTTGTAGTTTATTGTCATCATTACTTGTTTTAAATAATAATTTGGCATCAAGAAATTATGAGCATCCAATTCATCCTGAATATGTAAATGCATTAAAATCTAGAGAATATGTTAATCCTGTAGAAGAAGTTTTTAGAATGAGAAGAAATGGTAATTATCAGGCAGGAGTGATTATTGATGCTTATAAAACACAATTAATGAAGGAACTGAGTCCAAAATGAATAAAGAATTTGAATTAAAAATGCGAGAAACATTAGATAATTTTTTTCAAAATACTGAGGAGTCTATTTTTGGAGGTAAAAAATGAGTCATGTTGATTATGATTGTCAAGCTGAAAAATGGAGTAGAGACACCCCTAGGAATTTAAGTGATTTTATTGCTAGACCTCAATTGATTCAAAGAGTTACTGAACTGGGTGGAGATGTAATAGACGCTGGATGCGGGGAAGGTTATGTTTCTAGAAGGGTAGTATCTTCTGTAACTTCAGTAACTGGTTTTGATAAATCCGAAGGAATGATTGAGCAAGCAATTAAAAGAGAAAAAGAAAATCCTCAAGGAATTGATTATTTTGTTTCTGATATGAAAAATGTTTTTCAAATTCCTGATGAATCATTTGATGTTTATATGAGTAGTTTAGCACTTCATTATTTTAATCCTGAAGAATTAGAGCCAGTTTATGGACAAGCCCATAGAATTTTAAGAAATGATGGAAGCTTGGTTGCGATAATGATTAGTGATATAATGGTGTTATCATTAAAATCATATCCTAATCCTGCAGTTGAATTGAAAAATCCTGATAAACTATTTAATTATAATAAAAGTGTCGGTGAATTTTATCCCGTTATTTTAACTTGTGAAGATGGAACAAAAATGGATGTTGGAGTTATTCATAGTAGGATGAAAGATCATTTTGGTGCTTTTTGTAAAGCAGGTTTCAAACTTAAAAACTCTCAGGATATTGTTGTTCCTTCAACTGTTCCTGATTTTTTTAAAGGTTTAACTGGTATTAGATTGTATACTTATTTGGAGTTGAAAAAATGAAAAGCGTATTAATTGTAGAAGATGATAAAAATATAAGTTCAGCTTTAAGAGATAAAGTGGCTGATGCTGGCTATAATCCCTTTGTAGCTGATGATTTGATTTCTGTAATTATGTGTGATGATGCAGATATTGTAATAACTGATAATTATCTTTATGGAATTCCGTATGCAGAAAAAGTTGCAAATCATTTTGAAGCAGTTCGAGGTAATAGTCAAATGGTTTACGCATTTACTGCCGGTCCAAAAGAACTTGATGAAAGTAAATTTAAATCTGTGATGAGCAAAGTAGATCATTCATTAAATGATGTTGTTGATACTATAAAAGGAAAAGAATTAGAAAAAAAAGGTGGAATTCTTTTAATTAAATCCCAAGGTGATATTGAAAAAAGAGCTATGTCAAGATATTTTAATACTTTAATGAGTCCTCTTGATATAAAAATCATGGGTCTAACACAATATGTCGAAGCTTTTGAAGATCCTTTATTTATCGAAGATTTTTCAAGATTAATAGTTGCTGATGGGGATTTATCTTATGGTGGAGTTAATCATGTGCGTTCTGATGATTTAAATAAAATGAAACAATATTATATTGATCAAGGGGAAAAACCTGATCATCATGGATATACTGCTTCTTTTAAACGTAATAGATCTGTTGCAGATTTTATTAATGATGTAAATAAAAGGATGTTTGTAGAGTATCTTCCTATTTTGAATCAAAAACCACTTGTGACTTCATTTAAAGTAAGTATTAACCTGATGGATTATTTTAAACATTTGGTTGAATAATATTTACAAATGTTTAGTACAATTTAAACAAATTGTTTTTACTTTATTATTAATTTCAAATTTTGCAATGGCAGTATTTTCTAATTTTTTAATATTTTTAATATCTTTTAATTCTTTTTTTAAAATTATTGATGTAAGAACAAGTGTTGAACCACCATGACCCACAACTAAAACAGTTTTATTTTTATGTTTAATTTTAATTTCTTTATAGAACTCATTAACTCTTTTTCTAACATCAACATAATTCTCTGCCTTGGGTGGTCTTTTTACTGTAAAATCTTTTCCTTCTAAAGAATCTCAATCGAGTTCTTTACGTTTATATCCGTTCCATTCACCAAAATTTATTTCTCTCATTCTTTTATCTTTGATTAATGGACAATTATGAAATTTACTTATCTCTTGCGCAGTATTAAATGCTCTTTTAAGGTCACTAGAATATATAAGGTCAATATTGATGTCTTTTAATCTTTTAGCTAATTGTTTAGCTTGTTGAATTCCATTTTTATTAAGATTTGTATCATTCCAACCTTGAAGAATTTTATTAACGTTTTCAATAGTTTCGCCATGTCTTGTTAAAATTAATTTCATTATTGTAGAATTATTTACTCATTTATTAATTTTAATAAAAAAAATACTCCGCGATATTTCGCGGAGGCGCACAGATTAAATTTTTATATTTCGGTGAGAACGCGAATTCCTAAATCATCTATTTCCCATGCAGATAATTCATCAACTTGATCTGGCATCCAAAGATTTCCTATACAATCTTCAAAAAGCATCATTTTCTTCCCTCTCTTTTATACAGCCATGCATAAATCCTGCTTCCCAAGCGTCTATTTCTCCGCCATCAAGTAATTCTTCAATTTCGTCATCTTCTGTTAGTTTTTCAACAAATTCAAATTCTTCAATTTTCATTTTGACCCTCCCGAGGGTATATTTATCTAAATTCATAATGTACTATATTGTGTTGTTGAAATAATCCCCTCAAATATTAAATAGCTTAAGAAGAATATATATTTAATCCTTGCTTTATGCATATGTGTGCATACATATGCTTTTTTTTAAATTATATGAATATGCAATAGTTTTATATATACAAATTGGTATCTGATTTAAGGGTGTAAAAAATTAAACGAAAAGTAGTAAAACATGGACCTTCAACTTTTATTGTATCATTGCCTGCTCCTTGGGTAAAAGAAAATGGAGTAAAACAAGGTGACGAACTTAATATTGAAGAAACAGGTGAAGCACTTTTAGTAAGTCCTCAAAGTATTCATAAATTATTAGAAATTACTGAAGATGTTTCAGGTTTAGCACCTCGACTTGTTGATAGATTGCTTGCAAGAACTTATCAGAAAGGTTATGATAAAATTAATTTAATTCACAATGATCTTAAAACATTAAATACTATTAGAGAAAAAGTTAGTGAGTTAATTGGTTATGAGATTATGGAACAAAGTGAAAAGACTTGTTTAATTCAAGCAATATCTTCCAGAATTGAATTAGATTTCGATAATTCATTAAGAAAAGCTTTTCTAATTGTTAAACAAATGATGGAAACTGGTTATGAAGCTTATAAGAAAAATGATCTGAAAGCATTAGCCAATGTTTATCTTAAAGATATGGAAGTTAATCGATTATGTTATTTTTGTTTGAGACAAATAAATAAAAAACATTATGTTAAACCTGACGAAACTCAACAAAGGCACATTCTTTATTATTTAATTGAAGTATTGGAAGATTTAGGTGATAGTTTTAAAAAATTATGTACTAGACTTTCAAAAGTTGAAAAAAATGATCATTTTTTAATTTTATTAGAAAAATTAAAAGAACAATTTGATACTTCATATTCTTATTTTTATAAAGCAACAAAAAAAGATGCTAATAAGGCATTTAGTTTATATGATGAAATAAATTTATTAGTTGAAAAGTTGGCTGAAGAATGTTTGAATAAAGAATTAGTATTGTCTTTAGGTTTAGTTAAGGAATCAACTCATATCATTTATCATTATACAACTATGAGGTTAGATTTTTTAAAAGAAAATAATTAATTATTGTTTTTTGTATAAAAAAGGTGAAGTACTCTGTGTTATTATTTGTGCAATTCTTTCTTGAACATATTGATTTTGAGTTTTATCTTGAGGCCACATTTCTCCTGTAACAATATGTTTTCCATTTAGATATAATTCATTTGGTGCTAAATGTATTATGCATATTTTTTCTACTATGTCACTTATCATTCCAAGTTTTGCTGCTGAAGTTTCCCATAAATGTCCGGGTTCTCCATCATCTCCAATAAAACTTAATTTTGTACCATCATAAGTTTTGCCATTTTTAATTTCTTCAAAACTTACTTTTTCTAGTGGTTTGTTTTGACTTTGTATTTGTTGCCATTCATTTGTTTCTAAACCTTTATTTGGATCAAAAAGATATGGTCTATCTACTCTTTTTAATATTCCGCTAGTTTTTATGTTAAATAATTCACATAAAAGTAAAAATTGAGAATCCGAATCTTCAGGTGGAATATTTGGATAGTGTAAATTATTTGGGTTTGTAATTTCTTTATATTCTAAACTGAGATGTCTTGGAGCATATGCCATTACCATGACTTTATTTCTATTTAAAAATCCTTTAACATCTTTATAATTGGTAATTAACTGAGTTGGATTAACCCAAAACGCATTTTTATTAATTTCTGAATCGTCCTCCATCATATCTACAATATCTTCCATGTTTGATTGTAGGTCACGTAAAACTTTTCTTGAATGAGAAAATTTTATTGAAGGTTTATTACATTTTCTTAAAAGTGTTTTTAATAAATCTCCTCTTTTACTTGCGCCTGGAGCAAGAATTACTTGATAAGGAGTTTGTTTTTGTATTTGGACACAAAAATTTAAAAATTCAACCAGTGCTAAGTTTGAATCTTCAGTTTCAAAAAAATGATCTCCTGCACTTCCTCCAATTTTGAATGCAATTGTTGGACAATCCAAATCTATTTTTTCAATTAAAACATTATTAATTAGTTCTTCCAATTCGACTAGATTAATAGGTTTTTTGAGATATCCTGATGCTTGATATTTTGCAGCTTCATATGTTACATTTGGATCTTGAATATTTCCACTAAGAAGAAAAAATGGAATATCTCTGTCTAATAAAAGTTTTGCTTTAAGGACATCTAACCCATTGCATGGATTCATTTGATAATCACTTAATATTAAAGCAATATCTCTGTGATGTGGTGCTTTAGTTATATGATTTTTGTCTTTTAAATATTTTATTGCTTCCATTCCGCTTGGAAATGAAATGGGAATATTGCCTGTATATTTAACTATCTCGGAAAGTGAATTTCTAATTATTTCTTCATCATCTACTATTAAAACCTTATATGGTTTACGTTTCATTATTAATTATCAATAAGTGGTAGGTTTTCTTAAAGATTTCTGCTATTTTCTATATGTTTATACTAAATCTTTTTAAGTGATGTTTATCACCCTAATTTATGAGTTTAGATGAAAATTTAAAAAAGGCTCAAGGAGATATAACAATTGCTGTTGTTGATGATGAACTCTCTGTTTTAGAGGTTCTTGACATTCAACTATCTGACCTTGGATATAACGTTCTTCCATATCTTTCTGGAAAAGAAATAATTGATGACTTTAGTAATGGAAAAACTGCCGATTTAATTATTCTTGATATATTTATGCCCGAATATACTGGTAAACGTGTTTATCGAGAGCTAAGGGAGATGGGAGTAACTTCAAAATTCTTATTAAATACTGGTTATTTGAATGATGAAGTGAGGGATTTATTAGTAAATAATAATGTTTTTTTTATGAGTAAACCAGTTACTTATTTAGAACTTTCTAATTTTGTTTATGCTGCTCTTAATTCTAATTCATAAATTATTTAAAATTCCATCTGCGGCTAATAATCCTGATGCGGTAGCTTCAACAATTCCCCTACTCATTCCAGCACCATCCCCTACAAGATATACGTTAGGCATTGTTGTTTGTAAATATTTGTCGGTTTTTACTTGTAATCCGTGGAATTTAATTTCTGGTGCGTAAACTAAAGTGGAGTCTTGTGCTAATCCTTCCATTAATCCAGTAGCACTTAATCTTTCGATTCCCCAAATTAAATCACGAACTAATCTGTATGGCATTGCTCCTCCAACGTCTCCTATTCTTACATCTTTTAAAGTTGGTTTTACTCTCCATTCATTAATTTTGTCGGGTTTGCTACTTCTGTCAAGTTTTAAATCTCCAAATCTTTGAAGAGTTAATTTATCTGCTCCAAATTGATAAAAAACTTCTGCAATTGCTCTTCCGTACCGGTTTGAACCTGCATTATATCTTAGTGGCATTGTTACAAGTAAAGCAAAATTAGAATTTTCTGACAAATATTTTGAATTTGATTCTCCATTAACTAAATTAAAACCGTCTGCATGTGTTTCTCTTGTTACAAGACCATTGGGACATACACAAAATGTTCTTAATTGATCTCCATTAGGACGAATAAATGAAAATTTAACATCTCTGCTAACTTTTACTAATGGGTTTAAAATTGCAGCATCTGTTTCAATTCTAAAACCAACATCAATTGCTCTGTAACCATGTTCAATTTTATTTTTTGATAATAATTCTTCTAACCATAAACTTCCTTCTCTTCCTGGGGAAATGACTAAATTATCATATTTGATATTTTGTTTTTTAGTATGAACTTTTTTAGAATCAAAAGATTCAACTCTTTGCCTTGTAATAATATTAACTCCTTTTGCAATTAATTCATCTTCAATTTTTTTCATTAGTTTGGGCAAGTTGTCAGTTCCTATGTGAGTTTGTAGTGCATAAATATAATCCATGTCATTTATTGCGGCAATTCTGGAAATTTCTCTTGCTTCTGCTAATTTTCCGTTTTTTGGAACTTCTATTTCATAATCAAAAAAATGTTCAAAAAATTTTCTGGATTGAATAATGTAATCTCGTTCACTTTCTTCTCCAATAATTTCATGAAGATTACTTCCGACAGCTCTTTTTCCAACTAATGTTTCAAAAATAAATTTTCCATCAGAAAAACTTCCTACTCCACCAAAACCTTTAGACTTGTCACAAGCTTTGCAACTGATACATTTACTTTGTGATGGACAAATCCTTTCCATAACTGGTTTTCCTTCATCAATAAGAATTACTTCTGCTTTTTCTGATAGTTTATATGCTGCGGCAATTCCGCCAGGTCCTGCTCCCACAATTACTATTTTTTTCATATTTCTACCATAAATAATGATTGATAAAATTTTTATAAAGATTTGTGTTTTTGTAAATATCTATTAATCCTTTAGTTTTAATATTATCTTTTCAACTGATTCATCAACACTTAATTTACCTGTATCAACAACTATTTCATCATCACTAAAACTTTCTTTTAGAATTTTACTTTTCCAGTTAAGATAGTTTTTTTTATCATTGATTTTTCCATATTTTTTTCTATCTTCATTAGTAATTCTTTTTAATATTTCTTCATCACTACATTTTAATCTAATAAGAAATGTTTTGTCTGCTATGTTTAGATGTTCTTTAAAATCTTCTTTGCCAGAATATGCCCTGGTAATAATTAAATTGGCATTTTGTTCTTTTGCACCCTTAATTATTTCTGTAAAAATGTTATTAAAAGTATTCCAAAAACTTTTATGTTTAAAATTCAGAATTTGGGTTAACATGTCAAGAATTAAATGATTGTGAAATAATCTAAATTTTGTTCTTTTAGCTAATTCTTTAGCTATTGTTAATTTTCCTGATGCGGGTGATCCATAGATATATATTAATTTCATTATGTTAGATAATTTATTTTTTATTTAAATTTTATTAAATTTTTTACTAATTTACGTTTTTATTTTAAGTTTTTTATATTGACCTAGGAAATAGAAAACCTTTTATATTCTTTTTTATATATTTATTTTTATGATAATTTCGAGGTGTCTACTATGAAAAAAATATTTTATGTTTCTTTGTTGTTAATTGTTTTAATGAGTTTTAGTGTTTGGGCTGCGTGTCCTGCTAGTATGGTTTCGTATTGGACTTTTGACGATTCTTTTGATGATGATTTTAGTACTTTGGATTCTAATAAATGGCTTGAAGCAGGAGGTACTGGTGGTAGCATAGCTTTAAATAATGATAAATTAAGAGTTGAATATACTGGGAATGTAGATAATATACAATCTTATGCAAAAGCAACTGATAAATGGCTAGTTGGAGATTTTGATGTTCAAGTAGATTTTGAATTAGTTTCTTTTCCAACACCTTCTTCTGGAGAGAATGGTGGTTATTTAATTATTCGTGATGACTATGGGTTGTTTTCTTATGTTGGGTATAGAAAACGGTCAACTGGAATAAATGATTATAATTTTAGAACTTTTCCTACTGTAATTAGATCTGATTCTTCAGGTAAGTTTAGGATAACAAGAGAAGGTTCTGATATAACGGGATATTATTGGGATGGGACTAATTGGGTTGAAATGGGTACACATGTCGGTCTTTCTTCAAACCCTATTTGGGTTGAGTTAGGAGTAACTCATAAAGGAACATTATCTCAATCAGTAACTTTTGATTTTGACAATTTTAAAATTAATAAAGGTTCAGCAGTAAGAGATTTAAAAGGAGATAATGAAGGTGAAATTATTTTAGGAGATGAGATGGTGACAAATGGAGATATAGAAACAGATTATCCTTATATAAGCACAGCATATTGGTTGGGGAGAGGATCTGTTTCAAGAGTTACAGATAAAAAATATAGTGGTTCTTATTCAGAAAAATATACTGCTAACTCAGATGTTGGTGCTCATTATATTAGTCTTAATCAGAAGTCTGATGGGGAAATGAATGGATTTGAAGTAGGGAAAACTTATAGAGCGACTGGTTATGTTTATCTTCCAAATAATGGTTTTGATTATGTTGTATTTCGTCTTGAGTTAGGAACAAGTATAATGGCTAGTGATGCTGTTACTACAAATGATGTATGGCAAAAAATTGATTGGACTTTTACAGTACCATCTGATGCTACAAGGGCTTCATTTGTTCTTTGGAATCCAAATCCTAATGTTTGTAATGGCTGTGAAGTTTACCTAGATGATTTAACTGTGAGAGAGATTGGTGCTCAAGAAATAACTGGTAAAATTGGTAATGCTTTAGATTTTGATGGTAGTGGTGATTATGTTAGTATTGCTGATGCTTCAAATCTTGATTTGACGACAGCAGGTACTTGGTCTGCGTGGATTTATAGGGATACTGACCAGGCAAATCTAAGACTTTTTGTAAAAGGGGACGTGTCTTCTGATATGGCGTATGGGTTTACAACTTCTTCAGGTAAGACTTTCAATGCTTATGTTAGTACTACTGGAACCGGTTTTGATACTGTTGCATACCCTATCAACAATCATATCTTAAATGAATGGTTTATGGCTACTGCAGTATGGAATGGAACACATTTGATGCATTATATAAATGGAGTTCTTGAGAAAATTCAGGATGGGCCAGACGGTTCTATACACAATAGTGGTGATCTGACATTTGGTTATGGACACCAGGCTGTTTTCCTTGATGGAAAATTAGACGAAGTCGCTATCTACAACACTGCTCTTACTGCTCAAGAAGTAGCAGACTTATACGCTGGAAGTTCTAACAATCTTGGTTATTGTTCAGGTGCAGTTCAAGTTACTGAACCATCTTGGAGTGGTAGTTTAGATTTAACAACTGTTGATGGTACTGCAATTGATGATGCAACTAATGAAACAATTTTACAAGTTCGTGATGGTTCTACACCAAAAGTAGAATTTACTCGAAGTGGTAGTTTAAACATGTCAGCTTTTACAATTGATTCTGACTCTTCTAGAACTGTTGTTAATTTTGATGATGTAACTGGAACAACTGGAACTCATACTTTATTTATTCCTGATAATGGTGGCGGAGTATTTATTTGTCCCGATGCAACTAGTTTGGGTGATGTTGCTGTTGGTTGTAGTAACTCTGTAACGATAGCTTCTTGTCCTGGAACTAACGGTGTTTATTCTTGTACTGATGAAGGAAGTTATTTTAAAATTACTGGACTCACTGGCTCGGGAGTAGGAACTACTTGTAATGATTGCGCTGATTGTGATACTGGATTATATTGTGACTTAAGAGACGGAACTCCAACTTGTAAGAATTCAACTTTAGTTGCTGCAGTTGACTGCGTTGATTGTGTTGATAATGATGCAGATACTTTAATTGATTTAGATGACCCTGGTTGTGCTGGAAGTTCATCCGGAACATCAGAAATTGATGGCGGTGGAGCTACAATTCCTGAATTTAACTTTGTAGGTTACTTGTTAATTTTAGTAATTGCTGGAATTGGTTTGTATTTTATAAGTAAGAAATAGAAAGGTTTTTATTTTTTTTATATTCTTTTTATGATTATTTATTATTAATAAAATTTTAATTTTTTTCTAAGAATTATTATATTTGCATTAATATTATTAATTTTTTTCTTATTTTTAATGAAGTACTAAAACATAATTATAAACACTTAAATAGGAGTAATATTATGAGGTTATCACAATGGAAAATATAGTTACTGTAAAAAACTTAAAAAAGGTATATAAAACTCATAAAAGAAAGCAAGGACTACTTAATGCTGTTAAATCAATATTTTTTAGAGAATATGAAAATAAAGAAGCATTAAAAGGAATCAGTTTTGAAATTAAAAAAGGAGAAATAATTGGTTTAATTGGACCAAATGGTGCTGGAAAAAGTACAACAATTAAAACTTTATCAGGATTTTTATTTCCAACAGAAGGGGAAGTTACTTCTATGGGTTTTACTCCTTGGAAAAGTAGGGCAAAATATGTAAAAAATTTGGGTGTGGTTTTGGGTCAAAAGGAACAATTGTGGTGGGATTTGCCTGCTGTTGATACTTTTTATTTAAGTAAAGAATTGTATGATATTCCAAAAAAAGCTTTCAAAAAAAGATTAAATTTTATGGTTAAATTACTTGATGTAGAAAAGGTAATGCACACTCCTGTAAGGGATATGTCTCTTGGTGAAAGAATGAAATGTAAATTAATTGCGGCATTATTACACAATCCAAAATTAGTTCTTTTAGATGAACCTAGTATTGGTTTGGATGTTATTGCTAAAGATAGGTTTAGAGATTTCATTAAATTAGTTAATAAAAAATATGGAACTACTTTTATAGTGACAACTCATGATATGCAGGAAATTGAACAATTATGTAAAAATATAATCATTATTAATCATGGAAAAATTATTTATAATGGACCAATTAAAGAAATCAAAAAAGAATTTTTAACTAGTAAGTTTATGGATATCAAATTAGAATCTAAGGGAACTAAATTTAAATTCAAGTCTTGTAATGTTGTTGAGCAAGATGATTATGAAATTAAGATTCAAGTTGATACTCAAAAAACAAAAATTAAGGAAGTGATAAATTATTTACTTTCTAAATATGATGTTGCAGATATTTTAATTTCTGACCCGCCTATTGAAAAAATAATTCAAAAAATATTTCAGAGAAAACATGAAGAAGTTTAAGGGATTAGTAAAAAATGCATTTAAACTTGGTTTAGCTTATAGGGCTCATTTTTTTGTGAGTTTAATAGGTGTACCTTTAGCACTAATTATTTATTATTATTTGTGGGGGTCAATTTTTTCTTATAGTGGTCAATCAGTTCTTAATGGTTATACATTTTTAGAATTAATAACTTATTATGCTTTATCTATGGTTGTTGGAATGTTAACTTATGTCGATGTTGATGCTTGGATGGGTAATGATATTAAATCTGGAGTTGTTGTAAGTGATTTTTTAAGACCTATATCATATATCTGGAATTTATTTTATGTAACGTGTGGTTTTAGATCTTTGGCTTTTATAATAGAAGTAATTCCTACTATACTTATTGCAATATTTTTTATTAAAGTTCCAGTACCTTCAATACTTTATTTTGTATTTTTTTTAATTTCATTAATTTTTGCTTTTTTATTAAATTATTTTCTAACTTTTTGTGTTGGACTCACGGCATTTTGGTTTAAAGAAATTTATGGATTAAGAAAAATCAAAACTGCGATTAAAGCATTTTTAGAAGGTGGATTAATACCTCTTACTTTTTTCCCGTTATCTTTTCAGGTTGTTTTTAAGTTCTTGCCTTTTCAATATATGCGTTTTGTTCCAATAAATTTTTATCTTCAAAAATATACCATTATGGAAGCATGGCCATTATTTTTAATTCAATTAATTTGGATTGGTGTGTTTTATTTAATTGCTGTATTTGTATACAAAAAAGCGTTTAAAAAGTTTGCAGGTGCAGGAGTATGACTAGGGCAGGAATTTTTAAGAAAGGAATGCAGTTAACTTTAAGTCAGGATATGGCTTATAAATGGAATTTTCTAATTACTGTAATTGCTACAATGTTTAAAGATTTTATCGGTCCATTAATTATTATTTTAATTTACACTTCAACTTCTGGAATTCCTGGTTGGAGTTTGTATGAGTTTTTACTTTTTCAAGGTACTTTAACTTTAGTTTTTGGTTTTGGTCATTTTGCTTTTGTTCAAATTCCTGCTAAAGTTATTTCCGGAGTTAGAAGGGGGACTTTTGATAAATATCTTTTAAAGCCTGTTGATACACTTTTTTATTTAACTGCAATTGCAACAGATTGGGATGGATTGGGTCAAGTTGCTGTTGGTTTAGCATTGATAATATTTGCTTTTATAAAACTTAATCTTGCAATATCGTTAAATTTTTGGATTTATGTGCTGTTAATTTTGGTAGCTTTTATTTTTCAATATGCAATAATGGTTTTGATTTCAGCATTAACATTTTTGATTGTTCAATCTTGGGCATTGTTGGACTTGTTTTTTAAAATAAGTGATTTTGCAAGATATCCTTCAAGTGTTTATGGTGTTGGTTTAAGATTTATGCTTACTTTCTTTTTTCCAATAGCAATCTCTGCATACTATCCTTCTATTGTTTTAATTAATGGGTTTTCTATAAAACTTTTGCTTGAAGCAGTTATTCCTGTTTTTGTGTTTTTTATACTCTCATTGTATGTTTGGAAGTTGGCCATGAGAAAGTATACTAGTGCTGGTGGATAAATTGCATATACACAACATTTTTAAATTAATTTTTATATATGTTTATTAGATGAGAATAAGTTTTAAACGTAAAATGGAAGAAGTTAATGTTTCTATTGAAGATAATCATCATGAAGAGTATTATGAGAAAAAAGCGTTTGATGAATTTATTGATTAAAAAATATTAATTTTTATTTATCCACCATTTCTTAATAAAAGGTATTGTTAAAGTAGAAAGAAAATAACCTCCTGTAGGAATTAATGCATTTAACCAAAAGTTAGAAACATTAATTGTGTACATCCACCATGCTGCAATTACATAAGTAATTATTAATATTGTGATTTTTCTAAATAAAGAAATTTCCCAAGCTTTATTATTTTCAACTATTTTGTTTCTTTCTTTTAATAAATTAATTTCTTTTTCATAGTCCATTTTATTCTGATATTATTTCGGTTTCTATTTCTCCACCAACATATTTTTTAACTAATTCTGCTAATTCGTTTGTTATCATTTCAATGTCATCTTTAGAAAATGGGTTTAAGCCTTCAATAACTAAATTAACATTAGTAGTATTTTCTGTCATTTTGGATTTATCGCATTCTCGCCAGTTCCATCTTCTGCACAATACTTCTTTATCGTCTTTGTAAATTACTTCACCTTCTTGAGGATTTTTAATTTCATCAGAATTTAATTCTTTGAATGTTTCTGTTCCATCTGCGAATTTTAAAATAACTTCTCCGTCAACATTATCCATGTCATCTCCTCCTACTGGGATCATGTGTTTAATTGAAATATAATTGTAAATGTCTACCAATTTGCTGTAATGTTTTAATTCAATTCCATCTAAAATCATTATGTATAGATTTTCAACTGAACATCTGTATTTTTTTGGTTTAGCACCAAATGATGAGTATGCTTTTCTCCAACATCCTATTTTTGGATTTTCTGAAAGTTTATCTTTTTGAAAGTTTTCTTTAATTTCTTTTTCTTTATCTCTTAATAGTTGAATTAGTTCTTCATTAATTCCTTTATTGTCTATTCCTTTAGCTTTTACAATGCCAATTGTAAGTCCTGGAAACTTTTCAAATATTTGTTTATCAATGTTCATGTGATTGGTAATAAAATATTATAATATAAAGTTTGTTAATTTAATTTATGTATGAAAACATTTATATATTATATATTTATAAATTTATTAAAAATAACGGTTGGTGATAATAATGAGTCAAGAAAAAACAGATTTAAAAGCTGCAGAAAATGAATTTTTAGAAATATTTGATTTGGTTGAAAATAATACTAGGGCTGAAACTGTTAAAATTTTTGTTAGACATTTTATAAAATCAAGGCGTATTATTTTTGATGAAGCTGCGAGAATTGAATCGAGTAACAGAGACTGGTATAACTTTTATTTGGTAGATGTACAAAAAAAAATTAAAGATGCAAAAGGTAAAAGTGTGTTAGAACAAGCAAAATTATTGGGTGGTGCTCTTGGTTATTATATGGCTATTGTGGAAAAAATGATGATCTTAAATCCTTATTTTTCGGGTAAACAATGGGGTGATATTGTGGATTCTAATAATGTTATTGCTGAATTGTTAAATTCTACTGGTAAAAAAATTAAAAAGGATTATGTTAAAAAATGGTTTAAAAGATTAGTTAAAAAATATGGTTCTAATTTAAGTGATAGAAATAAAAAATTACTTGCTAAGATGGCTGCAAAAATTTAATTTTTTATATTTCTAATTTTTTTAATTTTCTTATAAGTGTTTCATATCTTAATTTAATCTTTTGAGAAGTTATAGTTAAATCGTTATTATTTTCTCCTAACTTTCTTAATAAATAAATTTTTTCAAATTCTTCTTCTGCTTCTTTTAAATTTAAATCTAAATCTGGAAGTTCATCAACAATATTTTTTGAAATTTCAGGTGTGGCTTCATAAAAATTATCAATTTTTTCTTCTCGAATTATGCTTTTATATGAATCTAAAACATTTTCAATAATTCCTTCTACTTCTTTTTGTTTTAAGTAATAGGGTTTAAGTAAATCTTTTCTTATTTTTTGACTTTTTTTCTTTTCAACTAATCTGTGGATGCTTCTTCTATCAACTCCTGTTAAACGTGCAACTTCTGAAATGTTTCCGTGATGAGTTTGTAATAGTTTTTGAAGAAATGCTTTTTTAAATTTTTTTTTAGCTTCTTTGAAAGGTAAATTAAAATCAATATTTAATCCTAGTAATGGTGAATTTAAAATCTTATCTGATATTTCTCCTTTAATTTCTGAAATTCTTATTCCTAAAAATTTTTTCATAGCTTCTTCTATAACAGGTTCTACTTTTTTTTCAAGAACTTCTTCTAAAGCTTTTTTAGTCATTTTTCTTTAAACTTTTTCAATTAATTTTTTTGTTATTGAAATCAATTCTTTACATTTATTAATTGCTTCTTTTGCTATTTCAAAATCCATTTTTTTACCATAATAAATTAATGAATTTTTTTTATATCTTGCATCATCAAATAATCTGAATATTTTTTCATTATTTAATTGATCTTTAATGTAATGTCCGATGCATAAATGATTAAGAACTTTAAATCCTTTGATTAACATTAAACAATGAAATAGTTCTAACATCGATGAATAATAGTTTTCAAAAACATAGTTGGCATTATCTTCTATAATAATTATGTCCTTTAAGAATTCAATTCGACCATTTGAAGTATCTTTTAATGAATCCACTTTAGAGTTATTAGGAGTTATTTCAATTGCCGAGTTGTTTTCAATACATTCTTGCCAATTGGCTTCTTTCATTTTAAAACCTCAATAAAACCATTTAAAACAATACCGTTGATTATGTTATTTGCTAAATCTTTATTTTTAATTAAATTAATATTTTTATATATGAATGTATGGATATTTCTTTTAAGTTTTTTTTCAAATTGACTTAAAGTAATCTTTTTTTTGGATGGGGTTTGAATATATAAATCTATATCGCTTTTTTCAATATCTTCTCCTTTTGAATAAGAACCAAAAATAATAATTGTTGGATTGCTGTATTCTTCTTTTAAATAACTAATTAGATTGCTTATGTGAAGTTGTCGAAGATTATGTAATGTCTTTTCAATCTTAAATGATTCTGATGATCTATTTGCTGAATATGCTTTAATATTAACAATTTCATTTATTTTAAGAATTCCTTCTGTTTCTAATTCTTTAGTATATCTTATAACTGATGGGAGTGGTACATTAATTGTTCTTTCAATTTGTCTAACTCTGAGTTTGATTGTGGGATTTATTAAAAAATACTCTTTAATCTGTTCTTTGATACTTTTTTTACTCATTTGATAATTATAATTATCACTTGATATATAAACTTTTCGTTTTATTTTTCTTTACCATTATAAAATAGTAAGGAAAGTTAATAAACTCTCAATCTAACTTTTAACTTAATGGAATTTAAGATTAGAAAACGGGGGGTAGAAGATCTTGGAAAATTTGATCCCGAAGCAATTAAAATTGCAAGACAATTTACTAAACAAATTTATGATGAATTTGGCACTTTTTTAAAAACTGTAGTTTTATTTGGTTCAACTGCTAGACACAAATCAGAAGGGGATGTAGATGTTTTAGTAGTTATTGACGATGTATCTATGGAACTTGGTGCAGAGGTTGCAGAAACTTATAGAATAATTATTGAAAAAATAATTCACAAAACTTCAAAAAGATTACATATTACAACATTAAAATTAACTTCATTTTGGGAATATGTTAGAAATGGTGACCCTGTGGGTATTAATATCATTCGAGATGGTATTGCATTATTGGATACTGGGATGTTTGATCCATTAAAAGCATTATTAATGCAAGGAAGAATAAGACCCACATCTGAATCAGTATGGACTTATTTTATGAAAGCTCCTTCTTCACTGAAAAATTCTCAATGGCACTTGTTAAGGGCTGTTTCAGACTTGTATTGGGCTGTAATGGATTCTGCTCATGCTGCTTTAATGTCGATGGGTGAAATTCCACCTAGTCCAGAACACATTGCAGATTTAATGAAAGAAAAATTTATTTCTAAAAAATTAATTACTTCTGAATATGTAAATATTGTTAAAAATTTTTATAAGATTATGAAAAATATTGACCATGGAGAATTAAAAAATATTTCTGGGTTAAAATATGATAAATATTACAAAGATGCTTCTAAATTTGTAGATAAAATGCGTATTATTGTTGATAAAAATAATTTAGAAAAATGAAATCTGAATCAGGATTGGTATGGAGATTCATTCTGTTTTTATTCAAATTGCCTTATTTACTTGTTATGATTTCTCTTGGTAAAAAGAACGTAAATGTTTTATTTAAACCATTAAAAGATTTCTGGAACTTTATTTATGAAGCAAAGATTACTTTCTGGTTAATTGTTATTAATATAATTGTATTTATTATTGAAATTTTTTTAGTTTTAAATCATCCCGAATTAATAAACAAATTTATTTTTCAACCTCAGGACCTATGGCAGTTTAATTTAATCCCAATTGTATCAAGTTGGTTTATGCATGCAGGGTTTGCTCATTTGTTTGGTAATATGTTATTTTTATTTATTTTTGGAAGAGTTGTTGAAAATGAATTTAAGGGTAATATGTTGGTTATATATTTTCTTTCTGCAATTATTGCTGATTTGTTATCTGCTGTAATGGGACTTGGTGGAATTGGCGCATCGGGAGCAATTGCAGGTTTAATTGCAACAGGAATTTTGCTCAAACCATTTTATATGACTTATATCGTTGTAGGAATTCCAATACCTTTATTTCTAGTAGGGTGGTTGGCAATACTTGCTGATATCTCGGGAGTATTAGTTCCTCAAAATACAATGGTTAATCACTACGCTCATTTGGGTGGATATATTACTATTGCGTTAATTGTGTTGTTAGTTTCTAGAGATAAAAAAAGTAAAATGATTAAAGGATTTTTAATAAATTTAGTTTTGTTTATTTTATTATTGTTGTTTGCTTTTGTGTTTGGGATGTAAACAAAAGATTTAAAAACTACTATTTCAATATGATTTTGTGGTAATAGATTTGTTTCCTAAAAATTGGCAAAATTTTTTGTTAGTAATTGCTATTGTAGTTATTCTTGCTCAATTGTTTTTTGTAATTTTTAAAAGAGTTATTTTAAAATTAACAATTAAAACTAAAACGGATATTGATGATTTAATTGCTAGTAAAACTCATTTTCCTATCTTTCTTGTAATTATTTTTTCAGGATTAAAATATGCTTTTGATACTTACAATTTATTTCCAGAATATTTAAGCATAATTCATGGTGTTCTTAATACCTTTTTGTATCTAGTTTTTATTCAAATTGCAGTTATTTTATCAGATATATTTTTTATTAATATTGCAAAAAAGATTTCACAAAAAACAAAATCTGATATGGATGACCAAGTTTTAGATTTATTACATAAATCTTCTTCAATAATTATTTGGACTTTAGGTTTTTTATTGATATTGTCTTTTTGGGGTATTAATGTAGGTCCTGCACTTGCTGGATTAGGAGTTGCTGGTCTTGCAGTTGCTTTTGCTTTACAAAAAACATTAGGAAATATCTTTGGAGGAATTTCTTTAATACTTGATAAAAATATGAAAACTGGTGACGTTATAGATGTTAATGCTGACGGATTACAAAAAGGTAAAGTGATTGATATTGGTTTGCGTTCTACTAAACTACAAACTTTTGATAAAGAAGTTTTAATTGTTCCAAATGGTAATTTGGCAGATGCTGCTTTTATTAATGTGGCTCAACCTGGTCCATCAATAAGAATTGTTGTTCCTTTTGGTGTTGAGTATGGTTCAAATATAAAAAAAGTTAAGAAACTTGTTATTAAAGAAATTGAAAATGTTGAAGGTCTTGACAAAAATGAAGATATTAATGTTAGATTTTTAGAAATGGCTGATTCAGCATTAAATTTTAAGGCTTACTTTTATATTAAAAATTATAGCGATAAGCTTTCAGCATTAGATCAAGCTAATACGTTAATTTATGAAGTACTTAATAAAAATAAGATAGGAATACCATTTCCACAAATGGATGTTCATATGAAAAAGTAAAGTAATTATTTTTGAATGGATTTGTTTTCTTTATATTTATAATGAGATTTGTTATAGATAGGAAAAAAACAAGAATGGTTTTTGTATTTCAATAAATATTTAAATCACTTTAGTTTTGGGTTTAATATGAAAAAGAATTATTGGATTAAAAAAAGAGGACAGAAAGGGGAAATTATTTGGAGAAAAGGAAGAGAACAGGGTTTGGAAGGTGCGAAAGGAAGAATAGGTAATATTTCTAATCAAATTAAAAAAATTATAAATAGAAAAAGACAAATAAAAATTTTAGAAATTGGTACGGGTTTTGGCAGAGCACTTTTGGAGCTAAAACGAATCTATGGAGATAAAGTTGAGACTATTGGAACAAACTATGAAAGAGAATGAAATCAAAAACTTACAAAAGAATATGCAAAAGACCAAAAATTTTCTAATGAAGAAATACCTAAAATTTATTCAAATATAGATGCAGGTGAAAAATTACCTTTTCAAAATAATTCTTTTGATTTTGTTTTTTGTCAGGCAACAATGCAGTATATTTCTGATAGGGCATTGTTTATTGAAGAAGTAAATAGAGTTTTAACTAAAGAAGGAATTGCAGTTTTAGAATTACAAGAATACAGAAAAGACCATCCAAAAGAGTATGAAAATCTAATTGAGATTTGGGATAATGGTAAGAAAATTGATTTTTTAAAATATTTAAGAAAATTAAAAAATATACAAATCAAAAAATCAAAAGGAAGATATTGGCATTATCTAGTTATGAAAAAAACAAATAATTTGAAATTGGAGTTAAAATTAGTTCATGTCATTGAATTAGAAAATGATATTTATTCTGGATGGTGGGGAAAGAAGGTGATTTATGTTAAAAAGTAAATTAATTATCGCTGAATAGATTCATTTTCTTTATATTGACGGTACTGTCCCACTGAAATGCTATAATCTGAAAAATCAATTTTATTATAGTTTAAATCTTTTGGCCAAGTTTTTATTGAAGAATGTAAAAGAATATATGTATTTTTAATGTCAAAAAAAATAACACCTGGGCTATCTGTTGAACAATATAAGGGATTGGAAGTTCTAGAATCAAATGCAAATCCTAGGTTTCCTAAACAATTATCTGGGGATACTATAATACTATCTATTCCGTGAATTTCTGTTTTTGCTATTCTTAATCTTTCAATATTATCATTCACGTCTAATAAAGATATATTTGCTACAATTATTTTTTCTAGTTCTTTAGGTACTTTTAATTTCATATTTTTTTAAAATAGATTTTTATATTTATAATTTATTGTTGTTAATACTATAAATTAGGATGGGTGAGTTTAAATATTATATTATTAATTTTGTTCATTTATTAAATTCTCTAATTGTTTTTTCATTATTCTTTTAATTTAAATTTAAAAAACATTGCAAATATTTGTTGCCAAGTAGTTCCTGTATAGTAGTCAATATCAAAAACATTTATAAGTTATTTTTATTTTCTTATATCTATGAAAGGATTAAAAGCAATAATTACTTCATTAGCATTAGGTTTAGCTAGTTATTATTCTGTTGCACAAGAATCAGTTCAAACAAATAAAATTCTTCATTTAAGACAAGCACATTTAATGGATAAGGAAGTTTATGATACAATTGCTTCTAGATCAAAGGTTACAAAAGAAAGTAATCCTAAATTGCATGAAATTATGAGAAAAAAACGAATTAATATTTTGCATGAAATTAATAGAAATGTAAAAAAGTCTCAAGAATCAATTTATGATACTTTGGAAGAACTCATAAAAACTAATAAAAATCTTCATATTTCAATAGAAGGGTTTAATGAAACTAATGAACCTTTTTTAAAAGATCCCAATTACTTAAATGGTAGATATTGTGCTTATTTATTATCAACCGAACAAATCTTTGATGAATTAAAAAAGGATATACCTATTTTAAATTCTTATCTTGCTGTTAGAGCAATAAGTGATTTAGCAAATTTTTATAAAAAAGTAAGTGTTGATACATTTGATAGTCCTTTGGATTTTTTAAATAAAATGTATGAGTCTGTAGATAGTTCAAAATTTAATTTATCTTTAGAACAATATAAAAAAAAAGCTGAACTTTATTTTAACAAAAAAGGTTTGCCAGTAAATGCTGAAGCGTTAGAAGTAATTGCTGGTGCTTTTGTAGTTGATGCTTCAATTGAAGAATGGAAAAATGATATTATTAAGGGATTAATTGAAAAAAAAGATGATCTTAAAGATGTTGAAGATGCAAAACTTAAATTAAGAAAGATGATGTATCTTGTTCATGAAAATACTTCGAAAATTTATCAACAATATAAACTCTTACCTGGAGCTGCATTATACTTAGCTATGAAAGAAAAAGTATCATTACATCATCTTGACAAAAAAGCAAGGTTGGGTGCCTGTATTGGATACTTAAGAAATGGTGGGACATGTTGGGACTCAGAATTTAATAAGCTCATAGAACATAGAGAAGATTATTATCTTGAACAATTAGCAAATAAACCTTTTTCTGTTATAGTCTTAGGTGGAGCTCATAATTTAAGTGATAATGCTAGTAGATATATGGAAAAAAACCCTGGTATTAATATTGAAGTAGAAAGAAAAGGTAAATGTTATGGTTTAATGGATATGTTACTGAGTGAATAATTAAACTTCCATCATTGATTTTAATTTTTCTAAGGCTTCTTTTTTTATTTGATTAACTCTTTGATGTGTTTTATTAATTATTTTTGCTAATTCGCTTTCAATTCTTTTTTTAACACCATTGGTTCCAAAAGTTGAATTAATAATAAATTGTTCACTTTCATTAAGTTTTGGAATAATATTGTGCATTCTTGCAATTTCATCATTCGTTTCAATTTGCTCTTTCATTGTTGTTTTATCATTTAAAACATCATCTTGACTAATCATTGTTTCTAAAGTTCCATCTCCGTCTTCTTTAATCGGTTTGTGAATTGACACTATGCTTCTATCATTCATAATTGCTTCAGATATTTTTTTCTCAGTAATTCCTATTTTGTTACTAATTTCATAATGGGTTGGTTTTCTTCTTAGTATTTCACTTAATTCATTTATCGTTGATTTAATCAATCTAATTCTTGTTGCAGATTGAATTGGAACTCTTACTACTTTTGTTTTATTTGATATTGCTCTTTGCATACTATTTTTAATCCACCATGCTGCGTATGTTGAAAATTTTGCACCCTTAGAAGGATCAAAAGTTTCCGATGCTCTCATCATTCCTAAAGTTCCTTCGGAAATTAAATCATTTGTAGGTAGTCCTCTGTCATAGAAATTTTGTGCAATTTTTACAACTAAACGTAAATTTGAATTTACAAGTTCATATTTGGCATCTTCATCACCTAATTTTATTCTTGCAGCAAGTTCTATTTCATCTTCAATTGTTAAATTGTGTTTGGGTAAGTTGTTAATAAAATCTGATTTTTCATCCTTTTTTTTAGAAAACATTGTTGAATATCTTGAATCAATATTACACAATGCATAAATTGCTTTTTGATTTCCTTTTTTTGCTCTACTTAATAAAAATTGTTTATTAGCTAAAGTCAGTTGTTTTTTTGAAAATGTTTTTCCTTTCATTAGTAATATTTTTTGAATTTCTCCTTGAGATGGAATAGTTATTTCACCATTTAATAATGCTTCAGATTGATCTTTTGGAATTATCATATAGCCTGTTTTGCCAGAACCTTTATACCTGTAGTGGGTTGTTTTTAACACTCCTGATATTTCACCATGTCTAATTATTTTTTGAGCATTAGTTAGGCTTGTTTCAAGTCTTTTTGCAAGTTCTTTAGTAGTAACGCCTGTTGCTTCTCTTCTAACAACTTTAATTGTTTTTTTATGACCAAGTTCTTTTTGTAATCTTAGAAATTTAGTCAAGGATGGAAGCCTGATTTCGCCATCTTTTATTTTTTTGGCATTGGATTTTGAAATAACATTTTTTACTGTTTTTTCATCAACAACATAAACATATTCGGCTGATGGAAGTAATTTTGTTTCTAATACCATTCGAATTAAATGGCTAGCGCTGTGATAACCTAACCCTAAATATTTTGCTAATTCATGAGCATCCATTTTAGTTCGGGTTAAAATTCTTCTTGCTACATTTTCTCCTGACTGAACTTTATTATATCTACTTTGGCATGGAATGTATATTTCTCCATTGATTAATTTTTTAGCTTCTTCTTTTGGCAAATAATTTTTAAAAGTTCTTTTAGAATCTTTATATTTTATAGAAACTGGATGTAATAATCCCATCTTAATTCCTACTTTAATACTTTCATTAACTCGCGGTCCAGATATTCCCATTAAATTGCTAATTTCTTCTGTACTTATTCCTTCTTTTTCTGCTCTAAGAAAATTAACTATTTCTTCTAAATCTAATTCTTTTTTTAAATTTCTTAATCTACTTTCTGAAGGAATTTTAATTTTTCCAGAAATTAATTTTTCAGCTTCATTAGGCATGAGTCCCCAAATTAAATCTTCGTTAGTTGGATCGAGACTTAGATTAACTCCGTGCAATAATCCTAATTCAGTTCCAATTTTCATCATTATTGATACTGATCCTTTTGTGATTCCCATTTTTTTTGATATATTTGAAGATGAATAAGCATTTTTTCTTATTTCTGCAAATTCTTTTTCAATTTTTAATCTTCTTCTATATGTTGGAGGAGAAAGTTTTGTACATGATCCTTCAAAACCTTTAATTGGTCTTTTTCCAGGCGTTTTTACTTTATAATATTGAATTAAACCTAATTTGTGAAGTTTACGATATCTATGTCTTAAAGAATCTATTTCTAAATTTAATCCAGATTCTTTATTTAAATCTTCAAGAGTTTTCCAATCTTCTATTTTTGCTTTTCTTCTTTTCATATAACAGACAATTTTTGCAGCATTAACTACTGAAATTCTTTTTTCTTTTTTCCTTGCTACTGACTCATATAGGTGTTTAAATGAATCATCAAAATGTCTTCTTCCTATGTGCCATTGTTCTTTTTCCATTTTTTCAAAGAACAAATGGGTAGGAATAAGATAAGCTTCTTGATTAAGAATTTCATAAAATTTGGATGTTTTTACATAAACTCTAATTCCGCCAGAACCATCTTTTGGTTTGCCTTTTCTTGTTTTACCCCAATATCCTTCTTTATTTAATTCAATAAATTTGTTTTTAGAAATTTTTATTCTAGAACAAACATCAGTTGTTAATATTTCATCTTCTTTGATGGGTGATGGAGCTAAATTTTCATATGCTTTTTGTAAAGACATTCCATTAAACATGGTTTTTCTTTCTTCTCTAGAAGCAAATAAATAGTCTATAATTTGATGATGAGTATACATAATTTACGTTATAGAACTTACGTTATAAATGAAATCCAAGGTATTAATATTAATTAGAAAAAATAAAAATAATAATTAAAAAAGAAAATCTTTTTTGGTCGAAATCAAAGATTTTATTTAGGAATCATTGCAAATATTCCAACACCAATTCCAACAACAACAACGCCTAATGCGGGTAAATACCAATCGCTATCTCTTATTTCATCAAGAGTTGAAGTTTTCTTAGTTTTAGTTGGAGGTGTGTAAGTTGGAGTTTGTACATTCATTCCACCATCGTTATCTTTATCATTGTTATTATCATATTCGCAATCATTTATTTTCAAACTTAAAGTTTCTGAATCATCCAATCTTCCATCTCTGTATACTTTTACATCAATGTTGTATTTTTTTTCATCAGCATCTTCAGGTACATTAATTGAAAATGAAACTTCTCTTTCAGCGTCATCATTATCTCCTTCTTCAAGTTCAAATTCTTTTCTTGAATTTAATCCTAATTCTGAGTTAGAAACAATAACTTCAACATTTTCATCGCTTCCGCCAACATTTATAATTTTAACTTCAACTGTTGAAGATTTTGAACAGCTAATTGTGGATGGTGAAATGCTTGCTCTGTCAAGTATTATTTCGTGTGATTCTTTTTCAACTTCTAAATAAACAATCCAATTAATTTCATGGATATTATTGTCGTCGTCTTCTCCTTCAACATGTATTAAAACTTCAAATGTATTTTCATCTACAAGTCTTGGAACTTCTAATTCTAATTTGAATTTTTGATCGTCTTCTTCATTGATGTCTTCTTCGTCACTTTCTGTATCGATATCATCGCCATCATCAATATCTTCAATTTCAATTTCTACAATAACATCATGCATTTCTGAATTCTCTAATAAATTTTCAATATTTAATTCAAATTTAATAGTGTCTCCAGGTTTTGCTTCATCGTCAATAGTGTCTTCGTCTTCATATTCATCTTTATTTCCATCAACACTAATTTCTAATTCTTCAATAATTAGTGCGGAATCTGGATTTAAATATACTGGGATTGTAGTATTAACATTATTATTAATTAATTTTATATTTCCAATTTTATGATTGTCTGTTGCTTCGTCTTCTGGAATTGCTAAGTTTAATGTAACTGTTGAACTTCCATCAATTGCTAATCCGTTAATTGTTGTTGGACTTAATGTTGCATTATAATCATTAATATCTTGTTCAATACTAATTAAACCTAATGCATAATCTCCATTATTTGTAACTGTAAAAGTCACTGTTTGGTTTGTATCTCTAACATTACCATTAATTTCAATTTTTGAAGGAACACTTAAACTATATTCTGGATCTTTTATTTCAACGCTAAATGGCATTTGTGAAACTGTTCCATCGTAGCTAATATTTAACAATCCTGTGTAAGTTCCAGCAGTTTTATTTTCAAGAATATTTGGAGTGATTGTTACACTTTCTGTTGCTCCAATTGCTAAATTAAAATTATTATCAACAATTAAAATTGAACTTCCTTGAATGGTTTCAGGTCCAGTTAAATCATTCATAACTAGATCTATATTTAGTGCAACATTTCCATTGTTTGTTACTTCTATAGTTGCAGGAATTGCATTATTTAATAATTGTAACCATCTTGTTGATGCAGATGATGTATGAGTTATTGTTTCATTAATTGCTTCAACTTCAACAGAAATTGATTGAGTAGTTGTTTGATCTTGGTAGTTTGCAAATAATGTATTTTGATAAGTTCCTGCTGAATTATTTTCATCAGTATTGAATGTTAATTGTTTAGAGTATGTATCTCCTTTAGCAATTGATACTTGTTCATCAATATTAACTTCAATAATATCATTTCCATTAGTTAAATTTTCTAATGATAAGTTAACATTTAAGTCAATATTTCCATTATTAGTAATTGTATAAGTTCCTGTAATTGAATTGCCTTGTAAAACATTAACTGGTGTGAAATCAATTGTTAAACTTCCCTCAATTTCGTTAACTACTAAATTTATTGGAGTTTCAATTACATTTCCATCAAAAGTAGTAGTTATTGTTCCATTGTAAGTTCCAACTTGTGAAGTAGTTGTAGTAATATTAAATGTTACAGTTGTAGTTGCACCACTTGCAATAGCTAAACTATTTATGTTTAATTCAGTTGGTATTGTATCTGTTCCTTTAACTAAATTAGTAATTTCAAATGAAACATTATCGAAATCAATATTTCCAATGTTTCTAACTTGGAAACTTGTAGTAATATTATTTCCTTGAGTTAATTCTATTGGTGTGTATGTTACAGATAAGTTTTCATCTCTGTCAAGAACATTTAATGATAGGCTTACATTGTCTGTTTTACTTTCGTAATTAACAGTAATATTTCCAACATAATTTCCTTCTTGTTTGTTTAATGTTTCGTAATCAATTTGAACCGTTTTTTGTTGTGTTATGTTTAATGTGAATGTAGTTTCATTAAATTGCGGTATAATGGTGTCATTTCCATTACTTAGGTCTGTGGGATTAATAGTGACGTCTACTGGAACATTTCCTATGTTGTAAATAGTCATAGTTGTTGTACCATTGTCTTTTTGAATTACTGAAATTGCATTGTAATCAACATCAATATTTTGCTCAATTGCAACAATTTCTAATGTAATTGTAATATTTCTTGATTCGTTTAATGTTTCGCCTTTGATTCCATAGTCAACAGTTAAGTTGCCTGAATAACTGCCTGGTGAAACTGAATTAGAATCAAAGTCCATTTCAATTTTTGTTAAATCAGATACATTTAATTCAAATCTTTGATTTGTAATTGTTACATCGATTGATTCATTGTTATTACTTAAAACAAAGTTTTGTAAATCAAATTCTAAATCTGTGTTTCCATTATTAGTAAAAGTTAAGTTTTCTTTAACATTTTCTTGTTCAAGAATTGAAATACTTGGGTATGTTGTTTGAAAATCTCTTTGATTTCCTACAAATTCAATAACTATTTCTTGTGATGATGAAACATTATCATGTTCAATCCACATATAACCTTTGTATGTAGAAGATTCATCATTAAAGTCATTAATTGCTTTTAATGCGAAAGTTTCATTTTCGCTAATTTGTAATGAAAAAGTATCAATTCCTGGATTGAATGAATTTCCGTCTAAAGATAAGTCGTATTTAGTATATTCTAAAATATCTCCTTTATCATTAATTAAGTCAGAAATTGTAATTATTAAATCTTCAACATGTCTATTACCAGTATTGGCAATTGTTACATTAGTTGAACCTTTAATTCCATTTATTGTACTTATTGGATTAATATTGCTAATTAATACTTCATAATTTTCATTTTGGTTAACTACACAATCTGCTTTTAATTTTACAACATAACCTTGACCTTTTTCTAAAAAGTCAACTTCGTTTCCTTCAAAGTCTTCTACAGTTCCATCAACTGCACATCCTTCTTCAAAAACACTTGCCTTTATACCATAAAATATTGGACCAATGTAATTAGTACCTGTTTTAAGAGTTAAGTCATAATTTAAAAATTCAGTTTTATCTGAAACATTAATAGTAAAGTCACAATCATTAGTTGATTGAACTAAATATCCTTTTCCAGGTAACATTTCACTAGCATCAACAATGCTATCTGTAACTGGATTGTAAGTTTGTAATGAGTCCACAATTACTGATGGACAACTTGATGTTAAATCTGATTTAGTAATTGGTTCATTATATGGGTTGGAAATTAAGTTTAATCCGCTTTTAATGTAATCTTCTAGTAAAAACATATTGTCAATGATTAAAATTGCATTATCTGAAATAATTAATTCATCTTCATCATAGTTAGTATTAAATAAGTATGTTACTGAACCATCTTCTAAACGCATTTCTTCTAAATTTGAATCATAAATAAAAGAATAAGCTCCATTATGTGCTTCAAAATCATCAATTGATACATTATTAAATGTGTTGTTTGAATATTTTAAATTTTCAATATTGTCAAAATTTGTGTTTTCTGCATAAAGACTTTTATGTCCATAATATGCATCATAATTGTCAATTCTTGAATCGTAAATTTCAATTTCTAATGATGAATTTTCGGAAGTTGTTATTGCACCACTGCTTGAACCAGAACTTCCACCGCCACCACTTGATGATGGACTAGGTACTGCGTCTCTTGGTTCATCTTCAATAATTTCACTTTCAGTTTCATAAACCAGTTCTCTATATGGATCATTTAATTCTTCTAATTCACAGTTTCTAAGAATTAATTTTTCTGTATCTCTGTGAGGTGCTAAAAAAATATCAGAAAATGTACTATTTAAAATATCAATATTTACATTACCTTCACTAAAAGTAAATGTTGGATTAATTAATTCCTTTTCTTTTAAATTTTCAACAGTTATTTGTGATGCTGGAATTAAATCTTCTATGGAAATGTCATAAATCTTGCTGTTGTATATTTTAATGTTTGAATTTATATCACTAATATTTAATTCATTGATTAAATCTTCGTCATATTTTTCACTCATAAATTCATATCCAATAAATACATAATCAATTACTGAATTATTTAATGTTAGGTTTTGAAAAAATGATAATCCTATTCCAACTTCATTAAATTCAATATTTTCTGCTTTGATTGTATAATTATCGTCTAAATTAATTGTGAAATTTTTGTTATTATCTGAAAAATTGCTAAGTTCTAAATTATCCATTAAAACTAATCCAAAAATTTCCATTTTTGTATTATTAATAGTAACATTTGATTTGCCTTCAATAACTAATCCGTTTTCATCTTCAAAATTAAGTTCTGAATTAGTAATTAATACATTACTTTCATAACCAACTATAATATTTGAATTTTCTAGTGCGTTAATATTACCCATTGAATCATAAACTTGTAAATGGATTTTATTTACATTATTAATTTTAAAATAAGAATTGTCTAATGTAAGGGGTGATAGTTTATATTCATATTCTCCTGTGTTGAAATGTTTTACATTATCTAAAGTTATATCACATTTATTAGAATCAACTGTAAAGGTACCATTGTTAATGTTAACATTATTAAGATTAATTACTGGAATTTCATTGTCTGAATCGGTATCAAATTCGATATAGTTAATTCCATTAAAGCTTGAGTTAGTGATTGAGAGGTTACCATCTTCAATTTCAATTGAAATTTCAGTTTCTGAGTCTCTTGTGTAAGGATTTATATCTGAATTAATAATTGTTAAATTTCCATTTGGTTCAATAGAAATTCTATTAATATTAAGTGTTTCATTATCACATACAACATTCTCATCCACGATTAATCTTCCACTACTAACATCACAGTTAACTGATGCAGCATTAACTACTAATGAACTAAGAATAACCATCACTACTAAAACTAATAATTTTGAAATTTTCATATTTTAATCCCTCTGAAGTTTATTATTTAACAGTAGTATCTTTATCACGTTTATAAAGTTTTTTGAACCATATGACAACTTTTATATACTATTAATTGGGATAATAGACTAAGGGGGAAATCATGGTAAATCAGGATTTGGTTAATTATATTCAAACCTATCATTCAAAAGGTTATAGTATCTCTACTTTAAAAGATTTCTTGATAACTCAAGGATATAATCCTTTAGAGGTAGAAGCGGCTATAAATGTTTCATATAAACCCGAATCTTCTAAAAAAAGTAAGTCATTTATGATATTAAGTATAATTGCGGGTTTAGTAATTATAATTGCTTTGATTTTTTTGATTTCTACTTATTTTAAAGAAGATATTGCAATAATTCAATTTTCTGTAGAAAGTGATGAAACTTCTGTAGAAATTGGACAGCCTTTCTTGTTTAATGTTGAATTAACAAATGTTGGAACTAGAGAAGATTATGATGTAGTATTGAGTTATGATGTTTCAAAAAATGGAAAAGTAGTTGATAGTTTTCAAGAAACAATAAATTCGAAAAATTCTATATTAACTTACTCAACTATTGTTAAAGAAGCTGGTTCATTTACTATTAATGCTGTAATTAATTATTTTGAATTTCAAGAACGATCATCATTCGTTTTTAGAGTAACATCTATTTGTGGTGATGGATTGTGTGATGATGGTGAGTTATGTGATGTAGATTGTGCCGAAATTATTTGTGGTGATGGTGTTTGTTCAGATGGAGAAGATTGTGATGATGATTGTTTAGAAATTATTTGTGGCGATGGCGTTTGTGATGAAACTGAAAATGTAAACAATTGTCAAGAAGATTGTTTTAAAATTATTTGTGGAAATGGAATTTGTGACGATGGTGAAACGTCTACAAATTGTTTAAAAGATTGTCCTATTCCTCAATATGAATGTGGTAACAATATTTGTGAAGCAACTGAAAATACTAATAATTGTCCCGGTGATTGTAAAGTTGAAACTGGAATTAATGCTTTGTCTGAATATGAAATTACTAAATATATCCCAAATAAAGTTGCAAAAGATGGAGCCTCTCAAGCAGCATCTGAATGCGATACATTAGTTGAATTAAAAAAGAAAGATACTTGTTTTTACTGGATTATGAGAAGTTCTAATTCATCATTTTATTGTAAGTTTATAGAAGTTTCAGGTGTAAAAGACGATTGTTATGTATCCTATTCCTATGAAACTAATGATTATTCAAATTGTGAAATAATCGTTGACGGTTATAAAAGAGAAACATGTGAGTTATTATCGAGAAGTTTTAGTGCTAGATAAAAATAAAAATCCAAAAACGGATTTTAAATTATTACAGCTTAGTTTGTAATAAAAACATATATATACTAGAAAATGAAAAATATGCATATGAACAACAGAGGACAGGTAACTTTGTTTATAATAGTAGGCATTATTTTACTTTTTGTAATCGGATTGTTCTTATTTGTTTTAAGGCCTGAAGAATTAAAAAGAAATTCAGTTTTAGTAGATGATGTATCTTCTGAATATTCTCCTGTACAAAATTATGTTCATTCATGTATTAGGCAAATAGGACAAGAAGCAATAGAAATACTTGGTGAACGAGGTGGTTATATTGTTAATAGTGAATATAGATTTGATCCTCGAAATGTAGGTTTAGACCCTGGTTTTGAGGACGCTTATGAAAGAGATTCCTTATATTTACATCCTTCAAGAAAAGTTCCAGTTCCATATTGGTGGTATATGGAAGGTGTAGATGGTTCTTTTTCTTCTAAAAAACTCGCTTTGAGAAGTGGTGAAGATAGTGGCGCTAGTAGATTGTCAACAGAAATGTCTTTTGAAGCTCAAATTGATAGGTATGTTAATGAAAAATTATTATTTTGTTTAGATGATTTTTCGATATTTGCTCAGAGAAGTACAGATGTTTTTGCTAAAGAAACAGTGCCTGTGTCTACTACTTATATTCGAGACAAGGATGTTGTAATAAATGTTTATTATCCTTTAGAAGTTTCATTGGGTGATAAAACAGAAGAGTTAAAAAATTTTGGAATAACTCTTCCTGTAAGATTGGAAGATACTTATCTTTTAGCTGAAATGATTTATCAATCTGAAACTAAATATAAATTTCTTGAACACTTTTTACAAACTATTTTGGTATTAAATGGTAACATCAATAATCCTTTACTTCCTCCAATGCACGATTTCACTTTTGAGTTTGGTAATTCAGGAAATCAATGGGATATTCCAGAAGTTAAAGAAAATGTTAAACAATTATTGAGTTATACAAATTTATTACAAGTTCAAGGTTCAAAAAATTTCGATAGGATTTTTGTTGACACTTCAAAATCATTTCCTGCTACACGACAAGCAATGTATGATAATACTATTTTACCAATAAATGATTATTATGATGCTGAATTAATTTCAGAACTTAATTTGGAAAATACTAAAGTTAATTTTAATTATTTTAATTTTTATGATATTTATTTTAATATTAATGGTGATGAATCTGGAACATTTGAACCTAAATTGCAAGGTATTGATTTTTCAATTATTAAATTTGGATTTCAACAATATAGAGCTTTTTTTGATGTTTCTTGGCCAGTAATTGTTACATTAAATGATGAATCTGCCTTTAATGGTGATGGATTTGTTTTTAATTTTGCTTTAGAAGGAAATTTAAGAGATAATGAACCAATCAATACTTCATATGTTGCACCAATTACTGCAATTAATAACGGCCCTAAATTTTGTGATTCAAAAGATAAAAATGTTACAATTCAAATTTTTAGTGATGATTGTGATGAAAACCTTGAAAATTGTTTACCAGTTTCAAATGCTGGAATTGTTTTAATGTTTGGTGACCAGTCTTGTTCATTAGGACAAACAACATCAAATGGAACATTAATTACCCAAGTTCCAACTGGAATTTTGAGTGGATGGATTAAAGCTGTCAAAGACGGTTACTTGGATGAGTTAGTACAATTTACTCCTTTAGCTGACGGATATATAATTAATGGGATGAGAACAAAAAAAGAATTTAATTTTATTATTCGAAAAATTATAGCAAATAAAAATGGTACCCTTGAAAATGGAATTTATAATTTAGAAGAAAATGAAGAAGTTTTAGTTACACTTAAAAGAATTAACTCTGAAGGTGATGATGGTGAATTATTAATTACATTATTTTTTAATAGTAGTGATATAATGGTTAGTGATTCAATTACTGATGGTTTGTATTTAATTGATGCAAAGTTATTTGGAGAACCAAACCCTGAATTATCTATTAATTATTTAAATTCATTAGAAAATATAACAAGTTTAAGTCAAGAACAACTTGATTCTTCTAAAGAAATCATTCTTGGAAATCTTGCACAAAATCCTACTGGTGGTTTGGCAAAATCAATTAAAGGAGGAGTGAGCTTTGGTTATATTGATGAGCAAGATGCAGGAAATCCTATTCGATTTTATAGGTCACAAATTAAAAATGGAAATGAAATTATATTGTATGTTTTAGAACTTAAAGATTTAAATAATACAAATGTTGATGATTTAAATATTTTAAATGACATGTTTGATTTAACAAGACAATATCAAGATTATTTAATACCTGAAATAAAATGAAATTAATAAGATTAATTGCAATGTCGATGATTTTATTAGTTTTAACTATTCCATTTTCATTGGCTTTTACCATGGTTGGAACAGGTTTTGGTCAAGATGAAGTTTTAGGTTTTATAAGACAAACTGATGATATTACTTTAAAAGTCGAGTTTACAAGTTATGATACTAGTCAGGGAGTTTTGGTATATGATGACCCACTTTATGGCGATAGAATTTTTAATTGTAATGGTGATGTATGTACACTAGAATTAGATGAAGATACTTACTCTTCTGAACCATTAGATTTTACAACTGTTCTTAATGGTGATGAAACTGAAATGATTCGTCTTTATCCTGATGTTTTGGGTGCTTCAGTAACTTCTGTAACTGTCGATGAAAATGAAGTTACTTCTGAGGATACTTTAATATTTACTATTAAATTGAGTGATGGTTCTTGTTCAACTTCTGGATGTAATGCTCATTGTACTGGAATTAAAAAAATTAATATTTACAAAGGATCAAGTTTAGTTCACGAAATTGGTTTGTATCATGATGTTTGTAGTGAAACAATTACTGAATCAATTGATGTTTCTGATTTGGATCCTGATGAAGGACTAAACACTTATGTTTTTGAAGCAGTAGATAATTTTGATAACACTCCAAGATTAAAGCGTTCAATAATTATTGATGTTGATGATACTGCTCCAAGTTTAGGCAATGATGATTTTTATATTCAAAAAGATGGTGTTGAAGTAGAATATTACAAAGCACCAATTAGTAATGTTGACCTTATTTTTTATTTAACAGAAATTTCAACTAGTACAAGAGTTGATTTAAGTTCCCTAGGGATGGGTTGGGTAATTCCATACTGTACTGCATTATCGTGCCATAAAACCTTAGACCTTAATTTGGGTAGTATGATTGATGGTGGTGATTATGACTTAAATATTGGAATTGAATTAATTGACGAATTGGGAAATTCTGATTTATATGAATTAACAAAATCATTTATTGTTGATAGGTCTGGTCCTTTTGTTGAAGAAGTTTTTACCAATAGTTCTATTTTTAATGATGCAGTTGGATTTGGTACTAATTCTCAATTAGTTGTTGAAATGGATGATGATGGGATTGGTGTTGATGAAAATGATAATGTTTATGCTGATTTTTCTGATATTAATCCATCTTATAGTAATGTAAAAGCAATTGATTGTGTGCAAGGAATTTGTACTTTTCAAAAAATTCCAATTATTAATGAGGGATATAATTATGTGAAAATTTTGGGTAGTTCTTCTGATGATTTAGGAAACTTAATGGGCACTGATTATTCTTTTCAAGTTTATTCGGATAAATCGTCTGCTTTAGTTTCAGATATAATTGTTATATTAAATGAAACTGACCAAGAATATAATGGAACTTCATTACCTTCAATCGGTGATAAGATGATTGTCATTGCAACTATTGAAGAATTTACTGATGTTTTTGCATATGGTGATTTTTCAATTATTAGTGATGAAGGTTTAATTGAAGCAGATTGTGAAGGCGGTAGTGATGTTTCAGGTTGGAGACCTACAATTGAAAGGTTAAGTTCTGGAGATGGTTCGGTAGATTCTGATATTGATACTGACCAAATTGTTTGTGAATGGGAAGTTGAAATTACCAATTCGGGAAACATTCTTGAAAAATCAATTACGCTTTATTTTGAAGACCCTTTTGGAAATATTATTTCAGAAGAAGTTTCAATACCTAATATTTATGGTATTAATGAAGAAGAAGAACCAAATTATTGGACTTCTCAAGTGACTTGTAGCCCCCAATATTTAGATAGAGCAATGGGTGAATTGGTTGATCAACAGATGTATTGTTTTGTAACATTAACTCCGTTATCCAATGAACAACAGTATATTAGAAATGTAGAACTAGATGGTTGCGATGGTGATGAAGGTTATTTAGATGATGAAGAATTGAGTAATGATTTAACTTCTTATCCTTATATTACTTTAACTTTTGATCAAGATGAATATTTAGTTAATGAATTAAAATTAAATTGTACATTAAAATTAAGCTCAATAGTAGGATATAATATTATTGATAATGAAGAATCAGAAGTTGTAAATATTCCTGTTAAATTTTTCAATAATCCTTTTGGAATGCCGGATGACAGTATGGCAAGTGAAATTGAAGATATTCAAAAAACATGGCTAGAAGGTTTTGGTAAATTTATTGGAACAATGAAAATGATTGAAGGACTTGCAACTAATGTTTGTAAAGCATTAAGTACAATTAATCAAGCTGCTTCAATAATTTCTGGTGGAGTTTCAAAAATACCTGATAACACTGGTGGAACTATTGCAAGAGCAAAAACAGATGTAGCAGTAAATAAACCTTCAATGTTTTCTAAACTTGCTGATAATAAATTTTGTAAATTTGTAAATTGTAAATCTGATTGGATTGGTGGAAAAACACCTGATTGGTTGGAAAGTTTATCAACTATGGACGGTTTTGGTGGTGAACAAATTGAACAAGTCACAGGTTCAACACTTTCTGAATTTATGAATACAAAAGATAACGTTTATCTTTCGATGGCTTCATTGTGTATTCCTGGAATAATTAATAATTTGGACAAATACAGACAAATTCAATGTTTTTATGGTTATTGTTTAGTCGAAATGACACAATATGGAATTCCTCCTTATGGTTGTGAACAACAAAAATCTTATCTGACTTGTAAATACTTTTTAGGTCCAATTTTTACTTTTTTTGCTCCAGTTAATTTATTTAATACTGTTGTTAATTATGTTAAAGAAGCACTAAGTAATCCTTTTGCTTTAATTGGTGTAGTTTTTAATCTTGCATGTCCTCCAACTCAATCTGCATGGACAATGTGCAGATTTGTGCATGTTGTAAGTGTTTCATTAAATACTTTTGAAGAACTTTCTGGAATTTGGACGTCAACAAAGAGTATGCAAGACGATTATTGTTCGGCTTTTGAAGATTCATTAGATGAAATTGAAAAAACTGGTAGTTCATCCACAGCGAGGGGATATGCATGATTGATAAACTTTATATATCATTTGTTATATGTTTTGTATCATGAGTACTGATTTAAAATTATTAAGAGAAATTTATGAAAAAAATGGAAGTTATGCTAGAGAATTAAGTAGAAATTTAAAACTTGGAATGCCTTCAATTAAAAATTCTATTAATAAAAATAAAAATATTTTAAAAAATAAAAAAAACGGAAGAAACATAATATATGAAATAAATTATTCAAAGAGGGAGGTAATTCCATATATTTATTTAGTTGAATATTCTCGGTTAAATGATTTTCCAAAAAAAATTCAGTATTTGATTTTTGATTTTATTAAATCTTTAAGGACAAAACCGCTAATTTCATTGATTTTTGGTTCTTATGCTCGTAATGAATTTACAAAAGATTCCGATGTAGACATTTTATTGGTTGGTGTTGATAAGAAAGAAGCTGAAGAAAAAGCTAAAATGTTCTCATTAAAATATGATGTGGTTTTATCTCCTGTATATTTGGGTTATGATACTTTTAAAAAGGATTTTTATAATCAAAAGAAAAAGTTTTTTCAAGATTTAAAGAGAAATAAAATAATCATTAATGGTGTAGAATGGTGGGTTGAATTAAAAAATGAAGAAGCCTAATTGGAGAAATTGGATTGAGAATAAAAATGATTGTAAAGCTTGGTTAGATTCATATATAAACAAGGAAATAATCGTAAAAAGTGAAGGAAATGAAAAGTTACATTATAATAAGGCCGAACATAATGCGAATTTATCAAATTGGTTAAATAGTAAACAAGATGATTTAAGAACTCTTTTTGATGATGTTTTTTATGATTGGGTAATTAATTCTTCATATTATGCTTCCTATCATGCAGCTTTGGCACTTGTTTCAAAATTAAAGTTTAAGTCTAAATCTCATGCTGCAACATTATGTTTTATAATTTATTATTATTTTCATGATAACAAGCTTTTAGAAAAAGAACATTTAGAAATTGTTGCTAATGCATTAAATAAGGACGATATTGAGATAATTACAAATTCCAAATCTCTTAGAGAAAGGGCAAGTTATAATATTGATGAATCATTTGAAAAAGGAATTGCTGATGACGTAAGAAAAAATAGTTTAAATTTTATAAATAAGGTAAGGGGTATTTTGGAGTTATAAAATGATTGATTATATAACTGCTGCATTATTTGGTGGACTGGGAGGAGTAGTAAGAGCTTTAGTAGGATTTGGTAAAGCTATGAAAAACAAAAAAAAATTTAATTTAGTTTATTTTTTATTAACCTCATTTATCGGTATTGTTGTTGGTGTTATTGTAGGGATGATGCTAAATTATGATTGGAGAATATCCTTTGTTTCGGGATATGCTGGAACTGATGTTTTAGAAGGATTAAGTAAAATGTTTAAAGATGGAAAAGCTTATGGATTGATTGTAAAATGAAAAAGATAATTGTGTTGATGATTGTTGGTTTGATGATTTTACCTATTGTACTTGTGGCTGCAAATGGTGATCTTAATCTTGATGATGCTTCTGGTGTAACTATTAATAGTTGGGGTGATTATTCTATACAAACAAATGATAAATATCTTGATGTTGTTGAGATTACTTCTTCAGATGGTGATACTAAATTTTACATGACTGAAGCTAATTACAATCTTCAAAAATATAATCCTATGATTAATCCTCAGGTAAGTGGTAGTTCAGGATTATATAAAACTCCTGATGCTGCAAAAAAGGCTGCTCAATCACAATCGCAATCTAATTCGCCATTATCTACTTCGTCTGAATCAAGTGGTGGTCCGGGAGCTGCAGCAAATGAAGCTGGTATTGAAATGCAATCAATATATGGAGAAAATGGTGCTTATTCTTTAATTGATAAAAAATCTGGTTTGATGATTGTAAATAAACATTTTAGTACTATTTCTGGCGGAGAGGTTCCTGGTGATGTACAAGTTTATGTTACTGAAAATTATAATTTACCAAATGCAGAAAGTGGTGCAGGTGAATTAAATTCGCTGACTTATAAAAGTGTTAATAGTGGTGGTATAGAAAGTGATTTGATAACTCTTAAATGGAACGGGTTTAATTATGATTGTATAGGAAGTGGTTGTGATAATTCTCTTG
>CAZLQZ010000008.1:0-62612 GCA_964561995.1 uncultured Methanosarcinales archaeon | reverse complement strand
TATAAGAATTATCCTAGACAATCAAAAGATTATTTATTTTTCTTTATCACACTAAAATGGAAGAGTTCATATACTTATTACGTAATAAGAAGCATTCTTCACTAAGATACGTTTCTTAAAACTTAATTTTGTTTTTCATTAAAAGCAAATATAAGAAATTAACAAAAGGTTTTAACTCACCTTTAACTTGTGCTTTTTCTAATACATCATAATACTTGTGCCTTTGATTATTAGGTATATTAACCATAGGGAAATTGTTTTTATGCAGAATAAAATTTATTAGCAAACGTCCAACTCTTCCATTTCCATCGACAAAAGGATGTATCATCTCAAAGTGAACATGAAAATATGCCGCCAAAATAAGTGGGTGCAATTTATTCTTATTCTTTGTATACCATGAAAAGAGCTTGGTCATGTCTGATGAAACTTCTTTTGGTTTAGAAGGTAACCATTTAACTCCCCTTATAAAAACTTGAACTTTCCGATAAATACCTAACTGATCTTTAATATCTTCTTTCAAGGTATTTTTAGTAACAAGTTCATGTAGTCTAAAAATCAATTTTTTTGATATGTCTAATTTAATCTTTAATAAATAATCAAAAGCCTCTTTATGATTAATGATTTCATTAATTTCTCTAAAAGATTTTCTTGGAGCAACGCCTTCAAATAAAAGTTGTGCAGTCTCTTGTAACGTAAAAGTATTACCTTCAATATTTGTAGAATCATATGTAAATAATGAAATAAATGCCTCATAACTTAATTTTGATCTTTCTTTCTTAATTTGGTTCAAAGCAATTGTCTGTTCTTTTGAAAGCAATGTTGATAAAAATAACAGTTCAATATCTGCTTCATGTTCTTTTTTCTTAATAGTATCTTCTTTTAAGTCAGCACCTAAATATATTCTTTTCTTACCTACTTTTTCACCCTTTCTTATTGATTGTACTCGATAATAGTATTTCTTTCCATTCCGTTCTTGTATCTCTGTGTAGGACATATAATTTTGTATGTCTACATCATTTAAATACTTTTCTGTTTTGTAGACATATGGATTTATAAATCAGAAAAAATAAATTAATTTAATTCCTTATGATTACATCCCACACGATCTAAAGATGAATAAATTATCCTATATGTTCATAACATTGGCATTAAAAAACAAAATTATTTTATCAATATAATTTATATTAAAATCTATAAAATAAAAAACTAAAAAAGAATGTTATAGAAATTTAAATATTATAATTTAATTAATCCATTATTTAATTATTTTTGTTAATTACCATTAATAAATTCATTAGAATCTAAGTCTTCATAAATTAAATTTAATTCGTCCCACTTATCACTTATTTCTTCCACTTTATTATCAAATAATGCTTGAATTTTATCTCTCTTTGTTTCTAATCCATTTAAATCATCAGAAAAATCCTGAATTTTTAATTCAGTAATTTCAATTGTTTCTTCAAAACTCCCTTTATTAGATTTACTTGTAGAAATTTTATAATCATAAGAATTGATTTTTGAATTTAGATATTCAATTTCTTCTCTATTATTTTCAATATCTTCTTCAACATTATCAATTTCTTTTTGTTTTTGAACTATTGCTTCTTTTAACTCTTCATCTTTTAATGTAAACCAATCAAAAATTATTTTTTCTAAATCTTCTTCTAAATCATCCAGATCATCATTTAAAGTAATTAAATTATCATTAAAAATTACATTATCTTCTAAATATTCAAATTTAAGATCTTCAAATTTACTCAACTCAAAATTTAAATTTTCAATTCCCTCGTCAATATTTTTATTATTTTCTTCAAAATAACTCAAATTTAATTTTAAATTTATAATCTCTAAATGAAGATTATTATAAACTGAAGAAATATTATTTAATGATTCTTGAAAAATAGACCTGTCATTAATTAAAAATCTTAATTCTTCTCCAATTAATCCCGTTTCAATTCTTTTTGTATTAAATTCTTTACCTAACCTTGCATTATCAAAAATATATCCCTTGTAATATAACTCATTATCTTGCTCTGTTACAAGAAATCCACCAGTAGTTTCCAAAGCAATCCATTTATCAGTATCATACTCAGCTAAAACCCAAGCATGATTGATTTCAGACAAACGATTATTTAAATTATCTAAAGATAAATTTTCTTCAACATTTCCAAAAACAATCCGAGAAGTAATGTTTTGAGTTTCTAATTCATTCCAAACACTTATGGCCATATCTATACAAACAAATCCATCTTCAGAAGTATATGAATGAGTATTCTGAAAATCGATTAAAATGTCTTCAATCAAATCAAGTTTGGATTTTTCAATAAAATTAGAATCACAAGCAATTAAAAAAAATAAACCTAAAAACACCATTAATAATAAAAAAGTAGTTTTTATTCTATTCATTTAATAATATAAGTAATTGACTTATTTAAAACTTACTATAATTTGCGTCTTAAATTAATCTTTCTAACTACAACATTTTTTATTTACCAATATCTTTTTAATATTCAGAGTTTAACTAATCACTATGACTATTGATGACACAATAACTAAAGATTTACTAAAAGATATTCAAGATAAACCAATTGACAATCCAGAAAATATTAAATGGAAACGATGTTCACTTAATGATTCAGACATTTGTGATGCTGCAAAAGAAATACCAGTAAAAATGGATTTACCTGTTTTTTATACAAAAGGAAAAGAAGCAACAACAAGTGTATGCTTATACGATACACAATGTAAAAAATATGACTCTTCTCAATTGTGACTATAAAACTTCTTAAATAATTAAATCAAATATCTTTTTAAACTAATATTTTTCAATCGTCAATTATGTACTTAGAAAAATTAATTAATTTAGAATCAACTAAAAAAAATAATGTTAATAATTTGCACAATAAATCTTTTTTAAATGATTACACACCATTGAAACTTCAAACAACTTATGTTTTTTTCAATGATGATTCCAAGCTGTTAGGTTATTGCGAAATTGACTTAAATAATTCAGTAAAATTTTCTAATATTATATTTAGTAAACAATATCCTCATCAATTAACTACAAACGAATTAAATATCTGTAATGGATTATATTTAAAATATATTGCAATTAGTCCTCAATTTCAAAGAAAGGGTTATGGAAAAAGAATTATGCATGGTGCAATAAATCAAATAAGAATTGATAAAAGATTTGAAAAATCAAGTTTATCTTCGAGTGTCACAGCAATCTGTAGAGAAAAGTTGCACGGATACAATTTTTTTAAAAAAAATGAATTTGATGGAATTACAAAATTCAGAATAGGAAATACAAGATATACCTTATTTCAAAAATATGTTTAAACAAAACTTTTATTAATAACTAACACAATTCTAAAATAATATCAGTGAGGGGGGGAAAATGTTTGATTTAACACAAATTACAAATAAATTTACAGAACAAGGTATTTCATATATGCCCAAAATTGCAGGAGCATTAATTACATTAGTTCTTGGTTGGATTATTATCAAAATTTTAATATCATTATTTGCTAAATCTATGAGAACAAAACATGTCGATGATACTTTAGAACATTTCTTAGTAAGTCTTGTTGGAATTATATTAAAAGCACTATTAATAATCACAGTAATATCAATGTTTGGTGTACAAATGACTAGTTTTATAGCCATTGTTGGTGCAGCAGGTTTAGCAATAGGCTTAGCATTACAGGGTAGCTTAGGAAATTTTGCAGGAGGAGTATTAATATTATTATTTAAACCATTTAAAATTGGAGATGTAATTGAAGCTCAAGGACATAAAGGAAAAGTTTCACAAATACAAATATTTAATACAATATTAAAAACACCCGACAATAGAACAATTATTATTCCTAATGGTGGCTTATCTAATGGTAGCTTAGTAAATTTTTCAACAGAACCAGAAAGAAGAGTAGACTTTGTTTTCGGAATAGGATATGGTGATGATATTAAAAAATCAAGAGATGTTATTGAAGCGATAATTGTTGATGACAAGAGAATACTAGAAGAACCAGATTACCAAGTATTAGTTGGTGAACTTGCAGATAATTCAGTGAACTTTACTGTTAGAGTTTGGGTAAAAGCTGAAGATTATTGGGATGTATTTTTTGACATGCAAGAAAAGGTTAAACTAAACTTTGATAAACATGGAATCTCAATACCATATCCACAAAGAGATGTTCATATGTTTAAACATTAATTTTTTTATTATTATATTGGAAAATTAGGTAAATTCAGATTTTGAAAATTTAATTCATCCATCTAAGTTTATTTTTCATTTTGATTTTCACTAGATGAAATTGAAGATCCTCCACTAGAACTTTTTGTATCTTTTAATTCCTCAGGATATTTTTTAATAGTTGTAGGAATTGAAATATTTTCTATTTTAAAATTATCAATTGTAACATTAATTACTTCATCTGATTGATTTAAGCTGATATTATCTTGAAATTTTTGATTATTGAATAAAATATACATCCCAAACAATATATTGATTATATATTAATTATCAATATAACTACCCTATATAAATATATTTGCAAAACATTTATATATATAACCAACTTACCACAATTATGAAAAGAAAAGTAAATAAAGTTGGTACTGGAACACTTATTGTTAGTCTTCCAATTAATTGGGTTAAAAAAAATCAAATTAAAAAAGGCGATGAAATAAATGTTGATGAAAAAGAAGACCAACTAATTTTACAAAAAGGAGACAATATAAAAGACAAAAAAAGTAAAATAATAGAGATAAATAAAAAATCAATATTAAGAACATCAATAGGTGGTGCATATAGAGCTGGAAATGATGAAATCACAATACAATCAAAAGAAAAATTAACACTTACTGAAGTTAACAATGCTTTAAATACGCTCATCGGTGTTGAAATTAAATCATTTGAACCAAATAAAGTAGTTCTTAAAAATATAGTATCATCCAACACAGAAGAATATAATTTTTTTATTAATAAAATATTTGTAACAATAAATACAATGATTAATTTTATACAAGAAGGAATTTCGGGAAATGAATTTAATTTTGAAGATATTGATTCTATGAGAAATAATAATTTAAAATCAAGAGAATTTTGTACAAGAGCAATGGATAGTCTTGATTACTCTGAATTAAAAAAACAGTCAGTCTATACTTTTTTTATTGGATTTGAAAAAATAAGTGGATCTTTATGGAATTTAGGACAATATTTAAATAATCATCAAAAAATAAAAAATAAAGATTTAAATAAATTATTAGATGAAATATTAATTAAAATAAAACAAATTCATCATGTTTATAATAAGCATGAATTTGATGAAGCCTTGCAAGAATTATTAGATTATAGACAAGATATGAGAACGGATTGGTTTAAAGGAGATAAATTATTAAATTTATTTAAAGAAAACGACCCTGTAATTTTAGCACTCATACTACACATTAGAAGATTAATTGATTCTTGTGCTTCAAGATTATTGACCATTATTTCAGACTAAAACATTTAATTTATTATAATAATAATCTCTTTCAAATAATTTTTCTGGGTTTAATAAATCTCTTTTCACAGATCTTGAATAAAATACTGCAGTTTCAAAAAGATAAAAGTCATCAGAACGTTCAAGAATTTCACGCCTATAATTTACAGAATCTTTAAAATTAACATCAATAGTTGAACGAATTTTAATATACTCTTTTACCCAAAATCTTGCCTCTTCCACCCCGCAATCAATTGCACAACTTGTAAGATATCGCATTATATCTTGAAGTTCACAACCCAATTGTGTTGCAGAAAAATCATAAATGGAATTAAAATCCGTATTTTCTGGTTTATAATCTCCATGAATGACAACTTTTGCATTTTTAGAGACATAATCTGCCACATCACTTACATATTTAACAATTTCAGTCAGTTGATACTTAGAAAGCAAATGTTCTTTAAATACACTATAAGTATTTTTTAAAGGATCAACTGTAAGAAATAAATTAGGATTAGAAATTGAATTGTCATATTGTTCAGGTTTAAATACAATTCCAGCACAATTAGCTTCTTCTGTAACCTCATAATGAAAACGAGCCATAATGTTTAAATTATGAAATATCCTTTTTGTTTTTAAATTTTCTTGACTACACAAAATAGATTCAGGCAGAATAAAATCATTTTGAAATAATTTTTTAATTTTCATCAAACCAACATCAAACCCAAACTCATAATCATAAAAAAACGGAACTAGATTATTAATAGAAGTATTTTTTAAAAGTTTATAAACACAACATTCTTTAGCAATCTGATCTTTTGTACCAATCTTTAAAACACATTCATCTAAATCCACAACTGCAACTGAACTATATCCGCCATTCATTGCCTCAAATTTATCCAAACCAATCAAGGCACGACCAACATATTCTTCAAATTCATTTTCATCAACATAAAATTTTTGAAAAAAATCATGAATTAAACTAACTTTTCTAGATTTTAAACTAGGGTTATAATGAAATTCATCAGCAATAACTTCAACACCATATTTTTCATGAATCATCATTAATATCTGGCCATTAGTCATACCGTTGTCAACTTTTTTACTCAATATATCAGTCAGTCCTTTTACAGATACTCTTTTTAATACTCTATTTTTAACAAAGGGTGCTTCACAAAGAACAGAAAGATCCCGATAGATTGAATTATCTAAAACTAATTCTTTTATGGATTCATAATCCCTTAAAAAAGAAAGATCAAATTTTCTGATATCATAAACAAAACCATCATCAAATTTAAAAACAAATTTAGGTTTAATTACTTCCACTTTTTCTTTTTTTCCTTCAGTAAAATGAAAATCACTACCTATAATAAGTTCATTCATTGACCTCGGTTGAAACATAGGAGAAAATGAATCAAAATGGTTTTCTTGACGTAGTTTTACTATTCTTTTAGGAATCTTCAATTTAGTGCAATATTTTAACCCAGATAAATTAAGAACTTGTAATCCTTTCTTTAAATGTTTAGAAAAAAACATAGGTAAACAAAATCTATGAGGAACATATCCTGAAATACTTAAATTCTTTAAATTAATATCATTAAAAAACTGCAAAGAAGAATCAATTCCAGGAATGTTTTGTTCGTTAGAAACAAAAACATTATCCGCAGCATTAATAATTAAATGTTTTAAAGGAATTGGTGAAGGTGGTGAAGGAAGAATGGGTAGAGAACGAGCAGCAGCATATAATTCAGAAAAAGTAGGAGTATTAATTAATTTGTTTTCAATATAATCCCTCGCTTCTTCAATTCTGGAAAAAGATGAATTTTTCAGTGCAGTATATCTATTAATTTCAGAAATTTCAGAATTAGGTTCTTGAAACATTGATGAACTAAATCTTTTGTCAATAAGTCCAAATTCCTTAGAATTTTGACATTCAACATAATCATCAATTTGACTATAGGATTTTAAATCTAATCCTTCATTAAATTGTATATATCTTTTAACTCCCTTTACAACTTCATCCCTAAGATCATTAGATTCCTCAAATTTAGAAAGTAGAAGAAATTCCTTCAAATAATTCATACAACCTTTCAGGTCATAATTATTAATGCATTTTCGAGCTCGAGCCATCAATTCCCTATCTTTTAAACGTTTAAAAAAACTTAAAAAACCTGTTCTTCGACTAAAACTAGAATTTCCTTGAACAACTTCATTTAATGATTTTAATTCTGATTTTATATTTTTATAATAATCAGCCAATATTTTTCTTCTTTTTACTTTTCCATTTACAGATTCACAATGCTTAGATAATTCAAATTCATCATAAAGATTAACAATCTCCCCAACATCATCTTCACAAGAATTATCTACTTCACAATTAAGGGTTAATTGTTTAAGATATTGTAATTTTCTAATTCCATCTAATGACCAAACAGAAGAAGGCATAGTTAATTCTGTAACATTAACATCCAACCCATCTTCAATAAGATCATCAATACTGTTTACAGATTTCATTAACATTTAACCTCTATAAACATAGGTATATAACTTAATTTATAAAGATAATCCAATATATAGAATAGAAACACAATTAAACCAAAATTTTACCCTAAACTATTTTATCTTTTACCAAAAGAACAGTACATCAAACTAACATCCAATACTTTTATAATTAAACCCAAATTAGACCTTTTTAGAAATGAGAAAGAGTTTACTTTTAGCCTTAATCGCAGGAGGCTTGACAGCAACAACACATGCGAATGTACCCGAACTTGAACTTCATCTAGATGATGTTATATTAAGTGAAGAATATCTTCCAAAAAAAACTAAATTTCAAATTGATTCTTTCGTATACGATGAAGAAGGTCCAGTAGATTCACTATTAGATGGAAAAACAATATATCACTTTTTTCCAAATCACATTAAAAGCGGCGAAATGTTCTTTGAAAAATGCGAATATAGAAAAGAATTAGTAAAAGTTGCTCTTAAAAATTACACAGAATCAGTAATTATTTCAAAAAGAGGAAAACCTGATTCACTCATCAGTTATTTAAGAATATTAACATATACACATGCATGGTCAGAATTTGAAGATAAATATCAAAATCATAAAAATCGAAATGAAATTTATGCTAAAGTTAGTATAGATATTGCTAATCATTTACTTCAACCAATTGCTGGAATTCAAAGTTATGGATTATTTCCAGAATTAAAATTTATTGATGTAAATAGTCCAAAAGATATTAAAGAAAATAAAAGCAGAAATATTCAACAAAAACTTTTAACATTTATGGTTTATGGTTGTCAAACTCATCCAGAAGTTGACTTTGCAGAAGATGCATTTTCAAGATTATTATATTACAGTAAAACTGAATCTGACGATGGACTTGCAGCTCAACTATTTTTTGAAGAATTACAAACAGTATATAAAACAGACCTTACAGAAAGCTTAATAAGATTTACTAATGAAAGAGAAAAGAGATCAGTATATAATAGAATTGCAAAAAACTTCTTTGGAATAGAAATAACTAAAAATTAATCATTTTGACGCTTATATATATTCTTTTTATATCTTGGATTAATACCTCTTTCTTCTGCTAAAGTTTCGTATTCATCAAACAAATCTTCCACTGAAGCAATAGGCAATCCTTTAAGTTTAGAAAATATTAACGGGTCATTAACTGCAATTTTTCCAATCATTACACCTTGACAAAAACTCAAATTTTCAACATCTCTTTTTGTTTTAATGCCACCATTTGCAATAATATTTTTACCAGTTTCAACACATTCTTTAAATACACTCCAATCAGGTTTATCCGAAGAAGTTTCTTTTCCATGTCTAGCATGAACAACAAAAAAATCTGCATCAACTTCATTAATTAAATTAAGATATACTTTTTTCTTTTTTTCATATTCATTTAATCCAAGACGCATTTTAATACTAATTGGATAGCCTTTTGCTTTAAACATTTCAACGATTCTTTTAACTTTAGAAGTTCTTTTAATCATAGCACATCCTAGTCCCTGATTAACAAAACTTGGAGAAGGACAGCCTAAATTTAAATTAAAACCCTTAAATCCAGGTCCAGGCTCAAAAGTTTCTAAAAACTTTTCAAAATCTTTTTCTTTTTGACCTAAAATTTGAATTTGTGTAGGAGTTTCATCATATAATTTTGTTCTTTCCATTGAAATTTTATTTTTTTTAACTAGTGCAGTAATACTAACTAATTCTGTAAAAACCATATCTACATCTTTACATATACTTCTAAAACAAGAATCAGTATAATCCTCTAAAGGAGCCAACATATATTTGAATTTTTCTACCATTTTTATTAGTTTTAATTCACCCTATTTAAATGTTCTTTATTAATTACTATAAAACAAGCTATGCCAACTCTCTTTTTAGAGTTTTATGAGCTCGATTAATTTTTTTAAAAGTTTCAACACAACCATTAGGCATATCAGGATGAACATCTTTTGCCATCAGTTTATACTTTTTATTAATTAAATCCAAATCAGTTGAATCTTCATCAACACCCAGAATTTCTCTTGCTTGCTTTCTTTGTTGAGTTATATCAGAATCTTCACTAAAATCGTCAATAAATTCTTCAACTGTTTTTTCTTCATTAATTAATGCTTCAATTTCACATTCTATAACTCTTAAAACAACATAAAGATTTTCTACAAACTTATTACATGAACTATAACTAAAATGCATATGATTCCCTTCAAAATACCATGATGCTGATGCAGGAACTCTTTTTATAGCAACTCTTTCCATTTTAATTTCAACATCATCCTCAGTAAGACCCAATTTTCTTAAAGCATTAATGATGTTATTATGATATTGTACAGCCCTTCTACTAAAAGAATTACCAATTGGCATAATCTTAATTTCATGTCCTTTAATATTAACAGTAGTCATTTTATTATAATCTAAACTATGTTTTTTAAAGTGTTTTATAAAGACTATGGTTAAAATAGAATTTAAAAAAAAATTATTTCAATTGAATTGCTTTTCCACTAAATAAGACTTTTTTTGCAAAATTAAGCTTATCTTCATTTTCAGCGTGAATAGTCAATAATTTATCACCCTTAATAACCTTTTCACCTTCATGAACATAAAGATACAATCCAGCATCATGGTCTAAAGGAGCACCAGCAAATCTTGCAATTTGAGAAATGACGTGATTATTAATATCTTTAACTTTACCACTTTTTTTAGCTAAATAATCATAAGCCAATTTGGCAACAGGCAAATCTGAAGAATGAATTTTCTTTCCACCTTGCATCTTAATTATTTCTAACATTTTATCCAATGCTTTTCCAGAATCCAAAATCTCTTGTGCCATTTTAGCACCTTTACCTTTTTTACATTTTCCAGCCATCTCAAAAATTTTACCAGACATCATAACTGATTTTTTTTCTAAATCTAAAGGCCTAGTATCAGATCTTTGCAAAACTTTCAAAACATCTTTTGCTTCTAATGAAGGACCAATCCCATTACCTATAGGTTCATCTCCATTTGTAATTATATATTCAATTTTCATTCCGATTTTTGAACCAATTTTAACAAACTTCTTTCCTAATGAAATACCTTGTTTTCTTGATGAAATCTTTGTTTGACCACCTACAGGAATATCTATTAAAACGTGAGTTGAGCTAACACTACCTTTTTTTGCTAAAATAGAAGCTAATAATTGACCTTCTGCATCAATTCTTAATGGACTTTCTACCCTAATAATTTTATCATCAGCAGGAGCCAAATTTATTGCTCCTCCCCACACAATACATCCATTAGCTTTTTTTACAATTCTTTCCATTTTTTGCAGTGGAAATTCTACTTTTGATAATACTTCCATAGTATCTGCAGTTCCCGCAGGAGAAGTTATTGCTCTAGAGCTAGTTTTAGGAATTTTTATTCCAGCAGCAGCAATAATTGGAACAATTAACATAGTTGTTCTATTACCAGCAACACCACCAGTACAATGTTTGTCAACAACAATTTCATTTTTTAATTTTAAAACATCACCAGTTTCAATCATTGCTTTTGTTAAATGAACAGTTTCACGTTCTGTTAAACCATTTATATATGAAGCAGAAACAAAATAAGTTATCTCAACATCAGACAATTTTCCAGAAACAATATCTTGAACTATTTCTTTAATTTCTTTATAATTTAATTCCTTGCCATTTAATTTTTCTTTAATATAATGAACGGAGATTGGTTTTCCTTCATTAACTAACTTAATAATTTGTCCACTTCTAACTTTTAATAAATCTAATACTTCTTCAAACAAACCAATCTGTCCCTTTGGTATTGCTTTATCAGATTCTGCAATGTTAATAATTACATGAACATGTTTATTACCTTTAATTAATCCAACTCTATCCCCATGATGAAGATCTAAATTTGTTGCATCATCATGATTAATTATTGCAATTAATATTCCACCAGATGAAATGTCTATGTCTTTAACTTTAAATTCTGTCATATTTTTCCCTCTTCGTACATCTTTGCAAATGTTAATAATAATGCTAATACTAATGGTCCTGCTAAAATACCCATAAATCCAAAAACAAACAATCCACCAAATATTCCTAAAAATAATAATAATGGATGAACTTTTGCTTTTCTTCCAGATAAAATTGGCCTTACAACGTTATCAATATTTGAAATCAAAATTAATCCATAGAAGAAAATAAAAATTCCTCCAAATACCATTGTTGAATTAGAATCAAAATAACCTTGCAAAATTAAAGCTCCAGACATTGGAACCCAAACAAAACCGCTTCCAAGTACTGGAACCATTGACAAAAATGCTAATATTATAGCCCATAAAATGGGAGTATTAATTAAATTAAGACCTGGTCCTGGATGAAAGATCATATTAGCAATTAAAAAACCAATTAATGCGGTAAAACCTTGAACTATTGCAGTCATTACATAACCATAAACAATTGATTTACTAATATTAACAAAACGACTAAATAACAAATCAATATTTTGTTTTTTAACAGGAAGAAGATTTCGTATTTTGTTAATAAATAATGGGCCATCTTTTAAAAAATAAAACAAACCAATAAGTGTAATAAAAACATTCATAATAACTTTAGGAAGTGAAATTATAAATGAAGATGCCGCTTCAGTAATGTAATTTAATCCTTTTTCTAGAGAAGATGATAAATAATATTGAACTTTTGGATCTGAAATAAAAGTTTTAAAAGAATTAATCACTTGACATGATGTTTGATTAACACATTCCGAGGGCGTAACGGATATTTTCTGTTTTAATGAAATAAAAGATACTGTAGATTCTTTAACCATCTGATTTAAAACAAATGCAAACGGTATAAGAATAATTAAAAATACAATCAAAGTTACAATAATTGCAGAAAATCTTTCTGATTTTATTTTTTTTTTAATAAAATTATGAAGTGGATAAGAAACAAATGCTAAAATTAATGCTGCAAGAATTGCTTTAATAAAAGGCATTATAAAAAATATTGCTAAAACTATAATTACAGAAAAACTAATATAAAAGAAAATCTCTCTATGTTTATTATTGTTTGCTCTCATCAAAACCTCTTTTTTTAATAGAATTTTAAATTTAATAGTATTTAAATGTGTCGAAATATTAAATGTGGGCCTGAAGGGACTCGAACCCTTGATTCCCGCCACTTCGAAATAAAATATTTTGTCGAGGCGATGTCATAGCCGCTAGACCACAAGCCCATAAAATAAATTAAAAATATAATCTTATAAAAATTTATTGTACTACTTTAATTATTTCATAGCCTGCATCTTTAAAATATTGTAATTGTTTTTTATCTTCATACATAAAACACAAAGATTTAGAACCGGGTTGATTATAACCTTTAATTCCAGCATTCTTAGCAACATCAATCATTTCAAACACATCTTGAGTAATTAAATCATCTTCTAAACCAAGTACAGCCTTATACATTTCAAATCTACAATTCAATGATTCAGTCATACAATTTGCTAATACTTCAGGATTAAAATTTCCATCTAAAGTTTTGAAAGCCTGCAAAGTATTTTTGTCAGAATTATCTCTAAAATCATTAATTAAATCTCTGCTACCATTAAGATATTCTTCACGTAACTCTTGATGAATATTAAAGGAATTCATTCTATGCTTTTCAGCAGGCAAATAAGCTATTGCAAAGTTTATTTTAGGTACTTTCAAGTCTTCAATATGAGCATAATTTCCAGTAAAATGATGATCTTCTCTTCCAGCAAAATCCATAAAAAAAAGTTTACCTGGTCTTGATTGATGTATTTTTTTATGATTTTTTACATCTAACAATAATTTTTCTAATTCATCATTTGGTAATTCTTCATCATCAAAAGCTACAGCATATCTTTCTTGTCCACCACAAACACCGAGCTTTCTTTCAACTGCCCAAGCTCGTTCTGCAACTACATATCTTGACATAATACCTCTTCTAAATAATTTATTATAAGATTTTATCATTGCTACTACAGCAGCAGTAGATCTTGCAAGAGCAGATTCATAGGGCATATTACTTCCATCATAATGTTCAAAACAATGATGCTGTAAGTCCAAAGTTTCAATTGTTGCAAATTCTAACTCTCTTCTTTGAGCTTTTCTTTGGTTACCTGGTTTAAAAATATCAGAATGAATTACTTGTTTATTCTTACCGTGCTTTGAAATTGGAGGAGTCATTACTTCTACAACACTTCTTAAATCTTTTAATGTTAAAGAAATTGTTTTACCACCATAAATGTCAAAAGGATTACCAACTAAAGCCATTCTTCCTGGTGCAGAACGCACAACTCGTCTCATTTAATATGTTTATTTACAATCATTTAAAAAACTTATGCAACTTTTTAATAACCTTCTTTTTTATTTCATAAAAATTTTTAAATAATTGAACTAATAATATAAATAAAGGTGCTTAATGACTAAATATATTGTTGTTGTAGGAGGAGTTATTAGTGGTGTAGGAAAAGGAGTCTCTACCGCATCTTTGGGTAAAATTCTTCAAAATTATGGATTTAAAGTTACAGCTGTTAAAATAGACCCCTATCTTAACTTTGATGCAGGTACAATGAGACCGACCGAACATGGTGAAGTTTGGGTTACAGAAGATGGCGGTGAAATTGATCAAGATTTAGGAAACTATGAAAGATTTTTAAGTCAAGAAATTCCCAAATTTAATAATATTACTTCAGGTCAAATTTATCATTCTCTAATTGAAAAAGAAAGAAAAGGTGAATTTCTAGGTGAAACAGTTCAATTTATTCCACATGTTCCTGATGAAATTAAAAGAAGAATTAAAAAAGCATCAGAAGGTTTTGATATATGTTTAATTGAAATAGGCGGCACAGTAGGTGACTTTGAAAATATCCCATTTTTATTTGCTGCTAAAAGTTTAGAAAACGAAATTGGAAAAAATAATTTAATGTACATTCTAGTTAGTTACCTACCCGTTCCATCACACATTGATGAAATGAAAACAAAACCTACCCAATTAGCAATCAAATTATTAAGAGAAAATGGGATTCAACCTGATTTAATTTTTTGTAGAGGACCAAAAGCATTAGATAGACCAAGAAAGAAAAAAATTGAAAGTTATGCAAATATTAGTTCAGATTCAATCATATCCATGCCAGATGTTACAGGCAAAGGAACAGTTAATACTATTTATGTAATACCCTTAAATTTAGAAAAAGAAAATTTAGGCAAAATTGTAATGAAGAAATTAAATCTTCAACCAGTTAAAGAACCCGACTGGACAAATTGGGAAAATTTAGTAAATAAAATGGTTAATCCTTCTAAAAAAGTAAAGATTGCCATGGTTGGAAAATATATTAATATTGGAGATTTCACTTTAGCAGATGCTTATATTTCTGTCAATGAAGCATTAAAACATGCAGGAGCAAATTTAGATACTAATGTTGAAATTAGTTGGGTTAATGCGCAAGATCTTAATGAAGAAAATATAAAAGAGTATGATGGAATTTTAGTTCCTGGAGGATTTGGTAGTAGCGGTGTTGAAGGCAAAATTAAAGCCATAAAGATTGCAAGAGAAAATAAAATTCCATTCTTAGGACTTTGTTACGGATTACAATTAGCATTAATAGAATTTGCAAGAAATAAATGTGGAATGGAAGGTGCTAATACAACCGAAGTTGATAAATCAACAAACTATCCAATTATTGACATTCAAGAATCACAAATTGAAACAATGAATAAAAAAGATTATGGCGGAACAATGAGATTGGGCAGCTATGCTGCAATATTAAACCCAGAATCATTAGTTTATTCACTATATCAAGAAACTGGAAGACTTGACAGAGATAAAGCAGCAATACTTACAATTAAAGATAATTTCAGATTAGGTACTCTAAAAGGAAGTGATATTATTTTAGAACGACATCGTCACAGATATGAAGTGAATGAAAGATTTGTTGAAAAATTAAAAGAAAAAGGAATGGTTTTTTCAGGATATCATTTAAGAGAAGATGGAACAAAACTAATGGAATTTATTGAATTAAAAGATCATCCATTTTTTGTAGCAACCCAAGGACACCCAGAATTTAAATCAAGATTAAATGATCCAGCACCATTATTTTATGGTTTTATTAAAGCATGTTCGAAAAATTTATAGGTTTTAAAAAAATAAAAACAATCAGAGGTGAAAATATGACAAATAAAAGTGTTTTATCTGCAGGAGCATTAGTAATAATAGCAATTTTAATAATGGGTTTTGTTTTATGGGGAATACCACAATACAAAATTTATTCATTAGAAATGAAAGGTAAAGCAAACTTAAGAGAAGCTGAATGGAGTAAACAAATTCTTATTGAAGAAGCTAAAGCATTAAAAGAATCAGCAACATTAAGAGCGGAAGCAGAAGTTGAACGTGCAAAAGGAGTTGCAAAAGCTAATAAAATTATTGGAGATAGCTTAGAAGAAAATGATGCATACTTAAGGTATCTATGGATTCAAGGATTACAAGACGGTAGTAGTGAAGTTATTTACATACCAACAGAAGCAAACTTGCCAATATTAGAAGCAACCAGGAATATAAAATAATAAAACTTTATATAAAATGTTTTTTTTCTTTTTTATATGAGACCAATTTATAAGGCAGTATTTGACATTACAAATTCTAATTTAGAAGATGTTATAGCAATTACAAAAGATTGGGCTTCTAAACAAGTACCTAATTTACCCGATTCATTTCATGATGAATCTAATACAACAAATAACAAAACTGTTGTTAAAACCGTATCAGCTCATGATAAAGCTACAAAACTTTTTGGCATGCAATTAAGTCATCCAGATAGAGATGATCCAGAATTTAACTGGCAAGTCTCAATGATTGCGTCAGATGACAACAAAAAAGTTAAAACATCAATTACACTTTCTAATGGCTGGATTAATGGAACAATTAGACCAAGAAGTTTCTTTGTTACAAGACCAAGCTTAGTACCTTCATTAAATAAAAATTTCACTTGTAATGTAGGAGATTATTCATTAAATACTTCACCATTTGTACTTAAAAGAGATGATGTAAGAGAATTTATATATAAATTAAATGACCCTAACAGAAGAATTCCACTTGTTCTTGCAAGTTGTGACAGATTTAATAATAAACCCTCATTAGATGCAGAATATTTAGCTTTCAAATTAGCAGGTGTTGCACAAGTTTACGTTGAAAGAGATAAACATTTTTCATTAAGAATGGAAAATATGATTCCAAAATCAATGAATTGTTGGGACGGAGCAATCAGAATATATTGGCCTTTTGCTCAGAATGGAAATGAAATATATCATCCTTTTTGGCTTCAAAAAAATGTTGGCAAAAATACTTCCAATGAAATATTAAAAACTATTTCAATGTTTAGCATAGGAACTGCAAGTCCTTTATCAATTGAACAGGTAAGAAGAACTAAATTAAAAAGCCGAATTTCTGAAGTTGAAAATTCAAATGATTATGAAGGTTTAGCAAACTTATATGCAGATGAAAATGTTGAACTAACCAAGAGAGTTGAAGAGCTTGAAGGTGAAAGTTCCCAACAAGCATCATTAATTCATAATTATAAACAACAAATTGAAAATTTAAGAAATTCTATGATTGCAATGCAAAAAGGTGAAACTGACGAAGATCCAACTGTTTTTACTTCTGTTGAAAATGCTGTCGATCAATTTAAAACAATTTACGATGATGGCAAAGTGGTTTTTGTATCAAAAGGTAAAAGCGGTCCAAAAAAATGCCCATATGAAAATCCAGAAAGAGTGTTTAAGGGATTAGAATGGTTAGCTACAGCATACCATTCTTCAAAAACAGGATCATTAAATATAAATTTAAAAGAGAGTAGTTTTGCAAGTACAGAATTACATTATGAACCTAATCAAAGTGAAATTACCATGGGACAGTATCCAGATGATTATTTTGTTCAATGGAAAGGCAAAAATGAAGCATTAAAAGAACATTTAGGAAAAGGAACTTCTAAAGATCCAAAGGAAACGATTAGAATTGGATTTTTCTTTGATAAAAATGAGAAAAAAATAGTAGTAGGTTACATAGGTCAACATCAAAAAACAAATGCATCATGATTTTAAAAGCACCCCTCTCACTAGCAATAACAATTATTGTAGTAATTAATTTAGTTTTATTTTCTATGAGAAAAATTAATATAATTTTATTTTGGATAATTATTGGTTTAGCAGCATTTTATACTTATTTTATTATGCATAAAATTAAATAAATTAATAATTTAATTAAAATTATAAAATATTAATTAACTTTCAATAGCTTCCAGATAATTTAATAAATATCCCCTAACTAAATTAAAATATAAAAAATCATCAACTCTCACTCCACTTTCAGTATCAATACTAACACCGTTAGGAAAAAAAGTAAATAAAGTTTTTGTAATTTTTTGAACATTAGATGGACTAATTCCTCCAGCATAGACTAAACTTTTCCCCATCTTTTCAATTTCTTTTCCAAATCTTATTGCCAAATTATTTTTATTTAAATCAAGGTCTAAGTTAGTACCGTGGCTAGGGTCAAACATAACATAATCAATACATTCTTTTCTTTCATAAACTTGTTGAACTAATAAAGTCACATCACCTGTTGAAACATCTTGAGTATTATCCCCTTTCCAGACAGCATACCCACCATCTTTTTTATTTGAAACTGCAACATTGAAAATTATGTCAAAACCCATATTTTTTACTTGTTTTAATATTTCAACAGTAGGAGGTAAGGTATTAAACTGAACTAAAGCTCGTGATGAATCAACACCAGTATCAATAACTTTTTCTAAATCTTTAACAATAGTAGAATTATCTTTTGTATAATAATGAATTGCAGTAATTAATCTAAGGTCTCTTGTTTCTCTATCAAGTTCACCAATATCACTAAATAAAGGTTGTCTATTATTTTTAGTTCCACGATTAATATTATTATTAGATGTTTGATAACCAATAACTAAAGGAAAATCAAATCGCTCTTCACGGTAAATTTTAGCAATTTTAGAAAGTTGATAAGAATCAGTAACAGCACTTACAGAAACAAAGTTTTTGGACATAATGCAGACTTATTTATTACATTTTTAAGTATTACTATAATAAACTATTATAATCAATAAGATTTATAATTATATCAAAATTTCCAAAAAATATGAATGATAACATCAGACAATTACCACAGTGCACAATTTGTGATGCAATTTGTTCAGATTCTGAAAGTGTTGATTCATTTATAGAATTTCACAATAATACTCCAATCATAGGTCCAATTCTTGAAACAGGAGATGTTTTTGGTTATCAACTTAATGATCAATTTTATGGAAGGATAGTAATTGAACATGATAATTTTAAACCAGATGCAAGACATAATAAAAAATATAGTGCTTTTGTTTATAGATATGAAAAACAAGAACAAATTGTTTTTAGTACTTATGGGATAACAATTTCACAAAATATAACAAATTATCACATAAAACAGTTTTATGAACTTTCTATAAAAGAATTTACGACATTTATGAAACGAGTTAGAACCCCTTTAAGTAAAAGTGAAAGCTTAGTTAAACATATTGAAGACCAAGGAAATTGTTTTAAAATAGGAAAATTAAATTAATAATTTACTTTTTAACAAAAATTAAAGCGATTAAATTTTCATTACATTCACCAAACGGTATAACTTAAACGATCTTTCTTATTTTACTGAAATTCTAATTTGATTCATTTTTAATAGAAAATATTCTTATTCTTGACTTTTATGTATGTCAGAAACTAACTTACCTAATGCTTCAGAAGTATACCTTGTTCCAGGGTCCAACATTTCCACCATATAAGTAGGATAAAAACTCCAAGATTCTCTTTTGCAAAGACCAACAATTATTTCTAGTGCGCTAAAAGGATTTTCTGCATTAACTAAAAAATCAGGAACGGACTCATGAAACATAGTAGTATCTGAACTTGAAACTTTGTAAAGACCTCTTCCAGGTAAAATACCTCCATCTTTTATATCTTTTAAAGGAATTGTTTTTAAAAAATCAAATACCCCTTGAGAAAACCAAACACCAGCAGATAATTTCATAGGATCATCAATATTATTCTCTCTAGAATATAATTCTGCATCTTCTAATCCAGAAGCAATAAAATAGTCCTTTCCTGCTTGATAGACTTGTAAACCTGTATGTACGCCCATTATAAATACGTTAATTGAATTGAATTTATAAAACTTTTCAGAAAATTTAAATGAGAATAATAAGACTCCTCTGAGTCTATAAAAAAATATGCAAAAAAAACAGATGTTAAAAAAGACATTTTCTTAGTTGTTCCCACAAACACAATGCATGTTATTGACACAACTTTTTATGATCAAAGTGATTATAGAGTTTATATAATTACAATTGATTCATTAGAACCTATTCTATTATCATTACGGAAAATTTCAGAGTTTTTGAGTTAACCGTACATCAAGAACGAAGTTCAATTAAATTAAAAAATAAAGAGCAAGAATAATTCATCTTAATCCTAGATTGAATCCTTTTTTATTATCTTTAAATTGTTTTTTTCTATAATTCCCATTATCATCATTTCTTTGATCAAAAGGGCATTGATTTGCAGTATAAATATTTCTAATTGGTAAACCTATTTTACTTGCCCGTCCAACAAGAAACATTAGAGTTCCCCAACCAATATCTTCATCTATTTCTTCAACCATATGTCCAAGAGATTGTGGGAACAATTTTGGTCCATAAATAAAATCCCCTTTAACGCCTACTTTTTCTGTGATTATTCCATTCATTCTTTTTTCCCATTTCTGTTGGTGTGTTGGAAAAGTCCGAAATATATCCGGAGTTCTACCCACTGCTGCAAATTCTTGTTTGTCAGCCTCATATAATTTAACTGTTTCCTCTAAACCATTGCAAAACCAATCATATTTGTCTGGTTCAGTATACAATACAATTTGTCCAGAGTTGGATGCTCTTGATATTGCATCTCTATGTTGATAGGTTAAGCCACCAGGAACATATTTTACGTTATGCCCCATTTTATTTAAGGATTGAACAAACCTTTCTGAACTTCCCCCATCAGAAACATAAACTGGGTAAGGTAACTTGGATAAAACATCTAACGCAGATTCCATTAATTCTGCATTTCCCTTTCTATCAAGAGTCATAGTAGCTATTGCAATTTTATATCTCATAAAAAAGGAGAATCATATTTTCTATTTAAAGCTTTGGATGATTAGTCTTTTAAAAGTAGTAACGATTGCTTGCTTTTTAATGGTAGATTACACCTTATTTTTAGTAATCAAATTGGCAATTAAAGGTGCAAGTAACAATTCAATAAAACAAGATTTAGGACAAGCAATGAAATATGTTGCTATGTTGGTTTGAAATAAGATTTATCTTGCCCAATTCCTTATTATGACAAATATTCCAGCAAGTCCACTAATTACGAGTAATGTTATACCTAAACTTGTAAATTGACTTACTATTTCATTTTCTAATGATGATGCAAAAGCCCCTAAAAACATTCCACCTACTATTATCACGAATATTATTCCAATTATTTCCTTAATATCATTAATCATTCTGATCCACCAACACTTTTTTCATTTTCACCAATTTCTTTTCCAAGCCACCGATAAAATCGTTTTACTGCGACTTTATAGACTTGCTTAGTCCAAACAGAAATATCTTTTTGTTGAATACTACTAACATACTTTTTAAGATCATCTTTAGTTGCTTTGTCTAAATCCTTATTAAAACTTCTAGCAACAAGTCTCATCTTTGTAACATACAATATTAATCGTGGTTTAGATAGATTTTCTAAAACCAAGTCATCATGAAATTTCATGATCAACTCTTTATTCTTTGCCGATATATTGTATTTCTTCAAATTTCTCAACACAGATTCGTGTTTCTTATCCCATTCATGTATTCACATTTTATTTCTCCAAGAAACATTTTATAAAAAGATTGTAGCCCACAAAGGGCCTTTGAGAGTTGAACTAGAAGTTTAAAGCCTCCTCTGAGATTCGAACTCAGGACCTGTCGCTTTCTTATTGAAAATGAGGAGTTGAAAATCCATAATTTTCAAGTACTAGGCGACCGCTATAGCCACTAAGCCAAGGAGGCATACTTCTTTAGAATTTATGTTTAGTTTAAAAGTTTTACTATTGTAAATAAAAGACTTAAAAAAAATTTAAAGAAGATTTTTTATAAATTCTTTAACTACTTCAATAGATTCGCAATCTTTTACTGCCCATTTATCTTTTTCAACATCGATATCTCTGGTCATTCTAAATACTTGATCACGAACTTCATCTAAAGAACTTCTATTTTCGTAATTTTCATATAATTCAATATATCTTAAAATTTGTTTAATGATTTCTTCTTGAGTTAATTCCTTATTCATAAAAACCCATGGTCGATATTTACATTCTCTACCAATCATAACACCATCGCAACCAGTTTTTTCCATTAAATCTAAACCATCTTGATAAGATTTAACATCACCATTAGCAATTACTGGAATTGAAACTTTTTCTTTAATTTGTTTTATGTTAGTCCAGTTAGACTTTCCAGCATATTTTTGCATTGCAGTTCTTCCATGAACTATTATTCTTGTTGCTCCTGCATCTTCAACAGCTTTAGCAATATTAACTCCATTGATACTTTGACCGTCCCAACCAATTCTGATTTTAACATCAACAGGTTTATTTGTTGATTCAATCATTGCTTTAATTATTTCTTGCAATTTATCCAAATCATTTACCAAAGCGGCACCTGCATTTCTATCTAAATATCTATTTTCAATACAGCCGACATTAAGATTTATTCTATCTGCAAAATCTTCAACCAATTTTACTGATTCTTTAAATTTTTCAACATCATATCCACTAAGCTGAATAGTAATTGGTTTTTCTTCATCTTTAAGATTAAATAATTCTTTAACTTCTTCTTTTGTTTTTGTAGAAATTAAATCAACATCATACATTTGAGTAAAGATTTCATCTGCGCCATTTTCCTTACATAATAGTCTAAAAGCTGTTGAATTAATTCCTGCCATTGGTGCTAGTATAAAGGGGTTTTTTGTTTTTATCATAAGCCCTCGACGAGAATTGAACTCGTGACCTCTGCATTTTTGTGATGTTATTTTATCATAAAATAACAATACCAATGCAACGCTCTACCTCTGAGCCACGAGGGCATAATTCAAAAAAACTAAAGAAGTTATAAAAATGTTATGCAAAAAAATAAAAAATTATTTTTTATATACTTTACCATCAACAAACATAAATATTCTTTGAGTTGGTTTGTTAATAAAATATGAAACCCCATAATAAGAACTATCTTGTTGAATATTAGATAACCCTTCTTCAAGTAACATCATCCTAACTGATTCATCACCTACCATTGAAACAACTTTATTTAATTGTTTAACCATATTCGACAAATCACCAAGTTTTCTTTCACCACGATATGAATTTTGAAAAACTCTTTGCCTATTATCCAACGCTGTAATTAATACTTTTTTCGCTTCCCTTAATTGTTTGTATCCGTCCATAGGTTTTATTGAGAACCTTAATTAATTTAAAAATCTTCCTACTTCTCAATAAGCTATTTAAATGTCACCCCCTTTCTAGTACGAAAATGCCAAGAAAAGCAGATCATTTTGGAATTGCACTATTGATTTTTGTAGCTGGTGCTGTAGTTTTTGGTAAACTTGGTTTTATCACACCAATATTTTATACTTTGTTTTTAGCAATAGGAAGTATTTTACCTGCAATATTTGAACCAGTACATCCATACACACATAGAAATTTTTATCACAGTAAAACAATGATGAGAAGATGTTGTTATGGAATTGGAATTACATTTTTTTTAGGAATATATTCACAAATATTTATGTTAATAATGTTTTTAACATTAGGTTATGTAATGCATTTATTAATGGATGCACCAAGCGGATTACCTGATTAATTATTTAAAAATAGAATTTTTCTTATTTAATTTTTATTTTAAAAAAAATAAATTGCTACTTTCCGAATAATTATAATTTAATCTTCCACAAACGAAGTGAGAGCGCTACCATGGGTCGAGAAGTATTGAAAAAACTATAAATAAGTTCAAATAAATAATTTAGTCATAATATATTACTTATTAAAATAACCCTGACTTTCTAAATGTTGAATTGTAGCTTCAAAATATTTTATGAATGTTGGAGAATATTCAAATACAGGTTGAAACCAAGCTCGAACATTAAGTTCATCAAATCCCTTTGGGCCCCAATCTAAAGGATATTGGAATTCATGAACTAAAGAATCCATTTTATCAATTCCATTTGCAAATTTAGATTCTTCCGATATTTTTGTACGATATTCAAAATCATAGTCTAGTAATTTTTTATCTAATCCCGTAGGTAACCTTTGAGATAAAATTGGAATTGCTTCAAGTTCAGCTTGCTCTTTATACAATCTTTTTTTTCGCTCAGAAATACCAGTATCACGTGTAACAATTTCAACATCATCATGATACATAAGCAATTCGTAAGATTTTAATGTATCTAAATTTGCAAATTCTGGTTCAGTTGTAAGAAAAAAATCTGCTAATTTTAAACAAGAAAAAACATGTTCTGCAGTTGTTTCTCTTCTTTGATAAGAAACATTATCTTTTTCATCATAATAATGATTAGATGAATTTCTAGGAATTTGTTTTAGCTTATAAAATTCCAATACTTGTAAAAAATTTGCAAAATGATTAGGATTCATACTTTATGGAAGTCAGAGTTATCATTTAAATGTAACCCTTATAGTTAGAAATTATTAATTTGAATTGAACTTAACACATAATTAATTCTCAATTATAAATAAAAAATAGAATAAAGGAAATGATATCCTTTAATTATTCCATTAAAAAAAAGGTGCGGGGGAAGGGATTCGAACCCTCGGACACACTAAGTGACAGGATGTCTCAACACTCATTGAGTATCACATTCTTAAGTCCTGCGCGTTTGACCAGACTTCGCTTTAGAGATTATTATTACCCCCGCGATCTGGAACACAGGTCCCGCATTTAGAGATGGGTTTGATTGTATTTAAAAAGTTTTCTTTTTGCTTTCTCGTCAATTGTAAAGTATAAAATGGTTTTCGGTTTGGTTTTATTACAGGTTTTTGTAAATATGACTTGAATTCTAGATCACAAAGCAATTGTTGAATACATTCTAAACCCAATTTATTACAAGAAAAAAATCTAATAATACCACTTGCAGTTCCATCACCATCAAAATGGCCCCTGATAAATGCAATTTTTGTATTATCATCTGCAGTTTTTACAAATTCAGGAACACGCCAATGATCTACCCCAGGTTTAGTTTCAAAAATAATTTTTCTAATTACATCACGTTTACCAATAACAATTTTATTATATTTACCTATCCTTGCTTCATAATTAAATTGTTTTATAAGAAGAAATAATAAACGATTTAATAATTTAATATCATTATTATAAAATTCTATTCTTTCAGATTTTTTATTTTTATAATATCTAGGTTTTCCTCTATCTTTTCCCTAATAACTTGAGTATTGTAATGCATAATGCCCCTCAGCACACAAAAGTCCAAGAATTTCTGCAAAATAAGGTGAATAAAAATTATTTATGTTCATATTATATACTAACATTGAACGTTAATAAACTTTTATTAATTTTTTTCGGAAATATTACGAACACATAAAAAAACTATTTTTCAATAAACTTTTTAAACAAAACCCAGATATTTAAGTTTATAACTGGCGTTTTAGGAAATTCCTATAATAAACGTCTGGAGGAAAAAAATGAAATTTGTAATAAGTAATAAAAAAGGACAAGCTAAACAAGTAGAAGTTGAAGATGATAATTCTGTAATGGGCCTTAAAGTCGGTCAAAAATTCGACGGTTCTCTAATTGGTTTTGAAGGATATGAATTCGAAATTAGAGGCGGTAGTGATGCATCAGGTTTTCCAATGAGAAGAGATGTTCAAGGAATGGAAAGAAAAAGAATTTTATCTAATGGTGGAGTTGGAGTTAAAATTAAAAGAAAAGGTATGCTTAAAAGAAAAACTGTAAGAGGAAATACTATTTCTAATATAATTTCTCAAATAAATCTTTATGTTGTTAAAGATGGTAAAGATAGTTTATTCGAAGAAGCTAAACCTGAAGAAAAAGCACCTGAGAAAGATTCTAAAGAAGCTCCTAAAGAAGAAGCAAAAGCAGAAAAACCTAAAGCTGAAGAAAAAAAAGAAACACCAGCTAAAGAAGATAAACCTGTTGAAAAGAAAGAATAATTTTTATTTCAATTTTAATTGTGCCAGAAGATTATCTTCTGAGCATTTATTTTATTCTAAAAAACTTTTATCAAATGTACTTAAATAATCAAGAATTAATTCTTTTGAAGTTTTTCTTTTAAGAACTTTTTTAGTTAAATCGACATAACCATATTGCGAACCACTTCTATTAAAATAAGTTTCAATTTCATCAGAAGATAAATCAAGATCATTTTGTAACAAATAATTATCAATTAATGCATGAACAACACCCTCTTCTTGATTTAACAACTCTAACCCGAAGTCTGTTGCTGGTTTAATTAATTGCGAAGGAGTTCTTATATTCCTTTCATTAGCATAATCATTAAGATATAATTCTAAAGCGTTTCTTCGTCTTTCTAAAAGAGTATAATGAAATAATTCAGCCAGTGGTGAACTTAAACTCCCAGTATGACAATAACCAGATTGAATAATTGCCGGTTTAACTAAAGATACAACTTTTAATTTATGACCTGCACCCTGCAAACGCATATCATGTTCTAACAAGCCACCATTTTTATCAGTAACAGCAAATTCAATTTTGTGAGGTTCTAATTTATTATTTTTTAAAATTGCATATTTAATCCAAATTGAATTAACAACTTTGCTTACACAATAAAAAATTAATTTATCACTACAAGTCTTCATATCCATCCTTTGTTCGTATTTAATTATTTCATAAGGTTTAGGCTCAATTCCTACTGAATCAAAAAAATCTTCAATAACTTCATCTAAAGTATCAACATATTGATTAAATCTTTCAACATTAGCTTTTAATGGCAAATAACTAACTCCCCTCGATACTACAGCATAAAAAATATCAGAATTTGGATGAATTTGATTTATTGTAGATTTATATTCTTCTTTACCATCTTTTGTCATTCCTTGAGAAATAACTATTGGTTTACCAGGTTCTGCAAATGTTTTATAATCTTGAGCATGCTGTTTAGTCAACTCACTACCACAGACACTTCCCGTTAATAACATCCCTGCCAATAATCTCTTATACATTAAAATGAGTAGAACAAACTATATTTTAAAGATTATGGATTAATTGATAGAATATCCACCATCGACTATTAAATTCTGACCAGTAATGTATTCGTTTTCTGCCAAAAATACAATTGCATGAGCAATTTCTTTTGGGTCTGCCATTCTTTTTAATAATGTTTTAGATGCAGTTTTCTTGCTAACTTTTTGATAATATCTAACCAAATTAGTTTTTGTAATTCCAGGACTAATCGAATTAACTCTTATTTTTGGACTAAGTTCTTTAGCTAATGCTTTTGTAAAATTAATAACTCCAGCTTTTGAAGCACTATAATCCATATCATGAGGTGCAGCTTCTATTCCTCTTATTGAAGCAACATTAATAATACATCCTTTTTTCAAAACACTCAAACAATTTTTACTTACATTAAACATTCCAAACAAATTAACTTCAAATGTTTTTCTCCAATCTTCAACAGTTAAATTTTTTATATTAGAATGTTTTAATATTCCTGCATTATTAACTAAAATATCTAATTTACCATACTTTTTCTTAATTATAGAAACAATTTTATCAATATCTTTTTGTTTTGTTATATCAGCTTTAATTGCAGTATATTCTTTATCTAGAAAATCATAACTTCCCATAAGATAAGTTATTATAACGTCATAACCCTTATTTGCAAATTCAATAGCAGTTGCTTTACCTATGCCAGTATTACCGCCAGTAATTAAAACAACTTTTACCATACTATAAAGTTAAAAAACCACTATATAAATGTTTCTACAGAATTATCCATGAACATGTTCGGGGGCATATAAAGTAACCAGTACAACAATTGCAATTCCAATTAATATTGCTGTAACGTGCAATATAACGTCTTTAAATTTACATTCTCTATGTAACTGTGGAACTAAATTGGCTGCCGCAATATAAATGAAATTTCCTGCAGCAAAAGGAATTACAAAATCAATAAAACCATGAATCTTTCCAACCAGAAACAATCCAACAATAGTTCCAATAATTGCAGTAAGAGCAGATAAAAAATTAAATGTTAATGCTTTTTTCTTTGACATTCCAGAATATAACAATACACCAAAATCTGCAATCTCTTGAGGAATTTCGTGAAAAATTATAGAAATCGTTGCAGCAATACCTAAAGTTACACTAACAGCATAACTTCCAGCAATAACCAATCCATCAATGAAATTGTGAATGCCGTCACCAACTAAATTAACAGGTGCAACATTATAAGCATGACCATGACCGCAATGATTTTTTTGACAATCTTTTGAGTGTTTATGATGAATGAAATTTTCTAAAATAAACATCACAACAAATCCAAGCATAATATAAATTGTTAACCATATTGGATTACCATGAGAATATGCTTCAGGTAAAAAATCCATAAATACTGTACTCATTAAGACACCAACTGAAACACTTAACAAAAATAATAATGTTTTTTTTGAAATTTCTTTTTTTAATAAAAAAGGTAAAGCAAATATCACAGAAATTAAAGAAACCATAACAACGCTAATTAAAGGATAAATAATATTCATTGATATTTTGTTAAATAAATGGTATATAAATGTTACTGTGAATTATTTTTTATAAACATTTTTACAATGACCAATACATTTATAAATGAAACTTTTATTCTCTGATTCATGTCTAATAAAAATACCGATGAAACTACTCAACCTGAAGTGAATATTGGTTTAGTAGGACATGTAGATCACGGTAAAACTACTTTAACTCAAGCATTAAGTGGTAAATGGACAGATACTCATTCTGAAGAACTAAAAAGAGGAATTACAATAAGACTAGGATATGCAAACATTTCCATTTTTAATAAAGAAGAAAAATTTTACTCATATAAAGAAGTAGGTAGCAAATTTATTAGAAATGTTTCTTTAGTTGATGCACCTGGCCACGAGTCTCTAATGGCAACAATGTTGTCTGGTGCAATGATTATGGACGGAGCAATGGTTTTAGTTGCAGCAAATGAAGAATGCCCTCAACCTCAAACAAAAGAACATTTAACAGCATTAGAAATCATTGGAATTAAAAATGTTATAATTGTTCAAAATAAAATTGATTTAGTTTCTCCTGAAAAAGCAAAAGAAAATTATGATCAAATTAAAAAATATTTACAACACACAATGTATAAAGATGCACCCATAATTCCAATCTCAGCATTCCATAAAGTTAACATAGATTTATTATTAAAAACAGTTCAAGAAATTATTCCAAGTCCAAAACGAGATTTGAAAAAAGACCCATTAATGTTAATCGCAAGATCTTTTGACATTAACAAACCAGGAATTCCACCTGAAAAGTTAATTGGCGGAGTATTAGGTGGTGCATTACAACAAGGAAAATTAAAAGTTGGACAAGAAATTGAAATCCTTCCTGATAAAGATATCGAAGGGAAAAAAAGACAACTTAAAACTAAAATTATTGGTTTAATGAGTGGAAAAGATACAATTGATGAAGCATTCCCTGGAGGAAGCATCGCAATTTTAACTTCACTAGATCCTTCAATTGTTAAATCAGATAACTTATCTGGAACAGTAGTTGGACTACCTGACAAATTACCCGCAATATGGGATGAATTAAAATTAGAATTACATTTACTTGAAAGAGTTGTTGGTACTAAAGAAGAAACTGAAGTTAAACCAGTAGCTGATAAAGAAGTTTTAATGCTCAATGCTAACGCAACAGCAACAGTTGGTGTTGTTACTGATTTGAAAAAAGGAGTTGCAACATGTAGATTAAAAATTCCATTATGTGCTGAAGAAGGCTCAAGGGTTACTATTTCAAGAAAAGTTGGAAATAGATTTAGATTAGTAGGTTATGGTATAATTAAAAAGTAATAAAAACAGTAAGTTTTTTAAAGGGGTTGAGGTTTTTAAAGATAAAATGAATATAAACTTTGTTGAAGATAAAAAAGGATTAGTTGTTTTTGAAGTAAGAGGCGTAAATCACGGATTCTGTAACTTATTAAAAGATGAATTGACTAAAGATAATAGTGTTGAATTAGCAACTTATAAAATTGACCATCCACTAGTTGGCGTGCCAAAAATAAGAGTTGAAGGAACTGATGCTAAAGCTTCTATAAAAAAAGCTGTTAAAAACTTAAAAAAAGAAGTTGAAACTTTTAAAAAAGAAGCTAGTAAAGTTAAATAATTAATTTATTTTTTCTAATTTAGATATTTCATATTTAATTTCTTGATGAATTCTATCTCGTTCTTTATTTTTAGTATTATTATCCGGTAAAGCGCAATATTCGACTTTTAACTTTTTAATTGTATTAATAATATTATTTACTTTATCTTCAGAACTGACAGTAAAAAACTTCAAAAAAGAAGTAACAAAACTATTACCACCCTGCCTTGCATCAATATTAGATCCATCTTTAAATGTCATTTAAAATAATTAAAATAAATCAATATATAAATCCATCGAAATTTTAAATTAATTGACTTGCAATATTATAAAACTGTCCTGAAAGTTCCAATTTGGGAAAGTTAATTTTAGTTCTTTTCATTTTATCCATTAAATCTGGAGCTGAATTTCCATTCACCATTAAACTTAAATTTAAACATCTATAAGCTAAATCGACCTTATCATTAACATAATAAGCAGACATTAAATTATTCCAAGTTATCATATCCTTAGGTGCTAATAATGTAGCTTGAGAAAAATAATTTTCCGCAGCATCATAAAACTTTGAATTAAAATTCATAATTCCAGCAATAGTACAGGCAGTAGAATTATTTACAATTATAGAATCTAAAACTTTTTCACAATCAAAAACCGTTCTTTCACTTTCATACATAGAAACAGATAAAGCAATTTTACCAGCAGATGTTTTAGGTTTTACATCTTTAAAATTACCAACAACACTAGCATAATTTTTATCTTGAAATGCAATTAAAGCTCTAACTTCTTCTGAATTTTTTACATTCATCAAAGCAACATATGCTCTATTTGCATCATTTACATATAAACAAGCCAAAGAGTAAATCCTTAACAATTCAGTATCTTGACTCAAGATTACATCTTTTTCATGATTTACAATAGCCTTTTCTAAGTCAACAACGTTTTTTTCTCTAATTGCAACAACTATACATTTTAATAAAGAAAAGCGATTAAATTCATTATTTTGTTCCATTATTATAAAGAAACCAAGTTATTTTTAAAAAGATTCTTAACATAAGATTTATTAACTATTAAACGATTAAAATTACATGGATGATATTGTTGATGAATTAGAAGAAGATAGATGGTACAGAGGTCCTATAAAGTGGATTATTGGTTTATTTCTACTTATGATACTGATTTTAACAGTAGTGCCAGCATATACAATAAAAGTAGACCCAAATCCAACCAACATTCCAGAAATTAATGAAGTTTTTAATGGAACTAGTTCTCAAACAAACTTTTCAATTAATCAACTAGCCGATTATTATAATTATGTTATTACAGACGGAGAAGTTAAAAAAGTTGCAGATAAAATACTATCTAAAACATGCCAAAACAACAAAGTTTGTAACGCTAAAGCACTATATTATTTTGTAAGAGATAATGTAAATTATGTTAATGACCCATTAAAATTTGAATTTATAAAAGAACCAGCATACACACTAGAAGTAGAATCAGGTGACTGTGATGATCATGCAATTTTACTTGCTTCATTACTAAGAAATGTGGGATTTCAAACAAGATTTGTTTTTATTCCAAGACATGTTTATATTCAAGTTTATTTACCTGAAGCCTTAGCAAGATACAAAAATGGTGAATGGGTTAATCTTGACTCCACTTGTAAATCCTGCGATTTTGGAGAGATTCCCCCTTCTAAAGAGCAAAAACAATATATTTAAATAGTAATTTAGTAATTATTCTATAACACAAAAGAGGTGTCACAATGTTTCAAGAAGAAAGAAGTAAATTATCAAAAAAAACTTTAGATCTAAAAAGAGCAATTGATTCTATAACTGAAGAATTAGAAGCTGTCGATTGGTATCAACAAAGAGCAGATGCATGTAACAATATAGAATTAAAAAAAATTTTATTACACAATATGAACGAAGAAAAAGAACATGCTGCAATGTTAATTGCATGGTTGAAAAACAACGATAATGAATTTGAAAAACAAATTAAAAAGTTCATTAATGCAAAAGATATTGTTAAAAAAGAAAAATAGACAATATAGAAAAGAATATATATGAGAAAGTAAAGGTTAAAGCATGGATGTTCAACAAACATTAACAGTTAATAGAAAACAGTACAAAAAATTTGCATTAGTTTCAGATATTGGTGGAACAAATTCTAGATTTGGAATTGTTGGAATTAAAGAAAATGAGATCAAATTATTATTTCATTTTGTTTTTAAAACTAAACAAATTGATTATTATGAAAAAATAAACGAAGTTCTTAAACGTGCATATGATATGTACGGAATTGAAATTTGCGATTTTGCAGTAGGAATTGCTGGAAAGGTTCAAGGGAAAAAAGTCAAACTAACAAATGGCAAATTTGAATTAAATGTAGATGAAATTTTTGCTAAAACTATGTTAGGAAATATCATTTTACTAAATGATTTTGAAGCTGCAGCCTATGGAATTAATACAATTGATCAAACTAATGAAATTAAAGCAATTATTGGTCCTGGAACTGGACTAGGAAAAGGAATAATTGTTATTGACAAACCATTACCTTCTGAAGGAGGACATTCTGAATTAGTTTATAAAAAAGAAGAAGAAAAATTTATTGAATTTATTAAAAAGAAAGAAAAAATAAAACAAGTGACATGGGAAAATGTTCTATCAGGTAGAGGATTAAGACTTATTAATGAATTTATAACAGGAAAAAAACTAAAAACTGAAGAAATTAAAAATAAAAAAGTATTTGAAGAATTTGGCAAATATCTTGCAAGATGTTGCAGAAACTTTGCTTTAGAAGTACTACCCACAAAAATTTACATTATTGGCGGAATTGCACAAGGACATTTAGAAATGTTTAATAAAAATTTTAGAAAAGAATTTGAAAATGGTTTTCATAAAGATTATTTAAAAAGTGTACCAGTAGAAGTAATTACAGACCCTTTTATTGCTTTAACTGGCGCAGGTTATTCAATATTGAAAAAAAAAGGTTTTAAGAGAAATTAACATTAAATAAAATTAACAATAACTATTTCTAATAACTGCATTATAGCCTTCGTGTTCTTTACCATTAACAATAGCTGCAACACTTAATCTGCAATCCTCATAAGATAATTTTAAAGAAGTTCTTTTACTTTCAAAAAGATTAATTTCTTGCTTTTGTTCAAGAGATTTTATAACATCACCAATTGGAGGAACAGTTACAGCAGAAGTTAAAAAACCAAAATCTCTAAATAATTTAATAAAATTCTCAATATGGTCTGTAGTCAATTGTTCCAAGGACATCTCTAAATTTGGTTGCATTGTAAGAAAAGAATTAATTCAGAGAATATAAAGTTTACCACCCACTTCTTTTAAACTTCTTTTCCAAATCAGCTACACTCAACTCAATAATTGTTGGTCTACCATGAGGACAAGAATAAGGATTATCTACTTTATTTAATTCATCGAGTAAAACATTAAGTTGAACAATTGATAATTCTTCACCGGCTTTTATTGAAGCTCTACAACTTTTTCTTATTATTTTTTCTCTAATTTCATCATCTAAATGAGTAGCTTTAGATTGAGTTAATTCATTAATTACATCAATAAAAGAAGTTGATTTCAAACTGCCAAATATTTCAGGAATTGCAGAAAGTTTAATTGTATTATTACCAAAATCAGAATACTCAAAACCTAATTTATTTAATTCTTCTTTTATCTGCAAAGCCATTTGATATTGAGCAGGATTTAATTCAATCGATTTAGAAGTAACTAACTTTTGAGTTTTAATTGAATTATCTTTTAATTCTTTCATAAATTTTTCATAATTAATTCTCTCATGAACAGCATGCTGGTCTATTATTGCTAAACCTAGTGGACTTTCAGCCACAACAAAAGTTTTATTTATCTGTCCCAAAATTCTAAAAGGACCAATTATTTTTTTTTCTCCATTAACAATAGTAGGTTTAGAATCAGAATTTTCAACTAATTTTTCTTGTGCTTCAACTTTTAAAACTTGCTGGGAATCTTTAGAAAAAGAATAATTCTTTATTGGTTGTTGATCTGTTTCTTTTTCAACAGTAGTTTGAACAATTAAATTTGAAGACATTAACTTTTGCTTTATTGCTTGATAAACAACTTCTTTAACTTTATCTTCATTTTTTAATCTAACTTCCCGTTTAGTTGGGTGAACATTAACATCAACTTCATTAGGATCTATTTCTAAATTCAAAACGAATAACGGATGACGATTAATAAACAAAAATGTTTGATAACCCATATAAACGGCATCAGTAATTGCATTATTTTTAATATATCTTCCATTAATATACAAACTTTGATCTGCTTTTGTTCCTCTAGTTAGTGATGGTTTAGAAATAAAACCACTAATTTTAATTCCATCTTGTTCAAAATTTATTCCAAATAATTCTTTACCAACGTCTGAACCATATACATGAACTACATTATCTAATAATGAATCTGTTTTTGGAGAATTTAATACTTCTTGCCCATTATTACTCAACCTAAAACTTACAGAAGGATTAATCATTGCATATTGTGTTACTATTTTTGTTATCTCTTGTTGTTCTGTTGTTTCAGATTTTAAATATTTCTTTCTTGCAGGAACATTAAAAAATAAATCTTTAATTTCAATAATTGTTCCTTTTGGACTACCTACCTTACTATTATTTAGTAACTTTCCTCCCTCAACAATAATATTAACACCAACTTCTCCTTCACTAGTTGTTAAACTAAAATTAGAAATTTCTGCAACTGAAGCTAATGCTTCTCCTCTAAAACCTAATGAAGAAATTTGAAAAATATCCATCAAACTTTTAATTTTAGAAGTTGCGTGTCTTTTAAAAGATAATAAAGCATCCTCAGGATTCATTCCAGAACCGTTATCGCTAATTTTAATTTTTCTTAAACCAGCATTAATTATTTCAATTTTAATTTCATCAGCACCTGCATCTAATGAATTTTCAATTAGTTCTTTAACTACTGAAGCAGGCCTTTCAATAACTTCTCCTGCAGCAATCTTTGTTATTAAATTATCATCTAATATATTTATTTTGTTCATTTTAAAATCTTAAACCTTTTATTTGAGGTGCTCAAAAGTTAATTACTTTTAGAGTCATTGTCTTTTAATATGAAATCGTTTAAACTAACAACTTCTTTTTTAACAATATTGTCTTTTTCACTTTCAAATGATTTCTTTTCAATCTTATCGAAAGTTTTTACTTCTTTTTCTACTTCACCCATTACTTTTTTTGCTGAATTAACAACAGATTCAGGAATTCCTGCTAACCTTGCAACTTGAATACCGTAACTTTTATCTGTTCCACCCTCTACAATTTTATGTAAAAAAGTAATATTATCATTACTTTCATCAACAACTACATTATAATTTTTAATTCCAGGATATTTTAGGGCTAATTTATTAAGATGATGATAATGAGTTGCAAATAAAGTTTTTGCTTTAATATTTTTATGTATATATTCAGCTATTGCCCATGCTAAACTTAATCCATCATAAGTAGAAGTACCTCTTCCAATTTCATCAATAATTATTAAGGAATTATTTGTTGCATTATTTAAAATATTTGCAGCTTCATTCATTTCCACCATAAAGGTTGATTGTCCCGATACTAAATCGTCATAGGCTCCCACTCTTGTAAATATTCTATCGAAAATTGGAATTTGAGCTTGCTTACAAGGAACAAAACAACCAATCTGTGCCATTAAAGCAATTAATGCATTCTGCCTCATATAAGTACTTTTTCCACTCATATTTGGACCAGTAATTAACATAGTATTATTATCTAAATTTAATGTACAATTATTAGGAACAAAATTTACATCTGCAAATTCTTCAATTACAGGATGACGACCTTCTTCAATTTTCAAGATTCCTTCTTCATTAATTTGTGGTTTACAATAATTATTTTTTCCAGAAACTTGTGCAAAAGAAATTAAACAATCTAGTGCTGCCAATTTTTTTGCAACATCTTGAATTGATTCAATAAAACTTTTCAAATAATTTAAAACTTCAAAAAATAAATCATATTCAAGCTGCACAATTTTTTCTTCAGCACCAAGAATTTTTGATTCCATTTCCTTTAATTCTTCAGTAATATAACGCTCAGAATTTGCTTGCGTTTGTTTTCGAATATAATTTTCTGGAACAAGGTGTAAATTACTTTTAGTAACTTCAATAAAATAACCAAATACCCTATTGAATTTAATCTTTAATGATTTAATTCCACTTCTTTCTTTTTCTTTTTCTTCTAAATCTGCCAAAAATTTCTTTCCATCAGTAGAAATTAATCTTAATTCATCTAATTCATTACTATAACCTTTTCTTATAATATTTCCTTCACGAATAATTGTATTAGGTTCATCTTTAATTGCAGTTTCAATTTTATTTTCAGGTTCAGATAATTCAGGAAGTTGGGAAATTTTCTTTAATAATTCTGTTTTCTCATCACATAATAAAGATTTTATTTTAGGAATTTCTCTTAAAGAAAGTTTTAATGCAACTAAATCCTTAGGAGAAGCATTACCAAATGAAACCCTTGCAATTAATCTTTCCATATCATACATATCATCTAAATGTTTTAGTAATTCTCCTCTTTTAATCAAATTATTTTTAAGAGCATCAACCGCGTTTAATCTTTCATTTATACTAATTGAATTTTTCAAAGGAGCAGTTACCCAGTTTCTTATCAATCTTTTACCCATAGGAGTAACAGTTTTATCCAAAACAGAAACTAAAGTAGAATCTTCAGAATTATTCATAATATTTCTATTTAATTCTAAATTTCTAATTGTAGAAGAATCCAAATGCATAAATGAATCAACAGAATAATTTTGAATTTTTGTAATATGATTTAATGAATTCATTTGAGTTTCTTTTAAATAAGCAATTAAAGCACCAGATGCTGATAACATTAACTCTGAAAACTTACCGAACCCTTCCAAATTCATTACTTTAAAATGCTGTTTTAATGTGTCTTTTGCTTTTTCCCCATAAAAATGTCGGTCATCAAATGAATTTAAATTAAATGAAAGAGACATAATAATTTGCGATTCTTCCAAAGACATTGGATAAATAATTTCTGCAGGATTTAATCTTTTTAATTCGTTAATAAATTGTTTTTCTGTAACTTCAGATGTTTTAAATTCACCAGTAGAAACATCACAAACACAAATTGCAACATTTTTATCTTTCACAAAAGAAACAATATAATTATTATTTTTTTCATTTAACATCATTGATTCAACAACAGTCCCAGGAGTTATGATTCTAACTAAGTCCCTTTTAACCAATCCTTTTGCTAATTTTGGATCTTCAGTTTGTTCAACCATAGCAACTTTATACCCTTTTTTTACCAATTTTGCTATATAAGGGTCAATAGAATGATAAGGAATGCCTGCCAATGGAGCTTTAGTTTCACCTTTTCCTCTACTAGTAAGAGTAATTTCCAATTCTCTAGAAATGGTTTTGGCATCTTCAAAAAATGTTTCATAAAAATCACCCATTCTAAATAAAACAATACAATCAGAATTAGCATTTTTAATATCCATATACTGCTTCATTCCCGGAGTTAGTTTCATATAATAATTAAAAAATTATTGTTTTATATATGTTTTGATGTTAGAAGTTATAAATCCAATTCTAGCATAATAGGTAAATGGTCTGAGAATCTATATCCAGATTTAATTATTTTTTTATTTTTAACTCCAAAATGCTTTGGAACTAAAATATGATCTAATTGAAATCCTGAAAAAGGATGAGTTACATTATCTTTAAAATGATTTACCAGACTATTTTTTTTAAATAATTTATCAAATATTTCATGTTCATCAACATCATAATCATTTTTATTATAACCAAAAAATCTTCCTATTATCCAACTGTGCTTTTTTCTTGCAAATGAATTTAAATCCCCACACACTATACTACTACTAATAGAAGAAGTGTCTAATAAACTGTTCATTATTCTTAATCTTTCTGAAGGAGGTGCTGCCATCGGTAAATGAACATTTAATAAATCCATTTCTTTGCCCTTATAATTTAATTTTATTTTAATTGCTTCAACACATTCAATTAAATTTGTTAATTTAGTTACAATATTATTTCTTGCAGAATTAATTATTTTTATTGCATAACTTTTAGCTTCTATTGATTTTTTTATTCCAACTACCAAAAAACTATTGACGGGATGTTTTTTAGTAAAACAAACCTTATTACAATCTTTAGATACAAAGAATTTATAATCAGTTTCTTTTAAAAGATGCATAAAACTACTTGGAAATTCTTGTAAACATAAAACATCGGGCTCATGACTTTTAATAAACTCAAAACCTTCCTTAATTTTACGAGATTTATTGTATATATTCCATGTAATAATCTTCATATAAATAAGTAATGGATTTTGCATTAAAAAGGTTGTTGATATTTGTCACTATAATGGAACATCTTAGTAATTATTACCATTCTTATTCAAGTACTTAAAGATTCCAAGAATAGCCTTAACCCCTTCACCTGCTGCAACTATAACTTGTTTTTCGGGAATAGAAGTTACGTCACCTGCTGCAAATATTCCAGAAACTGAAGTTTGATTAGTAATAGAATCTTTTTGATGAATTTCAATTTCATTCCATTGATTTTTTTTTGTCAATTTATCAAAATTTACAGAAGGAATTGAACCAATTTCTACAAAAGCACCTTTAACTTTTAATTCTTTAACTTCACCATTTTGTTCAAATTTAAAAACAGATAAACTTCCATTTCCAATAAATTCTTTAGCAAATGAATTAGTATAAGTTAATATTTTAGAACTTTTACTAACTTTTTCCATTAAAATTTGCTCACCAATCAATTTATCATTAATGGTTAAAATATGAATTTTAGAAGCATATTTTTCTAGTAATAATGCAGCATCTAAAGCAGCATTTCCACCACCAATTACTGCAACATCCATACCACTAAATACAGGAGCATCACAAGTAGCACAATAAGTAACTCCTTTTTTAAGAAATTTATCTTCGCCAGGAATATCTAACTTTCTGGGCTGTTTTCCTGAAGCAATAAGAATTGTTTTTGTTTCAAAATTACCTTTATTTGTTTCTACAATGAAAGTTTCCTTATTTTTCTTAATATCAATAACTTCATAACCTTGTTTAATCTTAACTTTATTAGCTTCAACATGTTTTCTAAATATTGTTGATAGGTTTAATCCAACTTCTGAAACAAAACCTAAATAATTTTCAACATCACTACTCCATGCAACCTGTCCACCAATTTCTTTAGTTAAAACTTCAAAACTAATCTTCTGCCTTGCAGCATACACAGCTGCAGCTAAAGCAGCTGGCCCACCACCTATAATAATAGTATCTAACATTTTTTGCATCGACAATTTCCGTTTGCTTCATTGCAATTACAACATAATTTTTCTAAAGCAATACCGCAAGTAGGACATTTATCTAATTTGTGAGTAGTTTTATAACCGCACCTACCACATCCATAACATTGAGTTTTTTTAGTCATATACTAATTACTAAAAAGATTGTATTTAAAGCTTTTGTTGAACAAAAGAAAAACAATTTAAACTAAACTTAAGTACTCTATTATATGATAAGTATATGTGGCAAAAAAGTACCAATCTATGAAACAGGAGCATTCTTTTTAGGATTTACAGCAGGGTATTTAGAATCAAAGGGAATTGAAATACCTACAAGAGATTCAATAGGCTTAATATATGCACCAACAGCTATTGCAATAGGTTGGACTGCTTCAGCATTAAAATTAATGCATATTCAAAATAATGTACTAACAAAATTTGGAAAAGAAAGAATATTAAATGGCGAATTAAGACATAAATACCCTGGCGAAAATAATGTTGCACTTAATGATATGACTCTTGAAGAAAGAACAAGAGTAATGCCAATTTTAGAAAAAGCAATAGAAAATATGGAAAATAGTACTAAAAATTTAAAAATTTTAGAACCAACGGCTTATGCAGGAAGTAAAACATTAACTATATCACTTACAGGATATGTCATAGGTGGATTTGCTGGGAAATATCTATAAAATCAAGTATTTTTATAAATCAAACTTAATTATTTAACTTAATGAAATCATTATATGGAATTGTAACATACCAAACCATTAAAGATCAATTATCATTCAGTGTAGAAGATGAATTAGCACTAACTAGAGGTCTTTATAACGGTCAAAGCGAATACGGATCTTATTTTGTAAGAAGAAATAAAATAACTATAGATATTGATTTGATAAAACGCTCAAATATGATAAATAATAGTTTATTATTAAAAGTAAAAATACCTGATTTTCTTGATGATATAATAGATGAAAAATATAAAACTTTTTCAACAACAATAGATTATGTTTTAGATAATTTCACTAAATTTTCAAAAGTTTCTCTACCTACAAAATTAAAACAAGAATTTAATGAATTTTCTTGCGGGATTAGAAACATACTTTTTGACCAAGAAATATATTCAATACCAATTGAAGACACAGTGGGTAGTGAAATTAATCTAAAAAGACCATTTATTCATGATGAATTAAAACATGAATTTAAACGTCATTTCTTAATTGAATATGCATCAAATTATTGGATGAAAATAAATTTATACCCATACAATCCCGAAAAATCTTTAGAAGAAATGTATAAAAGAGAGATTCGTTCCAATGCTATTTTTTTAAGTCTCCCTGTAGCAGGTTCAATAGGATATTTATATGCATTTAAATCACTCTATGATATTGCTAAAACAACAGATTTAGACTTTACAGCAGGAACTATAGCAGGAATATTTTCTACAGTAATGGCTCTTGTTTATTGTAAAGGATTTGATAAATTAAAAGAATATAAAAAATATAAAACTAAACTAAAAGAATTGCAAACAATCATAAAAGAAGAAGAAACAATTTAAATTAAACCAGGTTCTTAATTTCATGTACAAACCAATTGGAGTAGTATTAAATGAAAATTTAAAAGACAGATTAACATTTTCTGTAAAAGATGAATTAAGACTTGCCAGAGGAATTTTTAATGGACCTGATGAAAGCATGGGTGATTATGTTAAAAGAAATAGATTAGATGTTGAAGAAAACAATGTACAATTTCAATCTCCAGTCCCTAAAGTTCTTGAAGAAATTGCTAATGAAAAATTCCAAGCAGTAAATACTGCAGCAAATTATATTATTGACAATTGCACCAAATTTAATCCCGTTCCAATTAATATGAAAATTCGAGATGAATTAATTCAATTATATTATGAGTTAAAAAACACTCTTTCAACAAATAAATTAAGCTATATTCCAGTTAATGATCAAGTTCAAGATATCATGAATATAAAAAGAGGGGCAATTCTAAAAGGATTTAATCAACAAATAAAACATCTTTTTTTAGATAAATATTATAATTATATGCATCAAATTCATCTTTTTGGTAAACCAGAAGAAGCCTTAGCAAGAATGTATAAAACAAAAATAACTATGACTAAGTTCAGTCTTATTTCAACAGCAGGATTTATGGGATTATTCGGGTACATATTTCATACGTATTATGGAATTTCAAAACAAACTAAACAATATGATTTAGCAGCAATAGTTAGCATTATAACAGCAATTCCAGCAACGATTGTATTAAAGGGAGGATTTGATAAAATTAAAAACATAAGAAAATATCAAAGTAAACTTAGAGAATTACAATCCATTTTAAAGGAGGAAATGGGAGAAACTATTTAAATATAAGTACGTTCTCTAATACATGTATCAATCAATAGGGAATTTATTATTAAATCATAAAAGTTTAGGTCAAATACAAACATCATTAGAAGAAGAAATAGACATCATACAAGGAATTTGTGAAGGACCTAAAGAAAAAATTTCTGATTATTTAAAAAGAAATAATTTATCTATTAATGATGAATTAATGAAAAAATATAATATAAATAATATAGAAAACTTTCTTAGTACTTCCATTCCAAAAGTACTTGACAAACTAGCTTCTAAAAATTTTCAAAGATGGTCTGAAGTTTTAAATGACAAAATAGATAATTACATTAATGATTCTCAAACTCCACACACATTACAAAATAAATTAACCAAAAAATATAATAAACTTAAAAATAGATTTTTTAATGACATCACTTACTTAATTTCAAAAAAAGATGGTTTTAATGTTAATATTAATATTGAACGTTTTGTAATAAATCAAGATAATCCAGACCAAATTAAAATTGAAAAAAAAGGTCCAGTAAATGATGTTAATGTTGAAAAAGCATCTTTAACTCGAAATCTTAATAGAATTGTTAAAGAACATTATTTAGATAAATATCTTAGTTATACTCATGGAATTAAATTCTGCAACATGCCTGCAGAAACATTAAAAAGAATTCAGAACAATGAACTTAAACGTTTAAGTTCAAGACTAATTAATAATTTAATTCCATATTTCGTTTTAGGATCTATTTCAGTAGGATTTTATGCACGTCCTGAAAAAATCGATCCAGGTAACACTGATTTTTTACTTTTAGGAGGCATGTCTTTATTTATATTATATAATGCAGCAACAAATTTTAATAAAACTGTCAATATGATCAAATCAAGATCTGAACTTAAAAGAAAAATTATTAAATTAAATACCATCACAAAAATAGCAGAATAGAATTCACCAAGTAATAAGTAGGATAAATATAAAAGAAAAGAATTCTAAAGACGAAAAGTATTTAAACCAGTAATGCAAAAATAAGGTATGGCTTTTAGAAATCCCTACGCTCTATTCTCATTGCTATTTTTAATTCCCTTAATATTATTTTATTTTTTTTCTAGAAAACCAGTTAAAAAAGTATATTCGTCAATTATGTTTTTTATTAAAGAAGGTGCTATGAAAAAAAGAAATGCTTTCTTTAAAAGATTATTAGCAAATTTATTATTTATAATTCAATTAATTGCAATATTACTTTTAGCATTTAGTGCAGCAACACCACTATTAAACATGACTCAAAATCGTACTGAAGAACATGCTGTATTAATCATAGACGGTAGTGCAAGTATGCAAGCAAAATTTGGTTTATCTACAAGATTTGGTGAAGCTATTAAAGAAGCAAAAAGTATTATAGGAAATCAACAGAAAGTTTCAATTATTCTTGCAGAAAATATGCCAATAACATTACTTGATAAAGGAAAACCTGAACAAGCAATTGATTTACTAAACAAAATTCAACCTTCAGAAACAACATCCAACATTGAAGATGCAATGTTTCAAGCCATGACTTTAATGGATGGAGGAAGTGTTTATGTTTTATCTGATTTTTCTTCTACATCTGACCCAATAATTGCAAAGCGACAATTAACATCTAAAAAAATAAATGTAATCTACAAAGAATTTAATGAACCAGTTAGTAATATTGGAATTGTGGATATTGAAGTTGATGACAGAGTTAAATTAAAAATAAAAAATTTTAATAAAAAAGCTGTAAAAATTAATGTAAAAGGACCAAATTCACAACAGGAAGTAACATTAACTGAACAAGGAGTTGAAGAAATTTATTTTGATTTACAACCTGGAAATAATGTTTTCAAATTAGATATAAAAGATGATTTTACTCCTGACAATATTGTTTATGTTTCAGTTCCAGATAAAAAAAGAATTAAAACATTATACGTTACTAATAACGAAGAAAAGGATTATCTAAAAACAGCATTAGAGTCATTAAATAAATTAGAAATAACAAAAGCTAATTTGCCAATTATTCCAACTGATTTTTATAAATTATATTTTTTTAAAGATATTGATGCAACTAAATTATTACCCGCAACATTTAATGATATAGTAAAAAAAACAAAAGAAGGTTCATCAATTATTATTCACCTTCAACCAGATTCTGGAAAAATAGATTACAAAGGTGCAGGATTAATGACATTAACAGGAATTCAAGATAATGCCAACTTATTAAAAAAAGATTATAATTCAATAACTTCAGAAGTTGAATTTGGAAGTGTTGAGATGTATTATACAACTTCAAATGTTGATTGCGATAAATGGGTTGTAGCCAATAACAACACAATTATTTGTAATAAACAAATTAATGATGGTAACATATTATATTATGGAATTTTAGAAGATAAATCTGATTTTAAAAACACACCAGATTATCCACTTTTTTGGAGTTATTTAATTGATTATTTGGTCCCAGAAGAAGAAGATTATGATCTTAACATAAAAACAGGACAAATATTTGGATTATTAACTCAAGATGTTACAACACCTACAGGCAATATTAAATCAGATAAAGTAATTACTAATCGTATGGGCTTTTATAATTATGATAATAAAACTGTTGCTGCTAATTTAATTGATTTTGATGAATCAAATATTAATGTCAAAACAGAATTAAGTGATGATAAAAGCATTAATGTAGGAGCCGGTTTTGGCGAATCAAAACAAAGTGATATTACTAAATCATTAATATGGGTGGCTTTAATTTTCGTATTAATAGAAATAATAATAGTTAAATGGAGAGGAGACCTATGATTGAATTTGAAAATATTTTATTATTAGGGTTAATTCCAATAGCTTTCATATTTTTAATTATATTTATCAATCATTCTTTTATTCAAGGAGTTAAAAAAAGAAAAATAAGAATATGGATATTAATTACAAGATTTTTAGTAATGTCTTTATTGATTTTTGCTTTAGCTGCACCATATACTTCCACTACAAGAATTGAAAAAGGCGATTCTACAGTTAATGTTTTAATTGATAAATCGAGGTCTATGGATTTATTTGAAGATGAATCAAACAGTCTTATTGAAAAATTAAGTATCTTAGATGGTGTAAATACAATCATTATTGGTGAAGATTATTCTAGTCCAATTGGAAATGCAATATTAAACAATATGTTAGGAGGAGATAACATCTTATTATTAAGTGATGGAAATTCTAACAGAGGTAAAGATTTAGAAGATGTAATGAAATTTGCTTCATTATTAAATTCAACAGTAAACGCAATAAATTTAGATGATAAAAATAATGATGCATCAGTTTCAATACAAGGACCTAAATTAGTTTTAAGTGAATTAGAAAACACTTATTATATTAAAATTGAAGTTTCAGGAAAAGTTAATTATGAAGCAATATTAACATTAGATGGACAAGAAATTAAAAGAATTTCCGGAAGCGAATCAACTGTTGATGAATTTAAAATGTCCTTTACAAGTGGATATCATAAATTAGAAGCTAAATTAGTTACTAACGATTTTATTAGTGAAAATAACATATTTTACAAATCAGTTAATGTTTTAGAAAAACCAAAAATATTACTTGTTTCAAATTCTGCATCACCAGCAGACAAATTATTTGAAGAAATGTACGATTTAGATAAAACAAATATCATACCGCCAGACTTAAGCAAATACTTTGGAATCATTATTAATAATATGCATGCAGGCGAATTAGAAAAAAGTACTGACAAATTAACAGATTTCATTTTAGACGGTAATGGGATTTTTATTATTGGCGGAAAAAATTCTTTTGAATTAGGAAATTACGATACTTCACAATTACAAACAATACTACCAGTTAAAGTTGGAGCTGCAAAGATTGAAAATATTACTGATTTAAATATTGTAATGATTATAGACATTTCAATTAGTTCTGGACTTTCAGCAGTAGGAGGAACAGTAGTTGATATTGAAAAAGCTCAAGCAGTTAATTTATTTAACCAGTTAAGTCCCGAAGATTATTTAGGGGTCATAGCGTTCAATAATGAAGCTCACACAATAAATTCATTAGAAAAAGTGAAAAATCAAGTTAGCACTCCAAATAAAATTTATTCTTTACAAGATACTGGCGGAACATATTTAGAAACAGCATTAAGATCTGCAGATGAAATGTTAGAAAATGCAGCAGGAAATAAAAATGTAGTAGTAATTTCTGATGGTAAAACTAAAAATCCAGATTCAGTTTTGACACTTGCAAGAGATTTAAGAACAAAAGGTATTGGCGTTTATACAATAGGAGTTGGCCCTGGAACTGATGAAGCCTATATGAATAGCTTAGCATTCGCAGGAGGAGGAAATTATTTTACAGCAAGTATTGCAGATCAAATCTCTTTAATGTTTGGAAAAGAAAGGGATGAAACTAAAAAAGAATGGAAATTAAGTGTTTTAAACTTTAATAATTTTATAACAAAAAATATTGCATTAAATGCAAATGTTTACGGTTTTAATCAAGTGGTACCAAAATCATCAGCTCAGATGTTGGTTGCAACTGATAACGGAATTCCAATATTAAGTATTTGGAGATTTGGATTAGGCAGAGTTGCAGCATTATCTACTGATGGAGGAAATTTCTGGGCTGGTCAATTACTTAATGAAGGAAATTCTAAATTGATTTCTAGAACTGCAAACTGGGCAGTTGGAGATCCTAGAAGAAAACAAAGTATAAGAGTTAACATTGAAGATGGAAGATTATTAGAAAATTCTGAATTTAAAATATATAGTGAATCAACACCAACTATTGATGATATTACTTTAACCGAAATTGACAAAAATATATTTAAAGGAGATTTTATTCCAGATAAAACTGGATTTTTTACAATTATGGGTGAAGAATTTGCAATTAATTATCCAAGAGAATTTGAAGAAGTTGGCATTAATTCACAATTAGAAGAATTAGTTAGAATTAGTGGCGGTGAATTATTAGACATTAATAATCCTGAAAAAATCATAGAAAAAATTAGAAAAGATAGTGAAAAAGTTATTGAAGACAGAGAATATTATAGATTTATTATTCTTCCATTGGCTACTTTAATTTTTCTAATAGATATATTTATAAGAAGAAAACACAAAAAAGAAAGAGAGGATAAAAAATGAGATATTTAAAGAGAAATATAAACATATTACTTTTAATCATGTGTATTGTCCTAGTTGGATATAGTTTAACATTAATGACTTACTATGAAACTACATATGGAAGTGTTACAGATAAATATTATGAAAAAGTAAGTGAGTATGAAAACTTAATTCAAGATCTTCAAGAAAGAGAAAATAGATTAAATGAGACTAGTTTTGAATTAACAAGAAAAATTCAAGATAAAGAAAAATTAGATGAGTTATATACTGGTTTGTCTGAAGAAAAAGATGATATAGAAGGCGAATTATCTTCTACTAAAACAACATTAAATACAGCAAATGCTGAATTATCTTTAGCAGAATCTGAATTAGAAGATAAAACTCAAGAATTAAGTTCAGTATTATCAGATGTAGATGATGTTGCAGATGATATAGATAATCAAATAGCATCCATTGTTGAGGATATAGCTGACGATTATAATGCTAGTGAAGACGATATTGAAGATTACTTTTCAGACATGGACGATTTAGTAGATGATTTAAGAGCTTTAAGTTAAAAAATGAATCCAAGAAAACTAATTAAAGAAGTGAAATTTGGCATTTACAAAGTTAGATTTTTCAATGCTTTTTTAGGAGCATCGCTTGTTTATTTAGTATCATACATTATTTTAATGCTTTTTAATCTACCAACATGGAATATTGCATTAATTATTAGCCTATTATTTTTTATTAGCGAGATAGTCTTATTTACAAAAATCCCTTCTTTATTAGAGGTAGAAAATAAATATGAAATATTAAAAGAAGAATTAAGAACGGTAGATGATACTTTAATTCAAAAAAATGAATTAGTTGAAGGTTTAAGAACAGAAGTTAAAACTAAAGTTAGAAAAATAGTAGATTTAGGAGACTTTGTTGATTTCAAAAAAGTATTATCAAGAACATTATCCATTTTTTTATTATCTTTTTTAATAATATTAATTGCTTCATTAAATATAAGACTTTTAGATACAGAAAATTTATGGGACATGTCTCAAGACTTTTTAAAAGATTTAGGAGAAAAAGCAATAGATCAAGGAGAAAAATATCAAGTTGTAAATTCAGAAGGTGAGTTAACAATGAGATTTAAAAAGTTAGCCTTAACTGCGGGAATTGCTGGTGGAGAACAAGAAGGTGGAGAAATATTTGGCGATACAACAATTATACAACTTGGAAATGAAAAAATTAATATAGAGATAAGACCAACAGATTTTGAAGTAAGTGTTGATGAGTTTGAAACTCCAGAAAAAAAAGATTTTTTAGATCAACAATATGAAGACGATGTTTTTTTAGAAAAAACATTTGGTTTTGAAGAACAAATACCTCAAAAAAGACAAGAAATAGTAAAAAGATATTTTAAGAATTTAGCAGAAGAAAATTAATAAGGACTATACGAATGAAATGAATATAGACCATCAGAAGCTATATTGAAAATAAAGTTTTCGGAACGTCCTTCGAACGCAAACGAAAACGTAGTAATAGTTACAAAGGAGGAAAAAAAAATGGTTACACATCATAAAGAAGTGTTTGAAAGGTTACTAAAAGAAATACATAAAGTTATTATTGGTCAAGACGAAATGATTGAACAAGTAATGACTGCATTATTATGCAACAGCAATGCATTATTAGAAGGTTACCCAGGATTAGCAAAAACACTAGTTATTAATACAATTGCAAAAGCTGTAGATTTAAAATTCTCAAGAATTCAAAATACTCCAGATTTAATGCCATCAGATATTACGGGTACTTACATTATAACTGAAGAAAGGGGGAAAAGAGAGTTTAAATTCCAAGAAGGTCCACTATTTTCCAACATTGTACTTGCCGATGAAATTAACAGAGCAACACCTAAATCACAATCTGCTTTTTTAGAAGCAATGCAGGAAAAACAAGTAACAGTAGGTAATCAGACATTTAAATTAGAAGAACCATTCTTCGTACTGGCAACTCAAAACCCAATTGAACAAGAAGGAACATACCCTTTACCTGAAGCTCAAGCAGATAGGTTTTTAATGAAAATAAATGTTGATTATCCAACAGAAGAAGAAGAAATAGAAATTGTAAAAAAGTTCACAGAAAAAGCGGATGTTAAAGAAGTTCACAAAATTCTTGATAAGGCAAGATTGTTAAAATTACAAGATTTAACTAGACAAATGCCTATTGCTAATGACTTAAGAAAAGCAGCAGTTAAAATTGTAATTGCAACAAGAAAAAATAAGGAATTATTCATGTATGGAGCATCACCAAGAGCTTCAATGGCATTAATTTTAGCTTCTAAAGCACGAGCACTAATTAATGGAAGAGCCCATGTAAGTAGCGAAGATATAAGAAAAATGGCTTTACCAGTTTTAAGACATAGAGTTATTTTAAGTTTTGAAGCGGAAAGACAAGGACTATCTGTAGATGATGCAATTGCAAAAATCATGAAATAAGATGATTGATTCTTCTTTTTTAAATGAATTGCAAAGGTTCAACTTAATAGTAAATAAAAGAGTTACATCTAAATATGTTGGTGAAAAAAAGAGTGCTTATTCTGGAAGTGGAACTATTTTTAAAGACCATAGAATTTATACTATGGGGGATAACTTTAAAGCAATAGATTGGAGAGTATATGCAAGAACAGATGATATGTACATCAAACTATTTGAAGAAGAAAGAAATCTTAATGTACACATTCTAATTGATAGTTCAGCAAGCATGAAGTATAACAATAAATTTGATTATGCAGGAAAATTGGGTTTAGGTTTTGCCTTTTTAGCATTAAAAAATAATGAAAAAATTAACTTTTCAACTTTTGCTGATGAATTAGAAAATTTCAGAGGTGCAAGAGGAAAAGGTCAAATAATAACAATGCTTAAACATCTTAATAGCATCAAACCAAAAGGTAAATCAAATCTTTTTGATACTTTTAAATTGTATAAAAAAAATATAAGATCTAAATCATTCGTAGTAATTATTTCTGATTTTTTAATAGAACCAGAAAAAATAATTAATTCATTACAATTACTTGGAAGAGGTCATACAGTAAAAATCATTCAAGTATTAGATAAAGAAGAAAAGGAAATGCCTTTAGAAGGAGACTTTGATTTAATTGATTCAGAAACAGACTTTAAATTAAGAACTTATATTTCTAAAAGGGGTCAAAAAGATTATATTGAAAAACTAAATCAACATAATTCCAAAATAGAAAATGTGTGTAATGAATTTGGATTTAAATTTTATCAGTTTACAACAGATAAACCAATATTTGATACTTTCTTTAAATTAGTTAATGATTAAAATAAGAAACTCCTACCATAATAACATAATGATTTTCTAAAAGTTTTAATTGTTTAGGTGCTTCACTAATACTAATTGCAGTAATCGGATCTTTAACTATTTTATTATACGAGCAGATTGAAACTTCAATTTTATTTTTAAATTCATCATTAAATAACTGAGTATTAACGATATCAGAAAGGTCTTCATCAAGAGGTGTTTTTTGTTTAATTAAAAATACATCTGAACCTTTAAATCCCAAAGGCATAACTTCTGAATTTACGTCAATTCCATTTACACAAGAATAAGGCAAATGACCAATAACAACCATTTTATTTTCAATATTTTTTACAGGTTGATGAGATTGTATAAAAAAAACGTTTTCAGTCATACCACAAGGACCAGTTTTAATTAATTTCATTTTAGATGAATAAACTTCATCTGGCAGATATAAAAACTGTTTTACTAAAGAAGAAAGCACCTCAGGATAAAGTCGATTATAAACCAGATTGAAAATCTCAGAAGGAGCATTGTCGGGCAAACATAATTTAATTGGTAAAATAGTACACACTGGATTGCCAATTATTACTTTTTGCACCGCATTTCCATATAAATCAATTTGATTTACCATTTTCAATATAATAATGTTGCACTAAATCCAAAATGAGCTTGAGGTTTGCTTGACATTGGATTTGTATAAATATGCAGATTACTTAATAATCCTCCACTAACTTTTATTTTTTTACAATCTTCAATAGTTAAAATTTCATCTCTGAAATTTTCTGCAAATAGTTCATTGAAAACATTCCAATTAGATCTTTCATAAGTATACATTGGATTTTGATCAAAAATTGAAAGTGACTTTTCATATGCAAAAAGTGGATATATAAAAAAATCTTCAAAGTTTTCCATTGGATAAGAGTAATGAATAACATCAGCAATTCCTTTTAAAGATGCAAAAGCAGGTTCAGCAAATAATTGCCCATTATCAATCTCAATAACGTCACCATTAATTCTAAAATCTCCTGATACTTCTTGATAAAATTGATATGACCGTCCAAAACAAACTAAATGTTTTGTTTGATCTTCAAAATCTTTAAACTCATAAGTACTTTGATCAATCATACTACTTATTGCAACAGCCCTATTAACACAAAGATCCAAAGTCATTCCTGCTTTCTTTATTGCCAAATCATCTTTTCTTTTTTCAAAAAACTCAGGGTCTTCAACTTGTTCTAAAGGCAAATTTGAATAATCAGAATTTTCCCAAACAAATCTATGAAATGCACAAGCAGGACCTTTAAGTAATTCCATAGATCTTTTACTAGGATTACCCAGGTAAACTTCATCAATTCCATCAGAATCTATCAAATCAACTGATTGTGGAAAAAATGGAATAGGTTTCTCATCTAAAGCAGTTTCATAAGGTGCTATATCACTGTCCATACAAAAAGGGAAATGATATTTATTTATAAAGATAAAGCTTTTTAAACTACTCCGGTTACTTAATGCTCATGGAAAAAATATTTTTTAAGACATTTGGATGTTCAAATAACTTTGCAGAATCTGAAATGATGAGAGGGATTGCTAAAGAAAACTTTGATGTAATTAGTGACCCCGAAAAAGCAGATGTTATTGTTCTTAATATCTGTACTGTTAAAGGTGACGATTCTGCCCTTAGCACTATAAAAAAAACAAAAGAAGAATATCCTTACAAAAAATTAATTATTGCAGGTTGTATTCCTATTCATTTAATCAAACAAATTAGAAAAGTAGATTCAGAATGTGCTATGTTAACAACTCATAACATTAATCAAATTAACGAAGTAATTGAAGAAGTAATTAATGAACATCCAATAGAAATTGTTGCCAAAGAAAAATTAATAAAAGCAGGATTTAATAGAGATAGAAAAAATAAAATTGTTGGAATAGTCCCAATTTCAAATTCTTGTTTAGGTAAATGCACCTATTGTAGTGTTAAACCAATTAAAGGAGTTTTTTATTCATTTCCAGAAGAAGACATTATCAAAGAAGTTAAAAAAGCAGTATTAGAGGGTTGTAAAGAAATTTGGATTACATCACAAGATAATGGTTGCTACGGAATTGATTTAGGAACTAATCTTGCTAAATTATTAAAAAAAATAGTAGAAATAGAAGGAGAATTTTTAGTAAGAGTTGGTATGATGAATCCAAACAATATAAAATTATATTTAGATGAATTAATTGATGTTTTTAGAAATAAAAAAATGTTTAAATTTATTCATATCCCAGTTCAAACTGGAAGTAATAAAGTTCTTAAAGAAATGAAAAGACAATATAAAATTGAGGAATTTAAAGAAATAATTAATAAATTTAGAAATGAAATTCCAAAAATTACAGTTGCCACAGACATAATAGTAGGTTTTCCAACTGAAAAAGGTGATGATTTTAATGAAACTATTGAACTCGTAAAATGGTTAAAAGCAGATGTTTTAAATTATTCAAGATTTAGAAAACGTCCCGGAACTAAAGCTGCAAAACACAAACAATTATCAGCAGAATTAGTAAAAGATAGAAGTAAAGAACTTGGAAGAGTTAATGCATGGGTTGGTTTAGAAGTCAATAGAAAATGGAAATTATGGGAAGGTGGAATTATTATTGATGAAGAAGGTAAAGATGATACTTTAGTAGGAAGAAATGCCTATTACAAACCAATCATAATTCAAAAAAGTACTTTTGAAATTGGTGATAAAGTTAAAGTTAAAGTAAGAAGCTTCACACAACATGATTTAAGAGCATGAATATAATTGAAAAAAATATTCTAAATTGTTTATGCTGCCTTGAATTCAAATATTATTGTTAATGACATTTTTATAAAATGAAAATAATGGAATTAAATATTAATTCCATCAAAATTTTAATCCAAATTATCTAATATAAACCTTTTAGGAAGGAAATCTATAGGGTCTGGTAATATGGGTTCAAAAAGCTTTATTGGATGCAATTCAATTATTCTCTGATGATCAGGCATTGTATCATAATCTGGAAGATGCGACAATGGTAATGGTACCTCATATTCTCTTGTATGACAGACATCATTTATTCCCCCAGCTAATGCTTGAGTTCTTTGAAAATCATTCATATTATGATAATCAGGCAAATTATTAACTAATGGTTGATGAGACAAAGGTTGTTGAAAAGGTTGCTGCATCACTGGATTTGGGTTCCAATATTCGTTAGGCATTTTTGTTTTCTCCATGCAATTAATTGCATAATTAATAGTTATTTATAATTGATATAAAGATATTCCAATTATTATAATTAGTAGTAATATTAATATATATAAAATCAAAAATCCAACAAGTCAAAAAACACAAATAAACAAACCACATAAAAATTAAAACAACATAAATTTTATATATTTAACAACAAGAATTCAAATCAATAGAAACCTTTATAAATTAATTATTCTTCATTATCTAAACAGAGAAGAAGAAAGGAAACTTTCTTGGTTCATATAAAGCCATAAAATGAAAAGATTATTACCAAGCTTAAGAGAAAAGAAGCGATACATTGTTTTTGAAGGTGGAAGTCTAAAAAATATTGATGAAGCCTTGAATAAGTTCTTAGGAATTTTGGGAATGAGTAAAGTTAACCCTGTCGTTATGAAAGACAAAATTAAAGATAAAAAAGGAATTATACGAATAAATCACGCTTATAAGGATGAAGTAATTGTTGCTTTATCTTTAGTAAAAGGATTAAAAATTATCGGAGTTTCCGGTATATTAAAAAAAACAGAAGAAAAATATATGAGGTGAAAAAAATATGCAACCAATGCCACATCAATTAATGGGTTATGATAGAACTATAACAATGTTTAGCCCAGATGGTAGATTATTACAAGTAGAATATGCTAAAAAAACAGTAAAACAAGGTTCAGCAGCTATTGCAATGGTATGTAAGGACGGAATTGTTTTTGTAACAGACAAAAGAATTTTAGATCCTTTAATTGTAACAAAGGATGTTGAAAAAATTTGGCAAATTGATAAACATGTAGGAGTGACTGCATCAGGAATTATTTCAGATGCACGAGTTTTAATTGAAAGAAGTCAAGTTACTGCTCAACAACACACAGTAACATATGATGCTCCAATTGATGTTTTGACAATTACAAAAGACATATGCGATTTAAAACAGCTTACAACACAAAGTGGCGGATTACGACCATTTGGTGTTTCATTATTAGTAGGAGGAATAGACGAAGACGGTTCAAAGTTATATTTAACTGACCCAACTGGAATTTATTTCCCATACAAGGCTGTAGCAATAGGCGAATCAGATACTGAAATTATGGAAATACTACATAAAAAGTATAAACCAACAATTTCAATAAATGACGCTTTAAAATTAGCTCTGGATGCTTTAAAACAAGTGTTAGGAAGCAACTTCAATATCGAAAGAATTGATGCAGCTTATATTAACGACACTTCAAAAACATTCAAAAGAATGAAAAAAGAAGAATTAGAGAAAATGTGAGGTAAAAATGACAAGTAAATTATTAATTAAAGACAAAGATATCGTAGTTCCCGGAGAAGATCTGGCACAAGGAATGGATTTCCTACCGTCAGCAGGGAGCTATAGAGATGGAGACGCAATAGTGTCTCAATTAATGGGAATGGTGAGAGTAGATGGAAAAGTTATCAAAATAATTCCATTAACAGGAACTTATATTCCAAAAAGAAACGATACAATAGTTGGACAAATATCCGACTTAACATATTCAGCATGGAGCATTAAAACATTTAGTGCATATCAAGCAATGATGTCTATGAAAGAAGCAACATCAGAATATATAGAAAAAGGTGCAGACCTTACAAAACTGTATGATATTGGAGATTATATTGTTATAAAAATAACCAATGTTACATCACAAAAATTAATTGATGTAACGATGAAAGGTCCTGGCTTAAGAAAATTAAGAGAAGGAAGAATCGTCAAAGTTAATAGCAACAAAGTTCCAAGAATCATCGGTAAACAAGGTAGCATGGTAGGTATTGTTAAACAATATACTAATACTCAAATTACTGTTGGACAAAACGGAATAGTATGGATTTACGGCGAAGATGCAAAAATGGAAAACTTAGCTGAAAAAACAATTAGAAAAATTGAAGCTGAAGCTCATACTTCTGGACTAACTGACAAAATTGAAGCATGGTTGAAAAAGGAGGTAGCACAATGAGTTACACAAAAAGAAATGACGGAAGAAAATTTGACGAAATAAGACCAATTGAAGCTGAAGCAGGCGTTATCAAAAGTGCTGATGGTTCTGCAAGATTTAAAATTGGTAAAACCGTTGCTTTTGCTACAGTTAGAGGTCCACGAGAAATGTTCCCTAGATTTATGAAAAATCCTAAAAGAGGAGTATTAAGAGTTCATTATCAAATGATGCCCTTTTCAGGAGTTGGAGACAGAATAAGACCTGGTCCAAACAGAAGAGCAAAAGAAATTAGCATGGTTACAGCAAATGCTTTCTCAGAAGTAATAGATTTAGAAAGTTATCCTAATTCTGTTATAGATGTTTTTATTGACATCCCACAAGCAGATGCAGGAACAAGATGTGCAGGCATATCAGCAGCAGCAATTGCATTAGCTGACGCAGGCATTCCAATGAAAGAAATGATTGGTTCTGTTGCAGTAGGAAAAGTAGGCGATAAATTAGCTGTCGACTTAGACTACTCAGAAGAAGCATATGAAGGCGGAGCTGCAGATATTCCGGTTGCAATTACTTCTAGAACTAAGAAAGTTTCTCTATTACAAATGGACGGAGACGTTACTAGAGAAGAATTGAATGAATTATTAGAGAAAGCAAAAGTTTCTTGTGCTCAAATTAATGATATTCAAAAGAAAGCATTGAAAGATAAATATGAGGTTAAAAAATGATTATTAATCAAGAAATGAAAAATCATATCATAAAAGCTTTAAAAAAAGACTTAAGATTTGATGGAAGAAAAAAAGAAGAATTCAGAGACATCAAAGTAGAATATGATGTTGCAGGATCTGCTGAAGGTAGTGCCAAAGTTACAATTGGTGATACAATTGTTATGGCAGGTATTAAATTAGGCATGGAAAAACCATATCCTGACACTCCTAATGAAGGAATGTTAATGGTAAATGCTGAATTTATGCCAATGGCAAGTCCAGATTTTGAATCTGGTCCACCTTCAATTGCATCAATTGAATTAGCTAGAGTTGTTGACAGAGGAATTAGAGAAAGTAAATCTATCGATGTTAAAGATCTATGTATTGAACCAAAGGAAAAAGCATGGAGCGTTGGAATTGATATCATCACTATAAATGATGGTGGAAATTTAATGGACGCTGCAGGACTTGCTGCATTGGCAGCATTAAAAAGTGCAACTTTTCCAAAGCTAAACAAAGATGGTAGTGTTGATTACAAAGAAAAAACTGACAAAAAATTACCATTAGTTAAAGAACCTATTATGGTTACTGTACATATGATTGGAGAAGAATTAATTGTTGATCCAATTTCACGAGAAGAAAAATGCAGTGATGCAAGATTAAGTGTTTCAGCAATTGATGATAAAACAATGTGTGCAATGCAAAAATCTGGTGAAAAAGCTTTAACTACAGAACAAGTTGACAAAATGGTAAAACTTGCATTTGAGAAGTCTAAAGAATTAAGAAAGAGGCTATAAAAATGGCTTACACTAAATTCGAAAAGGCAAGAATTATTGGAAGTAGAGCACTACAAATTTCAATGGGTGCACCCATATTATTAAAACTTAGTGAAGAAGACATTAAAGAAATGGGTTTTAATCCAATTAGAATAGCAACTAAAGAATTTAATGAAGGCGTTATTCCAATTACTGTTAAAAGACCTTATCCAGGTGGAAAGATCGTATTGCAAGAAAGTAATGCTAAATAATTCTTTTATTTTTTTTATTTTCATAATATTTTTATAGTAGTTGTTTTATTATTATTGTATGACTTATGAAAAAAAACTATTTGAAAAATATTTAAATTCTAAAAATGATAAGGATAAATCTGAAATAGCTAAATTACTTAAAACACCTGAATTTATTGATGAATATGAAAAAGCAGGATTTCAAAAATTTGAAAATTCTAAAACATGGAATGAATTATTTACTTCAATTGACAGATTTTTAACTCCAGTTGAAATTGCCGAATGGAATTCTCTTAAATGGTTCTATGAAGAAGTTAAAATTTTTAGAAAAAGTATAGCAAAAACTTATATTAAATTATTAAAAAAACATGGACTTCCAAAAATTAAATTAGGAGATGTAAATGGATTTTATGAAAAAATATTAATTAATTATTTTAATACTAGTTCTATGAAAAAAGTTGAGGAAATGGGGAAAAGAAATATATTTGGTTTTAGAAAAAAAATTAAAAAAACAATACCTAGAACACCCGAAGAATTAATTAAAGAAATAAAAAGAGCCACTTAAGATAAAATACTTAAAAATTTTAAAAAAATTACTTAGTCTTTTTATATTACTACAGTTTCTTAATTAAATGTTTGAAAATAATGAAGCATATAAAAAAACATTGGAAAAATATGTTCCAAAGTTTCCATTAAATCCTAGAATTTTAAACCTTGGATGCGGAGTATGTTATGAAGGAACAGAAATTGTAAATCATTTTAAAGGAACAATGTTAGGATTAGATGATAAAGAATATATTATTAATTCTGCTAAAACAAATAATAATGGAAGTACTGAATTTAAAGTAATTAATTGTAGAGATTTAAGTTCTTTAACTGAATCTTTTGATATTGTAATTCAAAGACACCCTTTAGTATCCGGTACTTGGCAAGAAGTGTTTAAACAAGGATATAATGTAACTAAAGAGAAAGGTCTATTATTTGCAACATTATTTAATTTAAATGAAATGCTATATTCAAAAAAAACATTACCAAAAATAGGTTATAAAATTCTAACATGCGAACAAAATCCATATGCAACTGTTTGTGGAAATGGTTTATTCAAAATTGGTACAGATGGTTTTGTAATAGTTGCAAAAAAAGAAATTAAAAAAAAAACATTAATAGAAAAATTAAAAGAAAAAATTAGAAAGTGATTAACACTTCTGAATCCTTACCATACCGTTTTTTCAAGCTATCAAATACAGGTTGCTTAATAAAAACCTTTTCAGGAATTTTTGCATCAGTTAAAGCCTTTTCATATTCTTCCAAAGTAGCATCTTTAGGATCTTCTAAAGAACCATCTTTAGATATCTTAGCAACCATTACTAATTTATCTTTAGAATCAATGTCATCAACTATGAAGGCTTTTTTATCAAGTAAAGTAATTTCAGCAAACTTTTCACCATGTTTAACACGGATTTTAGTTCTTCCCAATTCTCTACCTCTTTCTCTTTGGATAAAGTCAATTATCAATCTATAAAATTGAGAAGATTCTTTTGTTACTTTATCAACTTCAGATTTTGTTAACTTACCTTTATCATAATCGTCCTTAGCTTTAATAATTGATTTCAACATTCTTAATGCCTTGGCAGGAACATTACCAGTAGTAACCAGATTATTATTAAATTTAGTATCTAATTCACTATCTTCAACTTTTGTTACACCTTCAAGTTTTAAAGCATCTCGAACAATTGTTGAAGTTGTTTCATAAATGTGCAAGATTGAATCTTTTTCTTTATCTTTTTGAATTTGAGTAAATAATCTCTTAATTCTTTTTAGATATTTTTCAGCACCAGCCAACAATTTATCAACTTCTTTTCCAGAAACATCCATTTTGGGATCATGTTCTAAAGCTTTTCTTGTTTTGATAATTTCCTCAAGTAATTTTACATACTCATCTTCTAAGATTCCTTCTTTTTTAACAAAAATTTCTCTTAATAAATCCGGAGTTTCTTTTGGAGTTGGAGGCGGTAAACCGTACAACATCAAAGCTGCCTGTGAAGGGTTTAATGTAGCCCAAAATAAGTCTTCCATTCCAACTTCATTTAATTTAAGATGAACTCTTTTAAGCATATTATCTCCTGAGCTCATGTGTAATTCAATACTTTCTTGAGAAGGTTTAATTCTTCCCATTTTTAACAATAATTTCCAAGGCATAAAAATACCTCTGTCAAAAAATGGTACTCCATCTCTTAATAATGTAAAGTATACAGGATTTGCTTCTTTTAATCCATCCCAGAAATCAGTTAAAATCCAAACTTGAACATTAAGTTTATTTTTAATGCCAGTCATCATACCAGCTTCTGTTCCCATTCCTAAAATGATAGCTCTAAGTTTTTCTCTTAATTCAACTCGAGTCATTTTTTTAACATCAGTATCGTCAACTACAATCCAAACATCAATATCTGATTCAGGAGTAGCTTTACCTTGAACTAATGATCCACCTAAAACATATGAAACAACATATTTTTCAAACTTCTTCATTACCATATTTTTATGAATTTCAGAAATTTTAATTGCAGCAAGCATACCTGTGTCATAAACAGGTGCACCCATAGCGATTAATTGTAAAAGTTCATATTTGGCATCATAACAACTTTGCCAAACTTCATCAAGAATTGCAACATCTGGAACAATATTTTTGTCTTGTTTTTTAGCAACATCTACAATTTTATTAATTGCATTTTGTCTAAACTTAAATTTATCTTTAAATTCTATTTTTGTATCGTCAACAACGATAAGAACATTAATTTCGTCTTTTTTATCTTCTTTTGGCGGTAAAAGAGTAATACCAATAATTTCTTTAACTTCTTTTAAAATAACTTTTTGAAACTTATCTAATTTAGCTTTGATTTCTTTTAATTTTTTTTCAACATCTTTAGGTATAGGTTGTTGATCTGATTGTTCGGGCATTTGAATTTGATTATTTTCCATTTTTACTGTCCTCCTTTAAGTACTTTACACACTAGGTGAGCACTTATATTTTATATACGACTATAATGGGAATACGTTTATAAAAGTGTGTAGTGTAGAATATACATTAGTGTGACAATTTTGTCAGTACAAAAATCCTTGATGCAGTCAATACAATTAAGAAAAAAATGAAATTAGTCACCATAAAACTTATTCCAAATGCATTTAAAATTAATAAAAATATCCACAAAAATAAAAATGAAATTATTACTAAAAATAAAGGAAAGATTAATTTAGGAAATTTTTTAATACCGTGTTTAAATGATTCAGTTATTGCCCGATAAATCTTTTTATGTTCAAAATATGATTTGTATAAAAACATACCAAAATAACCCATAATTAAATAGACAATTAAATTGACATATATGGCCATTACATAATATTGAATAATATAAGGATTAGATTCCAAAGCAACACTTAAAGAAAAAATAGGAATTAATAAAATAATAATTAAAGGCAACCATATAATTTGCCACAAAAATTTTAATAATGTGAATTTTAATGCAAATTTAAATGAATATCTTTCTTTCCAAATTTTCGAAAGAAAATAAGACCTAGTAAATCCAAAAGCTAAAAAAAGAAGTATCACCATAGATAACGTTAAAAATAAAAACATAAATAAATACTGATTAACGACATCTACAAAAGAATTAAGCTGTCCAACATTAGAAATATCAGTTGCTGATAATGCACCATTAATTGATTCAAATTTTGAAGTTGATACAGAATACCATACAAAAAAAGTACCTAAAATCAACAATATAAAAATAAGTTCTGCTAAAAAAACTTTTATGAATTTTTTATCTAAGCTAAAAGAATTTTTAAATTTGGATAGTTCATTAATAAAATAATTCATAAAAAGAATAAAATTTAGTACTTATTAAATATTTCTATTTACAAATCTTCAATATACTATGTTTTTCTAATATTAATCTTTTTGGAATTTGAATTGTATTATCTCTTTTCATTTCCATCGACGAGTAATATATAGCTTTTTTTAGTTTAAAATTCATATGCGCAATTGTATAAAAAGAATATATTATTTAAATATTTGTTTTTTTATAAAGTAGTAACATTAGAAGGTACTTCTTTGAGATGTTGATGATGAACTTGACGATGAACTAGAAGATGATGTTTCTAAATCAATATCAATATATGATGTTGAACTACCAACTTCCTTAATTGTTGTACACAATTCACTATGTTCTTCATAAAAAGCATCTATCATTTCCCCATCAGTAAATTTAATACATACTTGATTGTAATTATATTCTGAATATGATGCGAAAGAATCTGAACCAGTATACAAGATTTCATCACCCACATCAACTTCTTGATCCTCATCATAAAGCCAAAAATCCCTTTCACCACTAAAATAAAGATTAAACATTATAGGTTCATCAGAAGCTTTTGCAGTTCTTGATGTTTTTCCAACAGCATTACTTATTTTTTCAGAAGATTTTTTTACAATATTCCATAATTTTTTTTCGTCAGAAGATAAACCCTCAGTATTAGTGGAAGTACTACCTCTTGCAATTAAACCATCATCATCAGAACCACCCAATAATTCTGAAAATCCTCCGCTCCCACTTGCTTCGGGATTTCTAATAAAATAAGTTACACGATATAACCATTGATTTGTCGAATTAGGATTTTGAATAAATTGTTTTGTTGCAGTAATTGCTGATGATTGAACTAAAAGACCATCTTCATTTGCAGAAAAGATTGCATTATCAACGCCTTCCATATCACTAGACATATAACAAATGTGTTCTACCCACACATCACTTCCACCTAATAAAATACTTTTATAGAAAAAAGAATCGACCTGAAATTTCCACTCTGAAAATTCATCATCCATTCCAAATAAACTTGAAATTTTACCCCAACCTAATCCTAACCTAAAACTTGTTAAGTAATGATCAAAGTTAACTTTGTTTTTAATTCTTTCACCAACAAGAGAATTATCACAACCACTTCCTATACAATCATAATTAAACCCGTTCCATTT
>CAZLQZ010000007.1:0-65633 GCA_964561995.1 uncultured Methanosarcinales archaeon | reverse complement strand
AATACATCCACAATTACCCAGATAATACAAACCAAACTTACTATTCCTAATACCCAATTTAAAAACATTTTTTTACCTCCCTAAATACATTTTCCTTCTTTACAAATTCCTTCACAGTTTTCCATTTTTATACCGCATCTTTTATTTTCACAGTATAATTCTGCCAACCTATCGTCACCAGCACAAAAATCGGATCTGCCATTAATAAAACTGGAATCATCATAACAAATTCCTTTAGTTTCAAATTCTTTTCCACCATCAGAATCATAACAACCAGATTTAGCAACTTCATCTTTTGCATCATCATCTGCTAAACCAGTTTCAGTTGATTCATCTTCATCATCATCGTCGTCATCATCACTAACTGATTTTTCTTTAACATAAATCGTAATTGTTTTCTCATTATTATTTTCTTTTAATTCTGTAATTTGATTATTTAAATCCACAGTAACGTTCACTTCATACTCGCCATAAGAATCAAATTCATAAGAAAAAGTATAAATTACAAATTCTTCAGTTGGAAGCATAGTCCCTCCATCATAAGTACCATTTTCTTCAATAATATTAGTTCCATCTCTCGACAAAACAACTCTATAATCAAATTTTTCACCTTCAATTCTTTGCACACCATAGTTTTGAACAGCAGCACTAATATCTAATTCTTGATTTAATTCAGGATATGAAGACTCAGTATAAATCTTAGGAATTAAGTCACCTTTAGTAGATAAAACTGTTTCTTGCCCAGTTTCATCAGATGTTGAATCGTCAGAATCTTTTGTTTTTGTTTCGTTATTTTCAGAGGTTTCTGCAGTACAAGCTACGAGTAATAGTAATATAGTTAAAATAATTGCCCATTTCATAAACTAACCCAAATCAAAGTAGTTAATAAATTTTATTAAATAAAACAGAGTCATTGGACATTTCCGAAAAATTTGCAACAGAATAACCACTGGTCACTGGACATGTTCCCGCATGAACTATTTAAAAGATTTTTAATTCACTTAAGTTAATTAAAAATGAATAATAAAAAATTAGCAGAATTTATTGGTATAATTCTTGGAGATGGACATCTTCACAAAAAACAAAATACAATTACAATAGTTGGAAGTTTAGAAGATATTCACTATTATAAAAAAATTGTTTCCCCACTTATTGAAGAGTTATTTGATATAAAACCAACAATAAAAAGAAGGAAAGATAGAAACGCATATTATATTTATTTTAATTCGAAAAAAACAATGGATTACTTAACTAAAGAAATAGGATTAATAAGAGGAAATAAAATAAATGCAATAATTCCTAGATTAATATCAAAAGATAAAAAATTAATTTTACATTTTTTAAGAGGACTGTTTGATACGGATGGATGTTTAAAATTTTCAAAACAATTAAAAGAAGTTAATTACTATCCCAGAATAAGATTAGCATTTAGAGAAAGTAATTTCACTTTAGAAATTAAAGAACTAATTTCCAAAATGGATTTTAATTTTAGCATGTGGAAAAGTGACAGATTCAATGGAGGAGTAATATATGAGAGATCAGGAAACAAAAATTTAGAAAAATGGTTTAAAATAATAAAGCCCAATAACCCTGTTCACACAAGTAAATATTATTTTTGGAAAAAATATGGGCATTATATACCAAGATCAAGCTTAAAAAGTAGAATAAATTCATTAAATTTAAAAATAGATACGTTTCACTAACATTTAATAGCCTCGAATTAGCCCCGTGGAAAAATTAACCGAAAGGTTGTTTTGCGGAGTGTAGTGGTCAATCATCTCGGATTTTGGAATCAAAAAACAAAGATTATCTGAAGTTTTTGATGAAAATGTCCGGGGACTCCAGTTCGAATCTGGGCGGGGCTATTATTTCTTTTCAACAAAAATAAGTAATAGCTAAAACCACATTCTAACAAAACTTTTTTATACAAAAACAATTACCATAAAATCATGAAAGCATCCTTAGTTCAACAAGAACTCAAAAAACTAGAAAATAAACAACAAGCTAAAGTTCTTCAAGGATTTTTTAAAACAGGCAAAGGACAATATGGTGAAGGTGATATATTCTTAGGAATTAAAGTTCCAGATTCAAGAAAAATTGCAAAGAAATTCAAAGACTTACCATTTAATGAAATTGACATATTACTGCATTCCAAGATTCATGAAGAACGAATGGTTGCAATTTTACTATTAGTACATAATTTTGAAAATGGAAAAAAAGAAGAAATTTACAAGTATTATCTTAAAAACACCACCAAAATAAACAACTGGGATTTAGTTGATTTATCGGCTCCAAAGATTGTTGGAAATTATTTATTAAATAAAGATAAAGACATTTTATACAAACTAGCAAAAAGTCAAAACCTATGGGAAAAAAGAATAGCCATTGTGTCTACTTGGACTTTTATAAGAGAAAGACAATTCAAAGATACATTAAAAATTTCAGAAATATTACTTAATGATAAACACGATTTAATTCACAAATCCATTGGTTGGATGTTAAGAGAAGTAGGGAAAAAAGATCAAAAAGTTTTAGAAGAATTCTTAAATAAACATATCAAACAAATGCCCAGAACCACATTAAGATACGCTATTGAAAGATTTGAAGAAAATAAAAGAAAAAGTTATTTAAAAAAATGACTCAAGTTTCCATTTCTTTGCAGTAAAGGCCTATCAAGATACAAAGGACCATGATAATCACTACCATAAGTAATAATTAATCCTTGCTCTTTTGCAAATTCTTTAAATGGTTTATTTTTACCACTATAATTAGGTTGAATTTCTAAACCATTAATTTCAAGTTTAATCAAATCACTTAATTCTTTTGGACTTGAAACTTGCTTAAAAGGATGCGCCACTATTGCAATTCCACCAGCTTGATGAATACCACTAATTGCATCTTTAGCAGTTACTTTAGGACATTCTACTGTTTTTGCAAGCGTTCCGTTACCAAGATATTTGTAATAAGCGTCCAAATAAGTTAATTCACCGTTATACTTTCTACATTCTTTATCTAAAACTAAAGTCATTGTTAAATTGCCAGTACCCAATCTTGATTCTGGAAATCTATTGTACAACTTTTCAAAAGTTATTGGAACACCTTGATCTTTTAATATCTCTATTTTTTGTCTTACAATATTTGCTTGACATTCTCTTGAATAAGTGAGTAATTCTTGAAAAGATCTATTTTCAACATCAAAATTATAACCTAAAATATGAAATTTAGGAGTTGTAATCTCAACACCAGATAAAACTTTAACATCCCACTCTTGCCCTTCTTTTAAAGCCCTTTGATAACCCTTTGTTGAATCATGGTCTGTTATTGCCACTACTTGAGTTCCCAACATTGCTGCATTTCTTACATTATCTTCAGGCATTAATGTACCATCTGAATAAATGGTGTGCATGTGCAAATCAACATATTTCATTTTTATTACCTCGTAAAACATATTAACATAAAGAAACATTTATATATTTCTTATATCATTTATATCAATTATATAAATATGAAACGAAAACTGATAAAACAAGCCGGACAAGCAGTAACAATTACATTACCAATTGAATGGGTAAGAAATATAGGCGTTAAAGCAGGAGACGAAGTAGATTTGGAAATGGGTGAAAAAGACCTAATTATCCGATCCTGCAAGCAAGTTACAAGCAAAAAAACCAAAATTGACATGAATGGTTTTAATAAAAGAATGAAATACATTTACATTAATTCTGCTTATGCAAAAGGAATTGATGAAATTAAAATTGAAAACTGCAAAATATATCCTGGATTAAATCAAAATGTCGGCTACGCTATAATCGATCAAAAAGAAAACAACTATACAATTAAAGAAATAAGCGGAGCATTATCTGAAAATTTAGATGAAGTATTTAAAAGAGTTTTTCAAATGATAATTAGATTTTACAATTCCGCAATAAATTCAGTATTTGGAAAAGAAAAAGAAGACATTTTAACAGTACAAAAAAAAGATCAAGAAATAAATAAATTCACACTATTTTTACAAAGATCAATAATGAAAAGAAATTATTCCAATCAAGAAGAAGGAAAAATTATGTTTGCTTTCTCATTTTCTTTAGAACAGATAGGAGATGATATCTTAAGATTTTGGAGAACAGATATAGATAATAAAATTAAAAAAAATGACGAATTAAAAGAAATTATTAACATTTCAAAAGAATCTCTTTTAAAAGCATTCGAAGTATATTATCATTCAAGCTATGAAAAAGTAAAAGAGTTAATTGACCTCAAACAACTAATCAGAGAGAAAGCTTCAAAAACCCTGACAAAAAACAACTCTCAGATAATAGCTCATGCAATTAAAATTGTAGAAGAATCAGCAGACTTAACACATTTGTCATTAATGAAAAAATTAAAGGTTAAACAATGAAATCATTTTGGAAAGCAGTAAACGGCGTAATAAGTGAAGCAGACATAATACTTCATATAGTAGATGCAAGAAATGTTAATGAAACTAGAAATAAAGAAATAGAAAACAAAGTTAAAAAAAAAGTACTAATTTATGTAATTAATAAATGTGATTTAGTCGATAAAGACATTTTAGAAAGAGAGAAAAAAGAACTAAAAAATTCTGTATTTGTTTCTTCAACAGAATATCATGGAATGAGAAAATTAAAAGAAAAGATAATAATTGCAGGTAAAAGACTTGGAATTGAAAAACCAAGAGTTGGAGTACTAGGTTATCCTAATGTTGGAAAAAGCTCAGTAATTAACGCATTAAAAGGTAAAGGATCTGCAAGAACTTCATCGCAATCAGGTTTTACAAAAGGAAAGCAAGATATTGCAGCTAAAAAATTTACACTTATTGATACTCCAGGAGTTATACCATATAAAGAAGAAGAAAGTGCTTTAAATGGAAGTATTGATTTTTCCAAAGTAAAAGAACCAGAAGTTGCAGTTTATGATTTAATGGAAAAATTTCCAGATTTATTAAAATTTTATAAAGTTGAAGACTTAGATGAATTAGCAATTAAAAAAAATTTCTTAAAGAAAAAAGCAGAACCAGACAGTAATAGAGCAGCAAGATTTATTCTAAAAGAGTGGCAAGAAGGAAAGATAAACTTTAAAAGTTGAACTCATCCTAGTCCACAAATGATTACTTGTAAAGAATGTGATGGAAAATGTTGTAAATATATTGCAATAGAAGTAGACGAACCAGAAGACAGAGAAGACTTCGATCAAATGATTTGGCAATTATGTCATGAAGGAATTTCAATCTACATTGACAATGATAACGATTGGATTGTTGAAGTAAAAACCAATTGCAAATATCTTGATGAAAATAATTCTTGTAAAATTCATGAAAAGGTTCTTGACCCAAATAATGAAAACCCAATTAAAGAACCAGATTTCTGCAAGAAACATTCCATGGAAAACTGTGAAATGAATGGAGAAGGTTTACCACACAAACTGCTTTTTTCAAAACCAGAAGACATAATCAAATATATGGAATTAAAGGGAATAAAATATTAATGAATACCCTCTATACACATTAACCAATATGATTTTCTTTTTTTTAATTCTTTATCAGAAGCAATAATTACACTTCCCCTATAACCAAACAGTCCAGGTTTTATTGTTGCTTCACAAAAATAACCTACCTTATAAGGAAGAGAAGTTCTTCTAAGTAATGAAGGATCCAATAATAAATTAGTAATCCAAGGATTTTGAAAATTTACTTTTACCCCCTCTTGTAACTGTAATATTCTTTTAACATCTACATCTAAAGCCATAAAGTGAAGAATTCAAAATCATTTTATAAAGCTAACCTTTAAATATATAGTTTTAATACCAACTATAAAATGAAATCAGAACTAAATAAAGAATTTGAAGAAGCTTTCAAAAGCTATAAAGAAGAATTAGGATTTAATAGCAGCTTAGAAAAATTAGACAGTATTTTTTTTATAAGAGATCAAATTCAAAGAGAAGATTACATCAGCAAGGATTTAGGCAGACAAGTTGCAAGAAGAATTGTCGATTTGTACAATTCTTGGCTAGGATACATACACGGATTAATGATGCCAAATCCAAGCTCTATGTTTTCAGTTACTGAATCACAAATGTTTGATGAACAAGAAAAAGAAGAATTAATCAAACTAATGAATAAAGCATTAGAATTAACCACCAGAAATACATTAATTGGACTAAATAATGATAAAGAAAAGGAAAAAGAATTTATCGATTATTCTGTAGAATTTTGGGATAACGAATTCAAACCAAAATTAATCAAAATGATGAATAAAATTAATTTAGATTGGGATGAAAAAGCCAAAGAATAATTTTTTTTATTAAATTTTATTATTAGTTTTAAATGCACATCAAAAATAAATAGAAAATAATTAAGGCAATACATCAAAATCGTCTCCCTCAATGATTTTAACACCCATTTTTTTCCATTCTTTTATGAAAGGGTATAGTTTACCTTGTCTTACAGCAAGACATCGACTAGACAATTTAACACAATTCTTTCCCACAAAAATAGGAAACTCTTTACAAACTTTAGGTCGAAGTCTTTTTTTATGAATTAAACATTTAAAATCTTTTAAACTTGGACAACCATTACAACCAAGATTTAATGAATAAGTTCCATTCTCCAATTTCTTAATTTCATGCTGCAAATTAGAAGGAGTATTAACTACAGTAAGTAATTCTTTTGGTTGTAAAATTAAATATCCTTTCCTACAACAATAAGCACCACATTCTTCAAAACAAAAATCACCAATTGCTTTCCTTGCTTTTTGAGCAATATATTCTGCATTCATGAGTAAAATAATAACAAAAAGAGAGTATTTAAAGCTATGCTTAATCATTAGATTAATTAGGTAATTCTTTTAAAAATCCATTTGGAAACAAAATTTATTTCAACAAGAACTAACAACATTTGAGAAAGAATATTTTTATAACATCATTTCACTCTGAGCATAAAGCTTTCTTTTTTGACGAAACCTTTATAAAATACCCTTAATATTTATACAATATTCGAGAGATGTGTCGGTTACGGCTTACACATGCTGGAGACTTAGCAAAGACTACTTCTCCTAGAGGATTAAAAAATGGCAAGAATGCACTCAAGAGACAAAGGAAAATCCAAATCTTACAAACCAATAGATAAAAAAATTGGACCTTGGATGAAATACAAACCAAAAGAAATTGAAATGTTAATTAGTAAACTAGCAAAGGCAGGAAATACTTCTTCAGAAATTGGCTTACACTTACGTGACCAGTATGGTATTCCAGACGTTAAAGCTATTTTAAATAAAGGAATTACTCAAGTATTAAAAGAAAAAGATCTTCTTCCTGAAATTCCAGAAGACGTTATGGAATTATTAAAAAAAGAAGCTTTCCTTAACAAACACCTTGAAAAAAATCATAAAGATGAAGGTGCTAAAAGAGGATTAATCTTAACACAATCAAAAACTAAAAGATTGGTTAAATATTACAGAAGAACTGGAAAATTACCAGTGGACTGGAAATATGACCCAAAAAAGATTGCTCTATTGGTAGAGTAATTTTTTACCAATTTATTTATAACAAAAATATTTTTTTATTTTTGAACATTTTATATTGACAAAGTATCACGAATTTAAGGAATTTATTGAAAGCGAAGCAAAAAAATTCGAAGGAGAACATATAAGAATTATATCTCATTTGGACTCAGACGGAATAGCCGCTGCTTCAATATTAGTCCAATTATGTAATTTATTAAACAAAAGTTATTCTGTATCTATTTTACCACAATTAGATCATGATTCTTTAATTAAAATTTCAAAAGAAGATAATGAAGTTTTTGTTTTTTCAGATATTGGAAGTAATCAGATTTCTTTAATTAATTCTTTAATGAAAGACAAAAAAGTATTCATATTAGACCACCACAAACCAGAAAATGTAAAAACAAATGCAGTTCATATTAACCCGCATTTGTTTGGTATTGATGGAAGTACCGAAATATCAGGAAGCGGAGTAGTTTATCTATTTGCAAGAGCAATACATGAAGGAATTAAAGAGTTTTCCTACATTCCAATCATTGGTGCTATTGGAGATGTACAAGAAAATAAAGGGTTTAAAACATTAAATAATGAGATTTTAGAAGACGCACTTAATTACAAAAAAATAAGAAGAGTTAAAGGACTTAATTTGTTTGGACTACAAACCAGACCTTTACATAAATTATTAGAATACTGCACAGATTTTAATTTGCCAGGAATTACTGCTTGTGAATCAGGAACAATACAATTTTTACAAGAAATTGGAATTAACCCAAAAGATGAAGGAAGATGGAAAAAATTCTACGATTTAACTGGAGATGAAATTGACCGTTTAGTTAGAGGATTAATTTTAAGAAGAAAAAATGAAGAAAATCCTGAAGCAATAATTGGAGTAAGATATACACTAGTAGAAGAAAGACACGATAGTCCATTTTACGATTTAAAAGAATTTTCAACAATTTTAAACAGCTGTGGAAGATTAAAAAAATATTCTTATGGAATTGGAGCTTGTTTAGGTGATAAAAAAGCTAAAAAAGATGCAATACAAGCATTAAGCGATTATAAAAAAGAAATTGTTACATTCATGGATTGGTTTAAAAAAAATAGAGGAAATGAAAGAGTAATTGAAGGTGACAATTATATTATTATTGATGGTAAAAAAAATGTACCTGCAACAATGATTGGAACAATGGCATCAATAATTTCAAAATCAAGACTAGTTGAAAAAAACATATTTGTATTAGGATTGGCAAGACAAGAAAAACAAACTAAAGTTAGTTTAAGAATTTCTTCAAGAAATAATTCTGTTGACTTAAGAAAAATAATTAGTAAAATTACTACTGAAGTTGGTGGTGAATCTGGCGGACATCAATTTGCAGCAGGAGCAATTATAGATTTTGATAAAGAACAAGACTTTATTAAAAAGGCAAAGGAAGTATTACAAGAGTCCGTAATTAGTTAAATCCCTTTCTAATTTACCCGGAAATTGATATAAATGAGTGTGAATTATACCAGCTTTTTTTGCAGAGATTAGATTATCTTGACTATCATCAACAAATAAAGTAGTTTCTGGATTTGCATCAAGACTTTGCATTGTAAGCTCAAATGCCTTAGGATTTTGTTTTGTAAATGCCAAATCAAATGAATAATATTTTTCATCAAATAAGTCCATAAAAGAATGAACTTTGTGAATATAATCCACCCATTCAATTGAATGATCAGATAACAAATAAACTTTATTTCCATTCTCTTTTAAAGCTTTAACAACATCAATAGCATTACCAGGCATTTTAACAAAATTATTTCTTACTACTCGTTTAAAATAAGGTATTGAAAGATCATAACTACCTTCTTGAATTACTTTAGACCAATAATCATCTTCAGAAATCTTACCTTCAAACAATTGAATTAATTTTTCTCCATTTAAATGTTTCATAACTTGCCTATCGTGAGAATTAGTAGCTTTTGCAATAACTTCTTCTACTCCATATAGACCTTGAATACATACTTCACTTAAGTCAAAAATAACAGTTTCAATCATATAAAAAAAGAATTAAACATTGTTAATAAAGATAATTGATAAAAAAAATAAAATTAAAGCATTGATCTGATTTTTTCAATATTTTCAGCAACATCATTACCAGCTTTAGTTAAAGTTAATAATTTTAGTCTTCCTTGCTTATCAAAGTTGATTAATCCAGATCTTTCCATTTCTTGTAATACTTTCACAACATGAGAATATGTACAATCTATTTTTTTAGCTAAACTAGAAGCGTATAATTCACCTTTAGCATTCATTAATTCTACCAACATCATAGCTGGTTTTTCTCTAAATAACACATTGAATATCTTTTTATTTTTCACTTTTATTCCCCCCGAAATCTTCTCTTACCACCTCTGTATTATATATTTTAGGTAATGCCTTTGCATTTAAATATGTTTCGGATTTCATTTCCAAAAATATATATAAAAAAACAAAAAACTTAAAAATGACCACAATTAAAGAATATAATGTCTCAACAATTCATCATATTAAGTACAGCTCGAACAGGGTCAAATCTATTAATTAGTTTACTTAATAAGAATACAAAAGTCAAAACCGACGGAGAAATCTTTAACTTTTTTTCTTTAAAAAAAGAAAACTTAATTAGTGTTTTAAATAATCCAAAGAATTATCTTAATAGACATTTGAAATCTAATAATTTAGTTGAAGCCAAGGGTTTCAAAATTTTTTATAATCATTGTCTTAAAGGTTGCCTTAATTTCTTTAGACAAAAAAAATCAGAAAAAGATTTTAATCAAAAATTTTTAAAAGATCTTTATAAAAATGAAGAAATTCTTAACCAAATAAACATTGAAGAAAAAGAAGAAAAAATTGAAGAGATATGGAATTTAATAAAAAATAATAAAAACATCAAAGTTATTCACTTAAAAAGACTCAACATACTTAACACTTTTATTTCTTTAAAAACCGCATTTCTAACCAATATGTGGGTAACAAAAAATACGAACGAAATTAGTGATCCCATTTTAAAATTAGATTATGAAGAATGTTTAAATTTTTTTAAAAGAATTAAAAATTATGAAAAAAAATATGATGAATTTTTTTCTGACCATGAAAAAATTGAAGTTACTTACGAAGAACTTGTTAATAATCAAGAAGTAATAATGAGAAAAATATTTGTATTTTTAGAAGTGGAGTATGTAGAAGGTAAGAGCGCATTAAAAAAACAAAGTAAAAAAAGTCTAAAAGATAGAATTCAAAATTATTATGAACTAAAAGAAAAATTCAAAAACACACCTTACATTTATTATTTTGAGGATTAAACAGAAAGATATAAATACTTATTATCCAATAATAAGGTTATGAAGATTATGAATAAGATGAATTTTTCTAAATCAAAAAGACTTTTTAAGAGAATAATGTCTGTTTTAACAGCATTTCTTATCCTTGCAGGTTCAGGAATAATTGTAAATATGTTAATTATTGCAGGAAAATGGGAAGAAATGAGTGAAATGGGTTTTGTTTCACAATCTGCAATGTCTCTTCCAGTATATTTTTTAGTATTAGCAACAATTGCATTTCTAATATATGAATTAAATAAAAATTTGCAAAATAGTGCTGTTGCAATTGGTTTAGTGCTTGCTTTAATGATGTCTTTGCCTGAATTGATAAATTCTGTATATTATGTGATTCCATTGTCTGTTACGGTTTGGACAATAGCAAATAACTTCTTTTCTATAACTTTAGCTAGTTATGTGTTTTATATGATGTGGAACTAAAAAACCCTTTATTGTATTAAAATACCGACAATCTTTATAAATTAGGTTTTGTTACTCCTGTAGATGAACGAAACGGTAGAGACTGTAAGAGATAAAGACGATTTAGGTGCATTTCATTTAAATAAAAAATTATGTCAAGGTGGAATGGGAAGTTTATTAGAAGTAGAATTAACTGAAGGTCACCCATTAAAAAAACGTGTTCTTGGAAGTATTTTAGCTTGGAGTGAAGTTACAAGTGCAAAAATACGAAATATGGATCATTTTAAATCAATAAAACAAAAAATTGAAAGAGGATCAAAAAAATTATCACGTCTTAGAGAATCAAGAGATAATTATGAAGGAACATTATTTGACACTAAAAATAGTGAAATTAATGGCGAAGAAAAAAAATTAACACAATTAGAAGATGAATTAAGAGAATTTCAATATAAATGGGTTCAAAATAGAACTTGTGAACTAGAGAAATCAGAATTACGTTATATTCACGATGAAATTATAACTCATGGAAGAACAATTCCTGCAGACGGCGTATATGCTATGAAAAGATCATTAAGTCAGGAACCAAGATTATTAAGAAGATTTAAACATGAATTTATTCAAACTAATACTATTAATGGACTTAAAGAAGGAAGAGAATTATTTGTTGAAGCCTATGCATTACTATTAAATTCAAGAAATAATACAATGGATAGTTATATCATGGAACTTTTAAGAAAAGCCATCCCATTAGATCATTATGTTACTGGAAAGGCCAAATGTTCTCTTGATGAAAAACTTGAAATGTTATGTACTGTTTGTGATGGATTAACTGTTCTTCATAAAGAAGGGATAATTCATAGAGATATTAAACCTCAAAATATAGTTCAAAGTGTTTCTGCTAAAAGAAAAGTTAAAATTATTGATTTAGGAATTGCTAAAGATTTAGCTGGTGCCTCAACAACCATGGAAAATGGAGCAATTGGAACACCACTTTACATGCATCCTTTACAAACTATGCAAAGTAAATTTGCAGAACCATGTTTTGATATTCACGCATTAGTTGCAACTGCTCACCATATTATGTTGGGAAAAGCACCATATGATTTATTTGTTGATAGTGATACAAAAACAATTCACGAATGCAAAAGTCAAATTCCAAATTATAGAATGGAATTAATTAGAAATAGACAATATGAAATGGTTGAACCTGCATTATTATTTGACGTTCCAGAATTACTTAGTAAAGTTCTTATGAAAGGTCTTCATGACGGTTATAAAACAGCTGAAGATCTTAAACAAGCATTTCAAATGTGCAGAGAAGAACTAAAACCAATTTATCTAAGAAGGAAACATTTAAATCCTAAAGAAGTTCCAGATAGTGTTAAGCAATCTAAAAAAGGCGGTTTGAAAAAATATATCGCGATTAGTGCTGCTGTTGCAACTTTAGCTGCAGGAGGAATTGCTTATACTTTATTTGGAAATAGTAAACCAGTTGCAAAAGTAGAAGAAGTTCAACCACGGTTGACAGAACAAGTTCAACAACAAGGTGGACTGGAAGAGAAAGTTGTACCAACTATGAAAGGTTGTGTACTTGATATTGATTTCAATGATGTTTATGAAAAAGACGGACAAACTTACGTAAGAGACAAATCAGGCAATGGTAATAACGGAAGAGTTTATGGTGCAACTGTTATTAAAGATAGTGAAGGAACATATATGTCTTTTGACGGCATTGATGATTATATTGAATTTGATTTAAGTCCGACGTTGAATCCAGAAGAACCAACACCGAGAAGTATATCTGCAAGAATAAGATTAAATAATACTAAAAGGAGACAAAGTATTGTTTCAACATTTGGAGAAGAAAATGGGTCTGAATTAAGAGTTGATAATGGAGAAATAATTAATATTATTTATGTAAATAACAAACAAAAATTTTCAACTTATCTTTTAAGTCAAAAAGATCAAAATGAATGGCTCTTTATCGGATGCACATTAGATCAACTTCAAAATAGATTTTATATTAATGGAAAACTTATTAAAAGATCTTCTGTTAATAGTCCAAATTTAAATCGTAATAACAAACTAATACTTGGACGGGCCGCACTATATGAAAATTTATTCTTAGAAGGTCAAATTGAAAGATTACAGATATTTAACAAATCTTTAGATCAAACAAAGATGACCGAGATTAGTTTATATAAATAAGATTTTACTTAAAAATTTATTTGGTTTTAATTGAAATAATTTAAATGAAAATTTTACATATTTGCACACAGGATAATGGTGGTGCAGGCATAGCCACATTAAGATTACATAAAGGTCTTTTAAATTTAAAAATAGATAGTAAAATGTTAATCTTAAAATCAAATTCAGTTTCTAAAGAACTTTATTCATTATTTAACGATTTAACAAAATTTCAAAGAATAATATACACTACTAAAAAAAGAATTAATAACTATTTAATTTGTCAAAAAAACAAAAAAAGGCCAAATCATTTAGAAATATTTACATATAATAACAAAGGTTATGACATTAGTAATCACAAATTAGTCAAAGAAGCAGACATAATAAATCTTCATTGGATTGAAAATTTCGTTGACTATAAAAAATTCTTTTCAAAAGTTAAAAAACCCATAGTTTGGACATTACATGATATGAATCCCCTTACAGGTGGTTGTCATCACAGTGATGAATGTGAAAAATATTCAAATCATTGTAATAAGTGTTTTCAACTAAATTCAAAAAATAAAAAAGATATATCATACAAAATATTTGAAATTAAAGAGAATTTAATTCATAATTTAAATATAAAAATTATTGCCCCAAGTCAATGGTTGTTAAAATGTGCAGAAAAAAGTGAAATATTTAAAAATAAAGAAAAAAAATGCATTCCAAATGGTGTCCCTATTGAAAACTTTAGAATAATAAATAAAGAAAATTGTAGAGAAATCATTAAATTATCAAAAAAGAAATTTGTAATTTTATTTTGTGCTGAAAGTATAAATAAATACAGAAAAGGATCAACATTTTTAATAAAAGCATTAGAACATCTTAAAAACGAAATGGATACATCACAAATAACTTTACTAATGATTGGAAAGAAAAAAAACAATTTAGATTATAATTTTGATATTAAACAATTAGGATACATACAAAATGAAGATTTTTTATCAGTAGGATATAATTCTGCCGATCTTTTTGTAATTCCTTCATTAGCTGAAAATTTACCAAATACAATTATAGAATCAATGAGTTGTGGAACTCCTGTTGTTGGATTTAATGTTGGCGGAATTCCTGAATTAATAAAAGATAATAAAAACGGATTATTAGCTAACTATAAAGATTCTAAAGATTTGGCAAAAAAAATCAAATGGATGATTGAACACCCTGAAGAAAGAAAAAAAATGGGAATAAATGCAAGAAAATTTATTGAAGAAGAGTTTTCTCAGGAAATTCAAGCAAAAGAATATATTAAAGAATATGAAAAACTTATTGAAAAATGATGCCTCTTAATTAAAAATGGACCTAAATAAAAATTCAAAAATAACTTTTGGAATAATTGTACTTAATGGAGAACCATTTACGAGATATTGCTTGAGATCCCTCTATCCATTTGCTCATGAGATAATTGTTGTTGAAGGAGCCTGTGAAGGTGCTAAAAATATAGCTACCAAAGAAGGACATTCAAGAGATGGTACTCTTGAAATTTTACAAATATTTAAAGAAAAAGAAGATACTGAAAATAAAATTAAGATCATTACTGCCGAGAATGAAGGACATAAAAATGGATTTTGGCCTGGTGAAAAAAATGAGATGTCGCAAGCTTATGCTAAAAGAGCCACTGGAAATTATCTTTGGCAAGTTGATATTGACGAATTTTATAAAGAAAAAGACATGAAAAAAATAATAGAAATACTAATTAACAAACCAAATATTACTGCATTTTCTTTTAAACAAATTAGTTTTTGGGGAGGTATAGAATATTTCACAGATGGTTTTTTATTTAGAAGTAAAAAAAATAAATATTGGGCTGAAAGAGTTCCAAGATTATTTAAATGGGGAGAAAACTATAAATATGTTACTCATAGACCAGCTACAATTCATAATGAAAAAAATGAAGATGTTAAAAAATTAAATTGGGAAAAGGGCAATTTGACAATTAAAAATAAAATATTTATGTATCATTATTCATTATTATTCCCAAAACAAGTTATTGAAAAATGTGATTACTATCAATTAGCAAATTGGAACCAAAATAACAAGATAATTGAATGGGCACAAAACTCTTATATAAAACTAAATAAACCATTCAAAGTACATAATGTTAATGAGTATCAAAGCTGGTTAGAAAGATTTAAAGGAGAACATCCAAAACAAATAGTGAAAATGATGGAAGATATTGAAAATAATAAAATTAATTGTGAATTACGAAAAACTGAAGATATTGAAAAAATATTAAAATCATTTAAATATAAATTTAAAAAAATCATTTTAAAATATCCATATAATTATTTCAAAAAAATAATGGATTTAAAACCAAAAATAAAGAATTTAATTATGAAAAAAAACAATCATAAATATATAAGACCGTGATTTTAAATAATTTAACAAAAAAAACACAAAGAAACTTATTAGATTACATTTTATTAATTATTATTTTTATATATTGTTTACAAATGCCGATTATTTCAAGATACATAATCCTTTTAGGAATACCAATTATTATCTTTACTAATCCAAATTTACTTTTAAAAAAATTAACAAATACTTTTTTATTACTTGGATTTTTAAGTAGTTATTATTTAATTATATTTTGGCATGGAATTTTTTCATATTCCCCTTTATATTTAATAATAAATATTTTCTCGCCAATAATTTTATACCTATGTGGATTGAATTTGTCAAATGGAAAAATTAAACCTTTAAATGTGCTAATCATTTCAACAATGGGTTTCATAATCTTTGCCAATCTATCTGTAATTTTTAGCTTTTTAAAATACAGCACTCTTTTCTTTCGAGATGCAGATAATTTTTGGACAGGTATACCTGCAAATTCACCCTATTGGGGGATTTTTCTTTCATTAGGTATTGCATACCTAAATGTAATATTTTTAAAAATAAAAAAAATTAATAAAATTTTATTAATTACTATAAGTACACTTTCAATCATTAGTATTTTAACTTTAGCAACACGTTCTCCAATTTATGCTGGAGTATTATCTATCACAACTTGTTTAATTATATATTTAAAAAAAGAAAAGGAAAAAAAATCAATAAAATCTTTAATTACTGGAATAGTATTATTTCTTTTTATTTTTATTGTAATAACCAACTTTTTTTCTTTTGGTGATTATCTTTTTGGTGTTGAAAGAATTTCAGAAACTGGCCTTGATGACACTGGCAGAACTGAACATTGGTTCCCGGCCTTAAAAGGAATTTTTAAATATCCTCTAGGAGGACAAAAAACTATTCTGAACAATAGTTATGCACATAACTTTTGGTTAGATATTGGTTGGTATGCAGGAATAATCCCTATAATATTCATTTTAATATTTCAATTTAAACATATAAAAATAATTTATAAAAATATTATTGAAAACAAAGTAAGATACCTTGAAATAGGAATATTTATTGCAATTTTAGTTTCATACATGATTGAACCTTTATTTCAAGCATCACCAGTTTATTTTAGTTTAACTATTTTTTTAATAGGATATTATGGAAACACAACATTAAATAAAAACAAATAAAAATGAAAAACATTGAATTTTCAATCATTACACCTTGTTATAATGCAGAAAAATATATTAAAGAAACAATTGAATCTGTATTCAAAAATGTATATAATCTTGAAAAAAAATATTTAATTGAATATATAATTTGTGATGGTGGATCCACTGACAAAACTTTAGAAGTAATTAAAAAAACTTTTGAAAAAGTTAAAAATAAAAGAATATTATTAAAAATAATATCAGAAAAAGACTTTGGAATGTATGATGCTCTTGCAAAAGGATTAAAAATTGCATCAGGCAAAATTTGTTCATACATTAATGCAGGAGATTTTTATTCACCAACTGCATTAAATATTGTTAATACAATATTTAATGATTTCGATGTCAAATGGATTACCGGATTACAAGTAATCTATAATGAACAATCTCATTTAATTTCTTGTACGCAACCATTTAAATATAGAAAAAAATTAATTGAATGTGGTGCTTATGGAAGATTTTTAAATTATATACAACAAGAATCTACTTTTTGGCATTCAGACCTTAATAAATTATTAAATCTTCAAAAACTAAAAGAAAACAAATTAGCAGGAGATTTTTATTTATGGAAAACATTTTCTCAAAAATCTGAATTAGTTATTGTTAATGCTTATTTAGGAGGTTTTCGAATTCACCCCGGACAATTAAGTAGCGATATGAAATCGTATCATAAAGAAATGCAAAAAATTGCAAGAAAAATAAATTTCAAAGATTACTTGTTAATTATAATTGATAAACTAATTCAACATTTTCCATCAAAAATTAAGAATAAATTATGCAAAAAACAATTAATATATTACCATTTAAAACATTTAAAATATAAAATAAGAAAATGAAATTAACAATTTTAATTCCCATACATAACAAATTAGAATATACTAAAAAATGTCTTAAATGGTTAGAAAAAAGCTTAATACATTCTAAAAATAAAAATCAAGTTAAAATGATAATTATTGACGATGGGTCAACAGATGATAGTAATCGATGGATTAATGAAAATTACCCATTAATTACCATTTTGAAAGGAGATGGTAATTTGTGGTGGGGTGGAGCTATTAACTTAGGAATTAAATATGCTTTAAATGAATTTAAATCAGAATTTATTCTTTTTTGGAATAATGATATCAAACCGGATTTAAATTATTTTACAAATTTATTTGAAATTATAAAAAAATATCAACCTAATACAATTATTGGATCAAAAGTTCTTCATTTACACAAACCTGAAAAGATATGGTCTTTAGGTGGATTCTATGACAATATAAACTGTAAAATAATTCTTAAAGAAAAAAAAGATGATATTGCTTACGTTGATTGGCTTGCAGGTATGGGTTCATTAATTAATAAAGAAATATTTAAAAAAATTGGTTTTATAAACACAGATCTATTCCCTCACTACTATGGGGATATTGATTTTTTTTTAAGAGCAAAAAAAAACGGAATTAAATCAATTGTGAACTTTTCATTAATAATATGGAACGATACCAAAAATACCGGATTATTACCAAATAATACATTTAATAACTTAATTAAAACTCTATTTACTCAAAATTCACATCTTAATTTTATAAGTAATTTTAATTTTCACACACTTCATGCTATAAAAAAAAGATATGCATATAAAATGTTATTAAAACAATATGTGAGGTACATTGGTAAATTTTTTATACATAAACCAAAATTAAAAAAATGAATTTAATTAGCATAATAATTCCAACCTATAATAGACCAATTAAATTAAAAAGAGCCATAACTAGTATTATTAATCAAACATATATTAATTTTGAAATACTAATCATTAATGACAGTAAAATCGAAGAAGATGTTAAAGAAGTAATAAAATCATTTAACGATAAGCGTATTAAATATTTTTGTAATTCAAGAACAAAAGGTCCCAGCGGTGCTAGAAATACAGGAATATTAAAATCTAAAGGGAAATTTATTGCATTCTTAGATGATGATGATGAATGGTTACCAAAAAAACTAGAATTACAAATAAAATTATTAAATTCAAGATCTAATCATGCAGTATTTTGTGCATTTAAAATTTTAAATAACAAAAAATGGACAAATATAATACAAAAAAATGTAAAACATAATCAAAAAAATTATTTATTACATAAATATGAAGTTTGTGCAAGCTCAACAATCTTAATAAAAAAATCAGTATTGAATAAAATGGGTTTGTTTTCCGAAAATCTTTCAATTAATGAAGATTTAGAATTCATTTTACGACTATTAAGAGAACATAATATTACTTACATTTCAAAAATATTAGTCAAGATTTATGGACATTGTATCAGAGATGCTACTAAAACTGAAAAAAATAAAAAAGTATTTTTTAACATGATTAATAATGATCTTAAAAAATTAACCAAAACCGACAAAAAACATTTTTTTTCTTTAAATTATCGTGACTTAGCCACTTTATTTTCTAATGAAGGTAATTTTAAAAAGACTAAATATTATTTAAAAAGATCATTAAAACTAAAAATACTCAAACCACAGAGATACATAAAAATAATCCTAAACTTTATGAAATTCAAATTGAAAATCAATTTAATCCCCGTATTTGAAAAATATAAATAATCTTTAAAAAAATGAAAATATTAATTTTAGCACACAGTCTTAGAGGAAGTGGCGGAATATCAGTTGCAATAAATATTATTAAAGCAATTCAAAAAATTGCACCATCTAATGAATATATTTTTATAATTCCCAAAATGAAAATATATGAAGAATTAAATTACAATAATCACAAAGTGATTTTTTATGAACATAAGAATTATTTATATAGAATTTTATATGACACATTTAAATTAAGAAAAATATATAATAACCTAAAACCAAATTTTGTTTTATCATTAGGCAATTTTGGTTTAAGAAAAATTCAAGGAAAACAGGGTTTCTTAATACACAATCCATTGTTAGTTTATAACTGTTTTAAACCAAAAAGTTTTCTTCATAAAATCATCTTAAAAATAATTAAAATTAAAATTAAATTATCACTTAAATATACAGACATAGTTTTTTGTCAAACAAAGACTATGAAAACTCGTTTTATTAATAAATTCAAGTTTAATAAAAAAATAACAATTTTACCAAACGTAGTTTCTAATTTTGTAACAAAAAATGAATTTAAAATTCCTTTAATAATTGAAAAAGAAAAAAACAAATTTAAATTATTTCAATTATGTCAATATTATGAACATAAGAATTTAGAATTAGCTTTAAAATTATTTAGACATTATAAATACGAACTAAAAAATGTTGTACTTTTCATTACAATATCAAAAGAACATGGGAAAAAAGCTGAAAAATTATTATTTAATATAAAAAAATATAAATTAGAAAATAAAATAATTAATCTTGGTCCTATTCCACAAAAAGAATTGTATTCATATTATAAGTTCTCCGATGCTCTATTCTTTCCAACATTACTAGAGTCTTTTTCTGCAACATATCCCGAATCGATGAAATATCATCTACCAATAATCACAAGTAACTTAGATTTTGCAAAAGAAGTTTGCGAAGATGCAGCATTATATTTTGATCCTAATTCAATCACGTCTGTAAAAGAAACAATAATTAAACTTAAAAATAACAAAAATCTTCAAAAAAAGTTAATTGAAAAAGGTAATGAAAGATTTAAAACATTCCCAAAAACATGGGACGAAGTAGTTAAAATAATAATTAATGAAATTAATTCAATAACCGATGAAAACAACCCAATTAAAAAATTATAAAAAAACATACAAAAATAAAAAGATTATTTTAAGATTTTTATGGCAATTAATAAATATTTTATTTTTTAAAACTAGTTTTCCATTTTCAAACAAATTTAAAAAAATAATATTAAAAACATTTGGAGCAAAAATTGGAAAAAATGTAATTATAAAACCTAATGTAAATATCAAATTTCCATGGAATTTAATTATTGGAGATAATATTTGGATTGGTGAAACAGTTTGGATTGATAATCTCGCGAAAGTGATAATTGAAGATAATGTATGTATTTCTCAGGGTGCTATGCTTTTAACTGGCAGTCATAATTATAAAAAAAGTACGTTTGATTTAATTACTGGAGAAATCAAAATAAAATCGGGTGTTTGGATATGTGCTAAAGCAATTGTATGTCCTAATGTTACTTGTGAAACACATTCAATCTTAAGTGTTGGATCAATTGCAACAAAAGATTTAGAAGCATTTATGATATATCAAGGAAATCCAGCAATTATTAAAAGAAAAAGAGAAATTAATGAATAAACCAAAAGTATCCATTATAACAACCACATTAAATAGTGAGAAAACTATTTCAAAAACCATTTTATCAATAATTAATCAAGATTACAAAAATATTGAAATTATCATAGTTGATGGTAAATCAAATGATAAAACATTAGAAATAATTAATGAATTTAAAGGTAAAATTTCTAGAATTATTTCTGAAAAAGATAAAGGTCCTTATTATGCTATGAATAAGGGAATTAGAAATGTAACTGGAGAAATAGTTGGAATTATTAATTCTGATGACCAATTAGCAAACGAAAACATTATTTCAGAAATAGTGAATGAAATACAAAAAAAAAAAGTCGATGCCGTTTATGGAAATGTAAAATATATTAATGAAAAAGGCCAAATTATAAGAAAATATATTTCTCCATCCAATGCAATAAAAGGATTTAATAAAACAATCCAACCAGCTCATCCTAGTTTCTTTGTTAAAAAAATAATTTATGAAAAATTTGGCAATTTTGATACAAAATATCAAATAGGTTCTGATTATGAATTATTATTAAGATTTTTAGTTAAAAACAAAATACCTTGTAGTTATATACCAAAAACTTTAGTTTATATGAATACTGGGGGATTATCTAATAAAAATATATTAAATATTATAAAAAACAATATGGAAGTTTATAAAATCTCCAAAAAATATAATTTACCTATTAACATTTTAACAATAATTAAAAAATTAATTAAGAAATATAACTCAAAGAAAAAAATACAATGAATAATCAATTAATTATAAAAATACAAAAAGATTCATTAAAAGAAATAAGTATGAAAAAATACAAACATGAAATCTTGAATGAGTTATTTATTACTAAAATTCCAAATGCAAAAATTTGGAGCAATGGATTAGCAATTTCCATATTAGATGAAAAAAACCAATTATTACCTGAAATATCAGGATATTTTTGTAAAAACGGAGTTAATGATCCAATATTAAAAGAAAAAATATTTCCAAAAACACAACAAAAATATATAAATGTCGTTTTATTTGCTGTTAAAGGAAACCACGGTTATTATCATTGGATGATGGATCTTTTACCTAAAATTCAATTATTAAAGGAATCAAAAAAATTTAATTTAAATGATATAGATTATTTCTTATTTAATAATTTAAATAAAAAATTTCAAATAGAAATTATTGAATATCTTAACATACCAAAAGAAAAAATAATTCAGTTATCAGGTTCAAAAAAGAAAAAAATATTATTTGAATTAGAAGATTTAATAATTATTTCAAATATATATGATATTAAATCAAAATGTAATCTAGTTAAAAAAAATCTATTAATGTTTAATAATAAAAATCATTTTAAAATTTATAAAAATATATACATATCCCGAAATAAATCAAGATGTAGAAGGATAATTAATGAAAAAGAATTGATTGAAATATTAAAAAAATTTAATTTTAAAATATTGTATTTAGAAGAATTAACCATCGCTCAACAAAAAGAATTATTTTACAATTCAAAAATAGTAATTGGACCGCATGGGGCAAGATTAACTAATTTGATTTTTTGTAAAAAGAATACAAAAGTAATTGAAATATTTTCGGAGAATTATACCTTGAATATTTATGAAGAAATGAGTAAAGTTTGTAAATTAAAATATTCTGCTTTTATTGGCAAAGGAATTGTTCCAAAAAATAAAAAAATCCCTCACTGTGGAAGAGAAGATATTTTAATTGATTTAGACTTATTTGAAAAAAGATTAAAACAAATAATTAAAATAAAATGTACAACCCAATAAAAAGACTCATCGACATCTTAATTTCTTTAATCTTAATAATAATTCTTTCACCAATATTACTTTTCACTTACCTAACTATCCAAATGAATTCAGGTAGACCAATTACATTTGTCCAAAAAAGAGTGAAAAAAAATGGAAAAATATTTTTAATATATAAATTTAGAACCATGATTGAAAAAGCTAGTTTATTTCAAAAAAAAGGTTTTACAGATAAAGAACTAAGTACAAAAGAAGGATGGATTTTAAGAAAATTACATTTTGATGAACTTCCACAATTATTTAACATATTTAAAGGAGATATGAGTTTAATTGGCCCTCGTCCTCCAACTATGAAAGATTACAAACATCATTTAGAATTAGATCCAAACTACAAAAAAATATTTTCTAATAAACCGGGCTTAATTAGCTTAGATGGTGTTTTAGCTTATATAAACTCTAAAAAACGTAAAAAAATTCTAAATAAATTAGGTTTAGAACTTTCAACAGTCAAAAATAAACATTCTAAATATAGTGAAGAATATCACGAAAAGAAAAAACAACGTGAATACTACTACTTAAATAATAAATCATTTATTTTAGACTTAAGAATTTTCTTATGGACAATTGTTATGTTCTTTGATTGTTGTAAAAGAATATTTACCAAATAACAAAACATTTAAACTAGTTCTTACATTTTTTAACATATGTTTTACACTCATATCAAAAGAATATTGGATATAATTTTCTCATTTATTTTCTTAATACTTTTTTCTCCAATTTTAATGATTTTATACTTATTATTTCTAACATTCTCAGGATTACCAGTTTTTTTCAAACAAAAAAGAATTGGAATGAATGGCAAATTATTTACAATATATAAATTTAGAACAATGGTTGTTAATGCTGCAAAAATGCAAAAAAAAGGTAAAAGTATTAACTCATTAACAACTAGAATTGGAAAAATCATTCGTCCAATACACTTAGATGAACTTCCACAATTATGGAATATTTTCATTGGAAATATGAGCTTTATTGGATACAGACCAATTTTAAAAGAAAACTACAAAAAAGAAATTAAAACAAACTCAGATTTAAAAAAAGTTTACAAAATCAGACCTGGTTTTACAGGTTTAATGAGTGATTTGTCTTACATTGATGAAAAAACAAGAAAAAAGATATTAACCAAATATAAACTTCTAACTCCACAAAAAAAAACTCATACATTAAGACATCGGGCAAACTTATTCTATGCTAAAAAAATGAATTTTTTACTAGATGTAAAAATAATTTGGTGGACTTTTTTACTTGAAATCCAACATTTCTTTAAAATATTCAAACCGTAAATCTTCCAATCCTACCACAATAAACTTTATTAATACCCATAAAAACATTTAAACATGAACAAAGAAGACGTTCTATTCCCTTTTGAAGAAATCAGAAATGTACAAGATAAATTAATCGAATCTATTTCAAATGCAATAAACAATAAAGAAAATCTAGTAGTTCATGCTCCAACAGGATTAGGTAAAACCGTCGCGTCTATTGGTCCAGCGTTAAAAAAAGCTGAAGAAGAAGATTTAACTGTGTTTTTCTTAACATCCCGTCACACTCAACATAAGATAGCAATTGATACTTTAAAACAAATTAAAGAAAAATATAATTTAAAAATTCCAGTTATTGACATAATTGGCAAAAAACATATGTGTTTACAACCAGCAATTGAATTATTATCTTCAGGAGAATTTGCTGAATTTTGTAAAAAACAAAAAGAAGATGAAAAATGCGAATTCTATACTAATTTAAAAGATGGAGCTAAACTAAGTATGCTTGGAAAAAAAACAATCCAAGAATTAACTGATCTTTCACCATTAGAAGTTCATGAAACTATTAAATACTGTGAAGAAGAAAAATTATGCCCTTATGAAGTTTCTTTAACTATGTCAAAAAAAGCAAAAGTTGTTGTTGCTGATTATTATTACATTTTTAACCCATCTGTTATGAGAACATTCTTTTTAAAATCAAAAAAAGAATTAGAAGACTCAATAATTATTGTTGATGAAGCCCATAACTTGCCAGGAAGATTAAGAGAATTATTAACAGTAAGAATGTCCACTTTTTTTGTTAATCAAGCTAGAAAAGAAGCTAACTTTCTAAAAAGAGACGATTGCTTCCCATTATTAGATGAATTACAAGAAAAATTATTAGATTTACTTGGAATGGATGAAGAAAAAGTAATTAAAAAAGGAGAGTTTAGTATTGAAGATAAAGAAGACGTTATTGATTTATTTGAAGAACTTGCAGAAGTAACAAGAGAAAACAATAAAAGAAGTTATTTAGGCATTATAGCTAATTTTCTTCAAAAATATAAAGATGCAGAAAGTTTTGTTAATATTATAAGACACGTTATTTCTCCAAGGGGGGAAAGAATTGAATTAACACACTCGGCTTTAGACCCATCAATAATTTCCAAACAAATATTTGACAATTGTTACTCGGCAATATTAATGAGTGGAACATTAACCCCTGTAAAAATGTATAATGATTTATTAGGAGTTGGTGGACAAGAAGAAGAATTACCTTCACCATTTCCTAAAAAAAATAAATTAAACTTAATTATTCCAAACACTACAACAAAATTCACTGAAAGAAGTCTACAACAATACAAAAACATTGCATCAACTTTAGCTAATGTTTGTAATTCAGTTCCAGGAAACAGTGCAGTATTTTTTCCATCTTATTTTATCAGAGATAATGTATATGCTTTATTCTCAGAATTATGTCATAAAACAGTTTTTAATGAAATTGCAGGGATGACTAAACAAGAAAAAGAAGAATTGCTTGACAGATTTAAAGAATATAAAAATTCAGGAGCAGTTCTATTAGGAGTTGCATCAGGATCTTTTGGAGAAGGGGTTGATTTGCCCGGAGACCTGTTAAAATGTGTTGTAGTTGTCGGATTGCCTTTAAATAAACCAGACCTAGAAATGCAAGCTTTAATCGATTATTATGACAAAAAATTCTCAAAAGGATGGGATTATGGTTATGTTCTTCCAGCTATATCAAAAGTATTACAAAATGCAGGAAGATGTATTAGAAGTGAAACAGATAAGGGAATTGTTGTTTATATGGATAAACGATATGCATGGTCTAATTATAAAAAATGTTTTTCTGAAGATGTTAAAGTTAGTTTAGAATATGAAAGATTGATCAAAGGATTTTTTGGAATATTAAATTAAGATTTTTATAACCGAATTTTTTATCATAATTTTTATGATTCAATAAATCTAAAATTAAAGCGATTACTTCAATTTCTGTCCCTCTTATTGTATAAATCATTCTCCAAGCACCAGATAAATTAACTTTCCATAAATTATTAACATCATAATCTTTAAGATATTTAGAAGGAATTTTTCTTTTTTCAATATGAACTCCATATTGAGGATTATCTTTTAAAAATTCTATTTTTTGTTTTAAAGATTTAAATAATATTTGATGATCACTTTTTTCAATTCCTTGATTTATTTCAATTCCTACAATTTTATTAAGTTCATCAAATTCTTTTTTTGCATCTCCTGTAATAATAACCTTAATTTCTTTTCCTTTAAAGTTCACAACTCTACACCTTTTTTTATTGCTTGATTCATTTTTATACTAGTATTATAAATCCAAAGAATTCCTTTTCTACCATCCAAAATTTTTCCAGATTTTTCTAAATAATTTAAAATCACATTAAGTGTTTGATGCATAACTTTAGTAGGTAATATTTTTTTTAATTCCTCTCGATTAAGTAAATTATTTGCTTTTTTCAATGTATTTTCAACCATAAGTACAGTTTTTAAACTAGGATAATGAATTACCTTTAACTTTTGTTGTTTTTTCGTCATTTTCCCTCCGAAGTATATAAACTTATATAAATAAGTATATAAACTTATATAAAGTTTTTGTTTAAAACTCATCCAACTTCTTATTCCCCTTATAAAACTCATTTTCTATACCCATGTGTTTCATATACTTCTTAGGCATCATTTTTACCTGTAACTTTTTATTTCTTCTTTGCAATATATTTTGAGAATAATAATAAGTTTTCCACATATCTTCTTCAGAATTTAAATTCATCAAAAACTCATCAAAATAATTTTTTTCTAAATGATTAACTACATTCTTAACACTTTCAAGATGTTTTTTTCTAACACCAAACTTATCAATTGAATAAACAATTCTTTTACTTCCAATAACAATCAAAAATTTAGGAAAACGTCTATGAAAAAAATTAATAACAATATCTTCAACCTTATGTTCAGAAAATATTTCGGAATATAAAATTCCTTTATCTGAGATTTTCAATCTTGTAAAGGAAATTATTCTATGTGCTTCACCTCCTACTTGTTTACCCCAATCATGAAATGTTCTAGATTCTTTAGTTGCCTTATTTAAGACCAAACGTTGATCTTGATTATTAAGAATATTAATTACATTTTGATCGAATTTTTTATGCCGTTTAATATATTCTAAATCATACATTAAATTCACCCAACATTCTTTGCCTGCAACCATTAACTGAAATAAATTGTTTTGCTCTTTTTAGAACAATACCTATATTATGCAATTCTTCATACTTTTTTATTTTACATCCTGATTTTTTTAAACTTATTATTTTCTTAGCAGATAAAGGTCCAATTCCAGGAACTCTAATTAATTCACTATATGAAGATTCATTAATGTCAACTGGTCCTGAAAAATTTTCTCTAGCTAAAACTAATTTAGGATCTTCTTTTGGTAAGTTACCATCATCCATAATTTGTTTAAATTCCTTTAATTCCATACCATAAGTTCTTAACATAAAATCAACACTATACAACTTATGTTCACGATTCAACATAGTTTTTTGCTTATTTTCGAAAGCTGTTTTTGGAACTGGAATAAAAGCAGAATAATATGCACGTTTTAAATCAAAATTTTCATACTCCCAATCTACCATTTTAAGAATTTCTAAATCTGTTTCATCACTTGCACCAACAACTAATTGAGTAGTTTGTCCGGCAGGTAATTTCATTCTTTTAATCCATGCTTGTCTTCTTAAAATATCAGTTTTAAAATTTTTAACAGAAGAAACTTCATTTAATCTATTTTTGTTAGGAGCTTCTAAATTAATACTTAACCTATCAGAAAACTCAGAAGCTTGTTTAATTAATTCTTTACTAGTACCTGGAAGAACTTTAAAATGAATATAACCATGAAAGTTATACCTATTACGAATTAAATTTACTGCTTGAATCATCTCTTCAGTTGTTTTATCAGGATTTTGAACAATTCCAGAAGATAAAAACAAACCTTCAACACAATTAGTAATATATAATTTCATAAAAGTTTTAGCTAGTTCATCAGGCGTAAATTTAGCAACTCTTTTATTACAAGAACTATTTTCACAATATTTACAATCAAATGAGCAAGCATTTGTATAAAGTGTTTTATACAATGAAACGCACCTACCATTAATAAAAGAATGACATAACCCACCTTTTGCAGCATTTCCTATGCCATCCTTAACATCCACTTTTCTTTTAGATGCAGAACTAGCACAATTATCATACTTTCCAGCATCACCAAGAATTTTAACTTTATCTAAAATATTCATAATTAAATAATTAAGAATTTGTTTAAATATGCTGTGCGAGAATATGTCCAGTGTGGTACAAAAATGTCCAGTGGGTTAAGATTTATCTAAATGGATTTGTTTGGAATTTTTTGAAGTAACAACACTTTCTCCTAATTGATTTTCTATATCTTTTCGAGCATTGCCTGCAACTTTCCCACCTTTCTTTGCAATCTTTTTACTTTTTTCAATAGTATGAGGGTCTTCTTTTTTTGAAAATTCGGTAGTTGTAGTTTCAGCAAGCATATTAAGAACTAGTTCTAAATTAGTCATATTATCTCTTAAACTTTCTTTCTTTAAATCTTTTAATTTTTTATAATTCTTAACCGTTTTTCCTGACCAAGCCTTAGTAATTTCATTTGTAAGAATTGCATAATCCGTTGGTTTATTAACACCCACCCTACTCCATTCATCAGTTAATTCTTTTCTTATTTCAATTGTCTTTAATCTTTGATTGATCCATTCTTTTGAATAACCTTTTTTAAAATAAGTTTGCATAGCCCTGTCAAATGCTAATTCAGGGTTTTCGGTTTCGTCAATTCTTTCTTTTCCAACTGTTGCAAGCCATAATTTAAATGGTTCAGCTTTTTTAGAAGGAACTGACTGAATTAATCTTAATAATTGTTCAGTATCAGCAACATCAGTTAATCTTAACTTTCCATCTTTTGCAGTTAATTTCAACTGGTTACAATTTGTAACCGTTTCATTTCCTTCCTCAATTAAACGATGTTTTAAAACCTTCCAATAATTTCTTGCATTTTGAAAATCACTTTCAGTCAAAACTCCAATAACATCAACAATAGAAAAATACCATTCTTCTTTATTATCATCCCATTTGACCCTTATTTTCTTATTATCAAAAAGTTTAATTGCTTTTTCCATAAATTAATATAAATTAAATTCATTTATAAACTCTTTGAGAGAATATGTCCAGTGCCGCATAAAAATGTCCAATGACAAAAATCATTCATAATTTAACATTTGTACAGTTTCATTAAGAATATATTGAAGTGAAACAGCCCTATCAGAATCAATAATTGGCTTACCTTGAATAGCTCTTACTAAACTTTGTTTTAAAGGATTAGCAACTGAAGGTAATATTTGTTTACCGGGCCCTTCATAAGCCATTGCATTTTCTAAAATTTTAACAGGTAATTCAAACATTGAACAATAAAGTTCACCATTTTCTTTAAAGTCTCTTACTGCAAAATATTTACCATTAATTTGCATTCCTCTAAAATTACTACCATATCCCAAAGAAACAGAAAAATTCAATCCAGATTTATTTGCAAAACCAATTTTTGCAGAGTCTTCATTATATAAAACTTGACTAGATAAAAACAATTCTTCATCAGATAATAATGATAAAGGATGTAAAAGAAGATTATCTATAATACTAATTTTTCTTTTTGTAGAATTAGGTTTTTTTGTATTCCAAAAAAACTGAACATCTTTTGCATCATCTAACAAACAACTTTCTTCAATTGATTTACTTAAAGAAGCTAATGGAAGTTCCATACTAATTAACTGTTTTAAATTTTTTCTGTTTTTTGTATATTCAAAATAAAAATTCCGAAAAAAACAATCACTTCCAAAAAGATTAGTATTTGCAAATGGTTTTTCACTCATAAACTTCACACCTAAACCAAGAACAGACATTGCATGAACTAAATGAATAGTATCACCAATTGTGGGATCTTGAGAAGAATCATAAACAAAAGAAATTTCATTTTCATTTATTATTTTTTGAATTTCTTCATTAGCTGGATTTCCATAAAAATAAGGTGAAATTTTAACTCCTTTTAATTGAGGATTTAATCGAGAATTAATCTCGGAAATACCATCTAAAGAAGTACTTGAAACATAAACATTATCAAAAGGTTTTACACCATCTTTTTCTGTTAAACCCATAAGAATATTTACACCAAATCTTCCAAAACCTTTTCTTCCACCAATAACTAAAGCATTATTCATAGAAAATAATAATTAAACATTATTTATATAATTACCCCTTGACTTCATATGGAAACCAGTATACTAATTAGTATACTAAACGAAACATTTATATACTAGTTACATATTACCCTATTTATAATGGTCATATTATTCGATCGATTTAATATGCCAGACGACATATTTGAATTAATGTTCGCTACAGAACAGCAAACAATAGTCGGCAGACTGTTAGTAGACTTCATGAAGGAAAATCATGGAGAAATAGGCAAAGCGCAAATGTCCATGTTTGCAACCGCTTTACATGAAGGCGATATAGTTGCAAAACTTCCAACACCAAAATTTAAAGGAAAAAAAGCCAAACTCTCCTATAATAAAAGACAATTTTATGACAGGATATTAACACCCTTTCGAAGCATGGGCATTATCGACTACGACATGTACAAAAAAACATACAAATTGTCTGAAAATTTCAACAAAGAAATGACCCGAATCGGATTAATGTGGATTAAAGAATTCAGAAAACCACCCCAAAAATTAATTGATACTTAAAAAAGCAAACCGTTGTGTTACTTTTCTATAACACCCCCCTCAAAGCATAACGGTTTGCATTATATTCTTTATTTCATTTAATATTTTTTTTTTATCAAAACTTTTTTTAAAAATAGAAATATCAGGATAAATCTTTTTTAATTGATCAGCATAACCATCACAAGATATAACAATAATTTTCAAATTCTTACATTTCTTAATACATTTTATTTTATTTAATAAACCAAAACAATCTTCTTTTGACAACATTAAATCTAAAAGCATAAGATTAATTTCATTATCAGTTAAAAATTTATTAATTTGATTAACATTTTTAAAAAAAAATAATTTATAAGAATCTTTCAACAGTTCTTTATAAAACAACTGCATCTCCTCTTCATCATCAACTATGAGGATTTTGTTCATTTTAAATCAATCTATAAATTATAAAGTTTAATCACTAATAAATATTGTGTTTTAAAAACATTTAAATATAATAATTTAAGATAAAAAGATATGGAAGTAAAGAAAGCAATCATACCAGCAGCAGGCCTAGGTTCTAGAATGTTTCCTTTAACTAAAAACACAAATAAACTAATGCTACCAATTATTAACAAACCAGTAATTCAACTTTTATGTGAAGAAGCTTACCATTCTGGCATAAAAGAAATCATCATAACTGGAAGAAATTTAAACGAAATTAAAAAATACTTTAAAAAAAGTAAAACATTGGTTGAAATGACAAAAAACTTTGGCCATAAAGGTAGTGTTAAAAAACTTAATGAAGTATTTGACAAATGTAAAATTAGATTCATTGAACAAAAAAAACCAAGAGGTTGGATGCATGAAATTTATTTAGCAAAAAGATGGTTGAAAAATGATTCATTTGCAGTACTTTTTTCAGACATAATATATGATTCTAAAATTTCTGCATTAAAACAATTAGTTAAAAAGCACAAAAAAACTAAACTACACATACATTCTAACGGAAGATACATATTTAAACCATCAGTATTTAAATTCATTAATAAACAAAAATTCTTTTTAGGCGATGACGCAAAAGTTGTTGCGAGTGTATTATCAGAATTAGATTCTAAAGGAGAATTCTTACATGTTCCCATAGAAGGAGAAGTGTTTGATACAGGAGAACCACTAGATTACATCAAAGCTATAACACATTTTACATTAAAAAATAAAGAAATCGGACCATCATATCAACAACATATAAGAGAATTAGCAGTTAAAATCAAGGAAAACGAGCAAAAAATTCAGTAACATTTAAAAACCCCTCAATTTTTCTTCAATAATCAAAAGTTCATATTAATGAAATAGGGGCTGTTGGGTAGCTTGGTCCATCCTTTCTGGTTTGGGTATTAAAGCCTACTCATGACTTTTTTTAAAAAAACCAGAAGACCCCAGTTCAAATCTGGGCAGCCCCATATAAAAGGAGATAAAAATGGCTAAAAGAAAAACAATCAAAGGTTTTGGAGCACGATACGGAAGAAAAATCCGGGATAAATTAGGTAGATTTGAAGATTTAAAAAACAAAGATAAACAATGCCCAAAATGTCATGCATTAAAAGTTAAAAGAATTGCAGCAGGAATATGGACATGTAATAAATGTTCAGCGAAATTTACAGGAAGAGCTTACGACACAGCAAAAGTTAAAGTAAAAGAAATCGAGGAATAAAATGGTACTCTATAAATGTTTTCAATGCGATAAAAAAGTTGGCGAAGAATTTTTAAGAAAAAAAGTAAGATGCCCATATTGTGGATCAAAAATGATTTACAAACCAAGAACACAAGCCACAATAGTTCAAGCTAGATGATTAAAGCATCAATTACTATTGATGAATTTGTTGACGAAATTTATGATGCAATTCTACCTGAAACAGAAAAGCAAAATAGATCAAAAGTAGAAATTAATAAAACTGACACATTGTCAATTAATATTGAAGCAGATGATGCTACTGCTCTTAGAGCAAGCATGAATTCAATAACACAAATGTTAAGTGTTTTTTATAAAATAAAAGAAATAAAATAATTACCTTCGGAGGGAAGAATGTCAGAAAAAATGCAACAACTTCAAATTCTTGAACAAAACTTACAACAGTTTCTTATGCAAAAACAACAATTTCAACAACAAATGATTGAAATTGAATCAGCATTAAATGAATTACAAAATTCAAAAGAAAGTTTTAAAATCATAGGCAATGTTATGCTTTCTGCAAATAAAGAAGATCTAACTAAAGAATTAACAACTAAAAAAGAAGAACTTGATCTAAGAATTAAAACTTTAGAAAAACAAGAAGACAGATTAAAAGAAAAATCCCAATCTTTAAGAGATGAAGTGATGAAAGAGATGGAAAAAAATGGAAAAGATTAATTTTATAATTTCTTATGTAGAAACAATTCTTGAAGAAGGAAATGCATCTAAACAAGTTAAAGAAAAATTAAATAAGATTCTTAATATTTTAAAAAGTGAAGAAGATTTATACATTAAAAAGGATAAATGTATCCCTGAACTTGAAGAACTAGATAGTAATGGAAATATTGAAGCAGGAATAAGAGTTCAATTATTAGATATTGCTAGTTCATTAGAAGGATTATAATTTAACTTTAAGTTTCATCTTTTTATCAAACTGATTAAATTGTTCTCGAATTAAATCATCGTACAATCCTATTAATTGTTTAGAAACAATATTATTTTCATTTATTTTATATAATGTAGCTCTACCTATTTTTCTGGTCTTTATTATGATACATAGATTCAGCATTTTGGGAATTATAGTATTTAAAGTACCCCAACTTACATCAGCATTAAGCATATCTGTTAAAGAATAATCAAAATCTCTTCCTTCGATAAGATATTGCATTACCTTCATTCTTGGACTATAACCAACATGTTCTAAAAAAATGGATTTCATAATTAAATGATTATTTAAAAACTTTATAAAACTTTCTTTTTTGTACATCAATGTATAAAAATTATAAGTTAACATTTATTAAGAAATTTCTTATTTTCAAATTATGAGTTCAAATATCAAAAAAATAATTATTTTAAAATTAATTAGATCAAATATTTGGGGTGGTAAACACACACCATTAGATTATGCAATTAAAGGAATTCCAGAACACACTAGAAATACTCAAAAAGGCAATAGAGAAATCAAAAAAACCATTAAAGAATTAATTAATGAAAACTGGGTCCATATGATGATGAAAAGAACTGGAAAAGGTTATGACCACCATATTTCTTTAAATCCTAAAAAAATTAAAGAGATTAAACAATTCATTACAAATAGTTGAGCAATATTTAAAAATCAAAGATTTTTGTTTTATTTCTTGTTTTTAATTATTTTCAATTTACTTTTTATAATAGTTGAATTTGGTATGAAAATATTATCCGAACCAGATTTCAATTCAGTTTCAATTAATTTAATACTAACAACTTTACCTTTTACATCAGAAACTTCAATTTCATCTCCCACTTTAAATGATTGATTTCTATAAATAATAAAACCAGCAATAAGATTTGGAATGAAATCTTTTATCCCAAGAATAAAAGCCAAAACAATTATAATTAATACTGCTGCTGCAATCATTGTCAATACTGTAGTCGTTAAACCTAATTGTGTTAATGCCATAATTGCTGCAAAGAAATAAATAATGTAAGAAACTGCATCACCAAGATTTTCTTCGATATGAACATTGACATTTGTTGACTTTTTTATGATTTTATTTATTTCTAATTCTTTTAGTATTCTTTTAATAAAACTACCAGCTAGTCTGCCAACTACCAAGCCAACTACAAAAATAATTGCGGCAATTATTAAATTATTAAAAAAACTGTTTAAGGTTAAGTACTTTTCTTTTACAAATTGGAAAGATTCATTTAACATATTACAACATTAGTAAATGAGGTTTATAAATATTGCTAAATAACAAATTTTATTAACTCGTTTTAAAAATAGCACTATATGGGAATATTTGCACAATTATTTGTCAACGGATTAATTGCAGGAGGGATATATGCATTAGTTGCATCAGGTTTTAGTTTAATTTATTCAACTTGTAAATTTGCTAATTTTGCACATGGCTCAACCATTGCTTTTTCTGCATATTTTTTATATTGGTTATTTAATATGTTAGGAATTAATTTTGTTTTTTCAGTAATCTTAGCCATAATTTTGGTTTCTTTACTTGGTTACTTGATGAACTTATTTATATACAAACCACTAAGAAAGAAAAAAGCAAGCAGAGTAATCTTATTACTTGCAAGTTTTGCACTATTAATCTTTTTAGAATCAATAATATTAATTTTCTTTGGAGCAGATGTCAAAACAATAGGCTACATTAAAGTTGCAAAAGGAATGACTATTCTCGGAGCAATAATTACCCCATTACAATTATTTATCATAATCACATCATTTGTTTTATTAGGACTATTATATTTATTTATGAAAAAAACTAAAATTGGAAAAGCAATGAGAGCTGTTTCAGACAACAAAGAGGTTGCAGAAATTGTAGGAATTAGTTCAGAAAGAATATATGCTTGGAGTTTTGTAATTGGTTCAGCAATTGCAGGCGTTGCAGGAATATTAATTGGTTTAGAACAAAACTTAGAACCAACAATGGGAACTAATCTTGTAATTAAAGGATTTACTGGAGCAATAATTGGTGGAATTGGATCTGTACCTGGAGCAGTATTAGGAAGTTTTTTACTTGGTTTTGCAGAAAATTATGGAATATGGTGGTTACCTTCAGGATATAAAGATGCAATTGCATTTATAATATTATTCTTATTTTTATTATTAAGACCACAAGGAATATTAGGCATAAAAAAAGGTGATAAAAGATGATGCTTGCAAAGATTTATAATTTTTATAAAATCCAAAATTTTAAAAAGGTGAAATTTTGATAGAAGCCTATTTCATACACCTATTAATTCTGGTAGGAATTTTTTTAGTCTTAGCTTTATCCTTACAACTCTCAGTAGGTTTTACTGGTTTATTGAATTTAGGACATATAGCATTTTACGGAATTGGCGCTTATACTTCTGCTTTACTTGTTATGAATGGTTTTCCATTTTGGGTTGGTTTTTTATCTGCAGGAATAGTGGCAATGATATTTGGTTATTTAATTTCTATACCCGTAAATAAACTTAAAGGCGATTATCTAACATTAGCAACATTGGGTTTTACTTTTGTAGTTTATGCAGTACTATTAAACTGGACAAATTTAACAAGAGGACCATTAGGATTACCAGGAATACCTAAACCTTCATTATTTGGATTTGTTTTAAAATCTAATTTGAATTATTTAATTTTTACATTTGTTATTGCTGCAATCACTTATTTTATAATTAAAAAAATTAGTTCTTCTCCATTTGGTAAAGTTTTAGAAGCTATTCGAGATGACGAATTGGCAGCTAAAAGTTTAGGGAAAAATACACTGAAAATGAAAAGTTACGCTTTAGCAATTAGTGCTTTTTTTGCAGGAATTGCAGGTTCTTTATATGCACATTATATTACTTTTATCGATCCTTCTTCATTTACATTATTAAATTTAGTACCAGTTTTATCAATTGTTATAATTGCAGGATTAGCTTCATTAAAAGGAACAGTTGTTGCAACATTCATTTTAATATTATTACCAGAACCATTAAGATTTATTGGTTTTCCATCTTCAGTCATAGGACCAATGAGACAAATAATTTATGCTTTACTTTTATTATTAATACTAATATATAGGCCTAAGGGTTTATTTGGTAAAGTAGAACTAGAATGACCTATTTTTACAACCTAAAGATTCAAATATTTTAATAGGTCGACTAAAAAAATAACCTTGACTTTTAGGAGTATAAATTATTAAACAATACTTTCAAAGAAGAACTAATTAAAGGATTTTCAATTAATATCCCTACAGGTTGTTCATTAAAAGTAAAAAAACCACATTTATCACCATAAATAAACATACTCATCTTAAAATCCTTCAAAAAATTTAATGATTTTATTTCTCTTAATTGTTTTTTACTAGATTTTTTTAATTCTGGATCAGTAATTTTATTAACAACTGCCCTAAACCAAATCTTTTTTTCAACTCTTTTTTGAATGAAATTTTGTATCCAATATAATTTAAACAATTTTGAATATTCTTGATAATTAAAAATATGAAAAATATCTTTATTAGTTACAAGCATGTCATCATAAATTGCTTTAAGTCCTTTTTCTCCAAAAAAAGTCGTTACTTTTTGCTCAGACGTATTAGCCTTTGAAATATTAACTAATTCAGGAACAAAGTCTTGCAACATTCTTTTTTTATCTTCTAAAATTTGAGTAAGAACTTTTGGATTTAAAGCTTGAAAAATCTTTTTTCTTCCTGAAAATGAATAACTTACCACACCTTTTTTAATCATTTCATTAAGAACTTCATACATTGTCGGTCTCAATATATTAACATATTTTGCCAATTGAGAAGCTGTTGTTGAACCTAATTCTAATAACTTAACATATACTTTTGCTTCCCTATTATTTAATCCAAATTCTTCTAATGCTGAGTAAACATCCATAACAGGGTAAATTACTTTAATTATTTAAATGTTTTGTTTGTAGTTATATTCCGACTACAAGATTTAATATATAGCCCTGACATTCCTTATAAGTAATAAAGAGGTGAAAAATGAAACACAAGATAGTAATGGTAATTAGTTTGCTAATATTACTTAGCGCATGTACACCTAATGAAACAATTAAAGTTGGTGGATTATTTGCATTAACTGGTAATTGGGCATATGGCGGACAAACTGAAGTTAATTTTGCCCAAATAGCAATAGATGAAATTAACGCTGAAGGCGGAATTAATGGAAAACAAATAGAATTTATTCTTGAAGATGACAAATGCAGTGGAAAAGATGCAATATCGGGAGCAAATAAATTAATTCATCAAGACAATGTGAAATTTATCTTAGGTCCAAGTTGTACTCCTGCATCAGGTCCAGTTGCACCAGTTGCAAATGAAAATCAAGTTTTTATGATGGCAGCAACATCAACAATACAAGGATTTTTTGATGACTATGAATTTGCTTATAGAAATTCTCCACCTGGAAAAGAAGCAGCAATAATTTTAGCAAAGAATACTAAAATTAAAAAAATTGCAATCCTTACTGAACAAACGGAATTTTCAGAAGCATGGAGTAATTACTTTATCGAATCTTTTAATGGAGAAATAGTACTTAATGAAAAATTCCCAACAGAAAACAATGACTTTAAATCAATATTGATGAAAATTCCAAAAGATACAGATGGGTTTTTCATATCAACTTTAAATCCTAAAAATGCAGAAATGATTTTTAAACAAATGCAAGAATTAGGACTTAAAGGAAAAGTACTCGGAAATCCAACATCAATTGATACAAAGATTGCCAATATACCACAAAATGCAACCACAATAATTCCATTTTCGGAAAATAAAGAATTATTAGAAAAATATATTAATAAATTTGGTAAAGAACCTGAATTTCACTTTTTTTTAACAGCTTCAATGTATGACAGTGTGTACATGTTAAAAGATGCAATTGAGTATTGTGATGAAGATGCAATTTGTGTTAAAGATTACTTTAAAACCATTGAATGGAAAGGAGAAGTAGCAAATTGGTCTTTTGATAAAAATGGCGACCCAATACTTCCAAAAGAAAACTATCGATTAGTTAGAATTGTTAATGGGGGAAAAGTATTTAGTAAAATTTAATTTTTTTAATTTTTTATCTTAATTTACTAATTATGAATTATAAAAATCAAATTTGACTTTTAAATAATTAAAAAACAAAATCTTTATATATCTTAATGGTTCATAATGTTACAATATGGTTCAAAATGAAACGAGATGGTTATATTTAAAACCATTCACTCAAACTAAAGAATTTCTACATTTAGCAGATATATCCAGACAATTAAAAGAACCACATCCAACAGTCAGAAAATATTTAAATTCTTTTGAAAAAGAAGGATTATTAATAAAAGATATTAAAGGAAGATTAACACTTTTTAAACTCAACCGAGATCACCCATTAATTATTGATTACTTAACTATAATAGAAAAAGAAGTTTTAATTAAACGTTGTAAAAAAAATTTAATAATTAATGAAATAGTTTCAAATTGCCACATTGGAAATACTTTAATTTTTGGTTCAGCCAGTAATTCAAACAAATTTAATGATATTGATTTGTTAACAACAAGTGAAATAAATAAAACAAATATTGAGGAAAAAATTAACAAAAAAATACATATAATAAAAGTAAAATCACTAAATGAAGTAAATAACAGTTTAAAAAATGAAATATTCAAAAAACATTTAATAATTAATGGGAGTGAAGAAATAATCAAATGGTTACTTTAAATGGGTGTAAAAATCAAAAAAAAGGAATAAAATTAATAGAACCAAATAATAATCTTGCCAAAGAGTATATAGAAAGTGCAGAAGAAACATTATTAACATTAAAAGACATAAAATCAGATTCAAGAATGTGGCTAGCAACAACCAAATATTATTGTAAATATTTTCTTGCTTATTCAATCTTAATGAAAATAGGAATCAAAAGTGAGATTCATGAATGCACAATAAAATTATGTTTTATTTTAGAAGAATTAAATATATTTCCAAAAGGATTTAGTGAATCTTTAGAAAAAGATAAAGAATTAAGAATTGACAACCAATATTATTTAAAAAATAAACCAGTAGAAATTAATTTAGATAAATTAACAAAATTATTATTAGAAATTAAAAATATTTCAAATTTATTAACTTATGATGAAATCAAAAAAATAAGAGAGGGACTTTATGCTTAAAATAACTAATCTAAAAAAATATTTCGGTGGAGTAAAAGCCGTTAATGGATGCAGTTTTAAAGTTGAACAAGGAAAAATTACAGCTTTAATAGGACCAAATGGTTCAGGTAAAACAACGGTTTTTAATTTAATATCAGGAATACTTAAATCAGATTCAGGAAAAATTAAACTTGAAGAAAAAGAAATAACTAATTTAAGCACTAACCGAATTTCTAATTTGGGAATTTCAAGAATGTTTCAACAAGCAAGATTATTTGGAAATTTAACCGTTAACGAAAATTTAAAATTAGCAATAAGTAATGAAGATACAAAATTCTGGAAGAATTTATTTGGCTATAAAATTAAAAGAAAATTTAATGAAATACTCAAAGTTGTTCAAATGATAGAGCATAAAAATAAATTATGTAGAAACTTAAGTTACGGTCAAAAAAGATTAGTTGAGATTGCAAGAAGTGTTATTAATCCTCACAAGTTACTTATGTTAGATGAACCAGTTGCAGGTGTTAATCCTAAACTAAGAAATTCTATATCTAGAATATTAAAAGATTTAAGAAAAAAAGGTGAGACTGTTTTAATAATTGAACATGATATGGAATTTGTTTTAAACATTGCCGATAATGTAATTGTAATGGATGAAGGAAAAGTTATTGCTCAAGGAACACCGGAACAAATAAAAAATAATAAAAAAGTATTAGAAGCTTATTTGGGTTGTTGATTTTATTTTTTTGCTATTTTCCACATATTGTAAAATACATTTCTAAAGTTATTTGCCATTGCTTTGGAGCTTATTATTACAGCAAGAGGAATAACTTCTTCAAAAGATACTATTAAAACATTATCTCCAAAAACGTTTATACCTCTTGGAGCAAAATCATCCACATACCTTATTTTCCATTTTTTAACATCTTGAAATCTTTTCTCAAATGTTTCTTCATCTTGTTTATTGATAATAAGTTTAACATCATACTTCATCTCAATTCTTTTTCTCTGATAATTCTTAAAAAAAATTCTAGTAGTTTCAGGTGCTTCTTTAGCAGATCCCGCTGCAAAAGCAATATATTCGCTTCCTTCTGGTAAAACGTCAAAAACAGTATTAAATGCAGTTTGTACACCTTTCCAACCTACAAACATTCTTGTTTTTGGAGTGAAATCTTGCTTTTTAATAGATTCAAGTTCAGGTAACAGCATTTTTAATTTATCTTTTTTATCATCCCACAATCTAAGAATATTTTTTGGAGAAGTAGCTGAAAAAAACTTAGTTTTTGATTTAATAACAAAACTTACTAAACCCATCTCAATTAGATCTTCCAATGCTCTATAAACTACTGACCCCGAAAGAGAAGTTTCTTTAATTATCAAACCTGATTTTGAAATTCCTAATTTAAGCAGTGATAAATATACCCGTATTTGAGAGTCGGTCAATCCAATTTCTCTAAGTATTTGTAAATCCATAACTTAAATTAATTAAATGCAATATTTAAATCTTTTCAATTGTTCACCCAAAAAGAAGAACAAAAGATAATATATGCAAAGACATTACCTTGCAGTAGTAATAAAAGGAGGAAAAACAAAATGAGAAAAATATTAACAATTTTATTAATAATAATGATGAGTACAGTATTTGTTGGTTGCAAACAAGAAAAAACAGTAGATATAGGCGTTATTGGAACTCTAACAGGAATGGGTTCATATTTTGGTCAACAAGAAGTAAAAGGATTAGAAGTTGCAAAAGAAATAATTAATTCCGAAGGTGGAATAAATGGAAAGAAAATAAATTTAATTGTTGAAGATAGTCAAACTAAGAGTGATCTAACAGTTTCAGCATTTTATAAACTTCATAATTTAGATGGCGTTAAATTTATTATAGGAGATTCTTGGAATGGAAATACAGAAGCACTGGTACCACTTTTAGAAGAAAAGGTTTTAGCTTTTAGCCCTGCTGCCGCTTTAAGTTCCTTAAGTAAAGACGATTTATTTTTTAGAACTGTTCCTCAAATTAAAGACATGTCATATACTTTGGCAGATTATACTTACAACTCAGGCATAAGAAAAGTTGCAATTGTTAGTTGTACTGTATCATTTTGTACAGAACATACAAATTACTTTACTGAAAAGTTTGAAGAACTAGGAGGAAAAGTTGTTGAAGTTCAAAAGATACAATTAGGTCAAGCAGATGTAAAAACAGAATTAATTAAGATAAAAGAAAAAAATCCCGAAGCAATTTTCATCCCTATAAGTAGTGTTGGAATGGTCAATCCTTTAAAACAAATTAAAGAATTCGGTTTAAATGTTACTATTTTGGGTGGCTTTGGAACAGAAAGTGCAACATTAATTCAAGAACATTACGAAATTAGTAAAGGAGTATTCTATCCACATTTTTATGATGAAAACTTTGAAACAAAAGAAAGTTTGAAGTTTAGGAATGCATACAAAACTAAATATGGCTCTTACCCAGATGCAACAGCGATTAATTCGTATGACGCTCTTATGATAATTGCCGATGCAATTTCACATGTTGGAGAAGATCCAATAAAAGTTAAGGAGTACATTTTAAATAAAGAATACAACCTTGCTGGAGGAAACTTGTCTTTTGATGAAAATGGAGATGTAAAAAAAACAATATTTATCAAAACAATTAAAGATAGAAAATTTGTTAAGATTAATTAATTTTTTATTTGACTTTTAGTCGTGCCAGAAGATTTCCTTCTGAGCATTTTCATATTAATCAATAGCATTAGTTTTATATATTAAAGACCCATAATAGCAATTATGAAACTAAAAAATCTATTCTTATTAACGTTAATAATACTATTAATTGTTGGATGTACAAAAGTAGAAAATAATAATGCAAGTGAAAAAGAATTTATTAAAATTGGAGTAATTCTACCATTAAGTGGAAGTTTAACATTTATGGGTAATGGGGCAAGAAATTCAGTCAATCTTGCTTTAGAACAATTAGAAAACACCAAATATGAATATAAAGTAATCTTTGAAGATGATAGAATGGAACCTCAATTAACTTCAACAGCTACAAATAAATTAATTAATATTGATAACGTTGATGCAATTGTTTCATTTTCATCAGGTTCAGGTAATGTAGTGTCCCCAGTAACTAATCTAAATAAAATCATACATATTGGAATTGGTTCCGATGTAACTATTGCAAAAGGAAATTATAATTTTATCCATTGGACTCAACCTAATGAAGAAAATAGAGTTTTTGTACAAGAATTAATTGAAAAAGATATTAAAAAAATTGCAATCTTTGAAATAAATCAACAAGGAACTACAGCAATTGTAGCAGACTTAAAACCAAAATTAGAAGAAGCAAATATTGAAATTGTCAGTGATCAAAAATTTAATTTTGGCGAAAAAGATTTTAAAACATTAATTTCTAAAGCAAAAAAAAGTAAACCAGATATTTATTTATTACTTGCACTATCACCTGAATTGGAAATTCTAACTAAACAAATAAAAGAACAAGGCATCGATAAACCTTTAACTGCAATAGAAGCATTTGAATTTAGTGAAGAACCAGAATTGTTTGAAGGAATGTGGTATGTTCAAGCAGCAGACCCTTCAGCGGAATATGTTGATAGTTACAAAGCTAAATTTGAAAACAACCCAGTTGTTGGTTCACCTAACACTTATGATGCTATAAACTTAATTGTGAAAGCTTTTGAAAAAGCAGAAACAAAAGAAGAAGCAGTAAACGAGTTATCTGAAATCCAAGGTTTTAAAGGTGCATTAGGTACTTTAAATATTGGAGAAACGGGCGTTATTAATAGTACTGCAATTATAAGAACAATTAAAAATGGAGAATTTGTTACTATAAGCAATTAGTAATATTTATTAACCATCTTTTTATTTTATTAATTATGTTAAAGATTTCCAACTTAAAAGCAGGTTATAACAAGTCCGAGATACTCAAAGGAATAGATTTCGAAGCAGATAATGAAATCGTTGCAATTATAGGTCCTAATGGTGCAGGCAAATCTACATTACTAAAAAGTATATTTAATTTATGCGATGTTTATTCTGGAGAAATAATATTTAATAATAAAAACATTAGAAATTTACTCACTCATGAATTAATTTATGAAGGAATTTCTTTTGTTCCCCAAGGAAGGCAAGTATTTTCAGATTTAACAGTAAAGGAAAATTTAGAAATGGGAGCTTTTGTTATGACTAACCATGAACTATTAAAAACTAACATAAAAGAAATTTTTAAAAAATTCCCAATTTTAAAAGAAAAAGAGAATCAATATGCTTACACTTTATCAGGTGGACAACAACAGATGTTAGCTATTGCTCGTGCATTAATTCAAAAACCAAAATTATTATTACTGGATGAGCCTTCATTAGGTTTAAGTCCAAAAGCAATGAAAGAAATATTTCAAAAAATAATTGAAATAAAAAACGAAGGAGTTTCAATTATAATAGTTGAACAAAATGCTAAACAAGCAGTAAGTATTGCTGACACAACTTACATTTTAGAAGATGGAAAGATTGCTTTGAAAGGCAATAAAGACATATTAAACAATGAAAAAATAAAAAACATTTATTTTGGCGGAAGGTAATTAAAAATGAAAAAACAAACATATTTGATATTAGGAATTCTATTAATAATGATATTTGTAGCAACAGCAATATTTTCAACTCAAAAAGATGAAGGAAAAATTAAAGTGGGAATTGTAATGCCATTAAGTGGTCCTCAAGCTTATTTGGGTGCTGAAATGCAAAAAGGTTTAGAAATATGTAATCCTGGCAACATAGTTTACATTTTTGAAGATTGTGAAGGTATCGCATCAAAAGGAGTAAGTGCATTTAACAAATTAAATTCAATAGATAATGTTGACTTAACAATAGTTGGATTAAGTACAATTGTTCCGGCAATATTACCTATTGCTAAAGATGAAAAAAAGTTTGTTATAACAACCATAACTACTGCTTCCGAAGTTGGAAAAAGGGGAGGCGATACAGTATTTAGATTTTATTTAGATGGAGAAAATGCTGCAAAAACTCTTGCTGATTCAATGATTAAAAATGAAGCATCTAAAGCAGGAATTTTTTATGTTCAAAATGAATTTGGACAAACTTATGCAAAAGCCGCTCAATTGTTTTTTGAATCAAATGAAATACCAGTTTACAAAGATTCATTTCAAGCAACAGAATTAGATTTTTCAACTCAAATTACTAAATTGAAAAATAATAAAGTAGATTCAATTTTAGTAATTGCTTATGACAAACAAAGTTTACAAATAATTTCTAAACTAAAAGAATCAGGAATCGAAGCAAAAATATTTACTGCATGGATGTGGCATGACAACGATTATAAAAATAATCCAATCATTTTAGAAAAAGTATACACAACTCGTTCTGCCTACCTATTTTCATCTGGAACTAAAGCTTTAAATTTTAATCAAGAATACAAATCAAAATATGATTCTCAAGGCAGTCAATTTTCAGCAATTGGATGTGACTTATCTAATTTAATTGGCAACAATCAAATTGATACAGCTGAAAAAATGAATAATTTAAACAACTTTAGTGGCATTAATGGAGAAATTATTCCAAAAGAATTTGGAGAATTTAATTTTCCAATTAAAAATATCCAATTTTCAGATGAAAATACCAATACTTTAGAATAAAATCAAACGCAGAAAAATTATTTTTCTGCTTTTTTCCAAAGTTTATAAAATAATTGTTTAAATGTTTCTGTAACTTCATTAGAAGTTATTAAAAAAGCAATTGGTTGTGGCGTCCAAGCCAAGATCAGGGTTTTATCCCCATAGAGATCAATATTTGAAGGAATATCCAATTCTGTATATTTATAGTGGTGCATCAAACATAATCAGTTTTGATGAAAATGGAATTGTTTCAAATAAAGATTTTAAAATGAAAACAATAAAAAATAATAAATTTGTTGATGTTAACCATAATAATTCCCAGTAATAACATCTTTTATTTTATTACCTTCAATTACTTTAGTACAAACAGGAATAAATAATTCACCATCATCCATTGCACTAACATTACCAAGATTAGTTTCAATATTATTTAACATAAGCAAATTATTAACAAATTCATCTTTAGTTATCTTACCATCAACATTTGCAATATCAATTAATTTTGCCATATCATAACCAATTTCCGAATAAAAACCTGGTTCTTTACCATAATAATCCATAAATTTAGTTCTATACAACTCAGGAATTTCATCAGTACAAAAGGCATTTGTATAAACTCCATTTGCAGTTCCTTCCGATAAATTAATACCATATTGGGTTGCAATTGTACCCAAAGCAAGGACTTTTGCATTTATACCTAACTCATTAATTTCTTTTAATGCTTCAGCAATTTGATAATCTAAACCAATAATATATATTGAGTCTGCATCTTTTAACTTTAATAACTGAGTTCTATAATCAAAATCAGCATATTGAAATGATTCAACACCGATTACTTTTTTGCCATTATTTTCAACTTCTTCCTTAAAAACTTCAGCATAACTATACCCGTAATTATCAACAACATGAAGTATTCCAAAACTTTTCAATTGTAATTCATCAATTGCATAATTAGCAATAATTCTTGCATCTACATCAGCATTAGTAAAATATCTAAATGCCCACTCACTTCTTGAAGCTAGACTTGCAGTTGACGATCCAGTTAATAATAATGGAATATCATCTTTATCTGCCAATTCAATTATTGCTTCATCACCAGAACTAACAACAACAATCGCATCCACGTCTTGAATCTTTAATTGATAATAAGCAGATACAGCAGATTTTACATCACCCATTGAATCTTGAAAAATATATTCAATATCCGAATCATAAAGTTCCAATCCTTGCCTATAATCATTTCCAAGTACTGCTTGACTACCTGATAAAGGAACTATTACTCCAACTCTATATCCTTCATTTGCACAACCAACAAGCAAAATTAAAGCTAATAATAAAAATAATTTTTTCATTTTCATACACCTCTTTTCTTTTAATTAAAGTAAGTAACAATTACTTATAAAGATAAATTACCCCAAAAGGGAGTAGTAATTGAAAACATTTAAATATTCAGTAAAATTAATAATAAAATGGAAGTCAAAGAATTATTATCTGAAGTTGGATTGACAAAAAGAGAAACAAAAGTTTATTTGGCATTATTAGAATTAGGTTTAACAACAACTGGACCTTTATCAAAAAAATCCACAGTACCAAACTCTAAAATTTATGAAATTCTTGAATCATTAGAAAATAAAAAACTAGTAAGTTGGATAACTAAGATAAAAACAAAATATTTTCAAGCTTCAGACCCAGAAAAAATCCTAACACTTTTTAATGAAAAAAAGAAAAATATTGAAGATAATATTGATAAACTGAAAATACTACAAAAAAAATCAGAAACAAAAAATGAAGTTAAAATGTTTGAAGGAATGAAAGCATTAAGAGGGGCATATATTGAATTTCTAGCAGACTTTACACCAGATTCCATAAATTATGGATATGGAACTGGAAAATCTAGCTCAGATAAAAATGCAAAAATATTTTACGAATGGGCAGGAGTATTAAAAAAAGAAAGAAAAATAATAGATTATCTATTAATATCAAAAAAAAATGAAAAATCCTTTAAGAAAAATCATAAAGTTATCAATTCTAAATACTGGCAAACAAGATTTAGTAATGTTTCATTTCCAGGTGACGTAGGAATATATAAAGAAAAAATAATTCTAATTAATTGGAATGGCCCTTGTGCAGTTTTAATAAAAAATAAAGCTTTGACAAAAGAATATTTAGACTTCTTTATGTCAGCTTGGAAAAAATAATTACATTCCCATTCCATGAGGCATTCCGCCCATAGGTGGCATTCCTTCAGGTTGAGAAGGTTTTCCTGCAGCAATAACATCATCAATTCTTAATATCATTACAGCAACTTCAGTAGCTGAACTAATAGCTTGAGTTTTTATTTTCAAAGGTTCAACAATGCCACATTCCCAAGCATCAATTACTTTACCTGAAAAAACATCAATACCTGCCCATTTTCTACCATCATCATGAGCTGCTTTTAATCCAGTCAAAACATCAATTGGATCAAGACCAGCATTTTCTGCTAAAGTTGTAGGAATAACATCCAATGCTTCAGCAAATGCTTTAACTGCTAACTGTTCTCTGCCAGATAATGATTCAGCAAATTTTCTAATTTCTTTAGCAAGTTCAACTTCGACACTTCCAGCTCCAGCAACAACTTTATGATTTTTCAAAGCAGCAGAAACATCACCAATTGCATCTTCTAAAGCACGTTTAACTTCAGCAATAACATGTTCTGTTCCACCTCTTACTAAAATTGTAACAGATTTAGGATTTTCACAATCTCTAACATAAGTCATCTCTTCATCATTAACTTTCACTTGTTCAACTGCACCAGCAATTCCAAGATCTTTTTGAGTTAAATCATTAAGATTAGTAATTATATTAGCACTTGTCGCTTTTGATAATGCTTCCATATCAGATTTTTTAACTCTTCTACAAGCATAAATTCCTTCTTTAGCAAGATAATGTTGAGCTAAATCATCAATTCCTTTTTGACAAAGAACGACATTTGCACCGGACTTAATTACTTTATCCGTCATTCTTCGAATCATTTTTTCTTCCATATCAAGAAAATCTTGCATTTGTGAAGGGTCAGTAATAGAAATTTTAGCATCCATTTCTGTATCTTTTACTTCTAATGAAGTATCAATTAAAGCAATCTTTGCTTCAGAAATTGAATCAGGCATTGAAGGATGAACTTTTTCTTTATCTAAAACAATACCATTAATTAATTCAGATTCTTCAACACTATCTCCTATTTTTTTTTCAATTCTAATAGATTTTCTATCTAAACCACCATCAAAAACACAAGCCGCGGCTTTAACAACTAAATTAGAAAGAACTTCTTTAGAAGATTCAGCACCTTTTCCAGTCATAGCAGTCATTGCAATCTTCTTAATTAAGTCCTGATCTTCAGGTAAAGCTTTTTCAGCAATAACATTAAGAACAAATTGAGCTTTGTCTGCAGCTTGCCTATAACCTCTTGCAATAATAGTTGGATGAATATTTTTTTCGAGTAAAGATTCTGCTTGTTTTAATAATTCACCTGCAAAAACTACAGCAGTAGTTGTACCATCACCAATTTCATCTTCTTGAGTTTTAGCAACTTCAACAATCATTTTAGCTGCAGGATGTTCAATTTGCATTTCTTCTAAAATTGTTACACCATCATTAGTTACTATAACTTCATTAATTGAATTTACTAACATTTTATCCATACCTTTTGGACCTAATGTTGTTCTTACTGTTTCTGCTACAATTTTAGCAGCAGCAATATTATTTTTTTGAGCAGCTCTCCCTGAGTTTCTTAAAGCATCTTCTGATAATACAAATATTGGTTGATTATTCTTTTCTGACATATTTATCTCCTCCAATTTCAACTAAAGAATGGGGTTTTAAAAAGATTATGGAAGTGCATTTAACAATGAGTGCTATATTAGCTTGCGAATATAGTACATCGGGAGCTACAAACTAAAATGTAGTCCATAGTAATACAATATTAAAAATAAGATATAAATCAATCCGAATAATTTATAAACATCTTTTAATAAATAATAATGAATGGAAGTTATTATTGAACTAAGAGATGTATGGAAAATATATGAAATTGGTGACGTAAAGATAAATGCATTACGTGGATTAGACTTAATTGTTAAAAAAGGAGATTTTGTTTCTATAATGGGTCCATCAGGGTCTGGAAAAAGTACTGCAATGAATATGATAGGAAGTTTAGACATTCCATCAAAAGGTCAAGTTTTTTTAGATGGAATCGATATTGCAACATTATCTGAATCTAATCTCGCAACAATAAGAGGAGAAAAGATTGGATTTGTATTTCAACAATTTAATTTAATTAATACTTTAACTGCAAAAGAAAATGTAATGTTGCCTATGACATTTCAAAACATGCCCCGAATTGAAAGAATAAAAAGAGCAGAAGAATTACTTAATAAAGTAGATTTGGGCGATAGAATGGACAATAGGCCTACTGAAATGTCTGGCGGACAACAACAAAGAGTTGCAATTGCAAGAGCATTAGCTAACGATCCCGATGTAGTTTTAGCAGATGAACCAACAGGAAATTTAGACAGTAAAACAGGAATCAATGTTATGCATTTTTTAGACGACTTAAACAAAAAAGAAGGTAAAACAATTATAATGGTAACTCACGATGAAGATACTGCCAAACATGCAGACAGAGTTGAATTCCTAAAAGATGGCGAAATAACAAAAACTTACAAAGGAAAATAAATAAAAATTAATTTAATAAACCAAAACATATAAAAAGAGGTAAATGATAAAAATGAATATGAAAAAAATAATCCTACTATTTATGTTAATTTTATGTATTAGCTTAGTTAGTGCTGCAGAAACAAGAGTCACATCAGGATATAGTGCAAATGTTTATTTATATTCACAATTACCAAATCCAGTAACTCCTGGAAATTATGTTGAAGTTAGAATAAAAATAGAAAATAATGGTGTAGAATCATTAAATGATTTTGAAATTGAAGTTTTACCAGAATATCCTTTCTCTTTAGATGTTACTCAAAAATCAGTTAAAGAATATGGAAGTATTGGAAGCGGTAATTATAATGAAAAAGGTATAATTGCAGATTGGAGAATACGAGTTAATCCACAGGCAGTAGAAGGTGATAATGAACTAAGAGTAAGATATAAATGGGGTAATAATGCCTGGATTTATAAGGACCTTAACGTAAGAATTAAAACACAAGATTCATTTCTAAATATTAAAGATGTTAAAACTATACCTGAAAATCCAAATCCTGGACAAAAATTTGAACTAGTTATTGAAATAGAAAACATTGCAGATACATTCATTAATAATCTTAAATTTAATTTGAATTCAGAGGATTTAATATCAATTGAGTCAAGTGATATAAAATATTTAAAATTTATAGACGCAGGTCAAACACAAAATATATCCTTTTCATTAATATCAAAAGGAAATACCGAAGCAACCATATTAAATGTTCCAATAAAAATAGATTTTAGTGACAATGAAGGAACTGAGCATTCAAAAGATACAAGTTTTGGAATAATACTTTTAGAAGAACCTCAACTAATTAAAAATATTGAAGAAACAGAAGTTGTTGTTTCAGGAGATAAAGGACAGATCTCAATTACAATATCAAATATTGGAGTTGAAGAAATAAAATTTATGAAAGCAACTTTAGAAGATAATGAAGATTATAGAGTTGTAGGAAATAGAGAAATATATTTAGGAAATGTCGATTCTGATGATTTTGAAACTGCAAATTTTGATGTTTATGTAAAATCTAAAAAAGATTCAGTCCCATTAAATTTAAAATTAAACTACAAAGATGGTTTAAACAATGAATACGAAGAAAACGTAGAATTATTTTTACCTTTATATTCATCAGGTGAAGCAAGAAAATTAGGATTAAAACCGACTGGAAATTTCATAGGAACTTATGTAAGTTTTGTTTTCTTAATATTTGCATTAATATTTTGGTTATACATGTTATTTGATTTAATACCTAAAAAAATGGTAAGATATCAAAAACTAAGTTGGTTTGCAATTTTAATACTTACAACAATATTTGGTGCAATACTATATTACTTTCTCATTAAAAGAAAGAGTTCATAATGCTTGAAGATTATATTAACATAGCTCTAAGAAGTTTGAGGCATAGAAGTTTAAGAAGTTGGTTAACTTTATTAGGAATTTTTATAGGCATTGCAGCTGTTGTTTCATTAGTTTCTTTAGGAGATGGATTAAGAGGAGCCATAACTGAACAATTTTCTCAAGCAGGAACAGATAAATTAACAATACAAGCAGCAAGTGTTGGTTTTGCACCTCCGGGAAGTACTGCCGTTAAAAGATTAACTGAAAAAGATTTAAATATTGTTAGAGGAATTAAAGGTTTTAAAGTAGTATCTAATAGATTAATTAGAAGTACTACTGTAGAATTTAATGATATCCAAAGATTTGGATTTCTTGTTAATCTTCCAGAACCACCTGATGAAAGAAAATTAGTCATTGATGCAATGAACTTAGAAGCAATTGAAGGAAGATTATTAAAATCTTCAGACAATTTTAAAGTTGTATTGGGTTATGATTATTTGGATAAAAACTTATTTGAAAAAGATGTTAAACTTGGAGATAAATTAATTATAAACGGACAAGATTTTTCAATAGTTGGTTTTATTGAACGTTCATCCAACCCACAATATAATAGCATTATTTATATGAATGAAAAAGTAATGACTAGTTTGTTAAACATTAAAGATGAAGTAGATATAATTATTGGACAAGTAAGTAATGTTAATAACATTGAACAAGTATCAGAGAATACAAAAAAAGAATTAAGAAATTCAAGAAATGTTGAAAAAGGAAAAGAAGATTTTAGTGTTCAAACTCCGCAACAATCGGTTGAAACCTTTAATACAGTTCTTAACATGATTCAATCAGTAATTGTTGGAATTGCTGCAATTAGTTTATTAGTTGGAGGAATAGGTATTGCAAACACCATGTTTACTTCAGTATTAGAAAGAAGAAAAGAAATAGGAATTATGAAAGCGGTTGGAGCAAGAAATAATTCAATACTAACAATATTTTTAATAGAATCAGGAAGTTTAGGATTATTTGGAAGTATTATCGGAGTTATTTTAGGAGTTTCTTTTTCAAAAATTGTTGAAATCGTTGGAAGTAAATTAATCGGAGAAGGGATTTTACAACCACATTTTAGCCTTGTTTTAATTATAGGAAGTTTAGCTTTTGGATTTGTTGTAGGCACTTTATCAGGAATTATTCCCGCAAGACAAGCATCTCTATTACCGCCAGTAGAGGCACTTAGAAAATGAATTTTGAAGAAGTGTTAAAACTAGGAATTAATAATTTAAGTAAAAGAAAATTAAGAAGTTGGCTAACAATGCTTGGAATTTTCATAGGAATTGCTGCAATAGTATCCATATTAAGCGTAGGTCAAGGTTTAAAATCATCAGTTGAAGAACAATTTGAAATTCTAGGAACAGATAAAATAATAATACAACCTAGTGGAACATTTGGTGCACCGGGAGCAGATATATCTACTGCAGAATTGACTAAAGATGATCTAAATGAAGTTAGAAGCACATTAGGCGTTAATGACGCCGCAGGAATGATTGTAAAAAGCATTAAAGTAGAATATAATGATCAAGTCCGTTATCATTTAGCAAGTAGCATTCCCGATGAAGGCTATGAACTATACAAAGAATTTGCTTATTTTGAAATTGAACAAGGAAGAGACATTAAAAAAGGAGATAAAAGAAAAGTTGTTCTAGGTAGCAGATTTGCATATAATAATTTATTTAAACCTAACATAAAAATCAGAGATAAAATTAAAATTAATGATGAAGATTTTAAAGTTGTTGGAATTTACGAAAGTATTGGAAGTAGTGAAGACGATTCAAGTGTATTTTTTTCAGAAGAAATAATGAGAGAGCTATTTGATGTTGGAGAAAAATATGATATGATTGTTGCTCAGTCAGTTCAAGACCCACATATAGTTTCAGAAAGAATTGAAAAAAACTTAAGAAATTTTAGAAATGTTGAAGAAGGAAAAGAAGATTTTTCAGTATCAACTGCAGAAGACTTTTTATCAACAATTACAGATGTTTTAGACATTTTAAATGTATTTTTATTAGGAATTGCAAGCATTTCATTAATTGTTGGAGGAATAGGAATTATGAATACTATGTATACTTCCGTACTTGAAAGAACTTCAGAAATAGGAGTTATGAAAGCAATAGGTGCAAGAAATATTGATATAGGAATGTTATTTTTAGTTGAATCAGGTTTATTAGGACTTGCTGGAGGAGCAATTGGAGTTCTATTAGGCATGGGCATTGGAGAACTGGTAGAATATGCAATTGCTTTAACTGGAAACTCAGTAATAAAAGCATCCTTCCCGCCATTATTAATTGTAGGCGCATTGGGCTTTTCTTCTATTGTAGGGGCAATATCAGGAGTTATGCCTGCTTATCGAGCATCTAAATTAAAACCAACAGAAGCACTTAGGTACGAGTAAAATAAGAATTTAATAAATATAAAATTCCAACTAAAAAAACAGGTCCAGAAATAAGTAAAAAAGTAATTAATTCTCTATAAGTATTAAAAAAAACAGTAAATCCTACAGCTAAAATTAAAAAAGCAATTCCACCTATTTTTTCTTTTTTCCACGCTAAAACAGTTAAACCAATTAAAACAAAAGTAGGAATTAAGTGCATAAACAAACCCACAATTAATTCTAAAAAAGAATAACCTTCAGTAAAAATATCCAAAGCAAACAAACTAATAAACAATATAAAAATTATTGAAATTATTCTTGGAGCCCATAAAAGTGTCTTTTTTCCACCCATTTAAACAATTTAACACAACCTTTATTAATTAATCTTTCGAATATTAATCAAAATGAAAAATCTAATAATTTATTCACATCCTAAGACTAATGGACATTGTCCAGAGATTTTAAAACAAGTTATAAAAAAACTCAAAAGTTTTGAATTAATAGATTTATACAGTGTGGGTTATGACCCCGTTTTACATGAAGATGAATTATACACTATTGGAAATAAAAAAATAACAAAGCAAAATAAAATATTTCAAGAACAAATAAAAAAGGCAGATAGATTGATTTTCATTTACCCAATATGGTGGGGAGCAATGCCTGCAATATTAAAAGGTTGGATAGATAGAGTTTTTGTATCGGGATTTGCTTTTAAATATGATAACAAAATACCAACTGGCTTATTAAAAGGAAAAGAAGCAATTGTTTTTGTAACAACTGGTGCCCCAAAATTATTTTCATGGTTATTTGAAAGAGGAAGATTTATAAAAAATATTCGTAAAGAAATATTAGGTTTTTGCGGAATTAAATCAAAAGTATATCAAATTGATTTTGCAATGAAACTAGACGACAAACAAAAACAAAAAATAAAGAAAATTATCGATAAAACATTATAAAATGGACAAAATAAAAAAAGTTTTAGACAATACAACAATGGATGAAGAAGTTATTGATCATGCAATTAGTATCAAAAATAAGTTTAGAACTAGTGTTGCAACTGCAATGAGTGCAGCATTTGGTTTTATTTTAGCACTATATTGGAAAGATATTGTTGTTGAATCAGTCAACAAAATGGTTAAAAGTATGAATCTTAGAGGAGATGGGTATATGATAAGAATTGTTGCTGCAATTATTGTAACTTTAATATGCGTATCTGCAATATATGCAATATCAAAATGGGGCGAGAAAAATGGACCTTCTAAATAATGAAAAAAAAGTTTGTAAAATTTGTGGAGAAAAACTAGAAAAAAAAGATTCAGATGCATATTTTTATTGTATGAAATGTGAAGAATTAAAAGGACAAAATGAAGAACTAAAAAAAATTCTATCCTTGTGATAATTGTTTCTTAATTTTTAATGCAGTTTTTTCACCAATTAATTGTTTTAATGAAGTAATATCGATGTTATTTAATCCTTTAATATCTTTTACACCATTATTATACATAATTCTTGCTCTAGACTTTCCAATACCCTTTAATCTAACTAATGGCAATAATTCTTCTTTAACTCCATACTTTAACCTTTGTCTTATTTTAATTATATCTTTTAATTGATCTTTAAATAATAAGATTTTAGACATTTCTTGACAAGAAAAAAGTAACCAATCCGCAATATCAACCTTATATTTAATTTCTCCAGGCCTTATTGAAAACTTTTCTAACAAAAATTCTTCATTTTTTTCAGAAATCCATTCCTCAAAAAACCAAGCAGTTTTAATAGAATTATTATATCCATCATAATCATCAAAATAATCTTCATCCAATAAATTAAACTCATTTTCTGCAATTTTACTTTGTACATCTTCATATTCTTTAGCTCTAACTCTTAATAAAGGTCGCATCTCTAAAGTATGTGAAACTAAATGTAAATAAGAAAAAGTCACTCTTTCTTTTTCTTTTTTTAAACCCTCTACTAATTTACTTGCTGTTAAAGGATCAAGATATAATTCTGCAACTCTTTTACCTAAAAGAGTAGTATAATATTTTTCATCTAAATCATTTGCGCTAACAAAATCTTCTTCTTTTCCCTTAATTAATTGCCAATCTTTTAACATCCCTAAAACTTTCATTAAAAGAAGTTCTATTTTTTTCATATCTTTAAATTGATGAGCAAAAAATGTTTTTTCAAAGAAATTCATCATATCTTGTTTAGTTTTTACTAATCCAGAAGCAATTAAGGAAAGAATATATGTTCTTAAAACTGGTTCTGCGGCAAGTTTTGAATAAATCACTTCAGGTTCTCCATGAATATATCTTTCAACCAATTCTTTTTTTTGTGATTCAGTTGTAGCAATACAAATTGCTTGACCTTCATTATCATATTTAGGACGACCAGCACGTCCTGCCATTTGTTGATATTCCAAAACTGGAATAAACTGCAAACCTCTCATCCCATAACGCTTTAAATCTTTTAAAATTGTTCGATAAGCAGGAAGATCGACACCTGCAGCTAACGTAGGAGTAGCACAAATTACTTTTACTTTTCCTGCCCTAAAACCATCTTCAACGATTTCTCTTTGTTTTTGATTTAAACCAGCATGATGAAAAGCAGTACCTTTTTTCATACATTCACTTAATCTTTTACATTGCTTTGTTGGACTTGATAAAACATTAAGAATTGCTTGAGATAAAGCAGTTAATTCTTCATCTTTTATTTTAAGCTTTTTAGCAATTTCTTCTGCCTGTTTTTCAGCCGATGCTTTAGTATTAACAAAAATCAATGCTTGTTTTTGTTTTCTTATCGTATCTAAAGCTAAATCAATAACTTCCGAATATTGAACTTCAATCTTTTCTTGCATATTTTAAGTATACATTGTGCATTTAAAAACATTATTAATTTGAAAAAAAATTAAATTTTAAAAAATCAAGATACATCTATTTAAAACAGATTATAAGAAATAAACATAAAACTTTTAAAGGCGAAATAATACATTATAGTATATTATTGGAGGTTATCAAAATGAAAATAAAAGTATTCTCAACAGAAACATGCCCTTACTGTACTATGGCAAAGGACTTTCTTAAAGAAAAAGGAGTTGCCTATGAAGACGTAAATGTGGCAGAAGATGAAGCAGCAAGAAATGAAATGATTGAAAAAAGTAAGCAAATGGGCGTACCAGTTATTTTAGTTACTAAAAATGACGATAGTGAAGAAATTCTTGTTGGATTTGATAAAGATAGATTGAATGTTTTAATTAATGAAAAAGATTCAGAACCAACTTCAAAACCCGAAGATAAAGAAACAGCTTAATTTTTTGATTTTATTTTTTTGATTTTTTCTTTCGTTTTCTTGATAATCTTTTAGTTTTTTGAGAATCAGCAATTGCATCTTCAATACATGTCAAAAGAATAGCATGTTCTAAAGGAATTACACTTTCTAAATCATCAACACTTAAAGTAAAATAACTAGTCAAAAAAGGAATACCCATTTTACGATCGATACCATAATCAACATTTTTTTGAACATCGTATAATTTATGTCTTGCTAAGCAACTTCTTCCTATTTTTTCAGAATAACCAATTTCTTTTTGATCTTTATCATAAAAATGAAAAATGTAACCCCATTTAAATAAATCTTTAAATCTTTCTTCTCCAAGATAACCAGTTATATTACTATTTTCATCATAACATACAGCAGACCGATTTAATTTAAATAAAACCCTTTTATTTTCATCTTCAGATGCTAATACTTTACCATCTAAAGTTTTTAAAGTAAAAGTGTCACCCCATAATTTAAAATCTTTTCCTGTGACTTGAGCAACCATATCATTATCAACATAAAGGTCGTATCTTTTTCCCCATGTTAAATAAACTTCTTTGATTTCTATAGAACTAGAATTTGTCAATCTATCTTCAAAAGAAGATTTTGTGCCATTTTGTACAGCTTTAATTTCATTAGAAATGTATCGTGATTCTTTTACTTTATGAAAAATAGGAGCAGTAATACTTCCAAAAACTACGGCAGCAGCAGTTATACCTAAAGCTACTTTTTTTAATTTACTATTTTTATTGTAATTTCTATTCATAAAATAAAGAAATATAAAATAATTTAAAAAGATTTACCTTAATCTAATAGCATCTAGGTTTCTTGGTGCAACAGTTTCTACTCTTAATAACTTATGAGCAGAACTTGCCAAATCTAAACATCTAGAACTTTCACCATGATTAACCATTATTTTTCTTGGACGAGGTTCAACTTTGCTAATGAAACTCATTAATTCTCTTCTTCCACTATGACCAGTAAAACCTTCCAAAGTTTCAACTCTCATTTTTAATGGATTAATTTCTTGTCTTTGACCATTTCCAAAAGCAATCTCTTTTTCTCCATTTTGGATTCTTCTTCCTAATGAACCTGCTGCCTGATAACATACAAAACATAATGTGTTTTTAGGATTGTCCATAAATTGTTTTAAATATTCAACAGATGGTCCACCAACAAGCATACCGGATGTTGCTAAAACAATACAAGATCCAGTTTCTTCAATGATTTGTAATCTTTCTTTGTGACTTCCAACTCGTCTAAAAGTATCTGATAAAAAAGGATTATCATTTTTTTGGAATATTGATTTTCTTACAGTTCTTGATAAAAATTCAGGATATGCAGTATGAATTGCAGTGATATCCCAAACCATACCATCAATAAAAACAGGAACATTTGGAATTCTACCGCTTCGCATTAAACTTTCAACAATTAACATAGCTTCTTGAGCTCTTCCTACACCCAATACTGGAATTAAAACTTTTCCACCGCCTTTAATAGTTTCTTCTATTACTTTTCCTAAGAACTCTTCAGATTCTTCTCTTGAAGGAAGAATATTATCTTTTCCACCATAAGTACTTTCGATCATCATAGTTTCCAATCTTGGGAATTTAGTTACTGCTGGGTCAAGTAATTGTGTTTTACCATATTTTTGATCACCAGTATAAAGGAAATTGTGTAATCCATTTCCAATATGAATGTGTACCATTGCAGATCCAATTATGTGGCCTGCATTGTATAAAGTAATTCTTACATCAGGAGTAATATCTGTAACTTCCTCAAAACCTAAAACAACAGAATGTTTAACCATTTCCCTAATATCATCCATCTCAAATAATGGATCTTTTCTATCTCCCTTCATAATTTTATGAAAGTCAATAGCTAAAAGAGACATAACATCACGAGTTGGAGCAGTGCAATATACTGGTCCTCTATAACCCATTTTATATAACCAAGGTATTAAACCAGAATGGTCTAAATGAGCATGAGTAACAATTACTGCATCTAAATCTTGAATATTAAATTCAGGCGCTTCTAAATAAGGAAATTGATGATCATTATTAGCAGGGTCTATTCCACAATCTAATAAAATTCTTGATTCAGGAGTTTGCAAAAATAAACAACTTCTACCAACTTGTCTTCCAGCTCCAAATTGAGAAATTCTAATCCATTCTTCTTTTTTACCTCGTCTCCAGCCATCATAAATTCTATGACCTACTTTATCTAAAAATTTTCTTCTATAATCAGAATTTTGATATAGTACTCCTCGAACATTTTCTATAATTTTAGATCTTATAGCTGGTGTTCTTTTAATTAATGGAGTCCAACCAGTTTTATTTTTTATTTCTTTAAGAATTGAACCTTGTTTTCCAATAGCAATTCCAGGTTTTTCTGTTTCAATTACTACTTGAGAACGATGTGGATCAAAAATTATTTGATCAGCTTTAGCTTCTTCAGGAAGAATTTTTTGAATTTCAATTTCTGATTTTTCCATATCTAAAGTCATTGAAGGATCATATCTTAACTCAATCCTTTTTTTAAATTCATCAACTGCTTTTTTAATTGCTCCTTTATTATCTAAAAAAAAATCCTTATCTTTAGAATAAAGTACAATGTTAGCTCCCTCAAAACCTGCATCCGATATTAACTTATCAGAATTAGGAATTGTTTTTAATATTTCTTTTAATATATCCATTTTAAAAATTTGAAAAAAAATTAAAGATTAACGTCTGGGTTAATTTCTTTATCTACTACTTTTTCTACTCCTTCACTTGTTATTGTAAATATTGTAAGTCCGCCACCAGATGCAGAATCTCTTTGTAAAGCTGCATGAACTGATTTTGCAACCATCTTCTTTGCTTCTTCTAGATTCATATTTGGTTGATACATAGTTTCTAAAACTCCCCAAGCAATTACACTACCACTGCCTGAAGAAACAAAATCATTAATTTCAGTTATAGAACCATCTGCATAAATATCATATAAGTGAAAACCTTCTTTATCTTTTCCACCTAATAAAAAATGTGAAACACCAGGAATCATTGACATCTGTCTAATATTTCTGTAAACCATACCAGCCAATAAATTAGCTGCTTCTTTAACTGTAGGTTCTCTGTGTGTTCTTAATGTTTTCAATTGTAATTCTGCTTTGATCAATTTTGTTAATAATTGAGCATCAGATACAGTACCAGCCATTGTGATAGCCATATTTTTAGTTATTTTGAAAACTTTATCTACATGTTTTGTAGCAATATAATTTCCAGCTGTTGCTCTTCTATCTGCCCCTAAAACTACACCATCTGCACATAACAAACCAATTGTAGTTGTTCCAGTTTTTAATCGATTTTCTTCCATTTTTTCAGCCTTTAAGAATCAAGTTATTATAACATAAAGTAATGAGTTATTTATAAAGTTTTTGGTGATTAGTATATATATTGGACATTTCATGAAACTTTTCAACAGAATAACCATTGATCATTGGACAAATTTGCACATAAAGTACTTAAACTAATTCATTTTTAATTTCATTTATTATAATGAAAATGAAATATAAAAATAAAATCAATCAAAATTTAGCTTACTTTATTGGAGTAATTCATTCAGACGGATGTTTTTATAAATTTAAAGATAAAATCAAAAAAAGAATTCAAATAAGACTAATTTTATACGTAGGGGAAAAATCTATCCCTATGTCAATTAAATTTAAAAAAATTTTATTTGAACAATTTGATAGAAATGTAAATATAAGAAAAGTTCCTAATAAAGAAAGTTATGTGATTCAAACTTCAATTAACAAACTTTGGCCAATCTTCAAAAACTGGAATAAAAACATAATTCCACCTCAAATTAAAAAAGAAAGCAATTTATTTGGAGCTTATCTTGCGGGATTAATTGATGGTGACGGACATATAAAAATTAAAAAGAATGAAAACAGTCGCACTATACCACAACATGTCATAAAAATAGCAAGCGACAGAAAGTTAAAAGAATTAAAAAAATTAATTGAATTACATTTTAATTGTTCTGTTCATTTTGAAAATGACAAAAGAAGTAAAGCATTCAATACTTGCTTTTATATCTCTAAAAAAAATATTAAAATGATTATGAAAAATACTTTTCCACACTTAGTTTTACAACATAAAAAACAAAGAATTAAAAATTATAATGAAAAAATACGAGCCCGCCCGGACTTTCGTAAGGAATGAATCCAATTTCGAACCGGAGTCATCTGGTTGCTTCTTTAATAAACCGAAGCCAGACGCACTATCCAGACTATGCTACGGGCCCATTAATAATTGTAAAAACTATTCCATATATAAAGTTTAATGGTTTTAAACCCTGTCGCAATATCCATCATTATTAGAATCTTCATACAAAGGACATCTTCCAGGATAAGGGTCATGACTTATTCCCTTAGGACAGGTCAATTTAGAATCAGAAACCTCTACATCATTTACTGTAGCAGTTTCATTTGAACAACCAACAAGTAAAGCAAAAATTAAAACAACAATAATTATTTTAATCATTTTTCCACCACATTTTCTTAGTCATTACAACAATCCATTTCCAATGTTGAATTAAATGAATCAAAACTAATAAACCCATAATTAAACCAGACCAATCATGAATAATGCTTATTTGCTTCATCGGCCAAGAGAAGAAATATTTATACAAAGTCGGCCATTTAAATATTCCAGTTATAAAACACAATATAAAAGATATTGCAAGTCCAACATCCACCCAGTACAATTGTTTTCCTTTATTCATATTTTAATAAATAATAAAACACTTATAAAAACTTTGTTTAAATCTTTACGGGATTAATGTCGGAATTAACCTTTTTCAATTTACTTCTTAATAATAAAAACCCTACAACATTAGCAACAATACTACTTATTACAAATGCAAAAGCAATAGAAAGATAACCCCAATTAAAAACAAAAACAAAAATTAAAGAAAGCGGTATTCCCACAAAAACTATTCTTGTTAAAGCAATCATTAAACCAGGCAAACCAAAACCCATCCCATACATTACTCTACTAACAATCATGGGAATTACAACTAACGGTAAAATCCAAGCTTCAATTCTCAAAAAAGAAACCCCTAATGAAATTAGATTGGCGTCAGTAGTGAAAATTCTAAAAAATAATTCGGAAAATAAAACTAATAAAACTGCGGTAAATAAACCAATTGAAATTGCAATTTTAATACCATACCAAATTGTCTTTTTTAATAAATCACTACGTTTAGCACCGTAAAACATTCCAGTTAAAGTAATTAGAGCAGCAGAAATTGAAAAGATAGGCATTGTACCCAAACTTTCTAACCTAGTTACAATACCAATTAAAGCAACATGAGTAAAACTAAAATATACCATAATTCTATTTATCACCATAAAATTAAGAGACATAAGTAACATAGTAAAAGAAGCAGGAAGACCTACAAAGAATATATCCTTACTAATACTCTTAGAAAAATTAAAAGAAGAAGGATGTATTTTCAAATAAGAATTTACTTGAATTAAAATAACATATAAAACTAATGAAAAAAACATTGAAATTACTGTTGCTATTGCCGCACCTTTTACTCCTAAGTTAAAACCGAAAATTAGAATTGGATCTAAAATTATATTTAAAACCAAAGAAGAAATTTGAATAATCATTGGAGTTACTGTATCACCTTGGGCAGAAAAAATATTATTTAAAATCATTGCAGGAAACATAAAACAAATACCAAACAAGATAATTCTAAAATAACTTAAAGCTAAAACACCAACTTGCCCACTTGCACCTAAAAAAGATAAAATGTAGGGTAAAAAAGGATTAACTACAATTATTAAGATAAAAGCCACAATTAAAGAAACATATAAACCGTGCATTGCAGCATTTTCAGCGCCTAACTTATTCTTTGAGCCCAAATAACGCGACACCCTAGAAGTAGTACCCATTGCTAAACCAGATACTAAAGCAATAAGAACAACAAATAATGGAAATGTAAAAGTTAATGCAGCAATTGCATCAGTACCAACTCTTCCAATAAAAGCAGTATCAACAATATTAAACATAGTTTGAACAAACATCCCAACCAAAACAGGAAGTGATAAAACAAACAAAGCTCTTTTAGGATTAGCAATAAACTCATCAACTTTATTATTTTTCATACTTTAATATTTTTATTTTAGATTATAAAGGTTTAGTTTAACAAAAACCTTTAAATAAAGATAATTTTTCATTAAAGTTATGAGAACCCATAAAAACAACGAACTAAAAAAAGAACAAATCGGAGACAAAGTAACTCTGGTAGGTTGGGTAAGTACAAGAAGGGACCATGGCGGAATAATCTTTATTGATCTAAGAGACAGATACGGAATAACGCAAATAGTTTTTGATCCTGAATTTAATTCTAATTTTATGAAAATTGCAGATACATTAAGAAGAGAAGATTGTATTAAAATTAGTGGAGAAGTAAAACCTAGAAAAGAAGGTATGGAAAATCTTAAACTTCCTACTGGTGCAATTGAAGTTTTTATTGACGATTTAAAAATAATTAACAAATCAGAAGTTCCACCTATCGATGTTGATGATAGAATGGAAGCAGGAGAAGATTTACGATTAAAATATAGATATTTAGATTTAAGAAGACCTTCAATGCAAGCAAAATTAGCTTTTAGACATAAAGTCGTTAGTACTGCAAGGAATTTTTTGAATTCTAAAGACTTTTTAGAAATTGAAACACCATTATTAGTTAAATCCACTCCAGAAGGTGCACGAGATTATGTTGTTCCCTCAAGAGTTAATGCAGGAAAGTTTTACGCTTTACCTCAAAGCCCTCAATTGTATAAACAATTATTGATGGTTGCAGGATGTGACAGATATTATCAAATTGCTAGATGTTTAAGAGATGAAGACTTAAGAGCAGATAGACAACCTGAACATACACAAATTGATTTAGAAATGAGTTTTATGACAAGTGATGAGATTAGATCAATGATAGAAGGTTTAATTCAAAACTTATTCAAAGAAAGTATGAATATTGAAATTCAAACACCTTTTGTAAAATTGTCTTATAAAGATTCAATGACAAAATACGGAACTGATAAACCCGATATTAGATTTGAATTAGAATTAACACAAGTAACAGACATTGTTGCAAAATCTGATTTCGGAGTTTTTAAAGATGTTAAAGATAACGGCGGAATTATTAAATGCATTAATCCCAAAAAAGAACTTGGAAGAAAAGAAATTGACAAGTATATTGATTTCTGTCAAAAAAACGGTGCCAAAGGAATGGCATGGATGAGAGTTACAGAAAATGGATTAGAAAGTAATATTGCAAAATTCTTTCCAGAAGATGTTCAAAAAGAATTAATTGAAAAAATTAATGCTAAACCGGGAAGTATTTTAATGTTTATTGCAGACAAAGAAAAAAAGTGTAATGATATTTTAGCAAAACTAAGAGTAAAACTTGCAGAAGATATGGGTTTACTTGATGACAAAAATTTTGTATTTAGTTGGATTTATGACTTCCCATTATTTGTATATAGCGAAGAAGAAAAAAGATGGGTTCCAGAACATCATATGTTTTCAATGCCAAAAGAAGAATTTGTTGGAGACTTTGAAAAAAGACCCGCAGAAGTTCTTGGAGATTTATGGGACTTAGCATTAAACGGAACTGAAATTGGTTCAGGAAGTATTAGAATTAGCAATCCAGAAATTCAAAGAAGAGTTATGAATTTAGTAGGATTTCCTGAAGAAAAAGCAAATGAAAGATTTGGATTTTTATTAGAAGCTTACAAATACGGCGGACCGAATCATGGCGGAATGGGACTTGGACTAGATAGACTAGTTGCAATAATGAAAGGAACAACCGACATTAGAGAAGTAATTGCATTTCCTAAAAATAAAAATGCTGAATGTCCAATGGATGGAAGTCCAGGAGTAATTGAAGAAAAACAATTAAAAGAATTACACCTTGAATTGGATGCAGCAGCTAAGAAAAATATTGAAAAAGCCTCGAAAGAGCAATAATTCTTTTTTTTATTTTATTTGCCAACGTGGGACAATCTGGTACTCCGTCCGCCTCGAAAGCGGATTTCCGCAAGGATCTCCCAGTTCAAATCTGGGCGTTGGCGT
>CAZLQZ010000006.1:0-77315 GCA_964561995.1 uncultured Methanosarcinales archaeon | reverse complement strand
CACATAAGAGCTACATTTGATTTAGGTCACGCTTATACATGGAAAAGATATTTTAAAGGAGATCCAAACGATCCAAAAGCATTTGATAAATGGTTTATGAAAAAAATTGATGAATTAAATAAAGATGAGATTATAGGTCATGTTCATATGACGGATAATTTTGGTTATCATGATGAACACCTTCCACCAGGACAAGGATCTGTCCCTTTCAAAAAAGCAATTGAAAAATTAAAAGAAAAAGATGTTGATTTTATTGTAGAAGGTGGAAGAGAAAACGAAAAAGTTTGGTTAGAATCATTAAAACAATTTGGAAGACCCATTTATGGTTTATCTCGCCCTAACAAATGGGACCCATGGGATGTTATTGAAAATTCATATATGGGAAGAACTGCTCCACCATATTTCATGGTAGGTCAAACTTCTCAACAATTTGGAGAAAGAGTTAGTAAAGACTTTTCTTCATGGGCAGGAGTACCTTTTGAATGATTATTTAGAATATTCTTTTTTCAATTGTTCTCTAAGTCCTTGTTCAAATCGCATATATTGTTCTTCAGTCGGTTTATTTGTAAATTCAGCATATCTGTAACATACATCTTTTAACCTATCAGATTCCGATCTAAAACTAATCATTAAATTAGATCTTTTTCCATGATCATCTAAATTTGAAAAAGAAATTTGAACAAAATGATTGCCACCCTTATATTCTTCTGCAAAAGCTTTAGAAGAAACTTTCAATAGTCTTTCTCTTAAAATTTGTGTTCTTAATTTAGGGGTTAAATATTCAACTAATGAAGATTTAATTGATGGATAATCATGAGCAACAACATCAAATGTAGAACTAGTCCTTTGAGTTGTAGTCATATCAGTAATACTAAAATCTCCTTGAAGATTACCGTCAACAGATTCAACAAATGGCATAACGAAATATCTTTTATTCATTTCATCAATTGTAATACCATTTTCATCAGCTAATTGATTTAATGCTTTGTCCATTTGTTGATCAACATCATAAACAATTCTTAATTTTTGAATTAAATCTGAAGATAAACTTGCATTTGATAACTCATCAGAATAATAAACAAGATCTTTTCCCATTCTTCTAGACCTTATTTTATAAGAATTACTTATTTTACCGTTAACAGGTACAACATTATACTCTTTTACTAATTCATCTAACTCATCTTTTGAAAATTCATTACTTAATGCAACATTTAAATTATTAAAAATTTTATCTTGAGAAAATTCTTCACTAACTATTGCTTTAGTAAGATTAGATTGTGATCTTTGTGCATTCATATTTAAACCAATTGCTAATGCAACACCTGCAGTAATAGTTCCTGCCAAATAATTAAATAATTTTAAATTTTTCTTTTCAGGTTTATTTTCATGAAATTTTTGTTCAGCTTCGTCAACCATACTATCTAAATTAATACCATTCCAAATTTTACAAAGATCATCAGATTCATTATCAACAGGAGTGATTTGCAAATCAAATAATTTGTCTTTTAAATCAAAAGGATCAGATTGTTCAAGTTGATTTCTATAATTAGCTTTTTCCATTCCTAAATCGTATGCGTCATTTAATTCTTGAAGATCTTTATTATTAGCTAAATCAGGGTCTAGAATATCAAATTTTTCTCCTTTTTTCCAAAATGCATTCTTTATTTCATTACGACTAGCATCTTTTCCAACACCCAATATTTCGTACCATTCCATTATAGAACTATATAACATCATTTCATTTAAAAAGATTGCGGAATTTGTTACTGAGAAGGGACACTCACTGATACTTCTTGATTCTATCTAGCAAATCTTCTGTTTTTTCAATAACTTTCTTTTCTTCTCCATCAAGATATTCGGGATTAACATTTTGAAATTGACTTTGATAAAAATTAAGATTTTCTTCTTCATCTTTAGATAAATTCCCATCATAGGCTTTGTTAGCTAATTCTCTAACTTTATCATAAGTTGTAAAACTTGCTAAATTATTTTGATTAATATTTGTCGTAATATTTTGATCATAAGAAACAGATCTTCTTTTTTGTTCTTCACTTAATTTAACAGAAATCTTTACTTTTTCTTCAATTGATACATCATTTTTATTTTCAAAAAGATCTTTAACTTCTACTTTTCTTAATTCTGGCTTTTTAATTCTTCGAACAATTTTTTCTATATCTTCTTGTTCAACATCATGAATACTTTGCTTAATTAACTCTTCTGCCTCTTCTAGTTCTTTTTTATCCTCTTCTTGAAGTTCTTTTAACTTCTTTAACCTTTCTTTAGGAGATAGCTTTTTTATGTCATCAATAGTCATACATAAAAACTGGTAAAAGAAATTTATAAACTTATTGCATTTACCAACTTAATAATTGGTGAGCCTTTTTGTAGAATTTATACAATAACCAAGCTCTTAATTTTGCTTCACCTATAGCGGCCTTTTTATTATCTTTTTTAGAACTTCCTTTAAACAAATCAATCTTAAAAGAAAATGGCTTTAATAACATTTCAAAACCTTTGAATACTTGAATAAAAGGGTCCGCAGTATTTCTTAAACTTAAACTTGAATTTGATTTATTAGCTTTTTTTCCGGTAACTTCAACAAATTTACCTTTTTCAATATTCCATTTTTTTTCTTTAGATTTTACTTCTTTTTCGTCACCTTCATCTTTTTCATCCAAATACTTTTTTAAATCTTCCTCTAAAGCGTCCATTGCAGTACCTATGGATTCATCAACTTCCTTAAGTAATTCCATATCCTCAGCTTCTTTCATTTTTCGATAATTTTCAATTTGATCATCAGTCCACGCATAAGCTTTTAGATTCATCTCAGCTCTTCCAACCATTACACTTCTTCTTTCTTGAGCATGAGGTACCCATTCCAATTGTGGAACAGTTCTATAATCAAAATTAGCTAATACTACTGAAGCATATTTATCTTTAGGCTTTTTTTTCTTATGAGCTAAAATTTCTATTTCAATCATTTCTCCTTCAAAAGCAGCAATTAAATCTGAGGAAAGAGCTTTACCAGAATTAGGATTAAGTCTTCTAATATTTCTCAAATAAGGTTTAACCCAATTCATATACAATCTTATATTATTATAATGTTGTTTTAAATAGCCCTTATACAACTTTCTATAAGTCTTTAATTGTTTATAAGTTCTATACTTCCATCTATAATATTGCCCTAATTTTTGTTCTAAAATATTTAAAAGCTGTGGATTACCAAAATCTTTTCCAATAGTATTATGAACATAAGAATGAATTGATTCTATTACTTTTTTAAACTCCTTTTCGTCTCTTACTTTTCCACCAAAAGGACGAGCTTGAAAAAACAAATCAGGCAAAGTTACAAAACCATAATTTTGAGCCATTCCAAAAATAGAAGAAGGATTTTTTGGACCACCTTCTACCAAATCAGTATATTGTCCCTTTAAAATCATATCTCCATTAATTGCTTCATCATCATTATCACTATAAGAACTTTCATAATAACCCGTTTTTTCATCAACAATATTTAAGTCCCTAATTAATTGAAACATTGTCTTAGTCATATCTGCAACAAATTTTAAATATTGAGAAGCACGATCTTGTTGAATATTTAATCTTTGGGTGTGAATTCCCCAATATGAAGATGTTTCTGATGCAGCAAAAACATCAGTAATCTTAATTACTTCATCTCTTTTAAATCCATGATCAACAGTCATCTGAGTAAGAATCCAATAATACATTTCCTCAAGACTCATAGAATAATTTTCATAAACTAATCTGCACGATCTTCCAGATTTAGGATAACCTGTTTCTGAAACTCTATCAACGTGAATTTCTCTTTTTTCTTCTTCAACATAATTATTTATATCCCCTTTAAAAGTATCAACTTTTTTCTTTCTTTCTTTTAAATCTTTTATACTACCAAATAAATCTTTACCTTTATCGTTCCAGAATCCGTATGTAGCTAATAACTCTGCTTTAACCATTTTTTATTGTATAAACAAACCCAATCAGTTTTCCTTTTTTATTTATCTTTTTATCAAGATCTAAAGCTACTTGCTTTCTATCTTTTTCTTGAATAAAAGATTTCAAAAATCTGATTTTCACTGATTTATTAACTTTTAAATGCTTTTTAACCTCAGTAACTAATGCCTGAGTAATTCCTAATTTTCCTATTTGTATATTAACGGTGTCTTGTGACATTTCCACTCCTCCTTTTTAATTCATTTAAATGCGAAAGTTTTTGTTTTAATAATACTTTCGGATTAAACTTTGACCTTCTAACCATAAAGGAAATATGCTTTCCTCCAATATATCTCGGTATAATAACATAATCTGCTCCAGATTCATAAAGTTTTAATGCGTCTGAAATCGATTCTGAAGTTAAAAAACATAATGCTTTTTTATTTATATTTCTTAATTTTTTCATTAATAATAAATTTGCTTCTTTATGAGGTGTTGTCGAAATAATTAATTTACATTCATTCAAATTTAAATTATTTAATAATTCCGAGTCTCCCACATCACCATAAACACAATTAATTTTTTCATCCATTAATTTTTTTATTACTGCAGGATTGAAATCTACAACAACAACTATTTCTCTCATTTTCTTTAACGTTTCTAAAATAGTATATCCCAACCTGTCATAACCAACTAATAAAATAAATTTCTTTTTAAACTTCTTAGGAAGAAATCTCAAAGTCTTAGATTGATCTTCACCATAACCAATTTTGCAAAGCAGTTTATTTAATTTATTAAACAAAAAATCTTTGTGCTCAAACATGTAAGATGAACAAGTTAGTGATAAAATGGCAATTACAACCACAGAAGCAAATAAACTATTAGAAATTTGACCTGTTGCAATTCCAAAAAAAACTAAAATTAATCCAAATTCTGAAACTTGTGATTGAGTTACAGCTGTTAAAAAAGCAACTCTAGGCATATAACCAAACACACTTATAATTATATAATTTAGTACAGGCTTAATAATTAATATCATTAAAACAAATATTATTGATGGAACGATAACTGCAGGAACGTCTGATAATGGAAGCAACATTCCAATTGATAAGAAAAATAACATAGAAAAAAAATCTTTTAATGGAGATATCCTTGAAATTATTTCTATATTGTAAGGTAAATTCGCTAAAGCCAAACCAGCAATAAAAGCTCCAATACCTAATGCCTCAGGATTAAGAAATTGTCCAAACAAAGAAGCAATTAATAAACAAATTGCAATCGATGCAATAAATAAAACTTCTTGAGATTCTGCTGCAAAAGCAAATAATTTTGGAAGAATATATTTCGAAACTAAAAATACTCCAACAATAATTGCCAAAACAGACCCAATTAAAGTCAATAAATTAATTATTGAAAAATTACCTATTGAAGTTAATAAAATAAATGCAAGTATTGCAAAGACGTCTTGAACTATAAGTAAACCTAATGCAATCTTACCATGCAATGAATCCAGTTCATTATCATCAGACAATAATTTAACAACAACCATAGTTGAAGAAAAAGCAAAAACTAAACCCATATAGACTGAGCTTAATCCAGTAAAACCAATTAACGATGAAACTCCTAAACCAATTAAAAAGAGCAAAACAACTATGATTGTTCCACCCATGGTAGAAACTGCCCCAACGTGTTTTAATCTTTCAAAATCTAATTCTAAACCTGCAATAAATAATAAGAATACAATTCCAAATTGTGAAATTGAAGAAACAAGTCCACCATTATGAAGTGAATGTGTTAATGGAACTAAAATAATTCCTGCAATGATATAAACTGGAATTAATGGCTGTTTGAAAAACTTAGCAATGAATGATAAAATAGCAATCGTTACAAAAATTATTGTTAAATCTAAAAATAATACACTTGCTTCTAACATTCATACACCTCTTTGTATATTTTTACAGAATTAATGGTTTATATATTTTGTTATTTTTATGCTTAACTTTATAATAATCAGTAAATTATTATTTTCTATGAAAAAATCATTAATATTTCCAGTTAATAATAAAGGAGGAGTAGGAAAAACTTCTTTACTTGTTGATTTAATGACAGTTTTGAGCATCAATTATAATATAGGAATAATTGATACAGATCATCAAGCAACAATGTTTGGTACAATTACTAACAAAGATTCTTTTGGAAATCAAAATAAGGATTTTTATGAAGATTTAGAAACAAGAATTGTTGAATTGCACCCGGGTGCTGATTTTGGCTTTGCAAAAGGATCAAAAAGAATGAAAATTAAAATTCAACCAGCCTTTGCTCCTACTGCGGTTTTTCCAGTTGGAATGATTTATGAAAATCCAAAAACAAAAACAAAATTACAAAACATTGTAACCCAAGACATGAAAAATGTTGATATAATTGGTGTTGACTTGCCACCGATTCCGCATCCAGGATTAATTTTAGACCATTCTATAATGCCAATAATTGAAGCAATGAAAGACGTAGAATTATTTCCATTAGTAATTGTAACACCTGAAAAAAATACAATTGAAATTGGTTTAAGACAATATGCGGCAATAAAAAAATACTTATTATCTAAGGGAATTCAAAAAGACCAAATTCATCCAATTTGCGTTGTTAATAAGGTCCCAATAAAAAATTGTGAAGCAAGCAAAAAAAAACATTTTGCAGGATTTGAAGATAACGAAGATAAATTACAACAATTAGGGATTTTATATAGCTCTCGATATTCACACCCAGAAAGAGATTTATCTTACGTTGAATTTAACAAAAAATTTGATTTTGAAGGTTCAAGAATGAGAATTAGCTGGATGCCTTTTATAGAAAGATTAAGACATGATGGATATTGTTTATTAAAAGGAAAACAACCTAAACTATTTAATTTTCCAGATTTACAAAGAGCAGTAACAGACACAGGTTTTAATTATGCTCATAATGAAAATAATGTGCTGGAAAACTTATACAGTGAAGCTATGACAATATTAAGTAACTTCATAAGCCATAATAGTACAAAAAGAAAGAAAAATTATTTAATTTCAAAAGTATCAAAACAAGTAGAAAAAGTTCACACTAAATTTGTAGCCGATATTAGAACAGGATTATCAAATATTTATGAAACATGGCAAAATGATGAAGAACCTAATTTTTATAAAAGTCAATCTTTTCATATAAACTATAGATTTGAAAGATATTTAGTTTTACACTTAAAAAGAAATAATTATGATTCAGATAAAATTATTCAAGCAGTTGCTAAAACAGAAATTGAACTAGGATTAAATAGAGGATGGATGGATGAAAAGTGGAGACCAGGAAATGTAAAAAGAATAAAAAAAGAACTAACAGAATTTCAATATGAAAATGATTTATTAAAAATTACTTTGAGTCATAATGATAAAACATACATTTCAGAAATAGAATTAAAATTAGAAACTTGGAATACTACACCAGAACAACGTCAAAGAAACATTGAATACTTTGATGTATTTTTAACAAATTTGGATAAAGAATTATATATTTCTTAAATTACCTATTTCTTAATCTCAAAACTTCCAGAAGGCAATACTCTAATTATTTCATCCAACTCCCCACCCAACTTAGCTTTGATTTTCTTTGCAACAACAGAAGCTTTCTCTTTACCTTGAATAACTTGAATAATTTCTTTACAATGTTTTTTTACAGATTCACAAGGACCACACATAATCATGCCATCTTTCATTCCAACACAAGCATTAACTTTATTTTCCATATAATTAGTTTTACCATAAATCATAAATGCACCCTTAGCTAGATGAGTTGTGCCAGATTCTTGTTTTTTAGAAACTTGTTCGGGATTAACATAAAAAACATCTTGCGATTGTATGCCCAATTTCCAAGCACGAGAAAAAGTACAAGTAGCATCTGCCACTTCTTTTAGAATTTTTTGATCAACTTTTTTCCCTTCAGTTTTTAATACAAAAAATGGACTTCCTGCCATGTCAGTGTGAAATACAATATCTTCTTTATCAGTATGTTTTTTTATTACAATTTCATTAGTAGTAGCATCTCTTCCACCAATAACTAGCAAACCATTAGAAGTATAAAACCATCTAAACTTTTCAAACCATTCTTTTTTTCTATCGACCTTAACAACTCTGTTTTTTTCTGCCACTTCATGCGTTTTTAGTAATTTATTTAGTTCTTTTTGAGTTTTTTCTATGGTTTCAGATGCTCCTTTTAATTTTCTTTTAGCTTTTTTGGACTTTTCATAATAAACTGAAGCATTTTGATCCATCGATTTTTTTAAGTCTAAAACAAGTCTCATAATGTATCAATAAATAGCAAGAATTTAAAGTTTACTATCTATTAATAATTTTTCGACTATTTTTCATCATTTTGTAAGTAATAATTGTACATATTAAGACATTTAATAAAAAAAAGAAGAAAATTTAGATTTTATAAAAAAATTATTGAACTTTAAACAATGGAGAATTTCTTGTCACTTCCTTTGAAGCTGTATTACAAACATTATCACTTGAAATGGGAATTATTTTTATCTCATAAACGTCCGAAGTTTCAGAATTAAAACTTAAAATCTTCACACCATGAGCATCAATTTTTTCAGCCAGTGTAACCACACTACCTTGAGAATAATCTTGATTAAATAATTTAATTAAAAAACCATCAATATTTTGATCACCATTATCAATCGCAATACTAATTGAATTTGTTGAAGAAAAATAATTAATATTTTTAACATTAAAAGTTACCACGTCACAAGAAGGAGAATCTGGTGAAGCCTGTGAAACATAATCTTGTCCTAAACTCATAACTATTGAACCAAGTGCAACTGAAACTGCAATAAGAAAAATAGTTGCAATCAATGGTGAAACTCCTTTTTTATTCATGGTGTGTCCTCTCAAAAAATACTATCATTCCTAATACTAGAACAATTGCCAAAGTTATTTTACTACACATTGGACAATCAGTAGAATCCATAACAGTATAACCTGTAAAACTTTTCATAATTAATAATCCTATAAATGCAACAATGCAAGCAGAGATGGTTAACATATAATGATGAATTAAATGATTTTTCATATTTACTTCATTGGCCATCTTTTATTTAAATATATCGATTTAATAATTTTAATTTAAAAAATAAAAAAAATTATGTTTTAGCAAGTCTCCAGATATTCTTTACTGACACTATAATAACGGCTGGAAAGGTAAATGAAATAATTGCTCTTAACAAATCAACTAAAACACTTCCAACATAAAGTACATCATGAAATACTTTTAAATTTAATGCCAATAATGAAATTATTACTAATACTCCTGCAGACAATACAAATTCTTTAGTTTCCTTGCCTGTAATATTTAATAATCCTATTACAATACCAAGTAATACTAATAATGAAAATAATCCTTGCTTTGTTGTATCGCTAAATCCTACAGAACCTGCTAGACCTAAAATTACTGCTATTAACACCCCTATTGCAAAAGAATAATGACCAAATCTTTTGTCTAATTTTAATTTTTTAGATTTTTTATTTTTCATTGTTAAATTTAATATTTAAAAGTACTATATAAGAATTTATGACCATTATAAAGTAATAATACATATTTATAAAAGAAAATACATATTATACAAATTATGATTAAAAAAAGCATGCAAGAAAGTGTCTTTAGAGCATATGATGTCAGAGGCATTTATCCTGAACAAATTAATGAGTGGTTAGCAAAAAAAATTGGTAATTTTTTTCCAGAAGTGGTTAATTCTAAAAAAGTTATAGTAGGATACGATATGAGAACAACATCAAAAAATCTTTTTGATGCCTTAACTGATGGTTTAAGATTAAGAGGTATTGACGTTTATAATATTGGTTTATGTTCGTCACCAATGTTTTATTTTGCATGTGCTTATTATGGATTTAAAGGCGGTATAATGGTCACTGCTTCACATAATGAAAAAGAATTTAATGGATTTAAATTTGTAAAAGAAAAAGCAATTCCTTTAACTTATGATAAAATAAAAAAAATTGAAAAGAAAATAAAAAAAAGAATTAAAATTAATAATAAAAAAGGAAAACTAATTGAATTTAATATAGACGATGATTATCAAATGTTCTTAGAAGAACACCTTGAAGGATTAAAAAAATTAAAGGTGATTGTAGACGCTGGCAATGGAATGGGAGGAGTGAAATTCAGTTTTTTAAAAAAATATTTATCAATTAAAAATATGTATTTTAAACCTGACGGTTCGTTTCCAAATCACACACCAAACCCAATTTTAAAAGAGAACATCAAAACTTTAATTAAGAGAGTTAAAAATTCCAAAGTAGATCTAGGAATTGGATTTGATGGAGATGTTGATAGAGCAGTATTTATTGATGAAAAAGGAAATCCAATAAAAAGTGACTACATTATGGCTTTATTAATAAAAGAATTAGCAGAAAAAGGCGATAAAGTTGTTGTTGATTTAAGAATGAGTAAAATCCTAGAAGAAGTTTGTAATGAAAAAGGTGTGACTTTAATTCGAAGTAAAGTTGGCCATTCAAACTTAACAAGAATGATGAGACAAAAAAATGCAGTATTAGGAGGAGAATTGTCCGGACATTATTATTTTAAAGATAACTTTTATACTGATTCAGGATTACTTACTGCAATAAAAATTTTAAATATTTTATCACATAAAAAAGAAAAAATATCAAACTTGATAAAACCTTTTGAAAAATATTTTACTTCTGATGAAATAAATTATGAAGTTGAAGATAAAGACACATTAATGAAAAGATTTAAAAAACTAAAGGGTAAAAAAAATTATCTTGATGGAATTACAATTAGTGATAAGGAAGGATGGTTTAATATTCGTAAATCAAATACAGAAAATTTAATCAGATTAAGAATTGAAGCTACAAGCATTCAAAAAGTTCACGAAATTATGAATATTGTAAAAAATACCATAGGAAAAGAAGAAAAATTTAGGCAGATATAAAATGTTAAAAATTAATAAATGTAAAGATTGTGGAGTACCACTAAGTGGATGGAGATACAGATTTATTGCACACCCAGTATTTGGAATAACAGCATGTAAAGGTAATATTTGTTGTAAATGTATTAAGGATAAGAAAAAGAAAACAACAAAGCATAAAAAGAAATAATAATTCTCTTTTTTAATGTATATAGTTATTCAAGCTTCTAAATATAATAATCTTAAACTAGAACAAGCTAAATTAGGTTTTGATATTGTTAAATGTACCCAATATACTGACGGAACAGTAAAAGTAAGATTAGATGAAATAGTAAAACACGAAGAGACTTGGGAAGAAACAAGACAAAAATATCTTAGAGACGCGAAATCAGATGGCAAAAAAGCTTTTGAAGGTGAAAGTTCAGGTCATTTCGTTACAACCCAAGACGATACAGAAGTTTTGTACTGGGTAAATGCGTATAATGATGAATATATGGACGAAGATTATTATTGGCCCAGTTTTTATGAATGGACTGGTGAAGTTTTTAAACAAAATTATATACCTCATTATGAATCTGAACCAAATTATTTTGAAAATTTAGATGAATATGAACCAAATCAAGTAGATGAAGATCCAAAAGAAATCGAAGATTGGATAAACATAGCAGAAGCTTATCGACAAGAGGATGATAATTCACTTGATGCAATTCAATTATTAGAAAGAGATTATTATAAAGGTAAGTCACTCGATAAAATAATTACGTCAATGATAAAACATAGATTTTGTAATTCTCATAATTTTGATAACCTTAATGAACCAGAAAAAAGAGATTTTGTTGGACATCTATTTGGATTATATCATACAAAAGCATTACAAATAAGCGATAAAAAAAGAATGCGAGTTATAATAAAAGATAAAATAGGAGCATTAATTTACGTTGAAGAACATTATTCAAGAAACATAGTAGAGACTAATGTTGCTTTAGAATTAATTAGAAGATTTGGATATTGTAATCAAAATGACTATACAAACTTAAATAATCAAGAGAAAAGAGACTTTTTATTTCAACTTTTTGAACAAAAATTTAAAAAAATGTTAGGGGAAGTTGTTTCAGATAAAAAATTAGCAGTAAAACTCATGGAAAATAATTTTGTTTATGATGTTGTTGAAATGTTTAACTGCCAATTACTTAATCCAAAAACAAAAGAACCTTTCAAAACACATCTATCCCAATTTGAAAGACACGAAGTAGAATCATTTTTGGATGAAATATAGAAAAAATAAAAAGAAAACAACAAAACATAAAAAGAAAAAAAATTAATTCTAATTATGTTTATTGCAGATTTACACATACATGGAAGATTCTCAAGAGGATGTAGTAAAAATTTAACTATAAAAAATCTTGAAAAATATGCAAGATTAAAAGGTGTTCAATTATTAGGTACTGGAGATTTCACACATCCTGAGTGGATTCAAGAAATAAAATCAGAATTAAAAGAGGATAATGGAGTAATGAAAACTTCAACAGATTTTCCATTTTTATTACAAACTGAAATAAGTTTAATTTATACAGATAATGAAAAAGGAAGAAGAGTACACAATGTTATTCTTGCACCAGATTTAGGAACTGCAGACCAAATTACTGAATGGTTTAAATCAAAGGGAAGAGTTGATTATGATGGAAGACCAATATTCAAAATACCATGTCCCGAATTTGTTGAAAAACTAACTGAAATAAATCCTAAAGTTGAAATAATTCCAGCACACATTTGGACACCATGGTTTAGTATGTTTGGTTCTAAATCCGGATTTAATACTGTAAAAGAATGTTTTCAAGATCAAACTAAAAAAATTCATGCGTTAGAAACTGGCATTTCATCAGACCCAGAAATGAACTGGCGTTTATCACAATTAGATAAATATACATTAGTTTCATTTTCAGATTTACATTCTTTTTGGCCTTGGAGAATTGGAAGAGAGGCAACATTGTTTAATGGAAAAATATCATACGATAATGTTCAAAAACAACTAAAAAATAATACAATTCATGGAACAATTGAAGTTGATCCAGCTTACGGAAAATATCATTGGGACGGACATAGAAAATGTGAAGTGATTTTATCTCCTAAACAAACAACAGAATTAGGAGGACTGTGTCCTAATTGTGGGAAAAAAGTGGTTATTGGTGTTGAGAATAGAGTTGAAGAATTAGCAGACAGAGAAGAAGGTTACATACCTAAAAATGCAAAAAAAGTTTACAAATTAATGCCCTTATCTGAATTAATTTCAAAATTTTATAAGATGGGCATTACAACAAAAAAATGTTGGGAAATGTATAATCAATTTGTTAACAAAAAAACAGAATATGAAATTTTATTAAATACTCCAAAAAAAGATTTAATGAAAATAAATCCAGATATTGCAAAAATAATAATGAAAAACAGAAATGGAGAAATAAAAGTTAAACCAGGATACGATGGAGTTTACGGAGAGCCAGTTTTTAAAGGAAAAGTCAACATTAAAAAATTTAAAATTAAAGAAAAACAAATATCTTTAGGTAAATACTAACACAAAAATGAAGAATTTTTGATCATTACTCAAAAGATGTGTAATAAAACAAAAAACTTATATACTCAAATAATCATAATAAAAACATGGCAAATAAAAAATCTAAAAAAAAAGAGCAACTTGAAGATGCAATTTCAAGTATCGTTGTTGATTTTGTAACATATTTTGTAGGACATGTAAAAGATAAATTATTTTCTGGATTTTCACTTCATAAAAAACCAAAAGAATTATTTCAAAAACACCTTAAAGCAACTATTTTAAATATTGTTGGAACAGTATTAATATCATTAGGAATTGTTGAACTTATTATAAAATATACTTTTTTTCAAAAAGAATGTGGATTTATTATTGTTGGAATAATTTTGTTCTTAAGTGCTTATTTTATTAAAAAAAATAAGAATTAAAAATTTTTAAATATCACGATACAAATTCGTGATTATTTAATTAACAACTAATGTTCCTTTTCTTTTATCAGTTCTTAAACCATAAGTAAATGCGCCTTTCTTATTTGCTTTAAAATAAAATAGTCCTTCTCCATTTACTAATTTTTCTTCAACATTGTAACCATTTACTACAAATACATCAGTTGCATTATCCAAATCAATAATTTCTAATAAAACTAAAGAGCCTTGTTTTACAGTAATTTCACTTGGATCCATTACACTACCTTGTAATTTAACTGTTACCTTAACATTAGAAGGTGCATCATATGCAACAACATTTCCAGTAATATCATTTGTTAAACTGTTATCACTTGATGTACAACCAACTAAAAATAAAAGTGCAATAATAAATAATATCTTTTTCATTTTAAATTCCCCCTAATGATATGAAAGTAAAGATATTTATAAAGATTACGATAGATTTTTAGATACATAATTAGCAATTTTCTTCAAATTAATGACATCTTCTTCATTGTATTCAACTAATAATTTTAAATAATAATTGTCACCAGAACCTTTCCACATTCGATATAGTAGATAAGGATCACCATTTGTTAATTTTTTTATAATTTGAGAACGCTTAATATTTAGTTTTTTTTCAACTTCCTTTAATCCTCCAATTAAACCCAGCCTTCTACACCCCACCTTTAAATCAAAACAAGGAATTTTAGGTATAAGACCAGGATAACGCTTATTTAAAAAAGGTATATCAAAAGTAGAACCATTATATGTAACAATTAATTTATATTTTAATAATTCCTGCTTTAATACTTTCATATCAAGATTATAACCTCGAATCATTATTTTAGTATCAATACCATCAAACAAACCAATAACAGTAACATCCTTTGTTACATGCTCAACTTCAATATCTAAAAAAACAACTTCATTTTCAAAAAATTTATACAACCTCCAATTTTCAGAAGAAGGCAATTTATCAATAAAATAATCAGAATTTAAAGAGAATAATTCACTTTTAACTTTATTTAAAATTAAATTGTAAATATTTTTTCGTTTTGTAGAAATTCCTTTTATTTTTTTTGATTTTAAAAAGTCATTCCAATTTAAAATACCTTGGTTCCATAGACTTTTCTCTAAATTATAACTTATACCAGGTAGAAAAATAAATGATTTACGTATCACAATAAAATTATTGCAAATCTACTTTCTTTAATCTCATTCCAGTTGCTTGAACGCTAATTTTTTTACATACACCACAAGTATATCTGAAATCAGTTTTTTTAGTAAGTTTTTTACCAGTCATCTTCCTTTTTGCAATAGGAGGACGAGAATATTTTCCTTTATTACCACTCCCAATACCAACACCTCTATCTCTTAAAGATTGTCTTTTCCTACTATCTCTTGTTTGATGATGAGTAGCGTTAAGACCTTTTCTTTTAGCTTGTGCTACTTTGTGTTCAGTATGCTTTTTACATTTAGCACAGTATCTATTCATCTGTTTAGGAACTTTCATAACTACTTGAAAATTCCACCTATTTAAAAAGGTTACTATTCATTTGTTTCTGCACTACGGTTTCGTATGCGTTCAAAGAACGTTCCGAAAACATTGTTTTTGATATAGCTACCAAAGTACTACACTCGCTTCGTTCGTATAGCACATAATATTATAACACAGAATATAACAAAATTAATAATCTAAATTAGCCTTAAAAATTATTCAAAAGATTCAGCACAGCCCTTACTCAATAGAATATCGGCAATTTGTTTAGAAAAAACTGAAACATCATCCTTAACAAAAGGGCCTAATGTTTCCATATCCGGACCAACAAATTCGGGTGTATCTTCAACAAATTTTAATTTTAACTCAGTTGGCTCATCAGCTTTTTTTTCATCAACATCAATAGTAGGCATCTGAGTATTTAATATTCTCATCAAAATATCTTGCCTATGCCTATCAAATATTTTAACAATGTCTACATAAAGAATTCTTTCCTCTTTTAATAAAGAAGAATCATCAATTAATGGACTTTGTGTTCTAGATTTATTTAAAGCCATATCAACAATTTTCTTTTCTCTAATTTCGTATAAATCACGCAAGATTTTTTTTATATTATAAAGTTGTTTTTCAGCCTTTAATTTTTCTTCTTCAGCAAATAAAGCATCTTGAGTATTATTCTCTTTTTCAACAATATTTTTTTTTTGGCCTAAATACTTAACAACATTAATGAAAAAATCCTCATCTAGTGTTTGTAATTCTCCTCTATTTTTCTCTCTTCTAAAGATCTCAAATAGAGTTTCATATGTAATTACAACGTCTTCTTCCCCCATAAATAAATAATAGAAAAAAGAGGTATTTAAAGTTTTAGATTCTATAACAAAAATACCTAAAAAAATACTTTTTAAACATACCAATAATTATTTAATTATATAACCCATTCTTAAAAACCTTTATAAAATATATATTAAATAACAACAAGATGCAATTAAAATTTGAAGATATTAAATTCAATCAAAAAGAAGATTTTGTAAGAGCTAATTTTCTAAAAATATTTTATTTTGATATTAAAAATGAAGAATTAGAAAAAATAGGAAAATTCAAAGTTAAAGACGAAATTTTAACCATTAATTGTTCTGAAAAAAAATCACATAAATTTGACCACTTATTACTAAAAGGTTTTAATGAATTAACAAACATTCTCAATGGCAAAAAAACAGTTTATATACATAAAAATTCAGAAATTCCCTTAATGGGAAATGTTGCATTTGGAATTATTGACAGAAATACAAACATAATTGAAATTAAACCAATTACATCTTGTAACCTTGATTGCATTTATTGTTCAGTTTCGGAATTAAAAAGACCAGTAGATTTTATTGTTGAAGCTGACTACATGGTCGAAGAATTAAACAAATTAATTGAATTCAAAGAAAATAATAACATCGAAATTCACATTGGTTGTCAAGGTGAACCCCTAAGATACAAAAAACTAGCCTATTTAGTTAAAGAAATTAGAAAAAATAAATCTGTAAAAAGAGTTTCAATGGACACTAATGGAACTTTATTAACTGAAAAAATAATAGATGAGTTCATTGAATCAGGATTTACAAGACTTAACATATCATTAAATTCAGTCGATAAAAAAAATGCTAAGCAAATAGCTGTAAAACCATACAATCTGGAACATGTTTTAAATATGATAAAATATGTTGCTAAATCTAAAGTAGAATTAATTGTTGCACCAGTTTGGGCACCAGGAATTAATGATAATGACATTGAAGAAATAGTGAACTTTGTAGCAAAACTAAAAAACAAACAAACACATCCTAAAGTCGGTATTCAAAAATATTTAAGATATAAAGGTGGAAGATTATTAAAAGAATTAAGTTGGGAAGATTTTTTTTCTAAACTAAAAGAATTACAAGATAAATATGGTTTAAAGCTCATTTTTGATGAGACGGACTTTGACATAGAAAAAACAAAAAACCTCCCTAAACCGTTTAAAAAGGGCGAAATAATTGAAGCTAAGATAATTAGTGAGGGTAGATTAAAGAATGAAAAATTATTAGTTGCAAAAAACAGAACCATTTCTATTATTAACTCTTTTTCAAAAGGAATTATTAAAGTTAAAATAAAAAGAACTAAGCACAATATTTTTACTGCAGAATTAATTAATTAAAATTTGAGTTTCTAATGCTGCGAAAACTTCCATATATTTTGAATTTGCAAGGTTATAATCATAATAATTAGCAATTATTCTTGAAGCTCTTCTTGTATCTATTGCAGATCTGCCCGCTACTAAAATTGAGACTCCATAATCAAATTCATATAATCTTAGTATACCCGTATTATCAGGAATAGGACTATAACAAGGATTTGGATAATTCATTAATTCTGCCGCAATCGCATTTGCACAAGGCCCACCAACTATAATTAAATTTTCTTGACTTACATCTTCAATTTCTGAAGCCAATACTGCCTGAACCCCAATATAAGTTTTATTGGTAGTTGGATTATATTGTAAAGAAGTTGCAATTTCTACTGCCCCAATTGTATCTGAAGCAATTGCTAAATCACCAACTACAATTTTAACATCCAATTGATTCTTATTTGTAAACATACCAGGATACGATTTAAGAGTAAAAGCTAAAGCAGAAGGTATAATCATCAACATCAATAAAATACAAATTATTTTTTTCATATTATCATTAATAAATAACTCATTTATAATTTTTATGGTTTTATTTAAAAAATTAGAATTTTATTAAAAAAAAAAAAGAAAAAAAGCTATTTGCCTTCTTATTCTGCAGCGCTAGTAACAACTATATTACTGAAGTCAGTACCAGAAACAACAACTTCGTCTCCAGTTAATTCAACAGAATAGTCTGCATAGTTTGCAAGTACTCTAGCAGCCCTTCTAGTGTCTATAGCGTCGTAACCGTTAACTAACATAGCTACATTTTCGCCATAAGCTTGAAGTTTTATCACTGCTGTATTTACTTCTGGAGCTCCTTCTGAACAAGTTGCACTTGTTACACCTAAGAACTCAGCTGCAGCTGCGTTTGCACATGGACCACCTATAATAAGTGAGTTTTGTGCTTCTAAGCTAGCAACTTCTGAAGCTAATTTTGCAGTTCCAACTTCAATTTTCTTTGAAGCGCCTGATCCACTTACAACAACATTTGCACCAACTGGACTAACAAATACACTTGCAAAAAGTTCTTCTTCTGGGAATACTATTTCTGCACTTCTAGCTTCTTTGCTATCATATACTACACTTGTACCAAAGTTAGAGTAGTATAATTGGTCGTCATCATTTGATTTACTTACATCAACATTGTTGAAAGTAGCTCTAACCATTCCTGGTGCATTTACATCAAACTCTTCATCGCTTGTGTCAATGTCAATCATAAATGTAGTTTCGGATCTACTATCTTCAGTTCCTGATGTTGAATCAACTGCATTATCTGGCTCTACAAATGTAACTGTAAAGTTAGATGGTGTAAGGTTTCCTAATACAGAAGCAACGCTTCCATTTACATCAAATCCAGTCAAATTTAATTGTGCTTCATATTCTGTAAAGAAAGCATCATTAACTCCAACTAAATTATCAGTTCCTGCATCAATAAATGATACAGCATTAGTAGCAGTATTAATTGCTAAATTAACCGTTTGTCCACCAGCAGGTAAATCGTGTGCAACAGCTGCGTTAGTAATTGAATTACTAGTTGTTTTTGAACTGCCATATGTAATATCTTTTAAAGTAGTTCTATTATTACTTGTATCGATATCATCTATTTCAATTACGTGTAATTCTTTACCTTCTTCAACTAAAAATCTTGCACCTTCACAATCATTTACATCGGATGTACCTACGCAAATTCCACCGTCAAAATAGTATCTTTCATCTGGTGAGTTGTCAGTTCCGAAAAACATAACATCAGTAGCTGCATCACAACTATTATTACAATAGAAAGGTAATTCTACCTCTTTACCATCAACGTTATTGAATGATAAAGCAAAATCGTTGCTAGATACATCAAGACTAATGTCTGAAGTTTCTACTGTTACTCCTGCATATGAAATTTCAAAATTTCCAAGAACTGGGTCTGCATATGTATCGCCAGCTGCAAGATACATTTTTTCATCAGGTGTGTATTGAATTTTAATTTCTTCAAGTTTTCCACCTAGAGCTTCTATGTAAAATGCTTTTGAACCATCAATATCTTTTCCGTTCAATTCAATTTCTTGGTTGTTTTCTAATTTAATTTCAGAAGCTCCTAAATTAACTTCACAAACATCAGTATCTTTCAATTCTGAATGTACAACTATTGCGTCAGTTACTCCGATTTCAATTCCAGAAACTTTCTTTGAAGAACCTGTATCAACCCACATTAAAGTTCCATCAACTGTAACACCACATTTGTTTTCATCTTCATTAACATCCATCAATTCAACTTCATGCTCTTCACCACCAATAATTCTTGTAATTGGTGCTCCTTGTTCTAGCCATACAGTTGTATCTCCAGCTTGTAAAGTAAGTGATTTGATTTTACCAGTATCTAATTTAACATCAGTAATTGTATATAAATTACCTTGTATTTCGATTTTAGCAGTTTCCATATCATCACTTGCAGTTGTTGCAGATGTGTTATCGTATTCTAAATAATCTTCAAATTCTAAAGTATAATTATATAATACTTCATTTTTGTCGATTACAAGATAAAGTCCACCATTTGGAGCATCAGTTTTATCTTGATCTAACTGTAATTCGCCAGTTCCATCATAAAACTTTAATTCCTGAGTATAGTCTTCTTCATTTTTATTATTACCATCACTTTCTTCAAAAGTACCATCTCCTAAGATTACTGGAAGATCTGCATCATCTAATGTAGTATCGATATCTGCCATACTTTCATTGATATTCAAGTCATTACCTGAAGCTTCAATTTTTACTCCGTTAGATATAGAAGTTTCAGTTGAACCGCCACCATATTGTAATGATGTTGCAATGTCAATAGCTCCTAATGTATCTGAAGAAATAGCGTTGTCACCTAATACAATTACTCCGTTAAATTCACCATTTTGAATAAATAGTGGTGCAGGGTAATCGCCTAAGTCAGCAGCCATAGCACCAAGAACAGTTGTTCCTAGCATAGAGAGTCCTACTCCCAAAGCTGCAATTTTTTTTATTGTTTTTCTCACCTTCATCTAAACACCTCCGTGTTTCAAGTTTTTGCCCATTGGGCGTTGTTTTCTTCTGAAAAATTTCACGCATATTTAAAGATTGTGGCGTGATTACCTACACACCCACAATTCTTCTATGGCGAAATAACCAAAGATAGAGTTTTTTCTTCATTAATCATTTATAAGCTTTTCGCAAATTTTGGTTGGCAAATAATCAATTCAGCAAGAACAAAGGCTGTATCCCCCAAATTGTTAAAAAATACCACTTCATTACTTCAAAAGAGTATCAATAAAAAAAAGCATTTTCACCAAATTTACCAATTTAAAAAAAATTTATAAAGATAAAATCATAAAAAATTCACATTATATATATAGTAGTATAAAACCACATAGATAATTTTATAAACAAGTTGTGTATTCTTTAATTTAACATTGCGGGGTTGCCGGAGTGGTCAAACGGGATAGGTTTAGGCCCTATTGGCTTAGTGCCTACGCAGGTTCAAACCCTGTGCCCCGCATACAATTTTATTTTAATCAAATAATTCAAACAAACATTCTTAAAATAATCATTAATTACAAAATCACAAATTAAAATTAAATTAATAATTAAATCTAAACAAAATTAATCAAAAACTTTTCTTAACATAAAGTTTATATAATACCAACAAAATAAAATATCATGAGAAAAAAAATAAAAATTACAATTTCCTTAAGTATAGCGATACTTTTTGCAATATTAATACTAATTTTTTCCACATTAAAAACAAAAGCTATAGAAATTGGACCGGTGAGTTTAATTAATTCTGGAACCTTTGCTCACCTTACAGCATACTTCATACTCTCGTGTTCATTAGTTATTTACTTTAAAGAATTAGAAAAAGGTTTTGCAACAGATTATAAAAAGTTTATATCGGGACTATTTGACATGAGAATGCAAAATAGAGAAAAGATCCTATTAAAAGCAGCAATCATTGCAGGCAGCTACGGTATAATCATAGAAATAATTCAAGCACTCATACCCTACAGATGCTTTCAACCAACAGATATGTTAATAAATTTTACTGGAGCATTTTTAGTATTTATAGCATACCCAATATTAAAAAAAATAAATTAAGAAAAATAGAATTTAAAAAAAACAATTATTTCTTTTGCCAAGCGTAACTTCTAAGCTTAGCAGAACTTCCATAACCACATGAACTACATACTTTCTTACTAGCATGATAAGTTCTATTGCCGCATCTTCTACAATGAATCATATTCATCTTTCCAGATTTTTTCCCCATAGAAGCTGTTCCTTTTGACATTTTATACCTGCGGCGAAATGAAGATTATTGTGTCTCCTCTTAAGAACAAAGTACCCAATTGTCTCTTTGTCTCTCCATTTTCTCTTTCTTCTGCGTCTTCAAGAACAGTATTAATGTGTATATCAAAAGCAGTTAACTTTCCAACAAACACTTTCCCATTCTTTAATTGTACAATTACTCTCTTATTTCTTGCATTATTTAATGCATCTAGTGGTCTTGATGTTTCCATTTTAAATTTCCCTCTTATGATGTTGAATCTACATCCTTTTTTAAATGTTATTATTTTTTGGTTAAAACATACACCTATTTGATTAAATTAAACCAAATAATTAAAAATATAACCTATAAATTAAGAAAACAATAAGATTTATAAATTAACTGTATTTCTTAAACAATATGATTTCAAGAAAAAGATCAAAAAGAAAAGTCTCTGGCGGTTTATACAAACCCAGTAGAAAAAAAAGAAAAAGTGAAACAGGTAGAGTTCCAGTTATGACAATAATTGGCGAAGTAAGAAATAGAATTGAAAGAGTTCTTGGTGGAAATATAAAACAAAAAACTGTTAAAACTGACACTTTAAATCTTTTTGATGGAAAATCTTACGTAAAAGCAAAAATTAAAACTGTTGTTGATAACAATGCTAATAGAAACTTTATCAGACAAAACATTCTTACTAAAGGAGCAATTGTAGAAACTGATAAAGGTAAAGCTAAAATTACGTCTAGACCCGGACAATCAAGTTCAGTAAGCGGCGTTTTAGTTAAATAAACTTTATATAATTCTTTAAATTATTATTTTTAATGATTAAAAAATCTGAAAAACAAGCTATGCAAAATTTTATTGAAGATTGTTTAGTTATTTCTGGAAGATATAATGTTAATCCATGCGTAGACAACACAATATATGTTGCTCAAAGAATCAATGTAGAAAATCCAGCAGAGGTTTATATTGTTTTTAATCACCATAAAAGAAAAATTTCTAATTTTAATAATCTTGTTGAAAAAATAAGTCAAAATTCAAATGCATTTTTATGCACGGTTTTTTACAAGAACGATAAAGATTTTATGGTTAGATTGGGAAGTAGCGGCAAAGCCAGAGATGATAAAAGTTTAAAAAAATATTCTAAAAAAGAAATTGATAGGATGATTCATTTAAGAGGACTTGAAAAAAAAATGTTAGATTTTTTTCCTTTAACCCCATTAGTTTATTATCAACCTCAAACCGCAAGATTACCAGAATCTGTTAGATCCTATGACATGCAAAATGTTGAATTAGACTATTCACATCTAGAGGTAGATACTAATCAAGGATACCACTCTAAAAACGGCATATCAATTGACTATAAAATTGCACAAGAACTACCACCTGGAAAATTAGTTAAACAATCTTCAGGATTTAAAAGAGTTTCAAATCAAAGTAGAGCAGTTTATTTAACGACATTTAAACCAACTTCCACAGAATCCGATAGAGAAGCAATAAAAGAATTTAGAGAAAAACAAGAAAAAGCAGAATGGGCAAATAGAATGTATGAAATGTTTAACATTCCAGAAGATCAAAGAGACCAATATGACCCTTATGAACTAGAAAATATTATTTTAGATAACTAAATTTAAATATTATTAATTTCTTAATTAAATTATGAACATAAAAGATTTTATTTTTGAATGCGCAAGAGAAAAATTAAAAGTAAAATTCCTCATTAAAGAAGAAGACACTAAATCTGGAAAAAGATGCAATATTTCAATAATTCTAAAATTAGGATGGAAAGAGTTCATAATTAACGACGGAGAAAGAAACTATGATTATAATGATGAAGATTTTAATAATGTTTTAGAATTAGAAAAAGAATACTTTATTCATAGATTTAAAAAAGGATTAAGTATTAAAGTTAAAAAAGAAGAATTAATTATAAAAAACCAAAATAAAATAAAAGAACTACCCACATTTATAAGAGATAACCAACTAAAAAAAATTTTAGACTTTTTAAATATTAGACCTAATCATGATTTACTCATAAATCTAGCAGTTAAACAAACAAAAAACAGACACGCAAAACCAGAAACAACCAATTATAATGTTGAAAAAACAGCTAAAATGTTAAGAAGAAAAATAGGAAAGGGTTTTGTTATATCTGCAACAAGAACATTACTTCTCCACTAAAAAAGCTTCAGTATTTTTATTAACTCCAGCAGCATTTCCTTCATCAGTATCCAAATGAAATACTAAATTAAAATCTTTTTTTACTCTTACTACAACATCATGAAAGGTAATTGGTCTTAAACCCATCACTTTTAATGAAATGATTTCATTATTTTTTAATCCTAATTCTTTAGCTTTATTTTCATTACAATGTAAATGTCTTTTTGCAATTATTGCAGGAATTCTTACTGTTCCTTTATTCGTTTTAACTTCAATCAAAGGAGCATTAGTTAAATCACCAGATAAATTTAATGGCAAATTAAGCTTTATAATTCTTGCATCAGTTTTTGAAAGTTCCAATTGAGAACATTCCCTAAAAGAACCAATTATTCTTACATTAAATCCATTAAGTTCAACAGTTTCATTAGCTGCAAATTCACCCTCTTGAGAAAGGTTTCTTAATTTAGTTAATTCTTTATCAAATAATTTTTCATAATCTTCCTTTGATATGTGTAAATGTCTATTAGATATTTCAACTGGGATCATAAAGAATTACATTTATTATTTTTATATAAAGTTTTCTTTTAAATGATTTAAAAAGAAACATTTATATAGAATTTATACGATAAATTTCTTTTATGTTTGGATTAAATAAAAAAAAAAGAGATAAAGATGAAGATATGCCTCCTTTTGATGAACAAGCAAACTTAGGCACGGACAATGGAGAAGGAAAATTTCCTCCACCTGAACAAGCATTTGCAGAACCATCAATGGCGCCAATGGATAATGAATTGGGATTACCTCCTATGCCAGACACACCATCTATGCCACCATTAGATCAGGAAAGACCATCATCTTTAAACATGAATAGTAGACCTCAAATTGTTCAACCTCCTCAACCAGTCACACCATTATCAGGAGATAAAATGGAAGTTGTTATTGCAAAAATTGACGGTTTAAAAAATATGATTGAAGTTCTTAATCAAAGAATTGCAAATTTAGAACAAAAAATTTCTAACAATGAAAGAAGATGGTAAAAAACAGAATCTTTTTTCTTACTTTTATTATTGCATTATGCTTGGATGTCATTACTAAAACCTTGATTGTTATTTACAAACCAGCCTTAAACTTATTACCCTTTTTTTCTATAATCTTTGTAAAAAATACAGGTGCAGGATTTGGAATTTTACAAGGATATAACATTATTTTAATTGTTGTTTCAATAATGGTTTTATGGTTTATTTGTAAATATTACAAAAAAATACCTGATGAAAAATATGTTATTTTTGCTTCAGGATTAATTACTGCAGGAATCGTTGGAAATTTAATAGATAGAATTTTTAGAGGATATGTGATTGATTTTTTAGATTTATTTATAAAAAATTATCACTGGCCTACATTTAACATTGCAGATTCTGCTTTAGTTATTGGAGTTGTTTTGTTAATTTATTACTTTAGTAAAAAACAGTAATTTCAATTAAAAATTATTTTAATTCTAATAAAGCAAGATCATAAGGGAGTAAAAACCAGTCATTAGGCGGAACAAATCGCTTTCTTAAAACTTCTCTAGTTTTATAACCTGATTCTTCAACTAATATTTGAAATAACTCAAGATTAGAAGTGTTATAACCTATGGCCAACAATATTCTTCCATCTTTTTCTAAATGATTTTTTCCTTCTTTTAATAAACGATTTATACACTTATAACCTGGATCAAAATAAGCCCTTTCTAAAGGTGTTACCTCCATATCTTCTGAAACAAAAATCCAAGGAAAATTCCAATAAATAGTATCAAATTTTCCTTCCACATTTGAAAAAACATCACTCACCAAAACTTCAAGGTTTTTTACACCATTCAATTCGGCATTTTCTTTAGTATTTTTAACAGCAGCTTCATTAATATCTACTGCTAAAACAGATTTTGCATATCTGGACATATATAAAGAACTAATCCCACAACCAGAACCGATTTCTAAAACTCTTTTTTCCCCTTTTACATCTGAAAGTAATGGAGTAATAAAAGACCATGAAAAAGAATATTTTAAAGAAAAAACTTCTTTATTAACTTTAATTTTAAAACCAAAAGTATCTTTAGAATCAAGAAAATAAGGAAACTTTTCTTCTTGAGTTTTATTAATGTATTTCATATAATCACTTTCTAAACTCATTTTAAAAATCTCCCCTCCAACCAAATAAATAAGTTTGTGTAATATCTGAATCTTTATTATTATCTACTTGTCCTAATACATAAAATCCATTTGGTAAATCTAAATGACCTTCTAATCTTTCACACAAATCACCAGTTTTAACATTATAAAATACTCCCGGAATTATTGTTAATGGACCTTTTGATACTGCAACATTTAATGAAAAAACATAATTTTTATACTTTGAATCAAATCCCCAAGGACTGCCTCTTATTGACGCAGGAAAATTAGTAATTGTACTAGTAATTCCTTTAAAATAAGGATCTGTTAAACTTTCAACCAAGTTTTCATCGAACAAACATCCTTCTTCAACACTAAAAAATCCAATTGATTCCTTTCGTGTTTTGCCACCAGGTCCACCCCTTAATCTTAATTCATGATAACTAGAACCATCTTCATTTTTTCCCATTACTGCGTAAGAAAACAATCCCATTTTTCCACTATGAGCACAAGCAACACCTAATCTATAAAAATCATCATCAGATGCAATTCCCGCCAAACCTACTGAATTTTTTTCAAGGTAATACTTTGCAATAAAAGCTAAATGGTCTAATGAATTAATTCCCATTTCTAAATCGAAATTTTGTAGATTATTAACAGAATACAATTCCCAAAAATCTTCTTGTTCTTTTTCATGATAACCAGCATTTATTGAAGATAAACCAACATCAATTGTACCATTTATTCTTTTAGATTCAATTTTATCAACATTTGAATATCCAATGTTTAATTTTAGATTATCTCCTAATTTATTTTCATAACCTAACCTGTTGCTATCACCTTTTTGATCAATAATAGTTATTGAATCATCTGTTTTAATTAAAGTTTCAGATTCAACTCCAGTTTTAGAATCATCAAACATAACTCTTTGTTCTAATATAATGGGAGAATCTTGAGCTTTTACTGAGATTAAAGGATTTGCTAAAGCAAATGCTAAAACTCCAGAATTCATTATATTTTTAACACAGTTCATAAATTAAAAAACCAAAGAATATAATAATAAACTAATCAATATGAATCATATCTAAGAACTATTTTATTAATTTATTTATTTAATTATTAATTACTTATATACATTCTTAATTATTTTTTAGAACTTTTTTAGTTGATGTTTTCTTTGCAGTTTTCTTTTTTGTAGTTTTTTTTACAGTTTTTTTAGGCTTATTATCTAAATTTTGGATTTCTTTTTCTTCTACTTTATCTTCTTCGTTTTCAATCATGTTTGAAAATTCTTGCTCAGCAGCTTTTCTTTCTTCTGCCAATTCAGCCAATTCTTTTTTTAATAAAACAGTTTCATCAAGTTTATGATTTTTTCCACTGTTATTAATTCTTCCAACAGCTAAAACAGAGAATAAAAAAGCTAAAACATTTAATACTATTAAAATAAATCTAATAAGTGTTTCTCCATTAATAAACATTAAAGTCATATAACTTATTAAAAATGCGAATAAAATAGTTGATAAAAACCAACCAAACTTATTTTTACAATTTATCAAAGCAAGCATTGATAAAATGATAAATAATGAAAATAAAGCTAAATCTAATGTTTGAATTGAATTTCTCATTAGTCCAATAGTTATATAAATAAAAGTTAAAATAAATGATAAAAAGCTAAATCCGTATGTAAAATTGTTTTCTCCCATAATTAAAAAGAATAAAAACTATTTTATAAACATTTCTATTGAGCAGTAGTTAATTGTTTTTTATTACCTCCTGTGCATAAAGACAATAAATCCCTTAACTTAGTTTGTACTTCAGCACCAAAATTATTTAAAGTTATCATTTGCTTACTTGTATCAGCAAACTCTAAAAATAAATTACTCAATAAAAAATAAGATTTACTAGACATTTCTCCATCCCTAATATTTTGAGCAACATATTCACTTGTAGCTTCTGCTAATTGAACATAAATCATTAAAGATCTATTAACATCAATATAATTTAATAATGCTGTTTGATTATTACCCTTTAAAGTACTAACATCATTTTTTCTTTGAATAATTAAATCACTATTTTGTTTACATCTTTGAATCTTTGCTTCTAAACCATCCTTTCTGTCTAAATTTTCTGCAAAATCGACCTGATTATGGTCATTACTCCCTAAATAATCTTCAATTGCATCTAACTGCTTACAAGAATTTGATAACTCTTCAACATTCCCATCATAATCTTTACTCAAATCAGTGAAAAGATGATTATATGTTGAACCCGTACCTTCCATTGATGTAATTACTTTATCTCTAACCTTTACTTCTTCTCTCAAAGATTTTGCAGCAATTTGAAGAGAAGCTGAAACAGATTTAACATTTTGAACAACAACATCCATAGATTCTTGTAAATCCTTTTCATGAATATATTCTTCTGCATTTTCTTCTGTAACGGTGGTAGTCCAACCAAAAAATGCTCCAACTCTTCCTCCTCTTGGAACTTCTATTTCCTTTTCAACAACCTTTACACCTTTTGAATATCTTACTGGATTTTTTTCTTGCAATGCATGATAATTATTTTCAATAATTGTTTTAACATTTTGAAAATTTACAACTAAGGCAGACGAATTAGATAATGAAGGAAGCCTTCCATTACCGTAAGACGTATTTGTTGTAATCAAAGAATCTATTTTTTCATAATCCAAAGTCATTTTTCACCCCTTAAAGAAGATTCTAAATTAGATAATGCATACCTTAATTGATGAGAATCTTCTCGAATCAAATAACGAAGCATATTCTCCGGATCTGAATGAACAAATACATCACCATTTTTATTGTAAATTACTTTTGCTTCTCTTCTTGTTTCTACTTGGTAAGCTGCAGGTAAAAAATGGTCCACAGCATACATTGCACCACATAATAAACTACTCATTACAGCCATACTTCCTGCTGCTTTAATTATTTTTTTCATTTTGCACCTCCAATAAAATCTTCTAATCTTGAATAATTATCTTGAATACTTTCATAATCAAATTTCTCCAGTTTTTCTTCAAGTCTTGAAAAAATATAACTTATTGAATTCTTAACTTTAAAAGAAAACGATTCACACTTATGCTCAAGCATATCACTAAAAAAATAATCTAAAACTTTCTTTTTTTCGTTTACCGGCAAAGTGTTATATTCAGTTTTAATAAGATAAACAAGATCATCTGGAGTTTGTTCTTTTTTAAAATAGGGTTCATTATTTTTTTTTGAGTCTTCAATTTGTACTATTTCTTGTTTTTTCTCAACTTCGGGTTTTTTAAAATAACTTGAAGCTTTAATAACACCAAAATAACAACCAATTCCTAGTGCTAAGCAAGCAACAACCCTACCTGGTTTTTCGACTTTATGATTTCTAATTTTCATAAAATAAATTAAGGTTTTACCTTTAAAAGGCATTTTTAAAAAAAAACCGAAAGAAATACAATAAATATTAGAAATATTACGAATAAATTAGAATTAATTTAAAAAATCAAATAAAAATCGGAAATATTTCATAAAAACCGAAACTCACGTCTATTTACCAAAATTCCTTTTTCTGCTTTCAAATTCATCAATTATTTGAACAAGTTCTTCTTTAGTTAATGCTGGCCAATAGGTTTTTAAAAAAAACCATTCAGAATATGCAGTTTGCCAAGGTAAAAAATTAGACGTTCTCATAGCTTCTTTTCCACCAGTCCTAATAACAATTTCAGGAGAGTCCTTCATATACAAATTATTTTCAAATTCTTCTTCAGTTAATTCTTTTCCTGCTTTAATTGCTTTATTTACTGCATTTAATATTTCTTGTCTTCCACCATAAGCCATACAAAAATTTAATCTAAAACCATCATTATCATTAGTAACTTTTTCGACTTGATTCATTAGTTCTTGTAAATCTTTTGGAAACATTGACAAATTTCCTAGAAATTTTATTTTTATTTTCTTTTCTTTAACTTCATCACTTTCCAATATTTCTTTAAAACATTTTTTGAATAACATAAACAAAGCTTGTTTTTCAATTTCTGTTCTGTTAAAATTCTCAGTAGACATTGCATATAATGTTAAAGCTCTAACTTTAAGCTGCTCACACCACTTGATAACATTTCTTAGATTTTCAGCACCTTTTTTGTGTCCTTCCAACTTAGGCAACCCATTTTTTACTGCCCATCTCCTATTTCCATCCATAATCATTGCCAAATGCAGATTCTCTTTCATAATATAACCTAATTAATAGTTTATTTATAAAAATTATGAATTAGTTTTTAGAATTGTAGTAAATAATACCAGAAATCTATTTAAATAACTAAATAACAACATAATAATGGTACAACCACTAGAATATTATCCTAATGTTGATAACAAAAAACCAAATTTAAGAACAGTTTTTCCAACTTATGTTTTTGATATTAAAAAAACGAAAGCGTCATTAAATGCTTCTGTAACATATTCTGGTCTTGGAAAAGCCAAAATGCATATGCTAAAAAAATATGTTCAACAAAATCTAAAAGGACAAGCAAGAATTGAAATGGCAAAAAAAACTTTAATTCTTAATATTACAAGACCAGGACAATTTCAAGATGCCCAAAAATCAATTCTAAAAACAATGACTTCCCTTAATGAAGAATTTCAATATTTAAATCTTAATGGAGCTATGAGTTACTTAAATGCAATAAAGAATGAAACAGAATTAAAAAAAACAAATAATGAAGTTATTGTAGACCAATCGGCAATAGTTTATAATGAAGACAATCTAAGAAGAGCATATAAAAGAAAAGGGTCTTATTGTGATGACAAGTGTGAAGCATTAGAACTAATGATTGAAGATTGTAAAGGCGTAGACATATTTCCAGACGGAATAGATGAAGATAGCTTTGAAAATTTACTTGAAGAAGCAGGACATTATTATCACAGATGCCAAGCATTTATTCAAGAAGCAGAAGAAATAATTAATCCATTTACTGAATTAAAAGACTTAATTCGGGCTTACAGAGACGCAGAAAGGTCAGTAAGAATTTCTAGATTAATATATTCATACTTAATAGAAAAACCTGAACCATTTAGCGACATGGTTGGATACTTAATTAATGATTATGCTAAATCTTTAGCCATAAGATCATACTGTGCTGAAAGCTTATTTGATAAAAAAGAAAATGTTTCTGCATCAAAAAGATTTGTATCAAGAACAACTAAAGAATTAGAAAAATTAGACCTAATCTTAGACCAAACAAAAAAAGAAGAAAGAATGGTTAGTAAAGGCAATATCTGTGTTGCAAGTTATGGCGAAGATAAAGAAGAAGAAGACCAAGAGTATGAATCTTACGAGTTAGAAGAAACATCTAAAGACTTAAAAATGCTTTTAACAAGCATAAAAAAAAGAGAGAAAAATTTACAAAGAAAACTAAAAAAACCAAAACAAAAAAAAACAGAACTTGAATTAAAAGAAATTCCAGTATTTGAAAGAAGAAATTATATTATGCCTAAAGCTCAATTTGAAAGAGAATATGAAGATTTTGTAGAAATAATGAGTAAAATAAAAATTAGTGAAGATTATTTAGGATTAAAAATAAACAGTTTCATCTTTTAGCAAGTTTTATAAACTATTTCTAATTAGAATAAATTATGGTTAAACCAGGAGATAAAGTTAAAATTTTTTTAAAAGATGAAGTAATTGAAGGTATGTATTTAGAAAAACCTCAATTACTTAAACAAGATACTATAATAATTAAACTTTCTAATGGTTATAACATTGGCATTGATAAAGATAAAATTACTTCCATGAAAGTTATTGAAGAATATTTAATTCATAAAAAAAATAAAAAAGAATTAACATTTAATAAAAAATTACCAACAATTGCCATTTTATCTACCGGAGGTACAATTTCTTCTAAAGTTGATTATAATACAGGCGGAGTTGTTGCAGACTATACTGCAGAGGACTTTGTAGAAATGTGTCCAGAATTACAAGAATTAGCAAATATTAAAGCTAAAAAAATAATGGGCATAATGACTGAAGATGTAAGTTATGATGATATTTCAGTTATGGCTCAAGAAGTTGCAAAAGAATTAGAAGATGTTGATGGTGTTGTTCTTACAATGGGTACAGACACATTAAGTTACATTTCTGCAGCTCTATCGTTTGCACTTGAATTAAACAAACCTGTAATAATTACTGCTGCTCAAAAGTCAATTGATAGAGGAAGCTCAGATGCTTTTTTTAATTTAATTAGCTCAGTAAATGCTGCTGCTAATTGGAACGGAGCAGAAGTTGCAGTATGTATGCACGGGTCTTCAAATGATGAATATTGTAATTTAATTAAAGGAACTAAAGTAAGAAAAATGCACAGTTCAAGAAGAGATGCTTTTCGTTCAATAAATACTAAAGAGATTGCAAAAATATATGGAAAAGGCGAAATTAAATTAATTAATAACGATTTTAAGAAAAGAAATAAAGACAAAATTCAAGTTTTAAATAAATTTGAAAAAAAAATAGGATTATTTTATATTTATCCCAATATCGACCCATCATTATTAGATTCATACAAAGATTACAAAGGATTAATATTAATTGGTACAGGATTAGGTCATGTGCCTCAATCAATTTATGATAAAATAAAAATGCTTATTGAAAATGGTGTTTTTGTTGCAATGACAACTCAGTGTTTATATGGTAAAGTGTCCGGAACAGTTTATTCAGCATTAAGAAAATTATCAGTAGGACTAGGAGTAGTTTATTTAGAAGATATGCTTGCAGAAACTGCTTTAATGAAATTAAGTTGGATGTTTGGACAGAAATTAGATATTAAAGAGATAACAAAGAATATTAAAGGAGAAATGAACGAAAGATTAGAATTTGACGATTTCTTAAGATAATATTTAAAAGGAGTTATAAAAAATGATAAAACCAAATTATAAAAATGGAAGTATAATTAATTTAATTAGTTCTGTAATGGAAAAATTTGGTTCTAGAAATGGATACAGACCTTTAAATATCAAATTAGATAAAAAAAATATTATTCTTTTTCTAATAGACGGATTAGGTTATGAATATTTAATGAAAAATGGAACTTTTTTAAAAGAAAAATGTGTTAGAAGTTTAACATCAACTTTTCCTTCAACTACAACATGTGCAGCAATAGGAATTCAAAAAGGAGTTCCCGCTCAACAACACGGTTTAACAGGATGGTTTATGAATTCAAAAGAAATAGGAACAATAATTTCACCATTACCATTTAATGCAAGATTTGGTTCATATAATTTAAATGAAATGAATTTCAATTTTGAATCAATATGTTCAGAAAAACAAGTATCTGAAAAAATTAAAGGAAACAGTGTATATATTTTTCCAAAAAAAATAGTAGGAAAAAGTATTTTAAAAGGCAGAAAAAAAGTTTTTGCATATGATTCTTTAGAAGGATTGTTTAAACAAATTAAAAAAGCAGTCAATCTACCTGGAAAAAAATATATTCATGCATATTGGCCTGATTTTGATAGCATGGGTCACGAATTAGGAATTGCAAATGAAGAATTATTAGAACATTTTAAAGAATTAGAAGAAAGGATACAAAAATTAAAATTAAAAGACACCCAATTATTAATTACAGCAGATCATGGAATGATTGATGCTAACAAAAAAATAATTAATTTAAAAGAAAATAAAAAATTCTACGAATGTTTATCCATGCCTTTAAGTGGAGAACCTAGATTTGTTTATTGTTATGTAAGATTATCAAAAGTAAAACAATTTTTATTAGAATGCGAAAAATATAAAAAATATTTTTTAGTCCATAAAAGTGAAGATTTAGTTAAAAAGAATTATTTTGGACTAGGAAAAGTAAACCCAAAATTGTTAGAAAGAATTGGAGATTTCACTTTACTTATGAAAAAAGATTACATTGCTTTTGATTGTTTGGATAATGAAGAATTTGAGATGCCAATAGGAAATCATGGCGGATTAACTAAACAAGAAATGTTAGTACCTTTAATAGTTATTAATTCTGATTAATAGGATGTCTTTTTAAATTATTATTAATTTCTTACTTTAATGTCAAATATAGATAAACATATTCATGAAGGAAAAATTATGTTATATCGTGGAAAATTTGAAGAAGCTATTAAAAGTTTTAAAAAAGCCACAATTTTAAATCCTCAAAATCCTGAAACTGCCCTTAACCTAGCAAAAGCATATAACCATTCAAACCAACCTGAAAAAACGATAGATTCTCTTATTTGTGCAGCAGAGGCATCTGAAAATCCAAAATATCGATGCATTCTTGCAGAACAATACAAAAGATATAATGATTTCAAATCATCCGTTTATGAAAGCTACGAAGTTATCTCTAAACATCCAAGAAATGCTAGGTCAATGGTAAACATTGGAGAAATTTTTTTAATGGGGGGAGAAATTGACTTAGCAATTCCTCAATTCGCCATAGCAATCCAAATTGGAGATGATAAAAAATACGTTCGTAAAGCATGCGATGATATTAAATTAGTCTGTTTGAAAAAGAAAAAATACTTTATGGCATTTAAATATTTCATAAAAAAAGTTAGACATTATTTCCCAACTTAACTTTACCAAAATTGTACAATTCATTATCTTGAGAAATTGTTACTTGTACACTTTTCATTTCTTTTAAAAATGGTGAAAGAAGTTTTTCATAAGTTATATCGGTACCTTCAGAAGTAAAATTAAATGAAGGCAAAACATACAATGTTTTGTTTCTAAACTTACCTTTTAAAAAACATTTATAAATTTCTTTTTTTGCTCCTTCTCTAAGTGTTATTGCAGGATGTTCATGCCCAATAATAATTGTATCTTGTTTGATTATTTTTGGAATTTTATCACCATGTAATATAATTATGTTATCAATTATGTGGGAAGATTTGAATTCTACATTACGTTTTTTTGCAATAGGTCCCATAATAGAATCGTGGTTGCCTTTTATTATGATTAATTTAGAAGTTAATGTAATTAAATCAATAATTTTTAGAGTATCTCGCCATTCTTGTTTCGAAATTGTACCAAATTCATGTTTTAAATCCCCATTAATAATTACAGTTTTGGGCTGAACTTTTTTAAAAAGTTTTGTTAGTCTTATCTTTAATTTATTGAATTGTAATCTAGGGACCATTACACCTTGTTTGTTTAGTGCTTCCTCATAACCTATATGTAAATCTGATATAATTAAAGTGTTTTTTATTACAATACTTAGGTCTACAAATTTTATCATTTAAATCAACAACTTAATCATATATAAATAAGTTTAGAAAAAAATAGAATACTCCCATTTTATTAACTAAAAAATCTACTAATATTTTATAACATTAAACAAAAATTAAAAGATTTATTTAATTATTTGTTCAGCATATTTAATTATTTTGTCAAAATCAACTTTATTAGCTTTATACTTTGCAAATTCTACCAATTGAGTTAAACTTAAACAAGACCTTATTTTTTGATTTTTGTAACTTTTAGAAAACTCAAATGCTTGACTAATAGAAATCTCTTTTCTTATTTTGAACTTATATGATAAATAAAACCTTACTGCTTGAGAAACTTTTGCATATGCTTCTTTTCCTTCTCCTTTTAAAAAAAGCTTCTTTGCATTTTCAAGCATATAAATTGATTCTTTAACAAAATCAGTAGGTATTTCTTTTTTAATAGAAATATCAGAAACTACTTTTGTTTTTTTAAAAAATAATAAAAATGGTATTATAAATAATAAAGTTAATAACCAAAAAAAATTAAATTTATTCTTTGCTTTATGAAATTTTAAATTTTGAACAGTTTTATTTTGATAATCGAACATTACATTAGCATTTTGATTTGAATTATTATAAGAAATTTTAATAGAAGTTTTATCTATATTTTGTTCATACTCAAAATTAGACTGATTGAAAGAATTTTCTTTTAAATACTCTTGAAAATCCTGAAAATCAGAATTTTGTTGAAGTTGTTTTTCAATATTTTCAAAATCTTGTGATGAAAGTTCATTCATTTGTAAATTCTCACCATCTAATTTTCCTTTTAAATCTAATTTTTCACCATCTTTATTTTCATAAGACATTTCAAAATTTCCAGAAGAATTAGATTCAGAATCAAATTTAGAATTAGTTTGTTTAAAACCTTGTTTTTCTAACTCATTTTGTTTTTGCTTAAATTCTTCATTATTTAGTAAATTTTCTTTAAATTTTTCTTTTATTTGTTCGTTTTTTTGTTGTTGTTCTTGTAAAGACTTTTTTAGAGCACTAGAATCTTGATTTAATTGATTATTTTGAAGAAGTTGATTTCTTTGTTGATTAAGTTGTTCTTGCATTCTTTTTTCCTGTTCTGCTTTTTGTTGTTCTTCTTGTTGTTGTTTTTGTTCTTCTTCTAATTGCTGTTGATTTTTAGTTTCACTATTTTGTTGATTTTCTTGATTTTGTTGTTGATTAGGATTTTCAACAAAAAAAATCTTTATTTCAAAAAGAGATACTTGATACAAATCATCATCATAAGAATAATCAAATTTAATATTTTCTAAACTAATTTCTAATGGTTGATTAGAAGTACCAAAATCTAAATTTAAAGTATCATTAACCACAGTCATTAATTGTGACTGCGATTTTGACTGCATCTGAGTAAAACCATTTTGAGATTGTTTATAAGACATTGTTAAAGAAAACGTTCCTTGAATTTCTTTTTCATATGGGTTTAAAACTTGTAAAGGAAGAATTGCATTTTGATTAACTAAAAAATAATATTCAGATTGATTAGTTGAGAATTCAATTGTATCTATATCTGCAAAAACAAAATTAAATAAAAATAAAAACATAAACAAATAAATAAATAATTTCATCTGATTATCCTATACTTCCCATATTTGAAATAAATAAGCAACCCTACCATAAATAAAGAAAGAATAAAAAACCAATCCTTTATACTTGTCAATTCTTTTTCTCGTTCTAAGTCCTTACTTATATCTTCATAAACATCATCAAGAGTTTCTGAATTAACAGATTTAAAGTATTTTCCACCAGTATTTATAGCAATATTTTTTAATGTTTTTTCATCTAACTCTGCATATTGAGGATTTCCAAAATAATCATAACCCAAGATAGTTTGTTCATCAGAACCCATACCAATCGTATGAACTTGAATTTTATTATCTTTAGCAAAAGAGATTGCTTCATCAGGTGAAATAACTCCAGAATTACTAACACCATCACTTAATAAAATTACAACCTTTTTTTTATTTGGAATTGATGAGGCCATGTCTATTGCAAGACTTAAACCATCCCCAATTGCGGTCCTTCCATCTTTTGGGGCAATGTTTTCAAGTTTACTTAAAACCATATCTTTAAAAGGACTCAAATAAGCAGCAGTTGTAGCACCAGATTCAAATATTACTATCCCAACATGGTCTTTAGACTTTAAAGAATTTATCAATATTTTTGCGGAAGATTTAGCAGATTCTAACCTATTTGGTTTATAATCTGTTGCTTGCATACTCCCACTAACATCCAAAGCCAAAACAACATTTACACCTTCTTTAGTTTGTTTTAATGGAATATGAAGGTCAGCCAAACCTAAAATTAAAAAAAAGATTAATAAAGAAGATAAAATAAATTCCAAATGTTTTCTTAAACTTCTTTTTTTATTTTTTTGGGCTTGTTTAATAAATCCCAAATTACTAAATTTGATAGCTGCATTTCTTGCTTTTTTTAAATGTTGATTATAAAAATAAATCATTAACGGAATTGCTAATAAAAATATTAACCAAATTGGATTTTGCACATTCACCTTTTATTCCTCCTTAATTTGAAAAATTTCCTTAACGGTATTTCAAAAGTTTCATCTGTTCTAATTTTTATAACATCAATTTTAAGTTTTCTAAATAAATGAGTTAGTTCATCATTTTTTTCTTTAATTATTTTTTTAAAATTTTCTCTAACTTCAGAATCAGAAGTATTAACAATTATAGTTTCCCCAGTTTCTTCATCTTCTAATTCTACATAACCTATTTCAGGAAGAGATTCTTCTCTTTCATCTCTTAAGTTAATTGCAATTACATCATGTTTATTTTTTAAAATTCTTAAAGACTTAGAAAAATCTATTGAAAAAAAATCAGAAAAAACAAAAATTGCACTCTTTTTTTTAACAATCTTGGATAGAAAAATCAAAGGTACAGTTAAATTAGTACTTTTTGATTTAGGTTTATAATAAAGCATTTCTCTTATTAATTTTAAAATAAATCTTTTACCAGTTCTTGGTGGAATGAATTTTTCAACTTCATCACTAAACAAAATAAGTCCAACTCTGTCATTATTTTTAATTGCCGCAAACATTAATGAAGCTGCTAATTCAATTGCAATACGTTTTTTTTCTTTTATATTACCAAACTCATTACTCGCCGAAACATCCAACACAATATAAATAGTCAAATTTCTTTCTTCAATAAATTCTTTTACATAAGGATGACCCATCCTTGCAGTAACATTCCAATCAATAGTTCTTATATCATCACCATAAATGTATTCTCTAACTTCAGAAAATTCTATGCCCATTCCTTTAAACACGGAATGATACATTCCCTGAAGAAGTTCTTCAACTAAATAATTGGTTGATATTTCTATTTTCTTAACTTGTTTTAAAATTTCTTTTGTTTCTGGCATTTTAAGGTATCTTCACTTTATCAAGAATTTTTTCAATTATATCATCGGCGTCTATTCCTTCAGCTTCAGCGTCATAAGATAATACTATTCTGTGTCTTAAAACATCAGGAGCAATTTCTTGAACATCTTCAGGAATTACATATCCCCTACCATTCAAAAGTGCATTAGCTTTTGCAGCTAAAATCAACCATAAACTAGCCCTAGGTGATGCACCCAACTCAATATGATTATCAACATTTAACCCGTAATCATTTGGATTTCGAGTAATATCCACTAATGAAGTAACATAATCTTCGATTTTTTTATCTGCATAAATTAAATAATTAAACTTTTGAATACCTAATAATTTTGAAGTAGATAAAATAGTTTTTACTTTAATTTCATTTCCTTGAGTATTTCTTTGAATAATTTCTTTTTCTTGATCTTTAGAAGGATAAGAAATTAAAATTTTAAACATAAACCTATCTATTTGAGCTTCAGGTAAACGATAAGTTCCTTCAGTTTCTAAAGGATTTTGTGTTGCCATTACAAGAAAGGGAGTATCTAGTTTAAAAGTGTCTCCCGAGATTGTAACTTGATGTTCTTGCATAGCTTCTAATAATGCAGATTGTACTTTAGGAGGAGCACGATTAATTTCATCAGCAAGAATGAAATTTGAAAATATTGGTCCTTTTTTTGTTATAAACAAACCCGTTTTAGCATTATAAATTTTTGTACCCATAATATCAGCAGGTAACAAATCCGGAGTAAATTGAAGTCTACAAAAATCTGCAGAAATCGACTGTGCAAGAGTCCTAATTAACAAAGTTTTAGCTAAACCTGGAACTCCTTCCAATAAAATATGACCATTAGCAATTAATGCAATTATTACTTTATTAATAACAGAATCTTGACCAACAATTACTTTTTTAATTTCTTCACTCAACAGCATTAAATCTTTTGAAAAAATTTCTGCTTGTTCATTAAGTTTTTTAATTTCATCATTCATAATAAAAAAACTAACAAATCGGTTTAAAAAGTTTATGAAATATTAAAACTACAATCCCATCCAGTCGTCAATCTCTTTAGCAAGATTAGTTAATTCATCCATAGATTGTTCTAAATCACTTTTTATTGCTTGAACAACTATTTGTAGATTTTCTTCTCTAAGATAATAACGATTTTTAACATTAATTGCAATTCCAGCTTCCATTAATTTGTTTAAATGATGAACTACAGTTCCACGAGTTAAATTTAATCTAAAAGCTAATTCATCTGAAGAAAAACCACCCTTTAATTTTGCTGCTTTTAACAACTCAAGAAAAATTCTATAACATGATTTATCTTTATCTCTTAATCCAAACAGTCCTAAAGAAGATCCAAAATATTGTAAATCTTCATTCACATCAGACTCTTTTGGCCTTCTTACATTAATAATTGTAATTTTGTGACTGAATCTCATAATTATAAATATAGATTGTATTATTTATATAATTTTTGGAAAATTAACTATCTTCTTCATTTCTTTTTTCATATCTTAAAATAACTGAATGAAGACCGTCATAAACCAGATTTTTTTCTTGATTTGTACCATAACTTGAAAAAAGGGTTATTCCAAAATGAGATGATTTCATTGACCAAGGACATCTTTTATCAATTCTATACTCTGCTAAATAATCTGCTTCAATTGGTTCTAAAACAAGAGTATTTAAAGTGCCTCTAGGAATAAAATCAACAACTTCCAAAGTGGTAGAAATAGATTGAAAAGTATCTTTTAGAGTTATACCATTTTTATTTAAAACATCATATAATTTCTGCAAATCTTCATTTTTAAATTCATTAGGCATAAAAGATTAAAATGATTATTAATTAATAAGGTTTTATATGATTAATATTAATTTAAAACAATTTGCCGGTCAAGTTTAATTTTGAAAATATTTTTAAAGGATGAAATTAATTAAAATATTAATGAAATTTACTAAAAAACAAATTCCATCATTAAATTATGGTGTTATTCATTCTCAATTTGGTTTTGAGGACGGTGTTTCTATTGTTATGGACCAAGTAGAATATGCAATGAAAGAATATCTTAATATTCCTGCTTCTAATATTTATTATTTGATTGGTAAATCTGGAAAAAAATCTAAACAAATTACACAAAGAAAAATTTTATGGCATGGTAATAAATTAAATAAAAAAATGGTTCATAATTTCTCAAAAGGTTATGTTAATTGTTATGAAGAAATTGAAAAAGCAATACAAAATGCACAAGAAGAAATTACCCAATGGATTGAAAAAAAGAAAATTGATATTTTAATAATTCATAATTACTCGCATCCTGTTAATTTTATTGGACCAGTTGCTCTTGCAAGATATTATCGAGATGCAATAAAAAATAATAAATCAACACCAAAATATGTTTTATGGTGGCACGATTCACATTTAGAAAGACCGAAATTTGAAAATCCTTCTCCTGATGTAAAAGGATACTTAGATGAAGGCGTTCCAAGTAAATATGTCGAATATATCTTGTTTATTAATTCAATGCAATATGAATTAGCAAGAAAATATTATGAAGAATTACACAAAGATATATTACTTAATTATGATGTTGTTTATAATACTGCAACTGCAGTAATTAACAATTACAGCGAATTAAGAAAGGATGAATTTAAAGAAAGAGTTGAAAAATTCTTAGAAGATTTTAAAATATGGGAAATGTTAAAAAAAGAAAATTTAACATTAGAAGATACCCAATTTTGTTTACAACATACAAGAATTGTTCCAAGAAAAAGAATCGATTTTGCATTAAAATATGCATATGAATTACATTCCAAATTAGATAAAAAAGCAATGATTTTCTTTATTTCAGGACATACTGGAAAATTAGATACAACATACAAAAAAGAACTTAAAAAATTAAATAATAAATTATCTAAACAATATAACACTACTAAATTCTTCTTAGTTTTTAATGAAGATTTTAAAACTGAAATTAGATTTGCAGAATTCCCATCAATCATTGCAAGATTGGGAGGAGTATCAACTTATTTTAGTGAAATTGAAGGTTTTGGAAATAATTTATTGGAAGTTATGGCAGGAGGATTAGTACCGATATTGTACACATATCCTGTATTTATAAAAGACATAGCACAATTTGGATTTAAATGCGTTTCACTAGATAAATTTGAAATTGAGAAAGTAGATGAAGTTATTAAAATAATTAATAATGATAAATTAAAACAAAATTATGTAAATCATAATCTTAAAATTTTAAAAAATAAACTATCTCACAAATTAATCGCATTCAAATTAAGAAGAGCAATAATAAGAAAAAGAAATCATAATTAAAGTTATTTACCAAATAACATCGTCATAATCTTCTATAATTATCATTTCATCAGTAAAATACCAAAATACTAAAGTAATGTTATCTGGTTTTAATTCAAACAATTTTTTATCTCTTACATTAACACCATGCATCATAAGATAATCCGCACCAACTTCATCCACTTCTTTATATAAATCTAAAACTAAACTATCAAAATGTAAATATGTAACGGGGTGTACAAAATAAATTAATCCAGTAGGAATTTCGGGATGATTTTCTGAAACATAACGTACAACATCCTTTGATATACTACTCAAAATAATATTTTGTTTTATACCATGGTCTTCACAATATTTAATAGTATAATCTGTAAGTTGAATATCTAACTTATCATCAACAGGTTTAATTTCAATATTAATATCTTTTCTATTTCCAATTATACTCATTACTTCTTCAAAAGTTGGAATAGTATTGTGTGAAAGTTCTTTTAATTGATCATATGTTAAACTTGAAACAGTAAATGGAATTTTATGTAACCTAGTTAAAGTATAATCATGAAAAACTACTGGAACCATATCTTTAGTGTATTGAACATCAAATTCAACAAAATCGTATTTAGGATTAATTGTGGCGTCATAAATTGCTAAAACTGAATTCTCAGTATAATTTATTGAATTACCTCTATGAGCTCCAGAAACAATAGTCATGCCTGTAGCTTCAATATCTGGAACATAAAATAAGAATAGGGTAAAGGTTATTAAAAATCCTATAGATGTTAAAATACTTAATAATAACTTCATAGATTAAAGTAATGTATAACTCATATTTAAATGTTTTGATTGTGTTGTTACTTTTAAGTAGTGTTGGATAAGATTTATATAGAAACCCAATTTAATTCAGTCATGAATTTCAAAAGCACCCTGGGAATTGCTAAATTACCCCAATTACTTATATATCAACATATATTAACAAAAGAAGAGATATTAATTGAATTACTGGCTAATACCCCTTATGAATCAAGAATTATGGATTTAATCTGTCATCCAGAGTTTGGTAAACAAAATATAAATTCTCACGTCAAACCAAACTCAAGAGGAATGATTGCACATGTTTTAAATAAAGAACAATTAATTTATGAACAGTGGATTAAAAAAAATCATGAAAATTGGTACTTTGATTTACCTGTTAAGGATGGAGTCCATTTACCTAAATCAGGTCCAGGATTTATTGGAAAAGGAGCATTTAGAACTTTACTTAAAACTTTACCAAGATGTGAATATCCCATTCCAGGTTGTGTTGTAGAATTAATATGGAATGAAGATTATCAAAGAAAACATTGTGGAATTTATCTTGGAAGAATTAATGAATTTGAAATCTTTTTTCATCAAAATGGTGAAGGAAGAAAATATTCTCTTGAAAACTTATTAAATTGGAAAAATAAACTTTATGGAACAGGAATAGAAATTAATTATTACGACACTCAAGATAATATTAAAGGATTGGAAACTGAAATGAAACTTTCAACTCCAAATAAGTATATTCCATGGGAATAAAAAAACATATAAACTTTAAAATATTAAACACATTATGGCTTGGTTAATTATTGTTATGATTATAATATTAATTCTTTTAGCACTAGGAATTTTTTTTACTAAAAAGTCAAAAGCAAAAGTGGATTATTATACAATGTTTGTAATTGGACTAATATGGTTAGTAATAGGAATTATATTTGATAACAAAGCATTATGGATTCCGGGTTTAGCATTATTTATTGCAGGATTAATTAACAGAGATAACTGGAGAAAAAAAAGAAAGAAATGGAAAGATCTTACTAAAAAAGAAAAAAAGATTAAAATTGTAGGATTAACATTTGCATCTATTATACTAATAATTGGAATTATTACTTATTTTTTTGTTAGTTAATTTAAAACTTGATGACCATTATTAACTAAAACTTCTAAATCATGATCACTAAAACCTTGATAATTTATGTAAGACTGTCTAAATTTCATAGGACGTTTAGGATTTAATGGCATAACTAAATGAGTATTTAATTTTGATTCATGAAACCTAAAACCAATAACATTTGAAGATTCTCTTATGTAATATTGAGTTTCTTTTTCTACTAGTTTATCTGTTCCAGAAAAAGCTACATATTCAGGACTTTTTTCTCTTCTTTGTAAGTTATTAATTTCATCAGATAATTTTTGAATACGTTTATAAGGAAGTTCTGATCCAAGAATTTTACATTTAAATCTTTCAAATCCAGTGTTATGAATCTTAATTTCTTCGATTCTGAATTTTATTGTAGAAATCTTACCCAAAAAATCAGGGTAATAGCCTGCAATAACAAAAATTTTTTCATTGTATCTTGAAATAGAATGCACAGAATAATTATCAAGCAAACCATTTACTTCCCATTGTCCATCATTATCAGTTAACGTTACTTCCAAAACCATGCCATATATTTAATAATTTATTATATTAAAAACTTTGTGGGAATAAAGTACACCATTAATTATTAAAAACCAAATTATAAGTGTTTTAAAAGAGAAGTATTAATACTACCCCTCATATTCCTTACTAACTGTACTAAAACATCTTCATCTTTATTCCAAGAAATTTTAATTTTACGATATGCATCAAAATCAGGCATAATCGAATCACAATAAATTCCATTTATCCAATATGAACTACAATCAAAACATTTGTAAACCGCCATATAATATCCCTCGCCACAAAGCATATCACGACTATCGACTTGAGTAGAACATAAATATTCAACATCAGCGCAATCATTTTCACAACTAGGATTTCTAAAAACTTTCAAAAACTCATGCTTTTTTATTGCTGATTCAATATCCAGTCCATCAATCTTAAAAAGTTGTTTTGTATCTTCACATCTAAAAACATTTTTAGTCCCACGAGATATTAATTCGTATTTCATAATTTGAAGAAAGATAAGATAGTATAATAAGGTGTGTTGTAGAAAGAAATACAAAAATATACTTAAAATTAAAAATGTAGATGAAGTAGGTCTAGCATTAGAGAAGTTCAGGATTAATTTTTCTAAAGAAATTTTATAAATCAACATACATTCACCATTTTAATGAATTACAAAAGAATGATAGCGATAAGTAGTTTAGCATTATTACCGTATGCTCAAAGCAATGAAGTAGTTGAAAAAAAACAAACTTATATTTCTAGTGAAGTGAGCGGATTGGATAAACTAGTTGGAAAAATGTTTGTTGGTTCTATGGCACTTCAATCTATATGTGTTATCGCATATATGTGTAAACATGGTTATAAAAAAGAGAAAAATTAGTTTTTAACAAAACCTTCAATCCAACCATTACCAATATTATGATAAAGTTTAACTCCATCAGAAGAAGCATTTATTCTAAAAATCACGGCATTAGGTGTTTCTAAATTAACAATTTCATTTGCTTGAGAAATATAATTTGAATTAATTAAAAAATTACCAAGTAAAGACCGATTTAATCCTTGATGTCCTGAAACTAAAATTGAACAATTCCCAAGAACATCCAATTTATCAATAAAACTTTCTTTTGTTCTTTTCATAACATCAGCATAGTTTTCCCAATTTGGAATTATTTTCATAGGTTCTCCATTCGCTTCTGCAATTTGTTTAGCTTTTTTAAAACATGCAGAATAATCTTCATCAGGAAGTTTACACCCAAATTTATCTTTTTTTCTAGCATCATAAAGTGCTTTTGTTTCTGGAAACTCTTTTTCCCATTCATCCTGAGTCATTCCATCAAGAAAAGCCAATGATAATTCATTTAATTCTGGTTTTTCAAAAACACATAAACTGGGATGATATTTAATAACTTCATTTAAAGTTTGTTTAGATCTTGTTAAAGGAGTATGAAAAGCATAATGCAATTCTACACCTTTCAAAATTTGAGCAGCAGTTTTTGCCTGTTCAATTCCTTTTAAAGATAATAAATTACCAATACCATTAGAATGAGTTTGATGTTTTTTCTTAGATTCGGCATTCCAATATGTTTGACCATGTCTTAACAAGTATATTGTTTGTTCGACCATAACAAAAGAAAGATTAACTAATATATAAAGTTAATGAAGTGCAGTTACTTGAAAGTAGTTAAATCCTCCGTTTTACAAATAATCAAACATTCTTGTACTTTGAGATTGTTTTTTTTAAAAAGTAGAATCCAACTTATCTAATCTAATAAGTTTTGAATAAAATAATATAAGCTAAATTTATAAATGAAATTCATTTTTTAAGATTAGGAAGATTTTACATTTAACTTTACACAAAAAATGGTTTGAAAAAATTGCTTCAGAAAAGAAAAAAATAGAATATAGAGAAATAAAACCATATTGGGATGTTCGTTTGAGTAAATCTTATGATGAAATACATTTTAAAAATGGTTATAATAAAGATGCACCATTTATGAGAGTTGAATGCAAAGGAATTGATAAAAAAGAAGATGGTTAAGAGTGGATATAATCTTAATCAAATTAATGAATTTTTTAAGAAGAAATCATTCAAAGTTCCAATTATAACCATAATTGTTGTTGCATTACTCTTAATTGCGGGATTAGGTTTTAAGGTTTTATTTGTTAAATCTGGAGTAAAAACTTTTGAAACTACAAAACTTCAACCAATAGAATATGTTGACGCTATTCCAGCAACAGAATCAGACTTGATCACCATACCCAATGGAGGGAATGAATTAACTTTTAAGAATGATAAAGATAATTTACTGTTGACTTATGTTTTCAATCCAAATGAAGAAGAAATAAAACCAGCAATAAATTTAGAATGTGTAGGAATAAATCCCACATATCAAAATGCCCCTACCAGTATTCCTTCTAAACAATCTAAAAAGGTTCCAATTATGATTGGATTAACAAATGAAGTTCCAGGAATTTATGCATGTGAAATATCTTTTCATGAAAATATTCAAGAGTATTTAGAAATAACAGTTCAATAAACGTTCACTCAATTAACTTTCTCAATTCATCAACAATCCAAATCATCCCTTCAGTATCAAGTTTACAATACTTTTCTAAATCAGCTTTAATTTTATCTTTTTCTTCTTTAGAATCTTCACCAAAGATCATACGTACAAAAGAAAGGCTTGCATCATTGCCCTGATTAATTCCTAAGTCATCATAACTCTTACCAGTTAGTGCAGGGAGAACTTTCTTAATTGATGCTGAGCCTGCTTGTTTTGGATGATAATAATGAAAGTTTCTAAAAGGCACTAGCAAGTCTACAATTCTATCCTTATATTGTTTAATTACTTCGTTATATTCTGGAAAGCTCACTGCTAATTCGTTTAACATACTTATTTCAAATGTTTGATTGTAAACAACAATACTTCCTTTATCATCAAGTAATTTCTTTAATTCTTCTAAGAATTTTGGTCTTGGATCTTCTTTTCCTTCTGCTAAAAAAGAATGATGTGAAGAAGTGCCATCTTCTTGAACAATATGTAAAGAAAATTGGAAAGGAATTCTTTGATAAGGTCTCATTCCATCATAAATTGGGATTGCTGGACTATGAGTTTCAAAGTCTAAATAGTATAAAGGATAATTTAAAGTTTTAATGAAATCTTTAATTCCTTCTTTTTGGATGTAAGGTTTATTGGTTATGGCACAATTTTTTTGAATACTTTGTTTATCGTTTAATTTGAAATCTTCAGGAATATTTTTTATTTCTAATACTTCATTTTCAAATAATTCTAAAGCAGCATTAGTTCCCCTGTACAAATCAAACACGTTTTGTTCAGGTAAAAATCCCCAACATTCTCCTTCTAACGGACAACCGTAAGGGTCTGCACAATGTCTTCCTATTGTTGTATCAGGATTAACATTAGAATTTATGATATCGAACATTTCTTTTATTTTTACATATTTAAATGCAGTTATTTCTTCAGTTACAAATAAGTTTTTAGGACTTATTTTTCCTTTTTTTATATATTTGTTATTAAGATACATTAAGAAACATTTTCTAATCTTTAACCCATAACATTCTAAGCAATGTTTTTGAAAGGAAATATCGTGTAGATTAATATCTTTAACACTTGTTGAAGATTTTACTTCTATAATATCCCACTGTCCCTTAGGTGCAGGTTTAAGAATATCAACTCGTGAATATAAACTATTGTTCATAAAACCAGCTTCAAACATTGTTGCACGTTTATCCACTAAAATCCTTGTTTGATTAATATTACCCATAAAATCTTTGGTTGATATATTGATACCTTCAGGGTATAACTTCTTAGCTAGTTGGCCAACTAAATTACCTTGATCGAAACGAAATTGGGTTGATTTATCGTGTTCGGGAATCTTATCTTTCTCGTGAAAAACCATCCATAAATACTTCGGGCACTGTATTCCGATGATATATTTGGATTTAGTTAATAGTGGCATAAAGAGTGATATTGGTTAGGGATTTTTAAGGGTTTTGGTTGGTTAAAAAATAATTGATTTGATGAATTAAGAGTTGAGGTGTGTTAAGTTCAATTTTTACACAAATATTTAAATAAAAGTAATTCATATTATCTATTTATGGGAGATTTTGGAAGTATAATATGTAAAGAACACAAAGTTATATTTAACATAGGTAAAGATATAATCTATTCTTTAAATCAAAATAAAGTTCCTTTAAACAAATCTAAATTTTTAGAAATAATTGAAGACATTAAAGAAAATTTTAAACTTAAAAAAAAAAGATATAAAAATGAACCTAATTTAATAAAAACATTCAACGATGAAGAAAAATCATTATTGAAATTTCTTGAAAAACATAAAAGTTGCACTCTAAGATGTATAAATGAGACTTATGAATCTGAAATGAGTGAGCTATTTTCTTGGAATGATAAAGACTTAAGGAGTTGGAAAGATTGGGGAAAAAATGAATTTAAAGATTCTAACAATTATTTTATAAGTTTAGTTGATAAAAATCATCATCTTTATGATAAATTCATGAAATTTAAAAAAAAAGATTCTTTTTTGTATGATTATATGAAAAATAAAGAGAATTACAAGAGTGTTGGTGGTTGGTAGATAACATTATTTCTATAAAAAAATAGGAAAAATAATTAGAAAACACCTTTAGAACTAGGTCATTTTTCCGAAACATTTATAAAGAAGCTCGGTTTAACACACTTATCGTTGACTTAAGGTCAACCAGGTAAGCACAAAAGGGGATTCGAAATGTCAAAAGAAAAACAAAAAACTTGTAAATCTGAAATCAAAGAAGCAGTTAAAACCTGTAAAGAAGAAAAAAAAGAAATAAAAATGAGTTCAGAAGAAAGAATTCAAGAACTTACATACCTATTACAATCAACTCAAGCAGACTTTGCAAACTTTAAAAGAAGAACTGAAGAAGAAAAAAAAGATCTAAAAATATATCTTAAAAAAGAAGTTATTACTAGCCTTTTACCAGTTTTAGACATGTTCGAATTAGCATTAAAACATAAAGAAAACAAAGAAGAATTCATCAAAGGGATGGAAATGATCTTTGCACAATTTTTAGCAACTTTAGAAAATGAAGGACTTGAACCAATTAAAGATAACAAAAATTTCAATCCAGAATTACATGAAGCTGTAATTACAGAAGAATCAGATAAACCTGAAGGAACTATTTTAGACGAGTTACAAAAAGGATACAAACTCAGCGGTAAAGTTATTAGATGTTCAAGAGTAAAAGTAAGCAAGAAATGAGTTGTTTAAATTGTGGCAAGTGTTGCCAATATTCAACTGGTTTTTTAGGGCCAGGAGACAAAGAAGCAATTGCCAAATTCCTTAACATTACAGAAAAAGAATTAGAATCTAAACATCTCGAAAAAACCAACATGTTCGGAACTGAAGCATGGCGACCTAAACACCCAAAACCGTTTGGACCATGCGTCTTTTTCGACAAAATCAAACACTGTACTATTCACAAAGTGAAACCATTGTTATGCAAACTTGGCAATTGTCAAGAAGATGTAACAATGGAATTTTACAAAAAATATTTTGTAAAAAACAACAAACAATCAAAAGAAGAATGGCAAATTTGCCAAGAGGTAAAAAAAAATGACTGAAAAAGCATCACAAGGAAAAGCAATAGGAATAGATTTAGGTACTACATTCTCAGCAGTAGCAGTAATGGAGGGTGGAAAACCAACAATTATTCCAAACGCAGAAGGAGAAAGAACAACACCATCAGTAGTTTTACTAAAAGATGGAGAAAGAGTAGTTGGTAAAATTGCAAAAAACCAAGCAGTTACTAATCCAGAACACACTATAAGAAGTGTAAAAAGAATTATTGGAACTGATGAAAAAATTAAAATTGAAGATAAAGAATATAGTCCTCAAGAAGTATCAGCAATCATTTTACAAAAATTAAAAACAGATGCAGAAGCATACATGGGAAGAACAGTAACTGACGCAGTAATTACAGTACCAGCATATTTTAATGATGCTCAAAGACAAGCTACTAAAGATGCAGGTAAAGTTGCAGGACTAAATGTTTTAAGAATAGTTAATGAACCAACTTCAGCAAGTTTAGCTTACGGAATGGATAAATCCAACGAACACACAGTATTAGTATTCGATTTTGGGGGTGGAACTTTCGATGTTTCAGTTATGGAACTTGGAGACGGTGTTTTTGAAGTAAAATCAACATCTGGAAATAATCACTTAGGTGGAGATGATATAGATCAGTTAATTATTGATTTCTTAGCAGAACATTTCAAAAAAGAAAATGGAATTGACTTAAGAAAAGATAAACAAGCTGAACAAAGATTGAAAGAAGCAGCAGAAAATGCTAAAAAAGAACTTTCATCTTCTCAAAAGACTACAATTAACTTACCATTTATTACAAGTGGAGCAGATGGTCCAAAACATTTGAATTTAGATTTAACAAAAGCGCAATTCGAGAATATGATTGCAGACATTATTGAAAAATTAAAAGGACCAACAGAACAAGCAATTAAAGATGCAGGAATTAAAGCAGACGAAATTAACAAAATCTTACTTGTAGGAGGATCAACTAGAATCCCAGCAGTACAAGAATTAGTTAAAAGCATAACTGGAAAAGAAGGAGATAAATCTGTTAACCCTGATGAAGCTGTTGCACTAGGCGCTGCAATTCAAGCAGGAATTTTAGGCGGAGAAGTTAAAGATGTTTTATTATTAGATGTTACACCACTAACTTTAGGTATTGAAACTTTAGGCGGAGTATCAACTAAATTAATAGAAAGAAATACAACTATTCCAACTAGAAAATCTCAAACATTCAGTACAGCTGCAGATAATCAAACAGCAGTAACAATAAACGTACTACAAGGTGAAAGAGCAATGGCTAATGATAACAAATCATTAGGAAGATTCGATTTAGTAGGAATACCACCAGCACCAAGAGGAGTTCCTCAAGTTGAAGTTACATTCGACATTGATGCAAATGGAATTGTAAATGTATCTGCTAAAGACCTAGGAACAGGTAAAGAACAAAAGATTACAGTAACTGGTTCATCAAACTTGTCAGATGAAGATATTGAAAAAATGAAAAAAGACGCTGAAGCACATGCAGATGAAGACAAAAAAATTAAAGAAAAAATTGAAACTTTAAACGAAGCAGAAACTTTAGTATTTCAATATGAAAAAACCATAAAAGAAATGGGCGACAAAGTTGATAAAAAACAAATTGAACCTATTAAAAAAGACATCAATGAAATGAAAGAATTACTAAAAGACAAAGACAAAAACTACGAAACCATCAAAACAAAAAAAGATGAACTTACTGAAAAGTTCAATAAGATTGCACAAGAAATGTATGCTAAAGCTGCTAAAGAACAAGAAGCTAAGCAAAAAGCAGAACCTGGCAAAGATAAAAAAGAAGAAAAAAAGGATGAAAAAGTAGTTGACGCAGAAGTAGTTGATGAAAAAGAAGATAAAAAGGAAGAAAAAAAGGAATAATTTTTTAGTCGTACAGTTGAGTAAGCGAAACAGTACTTACGGTTGGATGTCAACCAACCGTAACCAGTTGCGCTAAAGTAGTTGATGAAAAAGAAGATAGAAAAGAAGGAATAAAAAGAATAACTTTTTATTACCTTTATTTTTTTATTTATAATAAAATGGAATTCGGATGGATTGTTATAATCGCTGTATTTGCGTATATCGGAAGCAGGTTTTGGAAAGATATAAGACTAAACTTACGATTAAAAAAGCAAGTAAAATGGGAAATTAACGACATAATTAATAACCCTAAGTATAGGGTAAAGGGGAAAAATGAGTAAAGATTACTACGAAACATTGGGAGTTGAAAAAGGAGCTAGTAAAGAGGAGATTAAAAAAGCGTACAAAAAACTAGCAAAAAAATATCACCCCGATTTAAATCCGGACAATCCTGATTCTGAACACAAATTCAAAGAAGTAAATGAAGCCGCAGCAGTTCTAGGCGATGAAACTAAAAGAGAACAATATGACCGATTTGGAACTAATGAAGGATCCCAAGGTCAAGGATTCGACCCATCCAACATGGGATTTAATTTTGATGATATTTTTGATCAAGTCTTTTCAGGTTTTGGATTTGGCGGTGCAAGAAAGTCTAAAAAGAGAAGAGGAGACGATTTAAGATATGATATTACAATTTCTTTAGAAGAAGCAGCAGAAGGTGTAGAAAAAGAAATCACCCTACCTAAATATGATACTTGCGAAGATTGCAAAGGTACTGGAGCTGACAAACATAGTAAAGTAGTTACTTGTCCAGATTGTAATGGTTCAGGAGTTGTAAGAAGACAACAAAGAACACCTTTTGGAATTGTTAACTTACAATCATCATGTAGAAAATGCCAAGGAGAAGGAGAAACAATTGAACAACCATGTTCTAGTTGCTTTGGTTCAGGTAGAAGAGAAGTTAATAAAAAAATAAATGCAAAAATACCAGCAGGCGTCGATAATGGAATGAGATTAAGAATTCACGGCGAAGGAGAAGCAGGAGAAAAAGGTGCTGAAACTGGCGATTTATATTTATTCATTACAGTTAAAGAACACAAATTGTTTCAAAGAGAAGATTATGATATTAATATTGAAGCACCCGTTTCTTTTATTACAGCGTCATTAGGTGGAGACATTAAAGTTCCAACCCTAAAAGGTGAAGCAACATTAAAAATTCCAGCAGGAACACAATCAGAAACCATATTTCAAATGAAAGGAAAAGGAATACCTCACTTAGATGGATACGGAAGTGGAAGTGAAAATGTTAAAGTTACAATTGAAGTTCCTAAAAAACTAAATAAAAAACAAAAAGATCTTTTAATAGAATTAGAAAAAACATTTAACAAAAAAAAGAGTTGGTTCTAGTAAACATTTCACCTAATTACAAAAACTTTAAAAAATCATTATAACTTTAATTACATTACCATTTAATTATGATTAATGATCATTTAACAGACCCATCACAACATGATGAAAGTAAGTTTCTTTATTTAAAACTAAAAGGTAAATCAAATAATTTATGGGGCGAAGTTAGTAATTATTCCATCTATGAAGATATTGAAAAAATTAAAGACCCAAAAAGTAATTATATTACTGAATTAATCGGAAGAATCGAAAGTATTGAAAGATTATTAATTGATAATTCAGGAATAATTATTCAACCAGGAAATAAACCCCATCAACTTTTTGAACCAGGATTGTTTAATTTTGAAGGACAATCCGAGTCTTTTGATTATCACGACCAAATCAGCCACATGGATTTATTAGAACAAGGTACATCTTTAAAATATGCAGGACACCCTAACACAAGAATAGTAGGAGTTTATTTCTTTATAGAACATGGTTTTTCAAAAAATATTCATAAATACGTATGTTTAAAAGAAAAAAGAGACGTCCCATTAATACAAATCGCAATTAGCAAATCACGCTTAAAACTGGATAAAATTTATGCAGAAATTGAAGCAGAATCACACCCCAAAAGTTAAAAGTAACAAATTAGATATACTAAGAAGAAAACTAATAGAAAGTTAATTAAATAAAAACACTATTTTCTTATTATGAAATACCTAATACCACTTTTACTCATAATTCTTTTAGTAGGTTGTCAAACAATTATTAAAAAAGAGAAAACAAGTCAAGACAACATTACAAAACCTTCTCAAGAAAACAAACCAACAATTCAAGAACCACAAAAAGAACCTTTAGAACTAACACTCACTGCAGACAAAACAGAAGAAGAATTAGAACTTAAAACAACAATCTACTGCCAAGCAAATAAGGGAGAAGAAAACTACACCTACAATTGGAATAATAATTGCAAAAATAATGAATGTGAAGTAACACTAAATGAAATAGGCAATCATACAATTAAATGTACAGTAAGTGATGGAAAAAAAGAAATTACTAAATCAATAACATTAGAAGTTAAAAAGCAAATTATTAACATTGAAACAATAATAGGATACGGAGATTCTTTAACTCAAGGGTTCGGACTAGATAATCCCGAAACAGAAAATTGGTTATATCAATACAGTCAAAACTTGGAAGTAGAATTAATCAATAATGCTCACGAAGGAGATGCAACTAGCGATATTCTTCAAACACAATTAAAAAATAAAATCCCTAATAAAAATAAATTAATCTTTTTATGGATTGGCGCAAATAATATTTTAAGATTAGAATCAACAAATAAATTTTTTGAAGAATACAACAAAATAGTAAATAACCTAACCCAAATACCAGACTCAAAATTAATTTTAATGACAATTCCAGATGCTTCTAAATTATCATCAGCAATAGAAATTGAACAAGGAATAAATCAAATATTAGGAATAGAAATAGACGTTAAACAAATTGGAAAAGAAATAATAAAAAATTATAATGACGTAATCTGGGCAACTGCAGAACAGAACAATTTAAATACTATAGACATGTTTACATATATGGAAGATAACTTTAATCAGTCTTTAGAAGGACCAGATAAATTTCATCCAAATAAAAAAGGACATGAATTAATTGCAGAAAAAATTAAAAAAGATATGCAAATATTCTATCCAAAAAAGGAGTTTAAATAAAATGGCAAAATATAAAGTACTATGTTCAAGATGTAAAAATGCTTACGTTCCAGCAAATTGGAAAGACAAATATCCAACTTGCTATGCATGTGATTTAAAATCAATGGAAGGCGAAGAAATAAAAGATCCAAAGATGAAAAGAATGTTTAAAATTCCAGAAGAATATTATAAGGAATCATCATTTTTGAGAAAAATTAAATTGAATTACTTCAGATACGGTAATTTAACTGAACCTCAGATTAAAGCATTCAAAGATGTGGTTAAAAAATTAAAAAACCCACCAAAGGATGAATAAAACATTTATTTCAATTTTTTTATTTTTATTAATTTTCTCAGTAACGTTTGAACTTACAGCATTTGACAACAATTTACAAAAAAGATTAGTAGAAAAACATTCAAAACGTGAAAACAAATTAGATGAACATCAAAAAGTATTAGAATTCTTTAAAACAAACAACCTAGAATTAAACATAACTAAAGAAGAATCATCCCACATGAGAGATGTAAAAAAACTAAATGATAATTTTATTTTATTTATTTTAATATTAACTATTATTACAGGACTATTAATATACTTCAACAAAAGCATAGAAATTTTAACAAAATTATGGATTCCACTTGCAATAGCAACAATACTTTCAATAACTAGCATAATTTTTCCAGCGCAAATATTTTCATTATTTCACCTAATTTTCTTCCCACAAGGAAATTTCTTATTTTCTTTTGATTCTTTTCTAATAACATTATACCCCGCAAATTATTTTTATGAATTATTTTATAATGTGCTACTCAGAACAACAATAGCAACCCTCTTACTTATTATTCTAGGTTATCTTCTTAAAAAGAGATTTATAAAATTAAAAAAACATGACAAGTAACGATATAAATTATATTCTTAATTGATTATATAAAAAAAGAAACATTTTTATACTCTTTTTTTCATAATATATATTATATGTATATTGATGCAGTAAAAGGAGGAATAATTTCTATAATACTGTTTACAATACTTTCTATTTTCGTTAATGGTGTTGGTCCGAGTGAAGAAATTACCATGGTAATTACAATTAGCACATTTATATTTGCAATTTTATCCGGATTCTTTATTTCAAGATTAAATGAACGACACAATAATATTAGAACTTTAATGACACAAGAAGACGCACTATTATTAAGTTTTTATAAAACTGCTAGCCTATATGAAAAAAAGTTTTCAAACCATATAAGAGATTTAATTGAAAAATATTACATAACTGTTTCCAACCATTCAATTTCTGAAACACATTATAAACAAACAAGAATATATTTTCTAAAGATGTATGACGCACTTAAAACTAGAATGACACATAAAAATTCATCACCGATGTCTTGGATGCTTGAAATATTAACAACATTAGAACAAGCAAGAAATGCTTTATCAGTGAGATTAAAATCAAAACTAAGATTAAGTAGCTGGTTAATTCTGGTCGCATTAACAATAGTAATTATCTTTAGTTTATTTTATAGCCAAGGAAATACAATTACATACAAAATACTTAATACATTATTATCGTCAGCATTGGTTGTTGTTTTATTGATAATAAGAGACTATGGTAATATGGAAAGCTTAGACAAATTTGCTTTAAACGAATCAGAACAAGAAGTTTTAGAAGACATTGGAAAAGAAAGATATTACAATATTAAATTTTACAATACATATATGCATTTGATACCTAATAATATTAAATCTTTTAGAGTAGGATTCCAGAAAAAAGATGGTTCATACGATATAAAGAAAATACAATCTTAATTATTTAATTCTTCCCATTTTTTATCAACACCTTGTTGAATTTCATCAATATCTTCTTTAGTTAAATTCTTAAATCTACCTTGAATTTTAAGAAACTCTTCAACAGGAATTTTATTTTCAGGAACTTTAACAGTTTTTTTACCATTTTCAACTTCAAAAATTGGCCAAAAACAAGTTTGAAAAGACAAATCATTAATTTTTTTAGAATTCATCAAATCATATCTCCAAAATCTTGGACAAGGAACTAAAACATTCAAAAAAGCAGGACCCTTAGTTTCAAAAGCTTTTTTTGCTTTTTGTTTTAAGTCTTCCAAATCTGCCACAGACGCTTGAGCAACATAAGGAATATTATGAGCTAATGCAATTTTAGTTAAATCTTTTCTCCATTGAACTTTTCCACCTGGAGTTGTAGAAGTTTTAGATTTATATGGAGAAGCAGAACTTCTTTGTCCACCAGTATTCATATAAGCTCCATTATCTAAACATAAATATACAAAATCATGACCTCTTTCAAATGCTCCACTCATTGCTTGAAAACCAATGTCATAAGTACCGCCATCACCAGCAATGACGATAAATTTAGGATTTTCTTTAATTTCACCTTTTCTTTTTAAAACATTAAATGCAGTTTCAATTCCTGAAATTGTAGCTGCACTATTACCAAAAGCAGAATGAATTGTTGGACAAGTCCATGAAGAATCAGGATAACTAGTTGAAGCAACTTCTAAACAACCAGTTGCTAATGAAACAACAACAGGATTTTCAATTGCTTCTAAAACAGATTTAGTAACAATTGGTTCCATACATCCCATACAGGTTTTATATCCTTGTTTTAAAGTCATTTAATGTACCTTATCCCCTCTTCATAATTTCTTTTTGCTAATTTTTTAAAAACTTCTTTAATATTTTCTTTAAAAATGTCTCTTCCACCTAGTCCAAATACATAAGATTGAATACTTCCTAAAAAACAATTTTTAACTTCAGAAAATAAGGGTGGCATACTACCAAATGACATTGACCTATCTAAAACAGCAACACCTTTAACATTTTTAAGTGCATTCATTACATCCTTAGAAGGAAATGGTCTAAACATTCTAATTTTTAAACAACCAGCCTTAAAACCTTCTTCTCTTAATTCATTAACAACATCCTTAACAATTCCTGAAACAGAACTCATACAAACAATTACATAATCTGCTTGTGAAACTTTATAACGAGCAACTGAAGGATATTCTTTTTTATGAAATAATTTTGAATATTTTTTTTGTAATACAGAGTATTGCTTTAATGCATATTTCATACTTCTTTCTTGTTGTTCTTTAAATTCAAAAAAAACATCAGGCATTGCAAAATGTCCAATAGTTTTTGGTTTTTTAAAATTAAATAAACCATCTTTATTTCTATAATCTCCAATATACTTTTTTACTTTTTTATCTTCTTGAATCTCTACAGGTTCAACAGTATGAGTAGTAATAAAACCATCTTGACAAATCATTATAGGAAGACGAACACATTCAGCCAATTTCAATCCTATTAAACTTAAATCATAAACTTCTTGAGCGGTTTCACAATATAATTGAATCCAACCTTGATCACGTGCAGCCATTGAATCTGAATGATCACAATGAATATTAATTGGAGCGGATAATGCACGGTTTCCAACATACATTAAAATGGGTAATTTTAATCCTGATGCAATTCCTAAAACTTCAAACATGTAAGCCAAGCCCTGAGAAGCCGTTGCTGTTGCAGTTCTTACACCAGTTGCTGCCGCACCAACGCAAGCAGACAATGCAGAATGTTCAGATTCAACTGTAATTAATTCACCAGTTACTTTTTTAGCATCAACTAATTTGGAAAAACCTTCAGGAATTCCTGTTGCAGGAGTAATAGGATATGCTGGAACAACTTCAGGGTCTATTTGCCTTAAAGCTTCTACTGCTGCATTCATACCATTATATGCTTTTCTCATTTTGCTTGTTTATAACCCTCTTCAAAACATTTTATATTAAAATCTGCAACTTTTTTTTCAAAAGTATCATTAATTGCTTTTTGAACTGACTCTTTTTTTAATATACTTGTTATTTTTATTAATGCACCCAACATAACCATGTTAGGAATAAATCTACCTGCTATTTCTTTTGAAATAGTTGATGCATCTACAAAATTATATTTTTTTTCTATAATAGAATTTACAATTATAACTCCATTTCGTTTTAATCCTCTTGAAAAATTTTCTAAAGTTTTATCAAAAACAACAATTATATCGGGACATTTAATTGGCTCTCTACTTCTAATATTTATATCATCTACTTTAAAATAAGCATTAATAGGAGTTCCACTTCTTTCTGGACCAAATTCAGGGTATGCCAAATACCATTTCTCTTCGTAATTAGCTGCTTTTGCCAGAATTTCTACGGCAGTTTTAGCACCTTGGCCACCTCTTCCTTTAACAATCACTTCCTGCATAATCATAGGAATTATATTAATTCCTTTATTAAGTTTTTGTTAAAATAAAATAACAGTTATTTACCAACTTCCGATACCTTTTTATAACATTAATTTAAGTAATACATTATGGAAACAATAATAATAAGCGTTGGCGGAAGCATAATAGTACCTGATGAAATAGATTTTCAATACATTAACAAACTTAAAAAATTCATTCTTTCTCAGAAGTATAAATTTATTTTAGTTGTTGGCGGTGGTGCATTAGCAAGAAAATATATTGATGCAGCAGATAAATTAGGCTCTTCACTTGTTGAAAAAGATAAGATAGGAATTAAATCAACAATATTAAATGCTCAGTTAGTATTAACTGCTTTTAAAGAAGAAGCATATAAAGAAGTAATAACTGATCCAACTAAAAAAGTTAAAACAAATAAAAACGTGATTATTGCAGCAGGATGGAAACCAGGATGTTCAACAGATTATGATGCAGTAATGTTTGCTAAAACTTATGATGCAAAAATGGTAATTAATTTAACCAATACACATTATGTTTATTCTAAAGATCCAAGAAAATACGAAAATGCTAAAATGTTAAAAAATATTACTTGGGACGAAATGTTAAAAATTGTAGGCACAGATTGGGTTCCAGGTTCAAATGCTCCTTTTGACCCTATTGCTTCTAAAGCAGCAAAAAGATTAAAATTAAAAGTAATTATTGCTAATGGAAGAAAATTAAATAATATAGAGAATCTTCTTAATGATAAGAAATTTATGGGAACAATAATAGAATAAAAAAAATTATCTAAATATTTTTTTTATGTTTAAATATATCTATGTTAAATTCTTTAAGTTTATTTGCAAGTAAATGTAACGGTAACCCAATTACATTACTATAACAACCATCAACTTTTTCAACAAAAATAGCACCCAAACCTTGTAGTGCAAATGCCCCTGCTTTATCTAATGGTTCTCCAGTTGCAACATAACCATCAATTTCTTTTTTTGTTAGCTTTTTCATTTTTAATTTAGTAACTTCATATGCAATTAATTCTTTACCTGATTTAACGTCTATAATTGCAATTCCAGAATAAATTTTTTGCATTTTTCCAGATTGCATCCTTAACATATTTTTAGCATCTTCTTTTGATTTTGGCTTACCCAATTTTTTATTTCCTAAAGTAACAAAAGTATCAGCACCAATAACAATTCCACTTTTAACTCGGTTAGCAACTTCTTTTGCTTTTCCATAAGCCAAAGTTTGCACTAGTTTATAAGAGAACATATTCATAGTCATATCTTCTTCATAATTAGAAGGAATTACTTCGAAATCTAAACCAATTTGTTGCATAAGTCCATGTCTTCTTGGACTAGTACTTGCAAGTATTATTCTTTTCATTTTATTTATTTTCATATTGCAGCCTTTTATATTTTTCCATTAATGTTCGAACTCTTTTTTCATCAATTTCATTTTGCCAGTTTCCATCTTTTTTAACATAACTTCCAACAATAAAACTATCAGCAAAATTCCAATATTTTTCTAAATTTTGAGCAGTTATTCCAGAACCAATTAATATTGGCATTTCAAGTTCTTGAACTTCTGCCAAATCACTTAAAGAAGGTTCTTTTCCTGTTGAACTTCCAGTAATTATCACTCCATCAGACAAGAAGAATTTAGCTGCCCTAGCAGTTTCTTCTAAAGATACATCATTTGTTAATGCATGGCTTGAATGTTTTTTTTTAATATCGGTATAAACTTTAACATTATCTGCTCCAAGTGATTTTCTATATCTTAAAAGTTCTCCAGCACAAGAATCAAAGTAACCTTCATCACCAATATGTCCAAAAACATAACCTTCAGCCCTTATAAAGTCTAATCCTGCAGCTTTTGCTACCGCAAGAGCTTCTCTATTACCACCTGCAAGAATTTGTATTCCTACGGGCAAAGCGGCCTTTTTAACAGTCATCCCAACAATTGACATAGCAGCAGTGACTTCTGGACGGATTACTTTTGTATAAGGAACATCATGCATATTTTCTATCATCAACATATGCACACCATTTCTTGCATAAACAAAAGCTTCATCTAATGCCTTATTCACTATATAGCCCATACCGTACTTATTTTTAGGAGTTCCGGGTAGAGCTTCTACGTGTATCATTCCAATTATTTGTTTCATTTTTATCATTCCCTTTTTGCTATTCTTCCAACTACTTGCAAAGCTAAAAACCTCGCTTTGTCTTGACTCCAGTTTGGATGAAGTCTTCGAATTTTTTGTTCTAATTCAGTTTGTCGGTTCATTTCATTAGAAAAAAAGAACTAGAGATATAAAGACTTGTTGTAGAAAATTAGACAACAACTACGACTAAGTTCATAAAATCAATCATAAACACCCCTAGAACTCTTTTTTTAGATTTAAACATAATGAAAATCATTACCCATAGAAAGACCAATAAAAGGTTGTAAAATAGGAACCATTTTTTTTCTTGACAATTGTAAACCAGTCCCACATAAATCAACATAAGACAATTCAGAATTTAATTCATCTTCCTGAAATTCAAAGTGAATAGTACCTTCTAAAGTCATTTTAATCGTTTTCTTAAATTCATCACCTACATCCACATTAAAAAGCACAACTATTCTTTCTCTATTAACAGTCATATTATCATTACAATAATCAGTTATCTTAACCAAAGTTAATGGGAAATCTTTTTCTTTATTATTATTATTTGCAAGAGAATATAATCTATTTACTAAACTTTGTTTTTTAACTTCACCATTATTGCTAAAACAATTTTTTACTTTAGCCACTGCAAAACCAAATCCAAAATTATCTTTATAATCTCGATTAAATAAATTATCAGCATCATCAGTATTTAATAATCTGCCCATTAATTTACTATAAAATTCATTATCGTCTTTTATTCTTGAAGTTTTTTTCAAATAATCCATTATTAAAACATCTTTTTTAGTCATTTTAGAAATAGTTTTGTTTTCAGTATCCATTAAAGAAGCCCCATAAAGAATTTTGGCAAGTTTCTCATCTAAAGAAAAACCCATCCCTAAATATTTTCTAGTTACCAAAGCTGCACAAGAACCAAGCAATTCTAATGTTTTTGGAATGTTTTGATTTTTAGCAATTTTTGAAGGTAAATGATGATCTATAATACTAACAAAAGATTTCTGAACTTCAGATTCTTCATTTTGATCGACTGAAATCCATCTTATTAAACTTGATTGTTTTGCCAACTCATACAAAGGATCATTAGTTAATAGTACATAATCAGACAAACTCGGTATTAATTCTGTAACTTCATCAGGAAGTCTTTTACTTTGAACAATTGGAACATAAACTGTCAAGGGATTTTCTAAATGATTTCTCCAAGCTTCAAACATTGAACTAATAACTGCATCAGTATCAGGATTTTTATGACCCATTACAAAAACTATATTTTTATTTGACTTTAATGCAGACTCTAAATTAGACCTTGAATTTTTAATATAATCATCAAATAAAGCGTAATCTAAACTTCCCCCAGAAGATAAAGGAATTACATTTGTTAGTTTTAATTTATTTTCCAAAACTAAATCACCACAAACATCATACAATCTTTCCCTTAATTTGTATGTGAAAGTATCATATCCTTTTAACAAAGAACCATACTTTTTAACAAAACTTTCAACCGATTTATCTATTTCAAATTCTTTTAATTTATTTTGAGACATTAAAGAATTAAAAAAATAAAAATCCACTTCTTTAATCATTCCAAAAGTTAGCATTTTATTTGCTCATAGATGATTTTCATTCTTTGTGCAATACTATCATCTTTTGATAAATCACAAAATGCAGGCACTCTTATGGGATTATAACCAAGTTCCCTATATGTTTTAAATAATTGTTCTTGGATTTTAATAGATAAGTCATTATCTTCATATCTTATTCCATTATCCTGTGCAAAACCAAGATTTTCAATTAAAAAAACTTCTTCGAATCTATTAGTTAAATCTTCACTAGCTAAACCATCTGGTACAGGTTTATCAAAAAGAGCACAATAAGCTAATCCATCTGCAATACTTCTATCAAAAATAGCGATAGGTGCATAAGGTAAATCTTCTAATTGTTGTTTTTGTTTTTGATATACCAAACCCTGAAAATTTGGTTGAATTTGCGGTATTTCAATCCCTTTTGTTTGTTGTTCTTGAATTACTAATTCTGCTGCTTCTGGAACTGTTTGAAAGTCGTCACTCAACATCCCAATTAAGGTTGTTTTTCCTGAACTAGGTCCTCCGGTTAATATATATTGTTTCATTGTAATACCCTATAGTGTTTTAATTGATTTAACAGTTAGTTTAACTAAATTAAAACTTAGTTTTAGAAAAACATATAAATAAGAATAACTTAAGAGCATATAATGGAAGCAAAAATAGTAGAAAAAATTGTAAAATTTGTAAAAAATGAACCAAAAACAGTTCAAGAGATATCCAAATTAATTAAAAAAAGCTGGGTTACTGCAGACTCATATACAAAAAAAATAAAAGAACAAACAGGATTAATAAATATTAAAGTATTTAGAAAAAATACACCCGGAGCAGTAAAAGTAGTTTATTATAATTATTCAGAAGCATTAATTAGCGACGATATTAAAGAAGACTTATTCAATCAAATTAAAACATCAAGAAAAAAAGAAGAATTTGATTTTTTAGAAGTTTTCCAGTACATTCCAGACAAAAATAAAAAATCTTTTAGTGATAAATTAAACGCCAAAACCTATAAAATGGGTGAAGCTCTAAGAAGAGCAGAAAATGTAGTTTACATATTTTCAGGAAATCTTTCTTTTATAAATAAAATAGAAGATGATAAAAAAATGTCCCAAATTCTGGAAGAGTTGTTAAAAAGAAAAGTAATGATTAAAATCTTATGCAGAATTAATATTGCTTCATTAAGTAACATTGAAAAAATGATTCCTTTGTTAACAAAATATCCCGAATTTATAGAAATTAAACATCACTACCAACCTTTACGTGGATACATAGTTGATGAGTCATTTGCAAGATTTAATACTCAAGAACTAAAAGAAATGTATCAAGAAAAGGAACTTCCTCAAGACATAAGACTTTACTATGAAATTTATGACAAAGAATGGCTAGAATGGTTAATAATAGTATTTTGGAAATTATACAAAACTAGTAATGACTACTACAATAGATTCAAACAAATTAATGAATTAAGAATTTCATAATCTATCCGTTGTAGAATAAACAACAACACAATATTTAAATAACACCAAATTTTCATAAAATTATGAAAGTTGAAAAAGTTCTATCAAACATGGGTTTTAGTCCAAATGAGATTAAAGTTTATTTGGCATTAAACGACCATGGCTCTCAAAAAGCAGGAAAGATTTCAAAACTTGCAGAAGTTGACAGAAGTTCGTGCTACAATTCATTAAAATCACTAATTGAAAAAGCATTAGTTAGTTATGTTTTAATTGGAAAAGTTAAATGGTTTCAAGCAACAGGTCCAAAAAGATTACTAGATTATATTAAAGAACAAGAATCAGAAGTTAAAGAAATTTTACCAGAATTAAGTGCGAGACATAAAGCTAATAAAATTGAAGGCCAAGTAAGATTATTTAAAGGAATTAAAGGAGTTAAACAGATATTTAGAGACATGGCCAATTCAAAAAAAGATAATTTTGTTTATGGAAGTGAAGGACAATTTTCTAAAAAAATACCGGAATTCGCATTACAATTTATGAGAATGCAAAGAGAAAATAATTTTAAAACAAAATTAATTTGCAGAAAAGGTAGAAAAGAAATGGAAGATTCGAGATATTCCGAACACAGATTTCTAGATGTTGCCGAAAGCCCAGCAGTAACAAATATTTATGGTGATAAAATTGCAATTGTAATTTGGACAGACGTTCCCGAAGCAATTGTTATTGAAAATAAAGCTGCCGCAAAAGCATTTAAAAGTTATTTTGATGTAATGTGGAAGATGGCAGATAAAGAATAATTCTAGTCAAAAGCTTTTAAAATTAATCTCAATTCTTTATATTTCCTATGGACAGATACAGTAAAAGATTTTTATACGACAGAGACATTGAAAAATTTCCTTTATTAACAATAAAAGAGGAAGTTAGCCTTGGAGAAAGAGTTCAACAAGGAGATGAAAAAGCTGCCCAAAAATTAGTAGTAAGTAATTTAAGACTTGTAAGACAAATAGCCAAGGAATACAAATTCCTAGGTGTAGATTCTGAAGATTTAATTCAAGAAGGAAACAAAGGTTTAATAATTGCAAGCAAAAAATATGATCCCAAAAAAGGAAGTAAATTTTCCAATTATTCTGCCTGGTGGATTAAACAAAAGATTTTACGATATTTAGGAAATCAAAGTCGAACAATTAGAATACCAGTTACAGCATATGAAAAAATTTCAAAAATTACCCGAACATACAATACTTTACAAGATAAATTAGGTAGAAATCCAACAATTCAAGAAGTATCTAATGAAACAAAATTAAAAGAAAAACAAGTTAGAATATATTTATTTTCTTCAAAACTGATTACAACTAGATCTTTAGATGCAGCAATAAGGTTAGACATGGAAGGAGATAATTTAGAAGATGTTGTAGAAGATGAAAGTAATAAAAATCTTTATTTTTATCCTAATGGAGATAAAAAAAGACTAGTAAAAATAACTTACAATATTTTAGACCAATTAAATCCAACACAAAAAAAAGTAATCACATTAAGATACGGACTTAATGGAAGTAAACCAAAAAAACTAGAATTAATTGGTAAAGCAATTAAAAAAACAGGAGAAAGAGCGAGACAAATACAAATAGAAGCAGAAAAAATAATAAAAAAAGAATTAGAAAAAAAAGGTTATTCCAATTTAGATTTGCGTTCATTTAATAATTAATTAATTACACCATACTACAGAGATTTTTACTAAAAAATAATAAAACCGGTCAAAATCTTTTAAAAGCTAACTAAATTTCTTTTGGTTCTTATGAGAAAATATGAAAAAAATACAACATATACAACATTAGCCAGAAAATATCCTTTATTAAAAAGAGAAGAAGAAATAACTCTTGGAAAATTAGTTCAAAAAGGAAATAAAGAAGCAATGGACAAATTAGTTATTTCTAATTTAAGACTAGTTATGGAATTAGCCCACGGATTTACAGAATTAGGACTTCCTTATTACGATTTAGTACAAGAAGGAAACATAGGATTAATGGAAGCTGCAAAAAGATTTGATCCCACTAAAGGTGCTAAATTTTCAACTTATGCTTGCTGGCAAATTAAACAACAAATGAAACTGGGACTTTGTAATCAAAGCAGAACAATAAGAATACCAATTAGCGCATATGGAAAAATTACCAAAATTCATGCAGAATATATTAGATTAAAAAATGAATTAGGAAGAGAACCAACACATCAAGAAGTTTCAAAGGATACAAGATATAGTCCAAAACAAGCTGGTGAAAGTTTGATTAATGAAAAATTATTAAAAACTGCATCTCTTGATGCTCCAATAACAGAAGAGGACATAGATTGTTTAGAAGAAGTTATTAAAGACGAAAAGACAATTGACACAGATCAAAACCCAGATAAAGAAAGACAAAACATAGTAACAGAACTTTATCAAATTATAAATGAAAAATTAGATTCAAGACAAAAAATAATTATAACTTTAAAATATGGACTAAATGGCAATAAACCCAAAATATTAGAAGATATAGCCAAAGTTATTGGAAAAACTAGAGAAAGAATAAGACAAATAAAAAAAGAATCAGAAAAAGTAATAAAAAAAGAATTAGAAAAAAAAGGTTATTCAAATTTTGATTTACGTTTATTTAATAATTAATTACAACATATAAAACAAATTTCTACTAAAAAACAATAAAAAAAGTCAAAATCTTTTAAAATCAACTAAAATTTCCTTTGTTTCTAATGACTAATTACAGACAGAGAACACAATATGATAGAGAAATTAAACAATTTCCCAGACTATCAAAAAAAGAAGAATTCGAATTGGGAACTAAATCTGTACAAGGAAATGAACTTGCAATAGATACATTAGTAGAATGTAATTTGAGATTGGTTCAAAAAATTGCCAATTTCTTTGTAGATAGAGGTTTAGATTATGAAGATTTAGTTCAAGAAGGAAACATGGGACTAATGCACGCAGCAAAAACATTCAACCCAAACAAAGGTAGATTTTCTGGTTACGCTGGCGATTGGATTAAACACAAAATTAGAAGAGCAATTAATAATTATGGCACAACAATTAGATTTCCAGTTACAGCTCAAGAAACAATTAACTCAATTCAAAAAACTAGTGATGAATTAAAAAATAAACTTGAAAGAAATCCTGAACCAATCGAGATTTCAAAAGCACTTAACAAAAATGAAAAACTAATTCGAAAATATTTATATTTTGAAAGACTTAGAGAAATTGTATCTTTGGATGCCTACCTTAGCCCAGATTGTGAATCTGACCTTGCTTTTGTTCTTGAAAAAGATCTTGCCATAAAAACAAGTTTAGAACGAAAAATGATTGATGAATTGGTAAATGAAGCAGTTGAAGAACTAGATCCAAAATTAAAAGAGATTGTAAAAAGAAGAAATGGTTTTAATGGATATGAAGTCCATATCTTTGAAGATATTGGAATAGCAATGGGTACAAGAGGAGAATACCCAAGATTATTAAATATTAAAGCACAAAGAAAATTGAAAATTAAAATTTCAAATAAAGGTTACACAAAAGAAGATTTTAGAATATTTAATAATTAGCTAACTTTTATATACTCTAACCTATAATTTCTAATCATGTGCGGAATAATTGGATTGTTCAATGCTAAGGACGTAAAAAAAAGAATAGATGCAGGATTAAAGCTAATAAAATATAGAGGGAAAGATAGTTCTAATACTTTTGTTAAAGGAAAAAATGGCATAGGTCACAATCTTCATGCAATTATAAATCATATACCTCAACCCTTAGAAAACAAATTCATTTCTAATTGCGAAATATATAACTGGAAAGAATTAAAAGAAAAAAATAATCTTAAAACAAATAACGATTCAGAGACAATTTTCAAATTAATAGAAAAAAAAGGAATTAATATAATTGAAGAATTTGACGGAGTATTTGCTTTAGCTTATTGGGACAATAATAAAGTATATTTAGTAAGAGACATCATTGGAATTAAACCAATTTGGTTTTCAAAAGAAGAAGAATTTGGTTTTTGCTCAGAAAAAAAAGTTTTAGAAAATTTAGGATTTAAAAAAATTGAAGAATTAAATCCAAGAAAAATATTAGTTTATGACATAGAAAAAAATGAAATTGAATTCATAAATAGAAAATTCTTTAGCCTTAAACCTGAATTAAAAATTAAGAAAAAAATAAAAGAAGAATTAAAAATTAAATTAATTAATGCTATTAAAAAAAGAATACCTAATAAAAAAGTAGGATTACTTTTTTCAGGAGGAATTGATTCTACAGTAATTGCATTTTTATTAAAAGAATTAAAAGTAGATTTTACTTGTTATATTGGAGTACTTGATGAAAAAACAATGTCAAAATCAGAGGATTTAATTTATGCTGAAAGAATAGCAAAAGAATGGGATTTAAAATTAAAAGTTGTCAAAATACCTGTAAAAGAAATTGACAAACATTTAAAAACAATAGTTCCACTAATTGAAGATTCTAATGTAGTTAAAGTTGGAGTTGCATTACCATTTTATTTAGCTTGTCAAAAAGCAAAAAAAGATGACATAAAAGTAATTTTTTCAGGATTAGGTTCTGAAGAAATATTTGCAGGTTATGAAAGACACGAATTAAGCTCTAATTTAAATGAAGAGTGTTTATACGGTCTACAACAACTTTATCACAGAGATCTCTATAGAGATGATGTTATAACCATGTACAATAACATTGAATTAAGATTACCTTTTCTAGATTTAGATTTAGTTAAATACGCATTAAGAATTCCTCAAAAATTAAAATATAAAGATGGAGTTAAAAAATTAATTCTAAGAGAAGTTTGTTATGATTTAGGCATTAAAAAAGATTATTCATTTAGAAGAAAAAAAGCTGCCCAATACGGAAGTAAATTTGACAAAGGATTAGGAAAAATTGCAAAAAAAGAAGGAATGAAAAAATCTGAATACTTAAGAAGATTCAAAAAAGATGATAATTTAAGATTAGGAGGGTTATTTTCTTCAGGAAAAGATTCCACATATGCAATTTACGTTATGAAAAAAATGAATTATGACATAAAATGCCTAATTACAATCAAATCTAAAAATCCACATTCATACATGTTTCATACACCAAACATCGATTTAGTTGACTTACAATCCGAAGCATTAGATATTCCTTTAATTAAATTTGAAACAGAAGGAAAAAAAGAAGAAGAGTTAAAAGATTTAAGAAAAGCAATTGAGCAAGCTAAAAGTAAATTTTCATTAGACGGAATAATTACAGGAGCATTATTTTCAACCTACCAAAGAAATAGAATTGAAAGAATTTGCGACAATTTGGGATTAAAAGTTTTCTCACCATTATGGCATAAAGATCAAGAAGAAGAAATGAGAGAAATTGTAAAAGAAAAATTTGAAATTATATTCTCATCAATTGCAGCATATGGCTTAGACAAAACCTGGTTAAATAAGATAATTACCGATAAAGAAATTGACGAATTGATAAAGAAAAAAGATAAAATTGGTGTTAATATTGCAGGTGAAGGTGGAGAATTTGAAAGCCTAGTTTTAGATTGTCCATTATTTAAGAAAAAAATTAAAATAATAAAAAGTAAAATAATTATGGAAGATGAAAATACGGGCAATTTAATTGTTGAAAAAGCAAAATTAATTGAAAAAAAATAAAATTATTCTTTTTGACCATCATTTTTTAGAAATATTTCTTCCAAAGTAGCAGCCCTTGCTCCAGCAGTTTCAGATGATGCTAAAATCATTTTTTTTACAACATAACCACCATAAAGACAAAACCCAACTAAAATTCCCGCAGTCAAATACCCCAAAGCTCTTTTAAGTTTGTAAGGGGATTCAATTGTACAAGAAAAAGCACTTGTTACCCGGCCTTTAAAAGATTGAATTTTCTCTGTAGTAATTAAAGTTGCAGTTCTTTCATCAAATTCATATCCTTTTATTGGAACTAAGAATTGCTTAAGTGTATTTCTAACATCATTTTTCCACCTATTTGCCTCCAACATATCAGGCATTTTAGCAGCCCGCTGCTCAAGTCTTCTTTCAATTTGATCCATATATTTTCTAGACATATGACTAAAATATATTTTCTTTTCAAAATAAAATCTTGTTTTAGACTTATCAATAAGAGTGTCTAATACTTCATCATTTAAATGTGGCCTGTAAGGATTATTTTGAGGATTATATTTAACCATAAATTAAGTAATTTAACAAGATATATAAAATTTAAGTATTATATCCAATAGAAAAGATTTAAATACAAAATTAACATAAAAACATATAATGAATGATAAAATCTATGAACAAGCAATTAAGAGAAAAGACCTAGAAATAAAAGACTTAAAATATAAAAATACCACACTACTCACCACAATTATGGATCAACAAAGAAAGATTTCTGAATTAAATAGTATTTTAAGAAAACTAAATAAGTAAAATATGGTTTAAAAAAGACAAATAGTTAAAAATAAGATTAAAACCATTTATAATATGGGAAGAAATAACTTAGACTCAGAACTTAAACCTTCAAAACCTACCGAAAGACAAATTTGTAGCTATTTTCATCACAAACTTGAAGAGAAATATCCACGAGAAGAATTTAATATCCCTTCTATTTCAGACATCGCAAAATTAGACAATTCAAAACTAAAATATATTGTTGAAAATTTATTTACAAAAGATGAAAAAGAATTTAATACATTAATGTGGAAATCTGCAGAAGCTCCTTCTGAAATGATTGCAAGAGACTTTTGTGCTATGAATATTGAAGGGTCTTTAATGTTTGCATCAAAAGATCTTGAATTTGATCTTAATGTAAGAGCAATTGCAGGTCATGCTCAAAATAGACATGCCACATTTAAAGAAGATAGTTATGAAAATACCACCACTGACAGAGTAATAAGTTGTTTAGCTCATCAAAGAAGAGAAATTGAAAGAGAAAGAAGATTACTCACAACTTTTGAAAAAAGAAGTCAAGGATACATTGATGAAATAGTTACATTAATGGATGATTTTTTGGACTATTCCATTAAAAGTGGGTCAAAATTTAATCCTGATAAAAAATATAAAACCATTAGGAAAAAAAATATTTCTGGAATGACTTTATTTAAAGGAGTAAAAGTTAATCTTATGGAAATGATGAGAGGATTTTACTTTGCATCATTAATGGATCGTTATGAAGGAATTAGAAGTGAAGTATTTAACAAATATGGATTTCAAATGGGTGGAGGAGAATGTTACCAAACAGATAGTAATTTATTAAAAGAACAAGGGATTTGGTTAACACACCTTTCAACATCATCATATCAAAATTGGTCCGAATTTCTTTGTTTTTTAGAAGGAGAAAAAAGAGAAGAATTATTGTATGATTTAGGGATTTTTAGAAAAACAAATTTTGATTGGGACAATATAGACCTTAATAAAATTAAATGGAAAGACTTAAAATTACATTCAGCAGTTAAAGATAAATCAAAAGAAAAAAGCTATAAAAATGTTTATCATAGACTTCACAGAGGAAAAGGATGCAGCGATGATATAGCAATAGTAATTGCAGGGTTTTTGCCCCAAACATTTACGAATTTAGGACATATTGAATTACAACATGATATCCCTTCTCGAATTTTTGGAGCTTATTTAGCAGATAAAATTGACACTATAGAAAAGGATTCTCACTTAATATTTCCTAATGGACAAGATGAATTTGTGGGAGAATATTTAAACAGAAAATTTAGAATTGCATGTCAAAATAAAGTATTTAGAGAATCAAACAATATTAGATATAGAAAAGATGGACAATATGATTTAGTATCAAAATCAACAATAATTGATTTTACTGCAGCAAGTGCCAATACAAGAAAAATTTATCATTCTTCTCAAAGATACTTTTTAAGAAAAGAAAACGGAACTTGTGCATTTAAAGAGTATTTAAGACACGCTCAAGCGTATGCAACTGTTCTTAGAAGAGATTTTGATTACGAAACATTAAACTCAATTATGGGAAAAGGAATTAAAAACATTCAAAATATATTAGCCACATTCCATAGAGTACCAATTAAAGAAATAATTTATGAAATGAATAACAGATTAGAATTAGTTATTGAACCAGGTAAAAGAGAAAAAAGATTAAATGATTATTTAAAAGAACTCATTTAGATTTTGATTTAACAGCATTTTCAGAAATTATTGCACTATTTCCAGTGGGATCATCAATTGTAATTTTAACTTTTTCTCTGCCCCATAAAACTTTTTGAATTTTTTTAAGCATATTTTTACATTTCTTCTGAATTTTTGGATCTTCATCACTATCTTTCATAGTTTCTACTGCTTCCTTAGCTCTATTTAAAACTCCCTCAACGTTGGTAACATAACCATTTGAAGCAGGACCAGGTTCCATTGTAATAATATGTGGAATTTTAACTGTAGCTCCTGAAGACTTAACAACTCTAATTTTCAAATCTTCTTCAGAATTTACTTCTAGTGTATATTTAACAGCTTCTTTAGGTGCAATAGATTCAATATCGGATTTTTTAAATCCACAATCAGAACAAGTCATTGAAAAGATAGCAAGCTTACCAAAAAAAGGTACTTCCTGTTCATCTTCCATCAAAGTCAAAGTTTTCTTTTGACAGATTGGGCATTGTTGTTCTTTTAATTCGTCCATTTTTATCGTGATTAAATTATTATTTAAAAAGCTTTCTTTTTGTTGTACTTTTCACTCACATGATTTATCTGAACAAACAGCATATATATGAATAAAGTAACCATAATTAACTCAAAAACTGCATTAATCCATCTTGGTACAATTACATCTGAAAGTACATTAAAAAACTTAAGTATCGTTAAAAATTCCTCAACTACAAAAACTGAAACTGCAGCAAATAAAAAATACCAAGGTTTAATGAAAACCTTTTTATGTTTTTTTCCCATTAAAATTAATTGTAGTAATAAATAAAACACAATCAAACTAAATGCAACATTATAAATTGCTGCAATCTTTGACAATGATGCTATAAAAGTTTCGTATACCATTATGCTTTACCCTTTATTATAAATATTTGTTGTACTATTGCGACAATTAAAAAACCTAAAATAAATGAAGGCATAACATGTCTTAAAAAGGCAATTTCTCGATATATGTTAAAAGCATCTAAAATTCCAAGTATTTCTCCAAAAGCAAATAAAATTAATACAACTATAAGAGTCTTCCAAGCAGAAAGAACTTCATGTTTTTTTGAAACCTTAAATAATGTTATTGAGATAATACCTGCAGCAATAGATAAAAATACTACAGTTAATTGCAACACACCAACATAAAATAATTGATCAGTCATAATAAATTCTTTAAAAAACTACTATTTAAATGTTTTGAAAGGTTTTTTATAACACTTTTAATTACCCACTAATATGGAATACTCCAATGCAGACAAATATCACTCTTTAAGAAAAGAAGAGCAACTTAATAAAACCAAAATAATTTATAGTCACATAGGAAACAAAAAAACATTAGATGTCGGGTGTGGTACAGGGATAAGCAGTTCATTATTTTCTAACATTATTGGAATAGATCCCTGCGAAGAATTACTAAGTAAAAATACTTTCCCTCACATTAAAGGAAAAGCAGAAAATCTTCCCTTTAAAGAGGATGAATTTGAAAATGTAATCTCAGTAACTGCAATACACAACTTTGACAACATAGAAAAAGGATTAAAAGAAATGAAAAGAGTTGGTCAAAAATTCGGATTTAGCATATTAAAAGCAAGTTCTAAATTAGAACATATTAAAGATAAAATAAAAGAATTATTTATTATTGAAAAAGAAATAAATGAGGGAATAGATATTATATTTATTTGTAGGAAATAAAATGATCAAATACGAAGAGTTACCTATAAAATACATGAACATTCAAATAAGTCATCCAAGAAGAGATTTATTTAAAAGATTAAATCAGGAATTATATGTTGTCCAATATATTGAAAGAAATTATGGAACTGACAAAGAAATTGGAGAAGCCTTAGATGGTGCTTTTACAGCATTACACATTGAAGACCATTTAACTGGTGGGGCTGAAGAAGAAGAGTGGTTAGACGAGATATTAGGCTGGTTTGAAAACAGTTACAAAATCTTAAAAGGACCATTTTACACAACTCTTAGAGAAACTTTAACTTGTGTTGGAAGAAAAGATTTTGTGAATAAAGCAATAAACCACATTATTGATAATCAAGGAAAACTTTAATTCATCGATACAAATTTTTCTAAATCAGAAATACGTTTAGGATTATAAAAAGAAGTTAACATTTCTAAAACATGCAATCCTTCTAAAGTTATACCTAAATGTCTATATCCATCTTCTGGTCTATGAATTTCAATGTGACCTTTTTCTTCAGCAATTTCATAAAAAGCTAAACCAAAACTATCAAGATATTTTCCACCAAAATCAACAATATTTAATTCAGATCCATCTTCAACAACCGCATCAAGAAAATCAACATATTGTTTTACAGTTTTTATGTCCATAAATATAAGAAATAGTTTTAATTATAAAAAGATTTAGAATTTATCTTACAGATGCACCGTCTGCAACATCAACTTCAACATCTTCTTTACTTGTTTTTAAAATTTTATCATTAAACCAAACGTGTTTATCTTTTACTTTTAATTTAACTTTTTGAAATTCATCATAACTAATTTCCCTAGTTGCATTTAAAAAACCTTCAACATTAACTTCACCACCAGGACTAGTATTAGGTGCACTTAATAATTTAACTTTATCATCTTTACTTCCAGCCAACAGCATCCCTTGACTTTCAAAACCTCTTAATTTGGCTTTTTTAAGATTAGTTACAACAATAATATGTCTTCCTTTTAATTCTTCTTCTGAATAATAAGGTGCAACACCTGCCACCAATTGAATGTTTTTAGTACCTAAATTAACCTGCAACAAATATAATTTATCAGCATCTGGTACTCTTTTTACTTCTAAAATTTCTCCAACTTTAAGATTTAATGGAAATTCCGGAGTTTCTTCAAATTCAATTTTAGGAAATAAAATATCACCATGCTGTATTTCATAATTTTGAGTTCCAAACTTCAAATTGTCAAAAGTGTCAAACTTAAATTTTAATTGTTTAGAAATTTTTTCTGCACTTTCAGGAATAAAAGAATTAAGATAATGAGCAATAATTCTTAAATTATCTAACGAATTGTAAATAACTTGTTTTCTTTGATTTTCATTATTCCAAGGTTCCTTTTCGTTTAAATAAGCATTAATTTTTCTTAATTCTGACCAAATTAAATCTAAAGCTTTATGATATTGTAAATTTTTAATTAACTCATCAATTTTATTAAAAGAATCAATTACTTTTATTTCATCTTTAAATTCTTCATTATCAACTTTATTTTCAAAATAATTTCTAGACAACACTTGAACTCTTTTTAATAAATTACCCAAATCATTACCGAGTTCTTTATTATACTTTTCAACTAATTCTTTTTCTGAAAAACTACCATCATCACCATAAGGAATTACTCTTGTCAAATAAAATCTCAATGCATCAGCACCATATAATTCAACTATTTCAACAGGGTCTACAACATTACCTAAAGATTTACTCATTGCTTCTCCTTTTGAATCATTAATAAAACCGTGAGCATAGATTGTTTTTGGCAATTCAATATCTAAAGCCATCAACATAGTTGGCCAAATTACTGTATGAAACCAAATTATGTCCTTTCCAATTACATGAACATCAGCCGGCCACATTTCAGAAGGATAATTTATAACACTCAAATAATTCAATAAAGCATCAAACCAGACATAGATTATATGTTTTGGATCATTTGGTAATTTAATTCCCCAATCAAAACTGGTTCTAGAAACACACAAGTCTCGTAAATCTTCTTTTTTTAATCGTGATAAAATTTCATTTCTTCTTGTTTCTGGTAAAATAAACTTATCATTTTTTTCAATATGTTCAATTAATCTTTTTTGATATAAACCCATTTTAAAAAAATAAGATTCTTCAGAAACAATTTTTGTTTCTCTTTTACATTCAGGACACTTACCATCAACTAATTGTAAATCAGTATAAAATGTTTCTTCATACTTACAATAATTTCCTTTATATTCACCTTTGTAAATTTCACCTTTATCTAAAACTTTTTGAAACATTTCTTTACATAACTTTTCATGCTTAGAATCAGTAGTTCTAACAAATGCATCATTAGAAATATTTAACAATTTAGTAAACTTTTTGAAAACTTCAGCTTGTTTATCAACAAACTTTTGAGGAGAAATTCCGTGTTTTTCGGCAACATCTTGAATTTTTTGTCCATGTTCATCTAATCCATAAGAAAAAAAGGTTTTGTCTCCTTTTTGCCTATGCCACCTAGCAAAAACATCTGCAATAATCCTCTCATAAGCATGCCCTATGTGAGGATCTGCATTAGGATAATCAATTGCAGTAGTTATGTAAAATTTATTCATGATAATAAAAAAGTAAGGAATAGTATTTAAAAGTTATGTAATATTTAATGATTTATTTAAAAATTTAAAAGAAAATTAAAAAAAAACTATTTCCGACTGATGAAATACAATCCAATTCCAGCAATTACTAAAATTAACAAGTAACCTACAAAGT